>NZ_JAOWIB010000107.1:3017-7070 GCF_030332325.1 Citrobacter sp. Cs237 | reverse complement strand
TCCCGTTCGGCTTCCTGGCGCTTGCGCTCCGTATCCTGTGCCTGTTTGTCCTCAAGCATCAGTGTCAGGCATTGTTTCAGCTCATTCAGCTCCCGGAGAATGCGTTCTGCCTGCTCATCATATGGCTTTTCTGCCTGTCCCGCAGTGTGCCTTTCAGGTGTCTCATTCTGCTTTAATTCGCCGTATGCCCGGATCAGTTCACTGGTTTCAAACTCCCGTCGTCCGTTCTGACCAGTACGGTAACTGACAAGGCCTGCGCGCATATCACGGTAAAACTGTGAACGCGATTTGCCTGTCATTTTCATTGCGTCCCGGAGTGTGTGCCATGCCATAAAGTGACAGTGTCCCATAGGTGTCTCATCTCATAGTCTCAGTTAAACATACCGGGGCCTGAGAGCGGTAATGTTTGTGCCAGTTTCTGTGGTATCTGGCGGGGATGGCACATGGTGTGAGTGGCTGTTTTTTTGACCGTTTTCACAAAAACACAAATCCACAGGGTTGACAGGGAAAACGAGGCAGCGTAATTTTAGGCTGTATATAAAACCAGTGGTTATATATACAGTATTTTATTTTTAACTGATTGTTTTTAATGTCAAAGAGGAATGAATTATGCCGGGATTTAATTACGGTGGACATGGTGACGGTACAGGCTGGAGTTCTGAAAGTGGTGGTCCAGCTCCGGGCGGTGGTATGCAGGGAAACGGTGGCGGTCAGAGCGGAAATAATGCCAGTGGTAGCAATTCTGTGAGTCAGCAGATATCAGCCATCCAGAATGACCAGAAAATTAAGCAGAAACTGACCGACATGTTGCTTGCGGCGAGAAAAATGAATCCCGCTGCGAAAATGATTCTGGGAAGTATTGCTCCTTCTGGTGTTATGCAGGTCACCATTGAGGGGGTAACCTCCACGCAGGCCCGGCAGCTTGGTCTGGGGGGGCTGGTCATGGGATATAACGCTTCAGGTCTTATTGGGGCTGTGGGCGAAATTGACACCGGCCACCGCCTTAATGCATCAGGAGCAAGTACACCCGGAAGCGAAACCTCTGTGGACAGTTTTGTGAACGGACAGAAACCCGCCGGAGAATGGCATGCTGTGGCGAAGGACAGCTGGACCGGGGCTGGTCCGGTGAATTCCGGGCTGGTTAATAACGCCATCAAAAGTGTCCGGATTATCAAAAAAGGTTATGTGACGGGCGTTCTCACGCCAGAAGAGGTGATGAATAAAGCAGAGTACAAAGCAATGCGACAGGCTTTTGATTCCCTTCCACTGGCAAAACAGGGAGAGGCTGTCAGACAGATTGTCGCTGCCTGGAGTCTGGCATATCAGGATTTTCCGGTAAATCTGAAAAAAGAGATGGGGCGTGTCACTGAACGGATTGTTGATGATATTAACCTAGCGCTCATTCTTAATCAGACAGAGTCCCGTTTGTCGGAATCACAAAAGAATGTTGATGTGGCGAACCAGGTTATCAGTGATACAGTAAAAGCTATTAATGATGTAAATAAGAAAATAGCAGAAAAACGAAATCAACAGGCATCACTGACTGATTTGATGAACAAAAAACAAAAAGATGTCGAAGATCTTAAAAAGATATTCAAAAATCACTCTTATCACCGTATTCGTGATGCCCAGATGGAATATGATGATGCCCGAAATAAATATAATTTACTGGCCAGTGATATTAATGCGCTGCAGGCACAGGTTTCCGGGCTGACGGCAAGGAAACAGCAGGCAGAACAAAACAAGGCAGTAGCAGAAAAAGCAAAAGCAAAAGCAGATGCAGAGGCGAAAGCAGCGGCAGAAAAAGCGGCTGCTGAAGCGAAAGCAAAGGCTGAAGCTGAAAAAGCCAGAAAGGAGGCAGAGGAAAAAGCAAATGACGAGAAGGCTGTTCTGACAAAAGCCAGCGAAATTATCATCAGTGTTGGTGATAAGGCAGGGGAATATCTGGGTGATAAATATAAAGTTCTTTCTCGTGAGATAGCAGATAATATCAAAAACTTTCAGGGTAAAACGATTCGTAGTTATGATGAGGCGATGGCTTCTGTCAATAAACTGATAGCTAATCCTAATCTTAAAATTAATGCTGCAGACAGGGATGCCATTGTGAATGCCTGGAAAGCATTTGATGCAGAGGATATGGGGAATAAGTTTGCCGCGCTGGGTAAGACGTTTAAAGTCGCAGATTATGTGATGAAGGCAAACAACGTCCGGGAGAAAAGTATCGAGGGGTATCAGACCGGAAACTGGGGGCCGCTGATGCTGGAGATTGAGTCCTGGGTATTGAGTGGTATTGCTTCTGCTGTTGCGCTATCATTTTTCTCAGTCGCTGTTGGTTCATTATTTATTACAGCGGGCGTGTCTGTAACTGCTGTGGGACTTATGGGCATTATTTTTGCTGGCTTTATCGGTTCGCTGATTGATGATGATTTTGTTGATAAGTTAAATAACGAAATTATTCGCCCTGCGAATTGATTGAAAGTTGAAAGGTAGTCAGGAAGACTACCTTTCTTTCCAGAGTTTATATGCTATTACTGGTTGGAGGCAGAAGGCGTAAGTTATGAAAAAAGAGCAATAATACAGGCAGATATAAAAGATAAGCAAAGTAAGATCGTTTTCAGACATCAATCGAACAGGTCTTCCCGATGTTGTTAACTCGAAATTATGCCACAAGAAAAAATAAGCATAAAAAATACACAGAAAGGGGGACAGTATACAAGCTGTTATGATTTTTTTTCTGTCTGTTATTTTGGGGGCTCTTGTGTGTTTGAATAGCATGATGAAAGCTATAAATGCTAATAATGGTGCGCTCTTACCGTAGATATCCATCACCTTTGTCATCACAGGATTATATGAAGAAATTACTGAAGGTATATTTTGAGTATTATCGAAAATGATGCGGATTAAATAGAAGTTGGGGTTTGATGTATAAGTGATAAAAATAATGATTAATGGGATTATACCCGCGAAAGTAATCAAAAAAAGCATCCTGTTTAAATCTTTGTTGTAAGTGTACTCTTTTTGCATTGGTATAATACTCCAAGTTTTTCATTGTTATTAATTTAGTTGTTGATGTGTATAAGCATATCATGCTGTGCGAGTAATGGTCACCCTAATATTAGGGGTATGAGTTAATGAGGGGATATATGAAAATGATATTATCAGGAGGGATGCTTGTCTTGATGGCTTTGCTATCAGGCTGCCAGGCTAATTATATTCGCGATGTTCAGGGAGGGACCGTCGCACCATCCTCCTCTTCTGAACTGACGGGGATCGCGGTTCAGTAGAAAAGATCAAAGGATCTTCTTGAGATCCTTTTTTTCTGCGCGTAATCTGCTGCCTGTAAACGAAAAAACCGCCTGGGGAGGCGGTTTGATCGAAGGTTAAGTCAGTTGGGGAACTGCTTAACCGAGGTAACTGGCTTCAGCAGAGCGCAGATACCAAATGCTGTCCTTCCAGTGTAGCCGTAGTCGGGCCAATACTTCAAGAACTCTGTAGCACCGTTTGTGCCATCATCGCTCTGCTAATCCGCTTACCAGTGGCTGCTGCCAGTGGCGTTAAGTCGTGTCTTGCCGGGTTGGACTCAAGACGATAGTTACCGGATAAGGCGCAGCAGTCGGGCTGAACGGGGGGTTCGTGCACACAGCCCAGCTTGGAGCGAACGACCTACACCGGGCCGAGATACCAGCAGCGTGAGCTATGAGAAAGCGCCACGCTTCCCGAAGGGAGAAAGGCGGACAGGTATCCGGTAAACGGCAGGGTCGGAACAGGAGAGCGCACGAGGGAGCTTCCGGGGGGAAACGCCTGGTATCTTTATAGTCCTGTCGGGTTTCGCCACCTCTGATTTGAGCGTCGATTTTTGTGATGCTCACCAGGGGGGCGGAGCCTATGGAAAAACGCCACCGGCGCTGCCTTCTTCCGGGTTCTCATTTTTTGCTCACATGTTCTTTCCGGCGTTATCCCCTGATTCTGTGGATAACCGCATTACCGTCTTTGAGTGAGCAGATACCGCTCCCGCAGCCGAACGACCGGGCGTAGCGCGTCAGTGAGCGAGGA
>NZ_JAOWIB010000107.1:1200-2967 GCF_030332325.1 Citrobacter sp. Cs237 | reverse complement strand
ATGGTTAAGCCAGTATACACTCCGCTATCGCTACGTGACTGGGTCATGGCTGCGCCCCGACACCCGCTAACATCTGCTGACGCGCCCTGACGGGCTTGTCTGCTCCCGGTATCCGCTCACAGGCAAGCTGTGACCGTCTCCTGGAGCTGCATATGTCAGAGGTTTTCACCGTCATCCCCGAAGCGTGCGAGGCAGCTGCGGTAAAGCTCATCGGCGTGGTCGTGAAGCGATTCACAGATGTCTGCCTGTTTATCCGCGTCCAGTTCGTTGAGTTTCTCCAGCAGCGTTAATGTCTGGCTTCTGATAAAGCGAGCCATATTAAGTGCGGTTTTTTCCTGTTTGGTCACTGATGCCTCCGTGTAAGGGGGATTTCTGTTCATGGGGTAATGATACCGATGAAACGCGAGAGGATGCTCACGATACGGGTTACTGATGACGAACATGCCCGGTTACTTGAACGCTGTGAGGGTAAACAACTGGCGGTATGGATGCGGCGGGTCTGCTTGGGTGAGCCTGTTGCCCGTTCCGGGAGGCTGCCGACACTGGCGCCGCCGTTACTGCGTCAGCTGGCCGCCATCGGGAATAATCTGAATCAGACAGCCCGTAAGGTGAACAGCGGGCTGTGGTCTTCCGGTGACCGGGTTCAGGTGGTGGCCGCACTGATGGCCATCGAGAGAGAGTTGCGCAGATTACGGCAGGTCGTAAGGGAACAGGGAGCGCGGGATGATAGTTAAGTTTCATGCTAGGGGAAAAGGTGGTGGCAGTGGTCCGGTTGATTACCTGCTGGGAAGGGAACGTAACCGGGAAGGCGCAACGGTGCTTCAGGGTAATCCGGAAGAAATCCGGGAACTCATCGATGCCACGCCATTTGCGAAGAAATACACGTCCGGTGTTCTGTCGTTCGCGGAGAAGGAGCTGCCGCCGGGAGGACGTGAAAAAGTGATGGCGAGTTTTGAGCGTGTACTGATGCCCGGTCTCGAAAAAAATCAGTACAGCATTCTGTGGGTGGAGCACCAGGACAAGGGACGGCTTGAGCTGAATTTTGTCATTCCGAACATGGAGCTACAGACCGGAAAACGCCTCCAGCCGTACTACGACCGCGCAGACAGGCCGAGAATTGATGCCTGGCAGACGCTGGTGAATCACCACTACGGGCTGCATGACCCCAATGCCCCGCAGAATCGCCGGACGCTGACTGTCCCTGATAACCTGCCGGAAACGAAACAGGCGCTTGCTGAGGGCGTTACACGCGGTATGGACGCACTTTACCATGCCGGAGAGATAAAAGGCCGTCAGGATGTGATTCAGGCGCTCACGGAGGCGGGGCTTGAAGTGGTCAGGGTGACGCGAAGCAGTATCAGCATTGCAGACCCGAACGGCGGGAGGAATATCAGGCTGAAAGGAGCGTTTTATGAGCAATCTTTTACAGACGGGCGCGGAGTTCGAGAAAAAACTGAAAGAGAGAGCCGAATCTACAGAGAAAATGCTGAACAACGAGCTCAGGAGGCTCGGCGAATCTGTAAGCGAGGCTGTGACATCAAACGAGACGAAAATCAGAGACGCTATAGCCCTGTTCACAGCCTCGACAGAGAAATCGCTGGAAAAACACCGGGAAGGGGTGAAAGAGGCGATGATGCAGCACAGGAAGGACGTGTTAAAGCTGGCAGGGAATACGGGCATGATGTTACTGGGGATAGCCTTTCTCCTGTTTACCGCGAGTGGCGGGACGCTCTGGTATCTTGGCGGGAGGATACAGGCGAACCTGGA
>NZ_JAOWIB010000107.1:0-1150 GCF_030332325.1 Citrobacter sp. Cs237 | reverse complement strand
GGAATGGGTGCATCTGAAGGAGTGACACAGAGTGACAGAGCTGGAAACACATTTGCTGAACGCCTTAGAGCAGCTGCAACAGGACTATATGCAGCGGCTGAACGAATGGGAGAGCGCCTTCGTGGAATTGCAGAAGATGTTTTCGCTTACGCAACGGGACAACGCGATGCTGAACGAGCGGGTGATGCAGTTGAGTCAGCAGGTGCAGCACTTGAGCGAGCAGACAGAACGCTTGAGGCAGTTATACAGCGAGAACAGGAGATAAGGGAGGAACGGCTGATAAAGGAGCGCGAACATGCGTTATCCCTGGAGCGGGAGCGTCAGCCGGAAATACAGGAACGCACGCTGGATGGTCCTTCGCTGGGATGGTGAAACCATGAAAAATGGCAGCTTCAGTGGATTAAGAGGGGTTAATGTGGCCTGTACCATCTGGTTGCATAGGTATTCATGCGGTTAAAATTTACCGGGCGCGATCGCGGCAGTTTTCCGGGTGGTTTGTTGCCATTTTTACCTGTCTGCTGCCGTGATCGCGATGAACGTATTTTAGCGGTGCGTACAATTAAGGGATTATGGTAAATATCTCCCTTACAGCCTGCCCTCGTAGCCATCGAGATAAACCGCCGAAATGGTGTCAGCCAGCAGCCTGGATTTTTTCGGCGTGAGGTCTTTGCTGCGGTAATCGGTACCGGCAAACTGTGTTGTGCCCCGGAGTGAGTTTAAAAACGCCTGGCTGTGAAACTGCTGAATACGTTGCTGCACATCACTCTGGGATTTTCCTGTCGCTTTATCCTTTGCTCCCATATCCCAGAACTGCCGGAAAAAAGGCACCATCATTCGTGTTGTGTCGGCTTTCTGGGTGGAAAAGTTAGGATCAAAACCATCGTCTGAAGCATAAACGTAATGCCGGGTATGTTGTTCCACACTGCCCTTTGGCGTGCAGGCTGTCAGGACCGTTGTCGCTGTCAGCAGGACGATAAGATACAGTGTGCCGCCGGAACGTCTCATGAGTGTCTCCTTGTCATAAAATCTTTTTACTCAGTGAGTTATATATCAGCAGACTATCTTATCATCACTTACAGCCGGTGTTCACCGGCTGAACAGTCTGGCCCAGAAGCCCCGTTTTTTTTCCTGCTCCAGTGCCTGCCTGAGC
>NZ_JAOWIB010000106.1:521080-781440 GCF_030332325.1 Citrobacter sp. Cs237 | reverse complement strand
TTTCAGAGTCAACCCTGAATTTCAGGATTTTTCTCTTCAACCGGACCGGCTGTTTGTGTGAAGTGATTCACATCCGCCGTATCGATGGAGGCGCATTATAGGGAGTCGTCTCAGGAAGACAAGCGGAAAAATGCAGATTTATTTCAACCGCTCACCTTTTGAGCACAACGCTTACTTTTACTGCTGTTTTATCGCTAAAGGCAGGTCTGCCAGACTATTAATCACCCAATCCGCGGCATTTTCTGCTTCTGGCGTCACAGGCTTACCGGTACGTACCAACACTTTGGTTCCGACCCCTGCTGCCAGCGCGGCCTGCATGTCTTCTAATTTATCGCCCACCATATAAGACGCCGCCATATCAATATGCAGAAAATCGCGAGCAGAGATCAGCATGCCTGGATGCGGTTTACGACAATCGCAAACCTGACGAAACTCCTCTACGCTTCCCTGTGGGTGATGGGGACAATAATAGATACCGTCGAGATCAACATCGCGGTCTGCCAGCGACCAGTCCATCCATTCTGTTAAGGTTTCAAACTGCGCTTCAGTAAATTTGCCGCGCGCAATGCCGGACTGGTTGGTGACAACCACCAGCGCATAGCCCATTTTTTTAAGTTCACGCATGGCGTCAATGACACCGTCGATGAATTCGAATTCGTCGATCTCATGTACGTAGCCGTGGTCCACATTGATAGTGCCGTCGCGGTCGAGAAAAATTGCGGGTACAGACTTTGCCACCTTTTATAGCTCCTGAATAAGGCATGTGGCGCTAGTATCGCATTTTTCGGCAGGCAAGAAAGTGCTCATCGTAGAAAGCCTGATTGATTTAGACGTCTGGATGCCTTAACATCCATTTTGTTGACGGCGATTCACCGCTTCAGACAGACAAAAATGCTACGGCTAACTTCATTACGATAATAAATAATCAATGATTAAACTTTCGAATATCACCAAAGTGTTCCAACAAGGGACCCGCACCATTCAGGCGTTGAACAATGTCAGCCTGCATGTCCCTGCCGGACAAATTTACGGTGTGATTGGCGCATCAGGCGCCGGTAAAAGTACGCTAATCCGCTGTGTCAACCTGCTGGAGCGCCCGACAGAGGGGAGCGTGTTGGTAGGCGGGCAGGAGCTGACCACGCTTTCTGAATCTGAGCTGACCAAAGCGCGTCGCCAGATCGGCATGATTTTCCAGCACTTTAATCTGCTGGCCTCCCGTACGGTTTTCGGCAACGTGGCGCTGCCGCTGGAGCTGGACAACACGCCGAAAGAGGAGATCACACGTCGCGTGACCGAATTGCTGGATCTGGTGGGTCTGGGCGATAAGCACGACAGTTACCCGGCCAATCTTTCCGGTGGTCAAAAACAGCGTGTGGCGATTGCCCGTGCGCTGGCAAGCCAGCCCAAAGTGCTGCTGTGCGACGAAGCCACCAGCGCACTGGACCCGGCAACCACACGTTCGATCCTCGAATTACTGAAGGACATTAATCGTCGTCTCGGTCTGACCATTCTGCTGATCACACACGAGATGGATGTGGTTAAGCGTATCTGTGACTGCGTGGCCGTGATCAGCAACGGCGAACTGATAGAACAGGATACGGTCAGTGAAGTGTTTTCCCACCCGAAGACCCCGCTGGCGCAAAAATTTATCCAGTCCACGCTGCATCTCGACATTCCGGAAGATTATCTGGAGCGTCTGAAACCAACCCCCGAAGCCGATAGCGTACCGATGCTGCGCATGGAGTTCACCGGTCAGTCGGTTGATGCGCCGCTGCTTTCCGAAACAGCGCGTCGCTTTAACGTCAATAACAACATTATTAGCGCGCAGATGGATTACGCCGGCGGCGTGAAGTTCGGCATTATGCTGACGGAAATGCACGGCGCTCAAGAAGAAACACAAGCCGCCATTGCCTGGCTGCAAGAACACCATGTAAAAGTAGAGGTACTGGGTTATGTCTGAACCGATGATGTGGTTGCTGGTTCGTGGCGTCTGGGAAACGCTGGCGATGACCTTTGTATCCGGATTCTTTGGTTTCGTTATCGGTTTACCGGTTGGCGTGTTGCTCTACGTCACGCGTCCCGGGCAAATTATCGAAAACGCGAAGCTCTACCGCATTCTTTCCGCGGTGGTGAATATCTTCCGGTCAATTCCGTTTATTATTCTTCTGGTCTGGATGATTCCGTTTACTCGCGTCATTGTCGGAACCTCAATCGGACTGCAGGCCGCGATTGTGCCGCTTACCGTTGGCGCCGCGCCGTTTATCGCCCGCATGGTGGAAAACGCGCTGCTGGAAATCCCAACAGGATTGATTGAAGCGTCACGCGCGATGGGTGCGACGCCGCTGCAAATCGTGCGTAAAGTTCTGCTGCCCGAAGCGCTGCCGGGTCTGGTGAACGCGGCGACTATCACGCTGATTACCCTTGTCGGCTATTCAGCCATGGGAGGCGCTGTGGGCGCTGGCGGTCTGGGCCAGATCGGTTACCAGTATGGCTATATCGGCTACAACGCGACCGTGATGAACACGGTGCTGGTATTACTCGTCGTTCTGGTTTATTTAATTCAGTTCGCAGGCGATCGCATCGTTCGGTCTGTAACGCACAAGTAACGTTAACCACAACACAAATAACTCATTAAGGAAATAAGCATGGCGTTCAAATTCAAGACCTTTGCGGCAGTAGGAGCCCTGATTGGTTCTCTGGCTCTTGTGGGTTGCGGACAGGATGAGAAAGATCCCAACCACATCAAAGTGGGCGTTATCGTCGGTGCTGAACAGCAGGTTGCCGAAGTTGCGCAGAAAGTCGCAAAAGAAAAATACGGGCTGGACGTAGAACTGGTGACGTTCAATGACTACGTGCTGCCTAACGAAGCGCTGAGCAAAGGCGACATTGATGCCAACGCCTTCCAGCACAAACCGTATCTGGATCAGCAGATCAAAGATCGCGGCTACAAACTGACGCCTGCGGGCAATACTTTTGTCTACCCGATTGCGGGCTACTCCAAAAAAATCAAATCGCTGGATGAACTGCAGGATGGCGCTCAGGTCGCCGTACCAAACGATCCGACCAACCTCGGTCGTTCGCTGCTGCTACTGCAAAAAGTGGGTTTGATCCAACTGAAAGACGGCGTGGGCCTCCTGCCAACCTCACTGGACATTGTCGGAAACCCGAAAAATCTGAAAATTGTCGAACTGGAAGCCCCGCAACTGCCCCGTTCTCTTGATGATGCGCAGATCGCCCTGGCGGTGATCAACACCACCTATGCCAGCCAGATCAACCTGACCCCGGCGAAAGACGGTATCTTTGTGGAAGACAAAGATTCCCCGTACGTCAACCTGATCGTCACCCGTGAAGATAACAAAGATGCGGAAAACGTGAAGAAATTCGTGCAGGCCTATCAGTCTGACGAAGTCTACGAAGCTGCCAATAAAGTCTTTAACGGCGGCGCGGTGAAAGGCTGGTAATTTTTAGGCTCTTTTCTCAAACTGTAATATCATTCAGGACGGGCACTTGCCCGTCTTGTCATTTATGCAAGCTCCTGATTCAATATCTGACAGTTAGATCATTCATTGAGGAAATATTATGCGTGCTTTACCGATCTGTTTATTGGCACTCATGCTGAGCGGCTGTTCCATGCTAAGCAGATCCCCCGTTGAACCTGTTCAAAGCACTCCAACCCCACCTAAAGCGGAGCCGGAAAAACCTAAAGCGCCGCGCGCAGCTCCTGTCAGAATTTATACCAGTGCTGAAGCGCTGGTCGGCAAGCCGTTCCGCGACCTGGGTGAAGTCAGCGGCGACTCATGCCAGGCAACGAATCAGGATTCTCCACCGAGCATCCCTACGGCGCGTAAGCGTATGCAGATTAACGCGTCAAAAATGAAAGCGAATGCCGTCCTGCTGCACAGCTGTGAAGTGACCAGCGGTACGCCGGGCTGCTACCGTCAGGCTGTCTGCATTGGTTCTGCGCTTAACATTTCGGCTAAATGAGTCATTTTCAGTTTGAGCAAATCGGTGTCATTCGCTCACCTTACAAAGAAAAGTTCGCCGTCCCTCGCCAGCCGGGTCTGGTAAAGAGCGCGCATGGCGAACTGCACCTGCTGCCGCCCTTTAATCAGGCCGATGCCGTCCGTGGTCTGGAAGCGTTCAGCCATCTGTGGGTGCTCTTTGTGTTTCATCAGACAATGGAAGGCGGATGGCGTCCGACCGTACGTCCGCCTCGCCTTGGCGGCAATGCGCGCATGGGGGTCTTTGCCACCCGCTCGACGTTTCGCCCAAACCCTGTCGGCATGTCGCTGGTTGAGCTAAAGGACATTTCCTACCACAAAGAACGCGTCATTCTGAAGCTCGGCAGTCTGGATCTGGTTGATGGAACGCCGGTTATCGACATTAAGCCTTATTTGCCGTTCGCCGAATCGCTTACAGATGCCCGGGCCAGCTATGCGCAACATGCGCCAGTGGCCGAAATGCAGGTAAGCTTTAGTGATGAACTTGAGCGGCAATTCCCGACGCTGGAAAAACGCTACCCGCAGCTTAAAACATTTATTCGCGATGTGCTGGCGCAGGATCCGCGTCCCGCTTATCGTAAAGGTGAAGAAACAGGGAAAACGTACGCGGTCTGGTTGCATGATTTCAACGTGCGCTGGCGCGTAACGGAAACGGGATTTGAAGTCTTTGCGCTCGAACCCCGCTAATTTCATGCCCTTCTCTTTTGACATCCCTTTCTCGCTGGTAAACTAAATCACTTTTTTTGTGTCAGGCTCACGTTGAGCCTGTTCGATCGTCCAACTGGAACCGTAACAACATGCGTACTAGCCAATATCTGCTCTCCACTCTGAAGGAGACACCTGCCGACGCCGAGGTTATCAGCCATCAGCTGATGCTGCGCGCCGGGATGATCCGCAAGCTCGCCTCCGGGTTATATACCTGGCTGCCGACTGGCCTGCGCGTTCTGAAAAAAGTCGAAAACATCGTGCGTGAAGAAATGAACAACGCCGGCGCGATCGAGGTGTCTATGCCAGTGGTTCAGCCAGCTGACCTGTGGCAAGAGAGTGGCCGTTGGGAACAGTACGGTCCGGAACTGCTGCGTTTTGTTGACCGTGGCGAGCGTCCGTTCGTACTCGGCCCAACCCACGAAGAAGTCATCACCGATCTGGTGCGTAACGAACTCAGCTCATATAAGCAGTTGCCGCTGAACTTCTTCCAGATCCAGACGAAGTTCCGTGACGAAGTGCGTCCGCGTTTCGGCGTCATGCGCTCCCGCGAGTTCCTGATGAAAGATGCCTATTCTTTCCACACCTCGCAGGAATCCTTGCAGGAAACCTACGACGCGATGTACGCCGCCTACAGCAAAATCTTCACCCGTATCGGTCTGGAATTCCGCGCAGTGCAGGCTGACACGGGTTCGATTGGCGGTAGCGCGTCTCACGAATTCCAGGTGCTGGCGCAGAGTGGCGAAGATGACATTATCTTTTCTGACACCTCCGATTACGCCGCCAACATCGAGCTGGCCGAAGCCGTCGCGCCAAAAGCCCCGCGCGCTGCCGCGACGCAGGAGATGACGCTGGTTGATACGCCAAACGCGAAAACTATCGCGGAGTTAGTTGAACAGTTTGCTCTGCCGATTGAGAAAACCGTGAAAACGCTGTTGGTGAAAGCGGTTGAAGGCAGCAGCTATCCGCTGGTCGCGCTGCTGGTTCGCGGCGATCACGAACTGAATGAAGTTAAAGCGGAAAAACTGCCGCAGGTCGCCAGCCCGCTGACCTTCGCAACCGAAGCGGAAATCCGCGCCATCGTCAACGCAGGCCCGGGTTCACTTGGTCCGGTCAACATGCCGATCCCGGTTGTCATCGACCGTACCGTTGCGGCGATGAGCGATTTCGCGGCAGGCGCTAACGTTGACGGCAAGCACTACTTCGGCATCAACTGGGATCGCGACGTGGCAACGCCGGAAGTGGCAGACCTCCGTAACGTGGTCGCAGGCGATCCGAGCCCGGATGGTCAGGGTACGCTGCTTATCAAGCGCGGCATCGAAGTGGGTCATATTTTCCAGTTGGGTACCAAATACTCCGAGGCGCTGAAAGCCGCCGTTCAGGGTGAAGATGGCCGTAACCAGATCCTGACCATGGGCTGCTACGGAATCGGCGTAACACGTGTGGTTGCAGCCGCGATTGAGCAAAACTACGACGAGCGCGGCATCGTGTGGCCCGACGCTATCGCACCGTTCCAGGTCGCTATTCTGCCTATGAATATGCATAAATCTTACCGTGTGCAGGAACTGGCGGAAAAACTGTATGCCGAACTGCGAGCCCAGGGCATTGAAGTGCTGATGGACGACCGTAAAGAACGTCCAGGCGTGATGTTCGCGGATATGGAGCTGATCGGTATTCCTCACACTATCGTGCTGGGCGACCGTAACCTCGACAATGACGACATCGAATACAAATATCGTCGTAATGGCGAGAAGCAATTGATTAAAACCGGTGACATCGTTAGCTATCTGGTTAAACAGATCAAAGGCTGATGCACAAAAAACCCCGCAGCCGCGGGGTTTTTCTTTTTCATACTCATGCACTATTGCTGAGCACAGCTTTTACCCGGCATAAACGTAATCGCTTTATCCGCGTTCAGGGTCTTCACTGGCGCTCCCGTGTCCGGGTTGGCTTCAAGCGTGAAGTGCCCTTCCACCGACAACAGGACGGGTTTTTCGCTGTTCCCCCTGGCAGCAAGATAACCGCGCTCAAGCTCGGCGTTATTCGCCACAGAAACACGCTTACCGGTTGCACAATCGGTAAAGGTCGCTGCATCTGCCATATAGAAATACATACCGCGCATCGGCATTGGGGTTACCGGTAAAGTGGCCTTCACGGGTTCAAGCGTATAGTTAAACTGCGACTCAACCGGGTTGCCTTCACGGTCGAGCATCTCAAGCGCATCGCCTTTAGCGCGATAATACGCTTTCTCGCCCTTACTGTCGGTGAGCACCAGCTTATCGGCGGTCCGCGCCCAGGTACCATAGGAAGCAAAGGAAGATGGTTCGTCACGGACGCCCTGGTAGCGTTCATTCATCACCCAGGTGCCATCTTTTTCAAGAAACAACGAGGTTTCAATTCCTTCACAATCTGCGCACGGTAAAATGCCCCGCCAGCTTTGCTGCATCGGTTTAAGTTCCGCAGCCTGCGTCGGTTGCAGGACATCGACTTCTGAACGGTTGTTACAACCTAACAATGAAAAAAGCGAAAGCGCTGCTATCGCCGAAATGAGTGTCTTTTTCACCCCGAATTCCTTCTGCATTTTTATTCCTGCCCGTCAATCCACGCGACGGACTTTACCGCGGAGGGCTTTCACTGTGGATTTTTGCGCTTTCGAAGACAATCTTCGTTCTTTCGAGGCGCGCGTTGGCCGGGTTGCCCGTCGGCTTTTTTGTTCCGCGGTGAGTTCTTTGATCACTGCCACCAGTCGGGCCAGCGCCGCTTCACGGTTTAGCGTCTGGCTTCGGTATTCCTGCGCCTTAATGATAATGACGCCATCAGGGCTAATCAGGTGATGACTGGCAGCAAGTAAACGTTCTTTGTAATACTCTGGCAGGCCAGAGGCCCGGATGTCAAAACGCAAATGGATCGCCGTTGAGGCTTTATTCACATGCTGTCCGCCTGCGCCCTGCGCGCGAATTGCCGTAATTTCCAGCTCATCATCGGCGATAGAGACGTTTCGCGAAATAACAATCATGCCGGTTGTTGCCAGGCAGCCAGATGAATTTCCAGATTATTCTGAGCATCCGAAAGCCAGATGGCTCCGTCCTGAATGGTGGCTTGCAACGTCATCGTCCGTTCCGCGAAGGCGCTTAACTTCGCCAGTTGCTCATCATTAAGATACCAGACTGCCAGATTCGGAAACTGTGCGCACTTATTCTGGTTCTGCTGCCACCAGATCTGCGCCGCTCGGCTGTTGTAAGCAAACAGCGCAACGTTTTTCGCCTGGGTGCAGGCTTTCTTGATCCGCCGCTCTTCCGGTAACCCCAGTTCAATCCACAGATCGATCCCCAAATGGTCGTTACGCAGCCAGGCTTCCGGCTCGTCTTCTGCGCTCAAACCTCGCGTAAACTGCAAGCGCTCATCCGCATATTTGATCCACGCCAGCAGGCGCAGCATCATGCGCTCCTGGGTTTCTGAAGGATGACGGGCCAGCGTCAACGGCGCGTCCAGAAACTGGTTGCGGTCCAGGTCCGCCACATTTACCACGGCTTTGTATATTGTCGCTTTAAGCGCCATGAAAAAACTCCTTTCGAATCAGGCAAACATTGTAACGAAAACGACGACAAAAGGCTGTTAATGGTTCGGCTATCAAGCTGCTGATTTCGGCGGAATGGCTGTGGTATAGTCACCTTGCTAAACAGAGTTTATCTTCGTAGGCTTAGACTTGCATCCACGGTGAAGTCAGAATACTGACAGGAGGGCATGTGGAAAAATATTGTGAGTTAATACGCAGGCGGTATGCGGAAATAGCCAGCGGAGACTTAGGGTATGTCCCGGATGCGCTGGGGTGCGTTTTAAAGGTGCTTAACGAAATGGCCGCAGACAGCGACCTTTCAGAGTCGGTCAGGGAAAAGGCGGCGTATGCTGCTGCGAACTTACTGGTGAGCGATTATGTCAATGAATGAAACATATCAACCCATCAACTGCGATGACTACGACAACCTTGAGCTCGCCTGCCAGCATCATCTGTTGCTGACGCTGGAACTGAAAGATGGCGAAGTTCTGCAGGCAAAAGCCAGCGATCTGGTGTCGCGTAAAAATGTGGAATACCTGATTACCGACGTTGCAGGTGAAACGCGCGAACTGCGTCTCGACAAAATCGCCAGCTTCAGTCACCCGGAAATCGGTACCGTGGTGGTCAGCGAATCCTGAATAGTGGTCGCCGGATGGCGCTACGCTTACCCGGCCTACAATGTGCGGTTACTGTAGGAGGAATAAGCGTAGCGCCATTCGGCATTTTAGTCTGCTTCCCGCCATAACAGCTGTAGTCCCTCTTCCTCCACCGCCATCCCTTCATCAGTGACAAAAACGCCAGCGGCAGCAATGAGCATATCGCCGTAAAACAGCAAAGGCGTAGTATCACGTCGCCAGGGTGGAACACCGAGTTCCTGCCAAACCTTCTTCAGCTTACGTCCACCGTTCCGTCCGACGATATGCAGCAGGCCCGGCGCTTTAAAGCGAATGGAAACCGGTTCATCCGTTCGCGGTGTTCTCAGTTCACCGCCGGGCGCCAGCGCGACTTCGCCCAGCCCGGCGGGCAGCATGAGCGGCTTGCGCCTGTCTCGCCATGCCAGCGTCGTTTCACTCTGACCGCCAACCGATTTTATCCACCACAGCTGCGCCTGGTAGCGGCGAACCTCATACGCGCCAAAACGCAAACAGGGCGCAGCGTCTTCACGCGCCAACGCCACTTCCTGCCAGATGCGCTCAAGGCCGTCACGCGAGGGCATCGGCGCATCCTTCGTCGCCAGCCAGCGGCGGATCACTGCGGCGCGGCGAGACTGGCTCATCGACAGCAGCGGCGCAAGCTGAAGCGTACCGTGCGGGGTCATGCAGCCTGACAGCTCTTCCGCCAGCAGTTCATCCAGCAGGCTTTCCTGGCTGGCGCACAGCGCCGCGCTGCGCGCCGTCGCTTCAGCAAAATGCGGCCAGCGCTGTTGCAGAAGCGGCAGCACACGCAGACGCAGGAAGTTACGATCGAAGGCATCATCCTGATTGCTTTCATCTTCAATCCAGCGAAGCTGATGATCCGTTGCCCACTTTTCCAGGTCGCGACGGCTTTGCTGCAGCAAGGGACGAATAAGGTGGGTACCCGCAAACGTGGACACCTCGGCCATTGCGGAAAGTCCCGCCGGCCCACTACCGCGCTTGAGCGCCAGCAGAAATGTTTCACATTGATCGTCAAGATGCTGGGCGGTCGCCAGCACTTCCCCTGGCAACAGCGCCTGTGCGAATGCTTTATAGCGCGCCTGTCTGGCATGCGCTTCCGTGCCCAGCCCTTCATGCGCCAGCTGTACGCGCTCAACCACCAGCGGCACCTGCCACTGCGCGCATACCGCCTCACAGTGCGCCACCCACGCATCGGCATGAGTGCTCAGCCCGTGATGAATATGAATCGCCCGTAGCGTGATACCTGGCTGCTGGGCCCGCCATTGCACGAGTTGATGCAGAAGAACGGTAGAGTCCAGCCCGCCGCTGTATGCGACGAGAATTTGCTGAGCGCTAAACAGTGAAGTCTTCAGGGTGAGTGTAGTCATGGCGATTATTTACAGTGACGTTGCCCGGCACGTTACCGGGCAATCCTCGCGATCGCAAGTCTCACTGTTCATACAGTTCGAGCGGCAGGCCATCCGGATCGTTAAAAAAGGTGAAACGTTTGCCGGTAAACGGATCAACGCGTACAGCTTCGCATTTGACGTTTTTCGCCGCAAGGTGCGCGATAGCCTTCTCCACGTCATCAACGCTGAAAGCCAGATGGCGCAAACCGCAGGCCTCCGGTCGGCTTGGGCGCTGCGGCGGAAAGGGGAACGAAAACAGCTCAATGACATATTGCCCGTTCAGCGCGAGATCGCCTTTCCAGGAATCACGCTCCTCTCTGTAAGCTTCACTCATCAGGGTAAAGCCCAGCACATCGCAGTAGAACGCCTTACTTACCGCATAGTCGGTGGCGATAATTGCAATATGATGAACCTGTTTTAATCCCAGCATAGTGTCAGTGTCTCCATGTTATGTTATCTGCACGTTACCCGCCCGGGGTCCGCGAAAGCAAGCCGTTACGCGCTTTTTAAGACTCGTACGTGGTACACGCCATCATCATCCTGTTTTGCGCCGTGAATATCCGTTTCAAAGCCAGGATAGTGGTGCCCTATCGAGCAGAGCATCAGGAGAAAGTCGAGCACCGCGCGGCTCTGCTCGGTGATCATCTCCCCCGGCATCAGCAGCGGCACGCCCGGCGGATACGGCAGGATCATATTAGCTGACACTCGCCCAACCAGTTGATCCAGCGTTACCGTCTGCACCTCGCCTTTGATCTGCCGCTGCCACGCCTGATGCGGCGTCATAATCATATCCGGCAGCGTGTCGAACGCCCGCAGCATGAGCCCGGAAAGATCGTGTTGGCGAATCAGTTTATGGATCCCCTGCGCCAGATCCTGAATGCGCATATTGCGATAAAAATCAGGATCTTCAGCGTACAGATCCGGCAACATGTTCTTCACTCGCAGGTTAAGATCATAGGCCCGCTTAAATTCGGTCAAACCGCGCAACAGTCCCATTGCCCGGGTTTTATCAATACCGATACTGAACAAAAACAGTAAATTGTAGGGGCCGGTTTTCTCAACGACCACGCCGCGTTCATCAAGAAATTTCGCCACCAGCGCGGCGGGGATGCCCTCATCGCTCATGTTCCCTTGCTCATCCATCCCCGGCGTCAGGATCGTGACTTTCACCGGATCGAGAAACATATGATCGTCGTCGGCGTCGGTGAAACCGTGCCAGTCCGCGCCTGGCGCGACAGGCCAGCATTCGGCTTCATCGACCTCCTCCGGCTGCCAGATATCAAAGAACCAGCCCTCGGACTCCTCTCGAAGCCGCTGAATCTCTTTGCGAAAATGCAGCGCCCGCTCCACCGAGCGGTTAATTAACCGCTTGCCCGGGTTACCGCGCAGCATCGCCGCTGCCGTTTCAATGGAGGCGACAATGGGATAGCTCGGCGAAGTGGAAGTGTGCATCATAAACGCTTCATTAAAGGTCTCTTCGTCGTACTCACCTTTAATATGAATCAGAGAAGCCTGGGATAGCGCGGCCAGCATCTTGTGCGTCGATTGCGTTTCGAAAATCACTTTGCCGGGCACCCGATCGCCGCTCATGCCGCTTTTACCCTGGTAGATGGGATGAAAATGCGTATATGGCACCCAGGCGGAATCAAAGTGGATCGACGGCACATCCAGCGTCTGCTTGATCCAGTTGGTGTTGTAGAGCAAGCCGTCATAAGTTGAGTTGGTAATGACGGCGTGTACCGGCCACTGCGCCTGCGGCGTTTCGGTGACTTTACGTTCAATACTCGCGCGCGTGAACTCGCGTCGGGGGATGCCGCCCAGGATGCCGAGCGCATTCCGCGTCGGTTTCAGCCATAAAGGGACAACGTCGCTCATCATCAACAAATGCGCCAGCGACTTATGGCAGTTGCGGTCAATCAGCAGCGTGCTTCCCGTCGGCGCGGCGTACATGCCAACGATTTTATTCGATGTCGATGTCCCGTTGGTCACCATGTAGCTCTGTTCAGCGCCGAAGGTGCGGGCAATATACTCCTCGGCTTCCAGATGCGGGCCGCTATGATCGAGCAGCGAACCGAGTTCAGTGACAGAAATCGAGACATCCGCCTTCAGCGTATTGCCGCCGAAAAAATCATAGAACAGACAGCCTACCGGACTCTTTTGATAGGCGGTTCCCGCCATGTGTCCCGGCGTACAGAAGGTGTATTTCCCCTCTTTCACATAGGTGAATAACGCTTTGGTGAAAGGCGGCGTAATATTGTCGAGATACTCACCGGTATATTGACGGATACGCGTGGCGATATCTTCCGCCTGTCCCAGCGCGTACTCAAAAAACCACAGCGCCATACGCATATCATGTACGCTGACATCCATGGTGGAATGGGTATTGATAAAAGCGTACAGCGGCAGATATTCGTTTAACTGATTAATGTCGCTGCACAGATCGAGACTGTATTCATCCCAGTCAAAAATAACGCCGCAAATACGCGGATTGTGTTCAATAAACTTCAGCAGGTCGACGCTGTTTTGTGGCCAGATAATCTGGAACCCTTGCGATTGCAGCGCGCGCTCAAGCTCCTTAATGGGCTCATCTTTATAAAAAACGCCGTGCGGTCCCATAATGGCAATGATATTCATGCGCTCCTCCTGGAAAATCCTTAGCTAATCATAGACTGTTCAAACCGCAGGTAAAAAAAAGGGCCACAATTCGTGGCCCTTTTCAGAATGGTCAACGCTTACGCGTAGCCGTAGCTCATCAGACGCTGATAGCGACGGTTTTTCAGATCGTCAGTGCTTAGCACATCAAGATCCGCAAGGTCAGCCAGCAGTTGCGCTTTCAGCGACGCGGCCATTGCTTCCGGGTTACGGTGCGCGCCGCCCAGCGGTTCCTGAATAATGGAATCGATCAGCTTCAGCTCTTTCAGGCGTGGCGCGATAATCCCCATCGCTTCTGCGGCCAGCGGCGCTTTATCTGCGCTTTTCCACAGAATGGACGCACAGCCTTCCGGAGAGATAACCGAATAGGTGCTGTATTGCAGCATATTCACTTTGTCACCCACACCGATCGCCAACGCGCCGCCGGAGCCGCCTTCACCGATAACGGTGCAGATGACCGGCACGCTGAGGCGCGACATTTCGCGCAGGTTACGCGCGATGGCTTCAGACTGGCCGCGCTCTTCCGCCCCGACGCCCGGGTAAGCGCCCGGGGTGTCAATGAAGGTCACAATCGGCATCTTAAAACGTTCGGCCATTTCCATCAGACGCAGCGCTTTACGGTAGCCTTCTGGCGCCGGCATACCGAAGTTACGACGGATTTTTTCTTTGGTTTCACGGCCTTTCTGATGGCCAATGACCATCACCGGACGACCATCCAGACGCGCGATACCGCCGACAATTGCTTTGTCGTCCGCATAAGCGCGGTCGCCCGCCAGTTCGTCAAATTCCTCAAACGCCAGGCGAACATAATCCAGGGTGTAAGGACGCTGCGGGTGGCGCGCCAGTTGGGCTACCTGCCATGCGCCGAGATCGGCGAAGATTTTGCGCGTCAGTTCTACGCTTTTTTCACGCAGACGATGCACTTCTTCATCGATGTTAATATCCAGTTTCTCGTCCTGACGGCTCACCGCAGTCAGAGAATCGATTTTTGCTTCCAGCTCGGCAATCGGCTGTTCAAAATCAAGGAAATTCAGACTCATAGTATTCCTGTATTAGTCAAACTCCAGTTCCACCTGCTCCGAACCAATGAGGCCACGGAGATCGTTGAGTAAACGATCGCTCGGAGAAACGCGCCACGTCGCGCCAAAACGCAACCGCGCGCGCGCATCCGCCCTCTGATAGTAGAGATGTACTGGAATTGTCCCCGAGCGGTGGGGTTCCAGAGACTGACGGAGTCGGTTTAAAAGCTGGTCATCAATTTGCCTGTCCGTCAGCGAGATAGCAAGCCCGCGAGCATATTTTTCCCGGGCCTCGTCAATATCCATCACTTCGCGGGCGGTCATTTTAAGCCCCCCGCTGAAGTCATCAAAGCTGACCTGTCCGCTGACGATAAGTATGCGGTCTTTTTCCAGCAGTTGCTGGTATTTATCCAGAGCGTCGGTAAATAACATGACTTCAAGACGTCCGGAACGGTCATCCAGCGTACAGATGCCGATACGATTGCCGCGCTTGGTGACCATAACCCTTGCGGCAATGACGAGCCCCGCAGCCGTGGTGACTTTACCACGTTCTGTCGGATGCATGTCTTTCAGCCTGTAGCCTCCGACATAGCGCTCAATTTCTTTTAAATACTGGTTGATGGGGTGCCCCGTCAGGTACAGACCCAACGTTTCGCGCTCGCCATCCAGCACCACTTGTTCCGGCCACGGCTGGCAGCTGGCGTAGGACTGCTCAATTTGTTCCGGCTCTTCCGCCAGTACGCCGAACATATCGGCCTGACCAATCGCTTCCGCTTTGGCATGTTGATCGGCGGCCTTTAACGCATCGCCGAGCGAATTCATCAACGCGGCGCGGTGGGGTCCCAGGCGGTCAAACGCCCCGGACATAATTAACTTTTCCAGTACCCGGCGGTTCAGTTTTTTGGTGTCAGTACGGGCGCAAAGATCGAACAGCTCGCGGAAGTATCCGCCGTTGTTGCGCGCCTCGATGATCGCCTCAATCGGGCCTTCACCAACACCTTTGATCGCGCCGATCCCGTAAACGATCTCACCTTCGTCGTTAACGTGAAAGTGATACAGGCCGGAATTGATGTCCGGCGGCAGGATCTTCAGCCCCATCCGCCAACATTCGTCCACCAGACCTACCACTTTTTCCGTGTTATCCATATCGGCGGTCATAACCGCCGCCATAAATTCGGCGGGATAGTGCGCCTTCAGCCATAGCGTCTGATAGGAGACCAGCGCATACGCGGCGGAGTGTGACTTGTTAAATCCGTAACCGGCGAATTTCTCCACCAGGTCAAAGATTTTCATCGCCAGTTCGCCGTCGATCCCGTTTTTCTTTGCGCCCTCTTCAAAGACAGATCGCTGTTTGGCCATCTCTTCCGGCTTTTTCTTACCCATCGCACGACGTAACATGTCCGCGCCGCCTAGGGTATAACCAGACAGCACCTGGGCGATCTGCATGACCTGTTCCTGATACAGGATGATGCCATAGGTCGGTTCCAGTACGGGCTTCAGGCTTTCGTGCTGCCACTGTACGTCAGGATAAGAAATTTCTTCACGCCCGTGCTTACGGTCGATGAAGTTATCCACCATCCCCGACTGCAGCGGGCCCGGGCGGAACAGCGCCACCAGCGCGATCATATCTTCAAAGCAGTCAGGTTGCAGACGCTTGATCAAATCTTTCATGCCGCGGGATTCAAGCTGGAACACCGCCGTGGTTTCCGAGCGTTGCAGCATGTCGAAGCTTTTCTTGTCATCCAGCGGGATGGCCGCAATATCCAGCGGCGGCTCGCCGTTTTTCTCACGACGGGCGTTAATCATTTCCAGCGCCCAGTTGATAATCGTGAGCGTTCGCAGGCCGAGGAAGTCAAACTTCACCAGCCCGGCGTATTCCACGTCGTTTTTATCAAACTGCGTAACCGGGTGCAGCCCCTGCTCATCGCAATACAGCGGCGCAAAATCGGTAATTTTCGTCGGGGCGATAACCACACCACCGGCGTGCTTACCGGCGTTACGCGTGACGCCCTCCAGCTTACGCGCCATGTCGATCAGCGCTTTGACCTCTTCGTCGGCTTCGTAGATTTCCGGCAGTTGCGGCTCAGCTTCAAACGCTTTTGCCAGCGTCATGCCCGGATCTGGCGGCACCAGCTTTGAAATACGGTCTACGAAGCCATACGGATGGCCCAGCACGCGGCCCACGTCGCGGATAACCGCTTTCGCCGCCATGGTACCGAAAGTAATAATCTGCGATACCGCATCACGCCCATACATATCCGCCACGTGCTCGATCACCTGGTCGCGTTTCTCCATACAGAAGTCAACGTCGAAGTCAGGCATCGAAACACGCTCCGGGTTAAGGAAGCGTTCGAACAGCAGGTCAAATTCCAGCGGGTCGAGGTCGGTGATTTTCAGCGCGTAGGCCACCAGCGATCCCGCGCCGGAACCACGGCCTGGCCCGACCGGCACGCCGTTATCCTTCGACCACTGGATAAACTCCATCACGATCAGAAAGTAGCCGGGGAACCCCATCTGGTTAATAACCTGTAGCTCAATGTCCAGACGCTCGTCATATTCCGGGCGGCGTTTTTTACGCTCTTCTGCATCCGGAAACAGGAATTCAAGACGCTCTTCAAGACCTTCTTTCGATTTCTTGACCAGATAGTCTTCGGTGGTCATATCACCGGTCGGAAACTGCGGCAGGAAATATTCGCCCAGACGCACCGTCACGTTACAGCGTTTGGCGATCTCAACGGTGTTTTCCAGTGCTTCCGGAATGTCCGAGAACAGCTCGCACATCTCCTCTTCCGTACGCATATACTGCTGCGGCGAATAGTTACGTGGGCGCTTAGGATCGTCGAGAGTAAAACCGTCGTGAATGGCGACGCGAATTTCATGCGCGTCAAAATCATCGCTGTTAATAAAGCGCACGTCGTTGGTAGCGACGACCGGCAAGCCGCGCGCTTCCGCCAGTTCTACGGCTGCGTGCAAATAGCTTTCTTCATCCTGTCTGCCGGTACGGATCAGCTCAAGGAAGTAACGATCCGGGAAATGCGTTTCATAGAACGAGACGCACTCTTCAACCAGCGCGCTATTACCCCGCAACAGGCTGCGGCCAACGTCGCCCATGCGTCCACCGGAAAGCAGAATTAACCCCTCTTTCAGTTCGATCAACCAGTCGCGATCGATAACCGGACCCGCCGCGCCGTAGCCGCGTTGATAGGCTTTAGAAATGAGCAGCGTAAGGTTCTGGTAACCGGTGTTATTCGACGCCAGCACCGTTAAATGGGTGAGTTCTTCGCCCATTTGTTCGCTCTGAACGTGGAAATCGGCGCCAACAATGGGTTTAATCCCGGCGCCATGACCCGCCCCGTAGAACTTCACCAGACCGCAAAGGTTGGTAAAATCGGTGATCGCCAGCGCGGGCATGCCCAGTGCGGCCGCCTTTTTCACCAGCGGTCCGGTTTTGGCCAGCCCATCGATCATGGAGTAGTCGCTGTGCACCCGTAGGTGGACGAAACGAGGTTCAGACATCTTCAGATTCCTTTAACCCAGAGATCAGGACGCGAGTCCCAGTGCGCGTTTGACCGGGCCAAAGCTGCGTCGATGGTGCTCTGTCGCGCCATGAGCAGCCAGCGCCTCCAGATGAAAAGCGGTTGGATACCCTTTGTGCTGGGCAAAACCGTACTGCGGGAAAACGCTATCCAGCGCGGCCATTTCCGCATCCCGCGTGACTTTCGCCAGAATAGACGCAGCGCTGATTTCCGCCACACGGCTGTCGCCTTTTACCACCGCCATTGACGGTACCGGCAGCGCGGGGCAGCGATTGCCGTCGATGAGCACGTATTCCGGCGCAATATGCAGACCAGCGACCGCACGCTGCATCGCCAGCATGGTGGCATGAAGAATATTCAGCTCATCTATCTCATGCGGCTCCGCACGGCCCAGACTCCAGCTTAACGCTTTTTCTTTGATTTCGTCATACAGCGCCAGACGGCGCTTTTCAGATAATTTTTTAGAATCGTTAAGACCCACAATCGGACGCGTCGGGTCGAGAATCACAGCGGCTGTCACCACCGCGCCGACCAACGGTCCCCGTCCAACTTCATCCACACCGGCGACTAAATGCATGTGCGGATAAACAAATTCGATCATTGTGCTAACTCCAGAACCGCGTCAGCCGCCTGCTCGTCGGCATTGCAGCGGATCTGCTGATGCAGCTCGCGGAAAGTATCATGCATCGCATGGCTGGTTTTACCGTTAGCCAGAAGCGGCAGTAGCGCTTGCGCGAGTTTCTGCGGCTCGCACTCTTCCTGCAGCAGCTCTTTGACGAGTTCTCTCCCTGCCAGCAGATTCGGCAACGACACATAGTCGGTTTTCACCAGCCGCTTCGCCAGCCAGAAGGTAAACGGCTTCATGCGATAGCCTACCACCATCGGGCACTTCGCCAGCATACACTCAAGCGCGGCGGTTCCCGACGCCAGCAGCGCGGCGTCGCTGGCGACCATCGCTTCGCGTCCCATCCCGTCAAGCAGATGCACGGACAGTTCCGGTGCGACATCCGCTTTGATTTTCTCAAACTGTTCACGCCGTTTGGCATTCACTAACGGCACCACGACTTCGAGATCGGGGTAATGCTGACGCAAAAGCTGCGCCGTTTTCAGGAAGTCGGCGCTGAGCATCTCCACTTCTGCGCCACGGCTACCAGGCAGCAACGCCAGGCAATGGGCGTCATGCGGAATGCCCAGGACATCACGGGCCGCGTTTTTATCCGGGTCAAGCGGCATGGCATCCGCCATCGTGTGTCCAATAAAACGGCACGGCACGTTATATTTATCGTAAAACGCTTTTTCGAAAGGCAGAAAAGCCAGCACCATATTGGTGGATCTGCCTATTTTGAAAACACGTTTCTGCCGCCACGCCCAGACGGACGGACTGACATAATGAATGGTTTTGATACCCTGTTTTTTCAGGTTGCCTTCCAGGGTGATGTTGAAGTCAGGCGCATCAATCCCTACAAAGACATCCGGCTTAAGCCCGGTAAAACGACGGGTTAAATCGGCGCGAATGTGCAGCAGGCGACGGAGGCGTCCAAGCACCTCAACAATCCCCATAACCGCCAGTTCTTCCATTTCGTACCAGGCTTCACAGCCTTCAGCCTGCATACGCGGACCCGCTACGCCGACAAAACGGGCGTGGGGGACACGCGCCTTCAGGGCGCGGATCAAGCCTGCGCCAAGAATATCGCCGGAGGTTTCTCCGGCGACCAGGGCAATCGTTAAAGGACGCTGTTCAGCCATTAACGAATCAAACCGCGCGTTGAGCGGGCAAAAAAGTCGCTGAACGGTTGCACTTCCGGATACTGCTTCGCCAGCTCGGCGATTTCCGGTTTTGCTTCATCCAGCGTTTTACCGCTGCGATACAGCGCTTTATATGCGTTGCGGATCGCGGTGATCGCTTCGCGGGTAAAGCCGCGGCGCTTCAGCCCTTCAATGTTCACGCCAAACGGCGTGGCGTGGTTGCCCTGTGCGATAACGAACGGCGGAACGTCCTGAGCGACGCCAGAACAGCCGCCCACCATCACGTGCGCGCCGATAATACAGAACTGGTGCACGGCGGTCATGCCGCCGATGATGACGTAATCGTCCAGCGAAACATGGCCCGCGAGGGTTGCGTTATTCGCCAGAATACAGCGATCGCCTATTGTGCAATCGTGCGCCACGTGGGCGTTGATCATCAGCAGGTTATCGCTGCCCACCTTCGTTAATCCACCGCCCTGCACCGTGCCACGATGAATGGTTACGCTTTCGCGAATGCGGTTACGATCGCCAATTTCCACACGGGTCGGTTCACCAGCGTATTTCAGATCCTGGTTCACTTCACCGATAGAGGCGAACTGATAAATCTCGTTATCACGGCCAATTTTGGTGTGGCCATTCACGACAACGTGAGACTTCAGTACGGTACCCTCACCAATTTCAACATGGGGTCCAACGAGACAAAAAGGTCCAATGTGGACGTTAGCGCCAAGAGAAGCGCCTTCTTCCACAATGGCGGTTGGATGAATAAAGGCGGATTTATCAATCACGTATCAGGCCTCCCGGCTACGAGCGCACATCATCGTTGCTTCGCAAACTACTTTACCGTCGACCAGAGCAACCCCTTTGAAGCGGGTCAGGCCACGGCGCGTTTTCTCGAAAGTCACTTCCATGATCATCTGATCGCCAGGCACGACAGGACGCTTAAAGCGCGCTTCATCAATACCTGCGAAATAGTAAAGCTCTCCCGGCTCCAGTTTACCCACGCTTTTAAACGCCAGAATACCGGTAGCCTGTGCCATTGCTTCCAGAATCAGAACGCCCGGAAAGATCGGCTTGCCCGGGAAATGTCCCTGGAAAAACGGCTCGTTAACGGAAACATTCTTCACTGCGCGGAGAAAGCGACCTTCTTCAAAATCCAGCACCCGATCCACCAGCAAAAACGGGAAACGGTGCGGCAGAAGTTCTAAAATCTCTTCAATGTGCAGAGTATGAGTGTTAGTAGTCAAAATACTCTTCCTGTCCAAATATACTAAAAGCCAATAATAACACGGCCTGCCGCAATCGTATGAATGCCGACAGGCCGTAAAGTATGTGTGACCGGGTGAGAGTTTAGTCTTGTTGATTAACCTTGCGCTCAATCGCTTTGAGACGCTTGCTCATATCATCAATGTTCATCACCAGTGCGGCTGTCTTACGCCATACTTTGTTAGGTTGCAGCGGAATGCCTGAGGAATAGACGCCAGGCTCCGTGATGGGACGCATCACCATCCCCATGCCCGTCACCGTCACCTTGTCGCATATTTCCATATGGCCATTAATGACGCTGGCGCCGCCAATCATACAGTAACGGCCAATCTTCAGGCTGCCCGCCATAATGACGCCACCGGCAACCGCCGTATTGTCGCCAATCACAACGTTATGCGCAATCTGACACTGGTTATCGATGATAACACCGTTGCCGATCACCGTATCATCCAGCGCACCACGGTCGATGGTGGTACAGGCGCCGATCTCCACGCGATCGCCAATAATGACGCGACCAAGCTGCGGAATCTTCACCCAGTTGCCGCGATCGTTGGCATAGCCAAAACCGTCAGCGCCAATCACCGTACTGGACTGGATCAGGCAATTCTCACCTATCTGGATGTCGTGGTAAACCGTTACATTCGCCCATAAACGCGAGCCGGCACCAATTTTCGTATTTTTCCCGACGAAGCAGCCCGCGCCGATAACCACGTTATCGCCCAGCGCTACGCCTGATTCAATGACCGCATTTGCGCCGATTGAAACATTGCTACCCAGCGTCGCCGTCGCATCCACCACCGCACTTGGTGCGATATTCTGCGCCGGCTGCGGCGTGGTATCTAAAATTTGCGCCATTCGCGCATACGTGAGGTAGGGATTCTTCACTACCAGCGCGGCGCTTTTAGCAAAAGGAAGATCGTCCTGCGTCATGACAACGGCAGACGCCTGGCATAACGCCAGGTGCTCACGGTATTTCGGATTCACCATGAACGTAATGTGACCCGTTTGCGCAGATTGCATGGACGCAACGCCGGTGATGACGATATCGCCATCACCGTGTAATTCTGCATCCAACTGCTCTGCTAAATCAGACAGTCGAATTGAAGGCATTACTTATTTAACCTGTTTCAGTACGTCAGCAGTAATATCTTTTACATCGCTGCTGTTGTAAGCAACGCTGTTCGCGTCAACGACCAGATCGATGCTCTGGCTGTTCGCAACGGATTTCACCGCAGTCTGGATACGGGTAACCAGTTTGCCACGTTCTTCGTTGGAACGACGTGCGCGATCCTGCTCAAAAGCCTGCGCTTTCTGAGAGAACGTCTGGCGCTGCGCCATCACGTCTTTTTCCAGCTTGGTACGTTCGCCACCTGCTTTCATGGACTGCAGACGCTGCATTTTGGACTGCAGGTCAGTTTCCATACGTTGCAGTTCGCTGGCGCGGCTTTTGAACTCGTTTTCCAGCGTTTTGGAAACGCCAGTCTTCTGCGCAACCTGCTGGAACAGGCTACCCATGTTGACGATTGCAATTTTGTCAGCAGCCTGTGCAGACGTAACCATTGCTAAACCGAGACCTGCCGCTAATAACCACTTTTTCACAATAAACTCCTTACCATCCCATTTGCACCCGAAGGTGCAGTTCTTTGCGTGGCCAGGCGACCCCATGCAAGATCGCCTAAAGTCATCGCTACACTACCATTACATTCCCTTGTGAAGAACCGTTACCAGGTTTTACCAATGTTAAACTGGAACTGTTCTGCTTTGTCTCCATCGTACTTTTTAAACGGCTGGGCGTAGGAGAATACCAACGGCCCCAATGGGGACATCCATTGTAATGCGATACCAGCGGACATACGGATATTGCTCGGATCGCTGTAATCAGGATAGCCTGAGAAACGGCTGGAATCCCAGTTTGTATCCCAAACGGTACCCATATCCCAGAAGAAGGAGGTACGTACCGAGTTCGCGTATTTATCGCTGATAAACGGCGTTGGGGTAATGAACTCAAGGCTGGCGACAGCCATTGCGTTACCGCCCACTGCGTCATCGGATTCACACGGCGCCGTGTTGGTGCTTGCACATTCGTTATCGTAGTCATCATCGCCATCATGACGGCTGCTGGCTGGCAGATAGACCGCTTTCGGACCGATGGTGTTCGACTGGAAACCACGTACGGTGCTGGAGCCGCCCGCATAGAAGTTTTCATAGAACGGCATCTCTTTGCCGCCGATACCATCACCGTAACCCCAACGCGTACGACCCAGCACAACCCATTTATGGTCGTCGTCGATCGGCACATAAGTCGCGGTGTCCAGCGTCGCTTTGTAGTATTCGTTATCAGAACCCGGAATGGTCACTTTACCGTTCAGGTTGATACGCGTACCTTCCGTCGGGAAGAAGCCACGGTCGAGTTTGTTATACGTCCAGCCGTAGTTAAAGGTGAAGTCATCCGCGGCGAAGCTGTTGCGATCGTTCGTCGGATCCGGGTTTTCCCCCATCGAGTTCAGATAACGCCACATGGCGACCTGCGGCTGCATGTTGGACAGTTTGTTATGCACATAACCGAGGCCCGCGCGCAGCGTGTTGTATTCATTCACCGGGAAGCCCAGCGTCACGTCCGTACCGTAGCTCTTGTTGGTATAGTCGGACAGATCGGCGTCATCCGCCTGGAAATCGTTATAGAACACGCGACCGCCGAGACTGACGCCGTCAACGGTGAAGTACGGGTTGGTCACAGACAGTTCGGTATAGGTCTGGTAGTCGTTCTTCGTACCATTGATCCCTACCGCATAACCGGTACCCAACCAGTTATCCTGCTGTACGCCCGCCTGGAAGCTGACGCCGCTTTCTGTACCGTAACCGATACCGAAGTTGAAGCTACCGGTGTTACGCTCTTTCACCTTGTAGACCACGTCCACCTGGTCCGGGCTACCCGGAACGCGCTGGGTGTCAGTATCGACGGTTTCGAAGTAACCTAAACGGTTCAGACGTTCTTTACCCTGGTCGACCAGATCGCTGCCCAGCCATGCCCCTTCCATCTGACGCATTTCACGACGCAGAACGGCATCTTTAGAGGTGTCATTGCCTTCAAAACGGATCTTACGTACGTAGAAACGGTTACCCGCATCAACGTTGACGCGCAGGTTAACGGTTTTATCCGTATCGTTGATTTCCGGCTGAGACTGAACGCGTGGATAGGCGTAACCATAGCGACCAAGAAGCTTTTTAATGTCATCTTCCATTTTGGTCACTTTGGTGCCGTTATACAGCTCGCCCGGCTCGATTTTGGTCAGGCTTTCGATCTCAGCAGAGTGACCCGCCAGGTTACCGCTCACCTGCACGCCAGAAAGCTTGTACTGATCGCCTTCCGTGACGTTAACGGTGATATAAATGCCTTTCTTGTCCGGCGTCAGGCTGACCTGAGTAGAGTCAATGTTGAAGCGCGCGTAGCCGCGATCCAGATAGTAGCTGCGCAAGGTCTCTAAGTCGCCCGCCAGTTTCTGTTTCTGGTATTTGCGATCGCCGACCACATTCCACCACGGCACTTCGTCGCGCAACTGGAAGTGAGAGATCAGTTCGTTGGTACTGAAAGCATGGTTGCCAACGATGTTGATCTGCTGGATCTTCGCGGACACGCCTTCCTGGAAGACCAGTTTCAGGTCAACACGGTTACGCGGCAGCGGAGTCACCACCGCTTTAACGCTGGCGCTGTATTTACCGACACTGTAGTAGAAGTCTTCCAGCCCTTTTTCGATATCGGCAATGGTGGTGCGATCCAGAGATTCGCCGACACGCACGCCAGACGCCTCGAGGTTTTGCTTCAGCATATCGTCTTTCACCGATTTGTTACCGGAGAACGTGATGCTGGCAATAGTCGGGCGTTCTTTTACCTGAACCAGAAGGGTATCACCATCACGAAGGACGCGGACGTCCTCAAAGTTGCCGGTGGCAAACAGAGCGCGAATGGTATTACTGATATCTTCATCATTAACCGTGTCGCCTGTGCGCACCGGCATACTGAGGAGGGCCGCACCAACGGCGACACGCTGCAGGCCTTCGAAATGAATGTCCTTCACTACGAACCCTTCAGCACCGTATACGGTGGCGCTGCTAAACAGCAGCGACGCTATGAGCAACTTTTTCATCGCCATCGTTATTATGCGTTCTTCCTAACTAACTCTCTTACAACCGAGAGAAATCATTGAAAAGTGCAAGCCCCATTAACAGCACCAGCAAAATCGAGCCAATGCGATAACTAAAGTCTTGAACCCGCTCGGATACCGGCCCGCCCTTAAGCTTTTCAATCGCCAGGAACAGCAGATGCCCCCCGTCAAGAACGGGCAGCGGAAACAGGTTGATTATCCCGAGGTTCACGCTGATAAGCGCAAGGAACATCAGGTAATATATCACCCCGAACTCCGCTGACATCCCAGCCCCCTGAGCGATAGAAATCGGCCCACTGAGGTTGTTCAGTTTCACATCACCGGTTATCAATTTTCCCAGCATACTGACCGTCAGCTTCATCAACTGCCACGTTTTATCCGTGGCCTGTGCGATGGCGCTAAACGGCCCATACTGGCGTACTGTCTTGTACTCATCCGGCAGAGGAATGATTTTCGGCACAACGCCGGCAAAACCTTCCGCCTTTCCGTTACCCGATTTGGTATCCGGGATTAACGTCAAAGACAAGGCACTCCCCTGCCTTTCAATTTCCAGCGCTAACGGCTTACCGGGATTATCGCGCACAAGCGTCACGAAATTCATCCATTGCGTTAACGGTTGACCATCGACTTTAACGATCCTGTCGCCAGCTTGCAAACCCGCTTTACTTGCCGCGGACTGCGCCTGCACTTCTGACAGCACCGGTTCGATCTGAGGCCCGCGCGGTCGAATCCCCAAAGAAGATACAGGATCTTCCTTGTCTGGCTCAAATGCCCAATGACGCAAATCCAGCGTTTTCTCCTGACGCTGGTTACTGCCAAAAGGCGCGACGCTGAGCGTCGTCTGCTCGTCGCCGATTTTCGCGACCAACTGTAAACGCACCGCATCCCAATCAGGGGTTTCGATACCGTCAATGGCTTTAAGTTCCGTTCCCGGCGCAATTTGCGCGTCGGCGGCAATCGAGTTGGGGGTTATTTCACCAACCACCGGACGAACGCCAGGGACGCCGATGATAAACACCAGCCAGTAAGCGAAGATGGCAAAAAGGAAATTAGCAACCGGGCCGGCGGCGATAATTGCCGCACGCTGACCTACGGTTTTGTTGTTGAACGCGTGGTGGCGCAGTTCCGGAATCACCGGCTCAGCACGCTCATCCAGCATTTTGACGTAACCGCCCAGCGGGATAAGGGCGATAACATATTCTGTACCAGACCTGTCGGTACGGCGCCAAAGCGCTTTACCAAAGCCAATGGAAAAGCGCTCTACACGGACACCGCAACGCCGTGCAACCCAGAAATGACCAAATTCATGCACGGTGATAAGCACACCCAGTGCAACAATGAATGCAGCCAGATTCCAGAGAATACTCAGCATAAAACCTTCCGTTAAAGCGTTTTGAATACCAGTAACAACAGGCACGCAAAGACCGGTACTGCCGCCGTCAGGCTATCAATACGGTCCAGAATACCACCGTGTCCTGGAATCAAATGACCGCTGTCTTTAATTCCTGCTTCACGCTTGAACATGCTCTCTGTGAGATCGCCCAGCACAGAGGCCAGCGCGGCAATAATAGAGCAAATTAACAAGGTGACCGGCGCAACGTCCAGGTTCGCCCACATGCTGTAACCCCAGGAGATTACCGCTGCTGTCGCGAGACCGCCAAAAAAGCCCTGCCAGGTTTTCCCTGGCGACACCTTCGGCGCCAGCTTATGTTTGCCAAACAGTTTGCCAAACATATACGCCCCGGAGTCCGCGCCCCAAACGAGGATCATGACATAGAGTAGCCATATCGCGCCACTGTAATGATTATCGTCATAATGCCAGGCGCGAAGCGCCAGCATGCCCCAGAAAAAGGGAACGATAGTCAACACGCCGAAAATTATGCGTAATGTCTTCGAATTACGCCAGATCGCCGCTGAACCGGGATAGAAAAACACCAGGAGTAAAGCAACGATCCACCAGCCTAACGACGCCCAAAGTGAGACCTCGACCAGCGGCTGGTGAATATTATGATGGTATTCCGGCAGTAAAAACAGCATTAGCGCGAGTAACAGCCCGCACAGTACCGCCAGCCATACGCGTTGCGTGCGAGTGGCAAAACCGCTTAACTGTCCCCATTCCCACGCGGCCAGCATACACACCAGCAGCGTAACAATAGCGAACCCCACCGGCGGCAGCAGAAACAGCGCCGCGATGACCACGGGTATTAAAACAAAAGCAGAAATCAGGCGATACTTCAGCAAAAGCGACCCCCATCAGGCTTTGTCATCACCGGGCTCGGTGCCGCCGAAACGACGCTCTCGATTAGCAAAGGCATGCAGCGCACCTTCAAAGTCTTGTTCATCGAAATCGGGCCAGAGCACATCAGTAAAGTAAAGTTCGGCGTAGGCAATTTGCCAAAGCAAAAAGTTACTTATTCTATGCTCTCCCCCAGTCCTAATTACTAAATCCACCGGAGCCAGCTCATGCATACAGATTTGTTGGTTGAGCATTTCTTCATCAATCTGTTCCGGGCGCAGTACACCGTCCTGCACCTGTTCCGCCAGTTTTCTGACTCCCTGGACAATATCCCAACGTCCGCCGTAATTCGCCGCAATGTTCAGCGTCAGCCCGGTATTCTGGGCAGTTAGCGCTTCCGATTTACGAATACGTTCCTGCAAACGCGAGTTAAATCGACTGGTATCGCCAATAATGCGCAGGCGGACGTTATGGCGGTGCAGGCTTTTGACTTCGCTGTCAAGCGCCCACACAAACAGCTCCATTAACGCGCTAACTTCCTGCGCTGGTCGGTTCCAGTTTTCACTACTAAAGGCATACAGCGTTAACGCATCAATACCGTTGTTGGCAGCAAAAGAGACGGCCCGGCGGACGGATTTCGCTCCGGCCTTATGCCCGAATGCCCGAATCTTCCCTTGCTTTTTTGCCCAGCGACCATTGCCATCCATAATGATCGCGACATGACGACAGCCATGTGCTGGCAAATTTTCGCTTACTGGTTGAGTTGCAGACAACATAACGCGTTTTTAGTCCCTGAAAGGATTTAGCGGTACTCAGGAATACAGAAGCCTTTTACACTTCATCTTTCAGGCTGCCTCTTGTCAGCTTGCTGTCCCGCGTCACGTACCGCTGTACGCGCCCGGGAACGCATCCACTCGCCGCCCTGATGCAACCTGAATGATTTTGCGTATCCACAAAAAAGCCGTGTCAAACCACGGCTTGCCTGACCGAAAAAAGCCAAATACCTGCGATCAGGTGGCGCAGACTATATCACTGAAGCCCAACGCTAACAAATAGCACGATCTTCTGTAGCCGGATTATCCTCAGCTTGCGAGACGCGTCACTTGTTTTCTGGCGACTTCTCGCGCAATGGCATCCACTCGCAGGACGTCATCCACACTCTGAGGCTCTTGCAGGTCCATCTGTTCCAGCACAGCTAAATTGAGATCGGCAATATCGGTAAAGCGAAGTTCTTCAGCAAGAAATGCAGCAACGACGATTTCGTTTGCCGCATTCAACGCAGTGGTTGCCGCCTGCCCTTGCTCAAACGCTTCCATTGCCAGTTTCAGGCACGGATAGCGCTCATAGTCCGGCGCGCTAAAAGTCAGCGCGCTGAGCTGGCAGAAATCGAGCGGCTTAACACCCGAGGTCACGCGATTCGGCCAGGCCATGGTATGGGCAATTGGCGTACGCATATCCGGCTCCCCCAGTTGCGCCAGAACGCTGCCGTCCTGATAACGCACCATTGAGTGAATAACCGACTGCGGATGAATCAGCACGTCCATCTGGCGGGCACTGGCGTTGAACAACCAACGCGCTTCTATGTATTCCAGACCTTTATTCATCATGGTGGCGGAGTCGACGGAAATTTTACGCCCCATCGACCAGTTCGGGTGACGGCATGCCTGCTCGGGCGTCATTGAGGCCAGATCGCGCAGCGGCGTTTCCCGAAACGGGCCACCAGACCCGGTAAGCAAAACCGACATCACGCCATTTTGCTCAAGGTCAGCGTATCCCAGATTGTGTTGAATGGGTTGGGGCATACTCTGAAAAATAGCGTTATGCTCGCTGTCCACCGGTAAAAGCCGTGCGCCACTTTGCTTTACCGCGTCCATAAACAGGCGTCCGCAGGTGACCAGCGACTCTTTATTGGCCAGCAGAATGGTTTTACCGGCGCGAATGGCGGCCAGCGTCGGCAACAGCCCTGCTGCGCCCACAATGGCCGCCATGACTTGATCCACATCATCCAGCGCCGCCATCTCACAGGCTGCCTGTTGCCCGCTAAGAACCTCTGTGCGGCAACCGTGTTGCTGCAACGTGGCTTTTAGCAGCGTTGCGCTGGCTTCATCATCCATCACCGCGTAATGCGGGGAGAATTCCAGGCACTGCTCCACCATACGGGTGACATTTTTACCTGCCACCAGCGCGACAACGCGAAAGTCGTCAGGGTTCTGGCGCACCACGTCAAGCGTGCTGCAACCAATAGAGCCGGTCGAGCCCAGAAGGGTTATGTGCTTCATTGAACGTCCAGTCTGAAAGTGAGACAGGGTAAAAGGTAAAAAGCAAAACGCCGCCAGCCGATCCAAAAGATCTTCTGAGCGGCGTTTTCGTCGTACCGGTGAATCAGAACTGCATCAGTTCCGCTTCTTTGTCTGCCAGCGCCGCTTCCACTTTCTTGATAGCGGCATCGGTCAGTTTCTGAATATCGTCCTGAGAACGACGGTCATCATCTTCGCTGATCTCTTTGTCTTTCAGCAGCGCCTTGACTTTATCGTTAGCGTCACGACGCACGTTACGCACGGCAACGCGAGCCTGCTCCGCTTCGCCACGCACGATTTTCGTCAGGTCTTTACGACGTTCTTCAGTCAGCGGCGGCAGTGGAACACGGATATCGCTGCCGGCAGAACTTGGGTTCAGACCGAGGTCAGACGCCATGATCGCTTTTTCAACGGCCGGGCTCAGAGAACGGTCAAATACGTTGATTTTCAGGGTACGGGAATCTTCTACCGTTACGCTTGCCAGCTGACGCAGCGGCGTCGGCGTACCGTAATATTCCACAACAATGCCATCCAGCAGGCTGGGAGAAGCACGACCCGTGCGAATTTTGCTGATTTGGGTTTTGAATGCTTCAACGCATTTGTCCATGCGTACTTCAGCATCTTTTCTGATATCGCTAATCACGTTACGAATCCTTGGAAACTAGTCTCAGTCAGACCAGACAATTGCACATAGTGGAAATGCGCTTAGTATAGCCCTGATTAAAATATTACGGGTAATCCCGCGATACTGACGCAAAATCTTACCGCGATTTCTGCACAAAATCATTCAGGTTGTATCAAGGCGGCAACTGAACGACAAATTTGTCAGGAACAAATTTGAACAGCCGCAGGCGTCCTTCAGTGAGGGACAAGGATGCCCCTCATTTATTCCCAGCAGCTTACACATGTAAGTGGCTGGGGTGAGCAAAGGCAGCCAACGCAGAGACAGCCTGAAAGATGAAGTGTAACACGGGAATTACTCCGTGATTAACGTCCCTTCTTTCTCACCCATGACCACACGACGCAGCGCGCCCGGCTTGTTCATGTTGAACACGCGAATCGGCAATTTGTGGTCACGCGCCAGCGTAAACGCCGCCAGATCCATCACTTTTAGCTCTTTTTCCAGCACTTCGCTGTAGGTCAGCTGCTCGTACATGGTGGCCGACGGATCTTTTGCCGGATCGGCGGTGAATACACCATCCACCTTGGTTGCTTTCAGGACAACGTCCGCTTCAATTTCAATACCGCGCAGGCAGGCTGCAGAGTCGGTAGTAAAGAACGGGTTACCGGTCCCGGCAGAGAGGATCACCACGCGGTTATTACGCAGCAGGCTGATCGCTTCCGCCCAGCTGTAGTTGTCGCACACGCCGTTAAGCGGAATCGCCGACATCAGGCGAGCGTTCACATAGGCGCGATGGAGCGCATCGCGCATCGCCAGGCCGTTCATCACGGTGGCCAGCATGCCCATGTGGTCGCCCACAACGCGGTTCATTCCCGCTTTCGCCAGACCTGCGCCACGGAACAGGTTACCGCCACCAATAACCACACCAACCTGAATCCCCAGTTCAACCAGTTCTTTGATTTCCTGAGCCATACGATCCAGTATGCTTGCGTCAATACCGAAGCCTTCCGAACCCTGCAGAGCTTCGCCACTCAACTTAAGCAGAATACGTTTATAGACGGGTTTTGCATTGGTAGCCATGTTTCTTTCCTGAGACTGTCAACGATTTAAAAGGGGGTAAATTCTGGCGACAATGATATGTCGCTTCTCAGTACAACGAAATAAGAGCCATACTGATTTTGCGTGACGGGTGACAAAAAGAAGCCGCCCTCAGGCGGCTCCTTTTCAATCATTAAGACTGCTTGGACATTGCAGCAACTTCTGCTGCGAAGTCAGTCTCAACTTTTTCGATGCCTTCGCCCACTTCGAAGCGGATGAAGCCAGTCACGTCAGCGTTGTGCTCTTTCAGCAGCTGACCAACAGACTTGCTCGGATCCATAACGAAAGGCTGGCCAGTCAGAGAAACTTCGCCGGTGAATTTCTTCATGCGGCCTTCAACCATTTTCTCTGCGATTTCTTTCGGCTTGCCAGACTGCATGGCGATGTCCAGCTGTACCTGGTATTCTTTCTCTACCACTTCAGCAGACACGTCTTCCGGCTTAACGAATTCCGGCTTGCTTGCCGCAACATGCATTGCCAGCTGCTTAACCAGTTCTTCGTCAGCGCCTTTCGCGGCAACCAGAACACCGATGCGCGCACCGTGCTGGTAGCTACCCAGAACGTCGCCTTCCAGGGAAGCGATACGACGGATGTTGATGTTCTCGCCGATTTTCGCAACCAGCGCAACGCGCTCTTCTTCGAACTGCGCTTTCAGTACTTCAACGTCAGTGATTTTACCCGCAACCGCTGCGTCCAGTACTTTGTCAGCGAAAGCCTGGAAACCGCCGTCTTTCGCAACGAAGTCAGTCTGGCAGTTAACTTCCAGAATGAACGCGATATTGCCTTCGATTTTGGTTTTGATTACGCCGTCAGCAGCAACGTTGCCTGCTTTTTTCGCTGCTTTGATCGCACCGGACTTACGCATGTTTTCGATTGCCAGCTCGATGTCGCCATTCGCTTCAGTCAGTGCTTTTTTGCAATCCATCATGCCTGCGCCAGTACGCTCACGCAGCTCTTTTACCAGGGATGCGGTAATTTCAGCCATTCTAAAATCCTCGGAAGATTTGATCTGCCCGGCGTCAAACCGCACAGATTTAAAAGTGAAAAAGGGGGCCATTGATAGGCCCCCTAACCAAACGTGATACTACCTGGTCCAAAAAGGGGCTCGAACGAGCGTTCCTTATTATTCAGCTTCTACGAAGCTTTCTTCCGCCTGGGAAGCCAGATCCTGAGAACGGCCTTCACGAACGGTTGCAGCGACAGCGCCCAGGTACAGGCTAACAGCACGGATTGCGTCGTCGTTACCCGGGATAACGAAGTCAACACCGTCCGGATCAGAGTTGGTATCAACGATAGCAAATACCGGAATACCCAGGTTGTTTGCTTCTTTGATAGCAATGTGCTCATGGTCAGCATCAATAACGAACAGCGCGTCCGGCAGACCGCCCATGTCTTTGATACCGCCCAGGCTGTTTTCCAGTTTCTCAAGCTCACGCGTACGCATCAGCGCTTCTTTCTTGGTCAGCTTTTCGAAAGTACCGTCCTGAGACTGAGTTTCCAGGTCTTTCAGACGTTTGATGGACTGACGAACGGTTTTCCAGTTAGTCAGCATACCGCCCAGCCAGCGATGGTTCACGAAGAACTGATCGCAGCTGTTAGCAGCTTCTTTCACCGCTTCGCTTGCAGCGCGTTTAGTACCAACGAAAAGGATTTTACCTTTACGAGAAGCAATCTTGTTCAGCTCAGCCAGGGCTTCGTTGAACATCGGTACCGTTTTCTCAAGGTTGATGATGTGAACTTTGTTACGCGCACCGAAGATGAACGGCTTCATTTTCGGGTTCCAGTAACGGGTCTGGTGACCGAAGTGAACACCAGCCTTGAGCATGTCGCGCATGGAAACAGTTGCCATGATTAAAACCTCTATAGATAAAGTTGGGGTTATGCCTCCACGTATCCCATATTACCGACCCCAAAGGGCACCCCGGAATATGTGCCGATACGTGTGTGTTGTTACACAAAGTGAGATATGTCGCTTCCGTCCATCTTGTGTAGTCTCGAATGGAACGGAAGTCCGGCGCGCTTTATACCACAAATACACCGCCGACACCAATAATTGTTGGCTGAGTGTGCTGTTAATGATTCTCAATTTGGCACGGGGTGCGCCTGACTGATACCATTGACAATACTTACACTAGTATTGTCGAAAAAATCGACACCGATGGACAGATTACATGGCTATCTCAATTAAGACCCCTGAAGAAATCGAAAAAATGCGCGTCGCGGGCCGTCTGGCCGCGGAAGTGCTGGAGATGATCGAACCGCATATCAAACCGGGCGTCAGCACGGGCGAACTGGATCGTCTTTGTAACGACTACATCGTCAACGAGCAGCACGCGATTTCCGCCTGCCTCGGTTACCATGGTTATCCGAAATCCGTCTGCATCTCTATTAATGAAGTGGTATGCCACGGGATCCCGGACGATGCCAAGCTGTTGAAAGACGGCGATATCGTCAACATTGACGTCACCGTCATCAAAGACGAATACCACGGCGACACCTCAAAAATGTTTATCGTCGGCAAGCCGACTATCCTTGGCGAGCGTCTGTGCCGCGTCACGCAGGAGAGCCTGTATCTGGCCCTGCGTATGGTAAAACCGGGCATCCGTCTGCGCGCCCTGGGCGCGGCGATTCAGAAATACGCGGAAGGCGAAGGCTTCTCTGTAGTGCGCGAATACTGCGGACACGGTATTGGCCGCGGCTTCCATGAAGAACCGCAGGTACTGCATTACGATGCGGACGACGGCGGCGTGGTGCTGCAACCGGGCATGACGTTCACCATTGAGCCAATGCTGAATGCCGGTGATTACCGCATCCGCACCATGAAGGATGGCTGGACGGTAAAAACCAAAGACAGAAGCTTGTCTGCACAATATGAGCACACTATTGTAGTAACCGAAAACGGCTGCGAAATTCTGACCTTACGCAAGGATGACACTATCCCGGCGGTCATTACGCACGACGAATAACTGATTGCCTGATGGCGCTGTCGCTTATCAGGCCTGGAAATTGCAGTGTTCCCTGGGCCGGATAAGGCGTTTCGCCGACATCCGGCTTTTTAATGGGTGGCGCATAATGAATATTCTTCCTGAACAGCACGCGAATACCGCACTTCCCACCCTTCCCGGCCAGCCGCAGAACCCAGGCAGTTGGTCGCGTGACGAACTCACCGTCAGCGGGATAAAGTCCCACATCGATACCTTCCAGCAGTGGCTGGGCGACGCGTTTGACAGCGGGATCTCCGCCGAGCAGCTGATCGAAGCCCGAACCGAGTTTATTGATCAGCTGCTGCAACGGTTGTGGATTGACGCGGGATTCGGGCAGATTGCCGATCTGGCGCTGGTCGCCGTCGGCGGCTACGGGCGCGGCGAACTGCATCCGCTTTCCGACATCGATCTGCTGATCTTAAGCCGCAAAAAATTACCCGATGACCAGGCGCAGAAAGTGGGTGAACTGCTGACGCTGCTGTGGGACGTAAAGCTGGAGGTCGGTCACAGCGTACGTACGCTTGAAGAGTGTCTGCTGGAAGGGCTGTCGGATCTGACCGTCGCCACCAACCTGATCGAAACCCGGCTGCTGATTGGCGACGTGGCGCTGTTCCTTGAGCTGCAAAAACACATTTTCAGCGAAGGCTTCTGGCCGTCCGACAAGTTCTACGCCGCCAAAGTCGAAGAACAGAACCAGCGCCACCAGCGCTATCACGGCACCAGCTATAATCTCGAGCCGGATATCAAAAGCAGCCCCGGCGGCCTGCGCGACATCCATACGCTACAGTGGGTCGCCCGCCGTCACTTTGGCGCCACCTCCCTTGATGAGATGGTCGGTTTTGGCTTTTTGACCCAGGCCGAACGCGCGGAGTTAAACGAGTGCCTGCACATACTCTGGCGGATCCGCTTTGCGCTGCATCTGGTGGTGCCCCGTTACGACAACCGTCTGTTGTTTGACCGCCAGCTTAGCGTCGCCCAGCGTCTCAACTACCGTGGCGAAGGCAACGAGCCGGTCGAGCAAATGATGAAGGATTTCTTCCGGGTGACGCGGCGGGTCAGCGAACTGAACCAGATGCTGCTCCAGTTGTTTGACGAAGCCATCCTCGCCTTGCCGGCGGACGAAAAACCCCGCCCGATCGACGATGACTTTCAACTGCGCGGCACGCTGATCGACCTGCGTCACGACGATCTGTTTATCCGCGAGCCGGAAGCGATCCTGCGGATGTTCTATACCATGGTGCGCAATAGCGCGATCACCGGGATCTACTCCACCACCCTGCGCCATCTGCGCCACGCCCGACGTCATCTGAACCAGCCGCTGTGCTACATCCCGGAAGCGCGTTCGCTGTTTCTCAGCATGCTGCGTCACCCTGGCGCGGTCAGCCGCGGCCTGCTGCCCATGCACCGCCATAGCGTGCTGTGGGCCTATATGCCCCAGTGGTCGCACATTGTCGGACAGATGCAGTTCGATCTGTTCCACGCTTACACAGTGGATGAACACACCATTCGCGTGATGCTGAAGCTGGAAAGCTTCGCCAAAGAAGAGACCCGCCAGCGCCACCCGCTGTGTGTGGATCTGTGGCCCCGTCTGCGTCAGCCGGAGCTGATTCTGATCGCCGCTCTGTTCCACGACATCGCCAAAGGACGCGGCGGCGACCACTCCGTGCTGGGCGCGCAGGACGTGCTCAAATTCGCCGAGCTGCATGGCCTGAACTCGCGGGAGACCCAACTGGTGGCCTGGCTGGTACGGCAACATCTGCTGATGTCAGTTACCGCCCAGCGCCGCGATATTCAGGATCCGGAGGTGATCAAGCAGTTTGCCGAAGAAGTACAGACGGAGCACCGCTTGCGCTTTCTCGTCTGCCTGACAGTGGCCGACATATGCGCCACCAACGAAACGCTGTGGAATAGCTGGAAGCAAAGCCTGCTGCGCGAACTGTACTTCGCCACAGAGAAACAGCTGCGCCGCGGCATGCAGAATACGCCAGATATGCGCGAGCGCGTACGCCATCATCAGCTTCAGGCGCTGGCGCTATTACGGATGGACAATATTGATGAAGAGGCGCTGCACCATATCTGGTCGCGCTGTCGCGCCAACTATTTTGTCCGTCACAGCCCAAATCAACTGGCCTGGCACGCGCGACATCTGCTTCAGCACGACCTGAGCAAGCCGCTGATTTTGCTCAGTCCGCAGGCGACGCGCGGCGGAACGGAAATTTTTATCTGGAGTCCGGACCGCCCTTACCTGTTTGCCGCCGTCTGCGCTGAACTGGACAGGCGTAATCTCAGCGTCCACGATGCGCAGATCTTCACCACCCGCGACGGCATGGCGATGGATACGTTTATCGTCCTGGAGCCGGATGGCAGCCCGCTGTCATCCGATCGCCACGAAGCGATCCGCTCAGGACTGGAACAGGCGATCACCCAGCGCAGTTGGCAACCGCCGCAGCCGCGTCGCCAGCCGGCTAAATTGCGTCACTTTACCGTGGATACCGAAGTGACGTTTTTGCCGACGCACACTGACCGGAAATCGTTCCTCGAACTGATTGCGCTCGACCAGCCCGGACTGCTGGCGCGGGTCGGGCAAATTTTTGCCGATCTGGGAATTTCGCTTCACGGCGCCCGAATTACAACCATTGGCGAGCGAGTAGAAGATTTATTCATAATCGCCACCGCGGACCGGCGTGCCCTTAATAATGCGCTCCAGCAGGAAGTGCATCAACGGTTGACAGAGGCCCTCAATCCAAACGATAAAGGGTAGTGTGTTTTTTTATTAGGGAAAGAGTTTACCAATGCAGCAGTTACAGAACGTTATTGAGACCGCTTTTGAGCGCCGTGCCGAGATCACGCCGGCGAATGTAGATACCGTGACCCGTGAAGCGGTGAATCAGGTGATTTCCCTGCTGGATTCCGGCGCACTGCGTGTTGCAGAAAAAATCGACGGCCAGTGGGTAACGCACCAGTGGCTGAAGAAAGCGGTACTGCTCTCTTTCCGTATTAACGATAACCAGGTTATCGACGGCGCGGAAAGTCGCTACTTCGATAAAGTGCCGATGAAATTTGCTGACTATGACGAAGCGCGTTTTCAGAAAGAAGGCTTCCGCGTGGTGCCACCTGCGGCGGTGCGCCAGGGGGCGTTCATTGCCCGTAACACCGTGCTGATGCCGTCTTACGTTAATATCGGCGCCTATGTTGATGAAGGTACGATGGTTGATACCTGGGCGACCGTCGGCTCCTGCGCGCAGATCGGTAAAAACGTTCATCTCTCCGGCGGCGTCGGCATCGGCGGCGTACTGGAGCCGCTGCAGGCGAACCCGACCATCATCGAAGATAACTGCTTTATCGGCGCGCGTTCAGAAGTCGTGGAAGGCGTGATCGTGGAAGAAGGTTCCGTGATTTCGATGGGCGTTTACATCGGCCAGAGCACCCGTATTTATGATCGTGAAACCGGCGAAGTGCATTATGGCCGCGTTCCGGCAGGTTCTGTTGTCGTTTCCGGCAACCTGCCGTCGAAAGATGGCAAATACAGTCTTTACTGCGCGGTGATTGTGAAAAAGGTCGATGCCAAAACGCGCGGCAAGGTCGGCATCAATGAGTTGTTACGTACCATCGACTGACAATGATTTGAAAAAGCGGGCATAGCCCGCTTTTTTTATCGCCTGAAGTGGCGGAAACGGGGCTTTTCGTTAATTATTCATAGGTTATGTTGAGATTAAGGGTACCGCTATGTACGACAATCTGAAAAGTCTGGGCATTACCAATCCTGAAGAAATCGATCGTTACAGCCTGCGGCAAGAAGCCAACAACGATATCCTGAAAATCTATTTCCAGAAGGATAAAGGCGAATTCTTTGCCAAGAGCGTGAAGTTTAAATACCCACGGCAACGTAAAACCGTGGTCGCCGACGGTATTGGGCAGGGTTACAAAGAGGTGCAGGAGATCAGCCCCAACCTGCGCTATGTTATCGACGAGCTGGATCAGATCTGCCAGCGCGATCGCACCGAAGTCGATCTGAAGCGCAAGATCCTTGACGACTTACGCCATCTGGAAAGCGTGGTCGCGAATAAGATCACCGAAATTGAGGCCGATCTGGAAAAATTGACGCGTAAGTAAGCGATTGTTGCCAGATGGCGCCGCCCACGTCCAGCCTACGCCTCCTGTCCTTTGTAGGCCCGATCAGTGCTGCGCCATCAGGCAAAAATTACCGTTGTTCATCAAGTTGTAGCGCCACATACAATAACAATCTGTCGTCAAAATTCCCCAGATCCAACCCGGTCAGCTCTGAAATACGGTTCAGTCGGTACTCCAGCGTATTACGATGAATAAACAGCGCCTTTGACGTTGCCAGCGGCTGCACATTATGACGGAACCACGCCGCCAGCGTTCGGCGCAACAGGCCGTTATTATCCATTGCCTTCAGTCGCGCTAAAGGGCGCGCCAGCTCGTTAGCCTGCCAACCGCCGCGCAGACTGTCGAGCAGCACCGGCAACATTAAATCCTGATAAAAATAACTGCGGCTGTCCGGCATGCGCTGCTTGCCGACCATCATGGTGGTGCGGGCGGTACGGTATGAGCGGGCGATACTGCCGGGGCCGGTAAAGTAGTTGCCCAACGCGACGCGAAAACGCAGTTGCCCATTCTCTTTCATCCGCGAAATAAGCTGCTCAACGCGCCTGCGGTGATCTTCTGCATCCCAGCGACCAAACTGATTCAGCGCCGGTTTTAACACCACCATTTCGGTCAGCGAGACAATCGCGATCAGGTTATTGCGCTCGGGGGTGGTCAGCGCATTTTGCAATTGCTGCAGTTCCGCCATGGCGCTGTCGACGCCAAGCTGTCCGCTGTCGACTTCCACCACCGCCACCACGCGCGGCTGATTGAGATCGATGCCCAGACGCTGCGCCCACTCGGTCAGCGCCGGGGTGTTTTCTTCCGCCTGAATCAGGTTCATCACCAGTTCTTCACGCAGACGGCTGTCCTGCGCCAACAGGTGCATCAGACGTGACTGCTCCAGCATCATTTCTGCCGTCATGCATACCAGCTCGCCATATTTGCGCAGGTGCTCCGGCTCGCCGGTCAGACCGATCACGCCAACGATCTCCCCTTCCAGACGCAACGGTAGGTTGATCCCCTGACGCACACCGTGCAAGTGCCGCGCCACCGCGTCGTCAATATCAACCACGCGTCCCTGAGAGAGCACCAGCAGCGCGCCTTCGTGCAATTCACCAATACGCTCACGATCGCCGCTGCCGATAATCCGCCCGCGGGCATCCATTACGTTGATATTGGTATCAATGATGCGCATCGTCCGCGCCACGATATCCTGCGCCATTTTGGTATCAAGATGCCAGCCAGCCATAAACCCTCCTGTGAGCAGAGCTCAAGCATAAGGAAGATGACTAATCGCAGCATTGTGCAAATGCACAAAGCGAAGCAAAGAAGTATGGAGTTGTGGGGGGTATCACAAAAAGAACCCCCTTCCCTGTTCGGGAAGGGGGTGGGGAGATTACTGCATCAGCAAATAGATGGAGCTATCGCCACGCTGAATATTCAGCGCGAGGACAGACGGCTTGCTGTCGAGGATCTTGCGCAGCTCAGCGATGTTTTTCACCGCCTGCTGGTTAGCGCCGACAATCACGTCTCCTTTCTTCAGACCAATCTGCGCCGCTGGAGAATTCGCTTTCACGTTATTCACCACCACGCCTTGATCCTTGCCTTTGTTGCTCATTTCAGCGCCCTCAATGCCGCTGAAAATAGAGCTGGAATCCACCTGATTCTGGCTGCTCTGCTGCAGTTCCAGATTCACGGTCACCGGCTTGCCGTCACGCAACAGTCCGAGGGTGAGCTTGCTGCCGACCGGCATGGTGCCGACCTGCGCCCGCAGCGCGGCAAAGCTGCTGATGGGCTTGCCGTTCAGGGAGGTAATAACATCCCCGGCTTTAATGCCCGCTTTCGCCGCCGAAGAGTTTGGCATCACCTGGCTGACGAACGCGCCGCGCTGTGCGTCGACTTTCATCGCCTTCGCCAGCTCAGAGTTCAGTTCGGTACCCATAATGCCCAGCTCGCCGCGTTTCACCTGACCGAATTCCACCATCTGGGATGTGAGGTTTTTCACCATGTTGCTTGGGATGGCGAAGCCGATACCAATGTTGCCGCCGTCCGGCGCAAGGATAGCGGTGTTAATACCGATCAGTTCACCATTAAGGTTAACCAGCGCGCCACCAGAGTTACCGCGGTTGATCGCCGCGTCAGTCTGGATAAAGTTTTCATAGTTTTGCGCGTTCAGACCGCTACGGCCCAGCGCCGAGACGATACCGGAAGTGACGGTTTCGCCCAGACCAAACGGGTTACCGATGGCCACCGTGTAGTCGCCGACACGCAGCGCGTCGGAGTCAGCCAGTTTAATCGCCGTCAGGTTTTTCGGATCCTGGATTTGGATCAGCGCGATGTCAGAGCGCGGATCTTTGCCGACAATTTTGGCGTCGAATTTACGGCCATCGCTCAGCTGTACTTTGATTACCGTGGCGTTGTCCACCACGTGGTTGTTGGTGACGACATAGCCTTTCGCGGCATCAATGATGACGCCAGAACCCAGCGCCATGAATTTTTGTTGCTGGCCGCCGTTACCCCCAGGGCCTCCCTGACAGAACGGGGAACTCTGGAACGGAGAACCCTCCTGGCAGAACGGGGAGTCATCACCAAAGAACTGCTGGAAATTACGCGGCATACGCGGCGTATTTACGGTTGTGCTACCTTCAACGTTAATGCTGACCACCGATGGCATCACTTTTTCGAGCATCGGCGCCAGACTTGGCATCTGCTGAGCGGTCGTTGCTGAGGCGGTTTCAGCAGCCGTGGCAGAAAGCGGAGATAACGCCAAACCTAAACTCAGAGCCAGTGCACTCATTGCTAATGTGGTTTTTTTCATGTGTATCAATCTCGATTAACAGATAACGCAAAATTGCTGTGTACGTCAGATTCATTTTATAGCGCTAAGTTCCGGACAAAAGTTTATGGAAAAAGTAAAAATTTATTGTCCGTCTTTACAAAAGTTGCTTTATTGCTCGACCGCCATGAGCCGTCGATATTCATCCCACGCGTAGAGGTCTGTCATGCCGCTGATATAATCCTGGATCAGACGGCAACGGTAATAATATTCCAGCACCGGATACTCGGGGGAATCTGACGCTAATTTACTGACGGCTTCAATGTACGCCAGTCGATGACGAGTGGAGAGTTTCTGAAATAATCTGGATTCTATCGGAAAGCGTATCAGCCGCTCTTTTTCCACCAGCTCGCTGAAGTCTGCTAATGGAAGACTTAATAAAGGCCGGTAAATGTCTAATAACCCACTGATAACGCGATACCCCTGCAGCTCGAGTTGTTCCACGTCGGGGTGGCTAAACACATGTTTTATGGCGACATTTTTATAGAGCTTAAGCAAACGGCTAACGCTGCTGCCATCTTCCAGTAACGCCTGATTAAAAGTACCCTCAAAGATCTGCTCAAGATTATCAATAAAACGCTGCGCGGCATAAGGCACCAGCTTATTTAGCGTGTTCACCCGCAAATACATAAAGAATTGATCTTCCGTACTCCGACTCAGCGTATTTGCGCGGGATTTCTCCCACGCATTTTCCACCACCTGCGCAAACAGAGAGCCTTTTTCGTGCTCGCCCCAGGCCTCGTGCAAATGGTGATACAACTGCTCTACGCTGAAAATTCTTTTCTCTACGGCGTCCTCAAGATCGGCCACGCAATAAGAAATATCGTCAGCGGCTTCCATGATCCAGGTTAATGGAAAGCGACTGTAAAGCGCGAGATCAAGTTCCTGACGTAACCTTGCAATATAGGACTCTTCAGAAAGATAGTAGCCCGGTTTTTTCATTAAATAATGATGCGTCGTAGGCGTTTCCCCCCGCCACCATGCCGGACGGGTATATTTTAAAATCCCGCCCACCTGCGCCCAGGTCAGGTTCATGCGCATTAAGGTATGCACCAGACGTATCCCCTGCGCATTGCCTTCGAAATGGCATAAATCCTGGCGGACTTTGCGCCGGATGTCATTCAGGGACTCCTCCCCTTCGCTCAGGCGCAGCGCGGCGACAATACAGCGGTCCTCCGTCAGCGGCTGGCTTTCGGCATCTGCCGGATGCAGACGCTGGCGAAACCAGTCGTTGATTGCCGCTTCGCCAAAATGACCGAACGGCGGATTCCCAATGTCGTGCATCAGGCAGGACATTTCGACAATGCTTTCGAAGGGACCGGTCAGTTCGTCCAGCCCGTAATGCGCCAGCAGTTGCAGTTCCTTAAGACGGCTCAACACTTCTTTGGCGATATAGCGTCCCACCTGCTGCACTTCCAGCGAATGGGTAAGACGGGTGCGCACCGCCGCGTTGCGCTCCAGCGGAAACACCTGCGTCTTTTGCTGCAAACGGCGGATCGCCGGAGAGTTAATAATGCGCCCACGGTCACTCTCAAAGATGCGCAGGATCTCATGCTCAGTCTTCACCCCCTGAGGTGAGCGGTAACGACGATGCCAGTTTATTTTTTTGCGGAAATCAATCTGAGCCATCTCCTCCCCCATGAACATGCACTTCCCGTTAAGCGCATGATAGACTATGCCTTTAAATCTCACCTGGCGCGAGTAAATCTATGAAAATCGGCATCATTGGTGCAATGGAAGAAGAAGTTACGCTGCTGCGTGACAAAATCGAAAACCGTCAAACGTTCAGCCTGGGCGGTTGTGAAATCTACACCGGTCAGTTAAACGGCACCGACGTTGCGCTGCTGAAATCCGGCATTGGTAAAGTGGCTGCAGCGCTGGGCGCGACGCTGCTTCTTGAACACTGCAAGCCGGACGTGATTATTAATACCGGTTCCGCAGGCGGTCTGGCGCCAACGTTAAAAGTGGGTGATATCGTGGTGTCTGATGAAGCACGCTATCATGACGCCGATGTTACCGCCTTCGGCTATGAATTCGGTCAGCTTCCGGGCTGTCCGGCAGGGTTTAAAGCCGACGAAACGCTGATCGCGGCGGCGGAATCCTGCATTGCGGCGTTAAACCTGAACGCGGTTCGCGGGCTGATTGTCAGCGGCGACGCCTTCATTAACGGCTCCGTGGGGCTGGCGAAAATCCGCCATAACTTCCCGCAGGCGGTTGCTGTTGAAATGGAAGCTACCGCGATCGCGCACGTCTGCCATAACTTTAAAGTTCCGTTTGTGGTGGTTCGCGCTATTTCTGACGTCGCAGACCAGCAGTCGCACCTGAGCTTTGACGAGTTCCTGGCCGTCGCGGCCAAACAGTCCAGCCTGATGGTCGAAACGCTGGTGCAGAAACTGGCGCATGGTTAACGCATTCTTCAGGGCGTTTGTCGCCCTGCTGATTCTGCTGCCGGTGTGGCTGTCAGCCGCACCGCGCGTGATTTCCCTTTCTCCCGCCAATACCGAACTCGCCTTTGCCGCAGGCATCACCCCCGTCGGCGTCAGCAGCTATTCCGACTATCCGCCAGCGGCAAAGAATATTGAACAAGTGTCCACCTGGCAGGGCATGAATCTGGAACGCATTGTGGCGCTGAAACCCGATCTGGTTATCGCCTGGCGCGGCGGCAATGCGGAACGACAGGTTAATCAGCTCACCTCGTTAGGGATCCAGGTGATGTGGGTGGATGCCGTCACCATCGAACAAATTGCCGACACGCTGAAAAAATTAGCCGCCTGGAGCCCGGAGCCGGAAAAAGCGCAACGCGCCGCACAAAGCCTGCTGGACGACTATCATCAACTAAAATCGGCGAACGCGGCGAAAGCCAAAAAACGCGTCTTTCTCCAGTTTGGCATCAATCCGCCGTTTACCAGCGCAAAAGGATCGATTCAAAACCAGGTGCTGGAGCTGTGTGGCGGAGAAAATATCTTTGCCAATAGCCGGGTTCCCTGGCCGCAGGTAAGCCGAGAACAGGTGCTGGCGCGCGCTCCGCAGGCGATCGTGGTGGCAGGCGATGCGGATGAAACCCGCAAAATTCAGCGATACTGGGGCGATCAGCTCACTATTCCGGTTATTCCTTTAACCAGTGACTGGTTTGAACGCGCCAGCCCGCGTATTATCCTCGCCGCAAAACAACTCTGTAGTGCGCTTTCACAGGTGAAGTAAAACCCGTCACAGCACGGCTGGTCTTGAGGATAACGTGATGCTCGTCTATTGGCTGGATATTGTCGGTACCGCGGTATTTGCTATCTCTGGCGTATTGCTGGCTGGAAAATTGCGCATGGACCCGTTCGGCGTACTGGTTCTGGGCGTCGTGACAGCCGTCGGCGGTGGAACGATCCGTGATATGGCGCTGGATAACGGGCCGGTGTTTTGGGTGAAAGATCCGACCGATCTGGTGGTGGCGATGGTCACCAGTATGCTGACGATATTGTTGGTGCGCCAGCCCAGGCGCTTGCCCAAATGGATGCTGCCGGTACTCGACGCCGTCGGTCTGGCGGTATTCGTCGGGATTGGCGTCAATAAAGCGTTTATTGCCGGCACCGGTCCGTTGGTCGCAATCTGTATGGGCGTGATCACCGGCGTCGGCGGCGGGATTATCCGCGACGTGCTGGCGCGTGAAATCCCGATGATTTTGCGGACTGAGATTTACGCCACAGCCTGCATTATTGGCGGAATTGTTCACGCCACCGCGTTTTATACTTTTGCGATCCCGCTGGAAACGGCAAGTATGATGGGGATGATCGTGACATTATTCATTCGCCTGGCGGCGATCCGCTGGCATCTGAAGCTGCCGACGTTTGCATTAGATGAGAATGGGCGTTAAGGCATCGGGGCGAGAAGCGCAGGCCGGATAAAACGTTAGCCGCCATCCGGGACATCGCCCGGCGGCGTTACGCTTACCGGGCCTGTAGAACGGTTAACCGGCGGGACAACCGGCAACTGATCAAATACTGAACGAAGAACCACACCCGCAGGTGCTTTTCGCATTCGGGTTGGTTACGACGAAGCGTGACCCTTCCAGACCTTCAGTGTAATCCACGGAGCCGCCAACCAGATATTGCAGGCTCATCGGATCAACCACCAGACCCACCCCCTGTTTCTCGATGGTCATATCACCTTCGTTGACCTGATCGTCAAAGGTAAAACCATACTGGAAGCCGCTGCAACCACCACCGGTAATATACACGCGCAGCTTCAGATTCGGGTTATCTTCGTCAGCGATCAGGCTTTTCACTTTATTGGCTGCTGCTTCAGTAAATTGCAGTGGCAGCGCTACGTCATCACTCATATTTTTGCTCCAAACGACATCGGCAATTGGGCAAATTCTGACCCAATACGAAAATCATTATCTAATACCCTGGTATTTCATTCAAGTATTCTCGCCAGCGACCGCCGTCTGGCTTTTTGCCGCCTGTTCCGCTTCCTGCTTCGCCAGGGTGCGGGCAAGAATGGTGGAGTATAGCGGTTTTCCGCCGAGGAATTGCGCCAATAGTGTTGCGCCGAGACAGGTAATAATCATTGGCAAAATGAGCTGATAATTGTCGGTCATTTCCAGCACCAGCACGATGCCGGTCAGCGGCGCGCGTACCGACGCCGCCATCAGCGCCCCCATGCCGGCGATAGCAAAAGTGCCTGCTTCCAGCTGATAGTGCGGAAAGAAGGCCGCCGCCGCCATGCCGAACGCGGTTCCCAGCAGCGTGCCGAGCGCCAGCATCGGGGCGAATATTCCACCCGGCGCGCCGGAGGAGAAACAAAGCAGCGTTGTGATTACCCTGGCGACAAAGATAAACAACAGCAATCCGACGCTAAAATTGCCCGCCGCAGCGATGGGGATCAGATTAAACCCGCCGCCTGCCGCTTCGGGTTCAATCAACCCGAGAATACCGCACAGTCCGCCAATCGCGCCGCCCATCAGCACCCATTTGGTGATATTGCCGCCGTGAAAGCGCTGGAACATATCCTGCGTACGCAGCACCAATCTATTAAACAGCGGCCCCACGCAGCCAAAAATCATACCGAGGATCAGATAGAGCCACAGCGTATTCACCGGCGCGTTAGACAGTTTACCGACCTCGATAATCGGTGCTTCGCCATTGACCACGCGAAAGACAATGCTCGACATAATCACGCCCGTGAACACAGCCTTAATGGAAATCAGGTTATAGCGAAACTGCGGACGCATCTCTTCGATGATAAACAAAATGCCCGCCAGCGGCGCATTAAACGCCGCGGAAAGACCGGCTGCCGCCCCGGTAGCCAGCAGCGTATGGCGAGCTTCGGCGCTGCGCATACGAAAAATATCCAGCACCATCCGGCCAATGTTGCCGCCGATCTGGACCGTTGGCCCTTCGCGTCCCAGCACCATACCGGCCCCCAGCGTCCCCATCCCGCCGATAAATTTCACTGGCAGCACGCGCCACCAGCGCACCGGACGCAGCTCTTCCAGCGCGCCTTCGATCTCCGGGATCCCGGAACCACCGGCTTCCGGCGCGAATTTGCGCACCAGAAAATAGCCCACCATGGCGAGCAGAGCGGAAAGCACAAATGCCAACGGCCAGACGAGAAACGCGTGATCGGCAACGCTGACCAGCGTGCTGATACGCATATTCTGCACCCAGGTCACCGCTTTTTCGAACGCCACGCCGACCAGGCCGGTCACCGTGCCAACCACCGCCGCCATCAATAAGATCGCCAGTGGCGTTTTGTCCCGCTCAAGCAAACGACGGATTTGATCCCGGCGCCGCAAGCGCACGATTTGCTGTGCTTCAAAAGAGGGAGTTTCTGTCTTCATCAGATGATCATTAATTGGTAATACAAATGCAGAGGCGGCATTGTACTCGCCTCTCGCCGGAAAATCCCCTGCAAATCGTGATGTTTCAAATGCGCAAAACTTTCATAACCTTCTCTGAATAATTAGAATAGCGGGCATTCACTTTTTCTACGAACCAGGAATCCATCCATGAGTAAGTCTGAAAACCTCTATAGCGCGGCGCGTGAGCTCATCCCCGGCGGCGTTAACTCTCCTGTTCGCGCCTTTACTGGCGTGGGTGGCACTCCGCTGTTTATCGAAAAAGCTGACGGCGCGTATCTGTACGATGTCGATGGTAAAGCCTATATCGATTACGTCGGCTCCTGGGGACCGATGGTGCTGGGGCACAACCACCCGGCCATCCGTAATGCGGTGATCGAAGCCGCCGGGCGTGGCTTAAGCTTCGGCGCGCCAACCGAAATGGAAGTGAAAATGGCGGCGCTGGTGACGGAGCTGGTGCCGACGATGGACATGGTGCGCATGGTAAACTCCGGTACCGAAGCGACCATGAGCGCCATTCGTCTGGCGCGCGGTTTTACCGGGCGCGATAAAATCATTAAATTCGAAGGCTGCTACCACGGCCACGCCGACTGTCTGCTGGTGAAAGCCGGCTCCGGCGCGCTGACGCTGGGTCAGCCAAACTCGCCAGGCGTGCCGGCGGATTTCGCCAAACACACGTTAACCTGCACCTATAACGATCTGGATTCCGTCCGCGCCGCGTTTGAGCAGTTCCCGCAGGAGATCGCCTGCATCATCGTTGAGCCGGTCGCGGGCAATATGAACTGCATCCCGCCGCTGCCGGACTTCCTGCCGGGTCTGCGCGCCCTGTGCGATGAATTTGGCGCATTGCTGATCATTGATGAAGTCATGACCGGCTTCCGCGTCGCGCTGGCGGGCGCGCAGGACTATTACGGCGTAACGCCGGATCTGACCTGTCTGGGCAAAATCATTGGCGGCGGTATGCCAGTGGGCGCCTTCGGCGGCCGTCGCGAAGTGATGGATGCGCTGGCGCCAACCGGTCCGGTGTATCAGGCAGGGACGCTGTCCGGAAACCCAATTGCGATGGCGGCAGGGTTTGCCTGTCTGAACGAAGTGGCCCAGCCGGGGGTCCATGACACGCTGGACGAACTGACGACCCGTCTCGCCGAAGGTCTGCTGGCAGCCGCACAGGAAACGGGTATTCCACTGGTAGTAAACCATGTCGGCGGCATGTTCGGCCTATTCTTTACCGATGCGAAAACGGTCACCTGCTATCAGGACGTGATGGCATGCGACGTAGAACGCTTTAAGCGTTTCTTCCACCTGATGCTGGAAGAAGGCGTGTACCTGGCGCCGTCGGCGTTTGAGGCGGGCTTTATGTCGATCGCACACAGCATGGACGACATCAACAACACTCTCGACGCCGCGCGTCGGGTGTTTGCAAAGCTGTAATAACGAGAAGGTTATCCATCGCAGGCCGGGTGAAGCGAAACCGCTACCCGGCCTTTTTATTGTCTGAAGGCGACGCCAGACGTTTTATCTGGCCGACAACGCAGACTGCCGTCTTATCGACTCTGCTTACGCAGCAGATAAATAAAGTATGGCGCGCCAATAAAGGTGGACAGTATTCCGGCCGGGATCTGATACGGGAACATCAGCATTCTGCCGCACCAGTCAGCAAACACCAGCAGTAATCCCCCCGCCAGGGCCGACATCACCATATGCGGCAGGGTGCGGCGAAAGCCCAGCATTCGCGCGATATGCGGCGCCATCAGCCCGACAAAACTTAACGGGCCGATGGTCATCGTCGCCGTGGCCGTCAGGCATGCCGCCAGCAGCAGCAGCGCAATACGCGACGGCGTCAGCGCCATCCCCACCGCCCGCGCGGTATCGCCACCCAAGGGTAAAATCGTCAACCAGCGACGGCACAGCGGCGCGATCGCCAGCAGAATCACCATCACCACGCCAGTTCGCAGCACCTGCTCTTCCGACGCGTTATAGGTTGACCCTGAAATCCAGGTCAGCACTTCCGCCATGCGCGGATCGCCGCTGGCCTGTAGCATCATCAGCAGCATCGTAAACGCCGTGCTGAGCGCCATCCCCGCCAGCAGCATCCGGTGAGGTGAAAAACCCCCGCGTCCGGCGGCAATCATAATGATCAACAGCGTCCCCGCTGCGCCGAGACTCCCGGCGGGCAGCAGCCAGCCAAACGCGTTGCCTGGCACCAGAAACAGCATCAGGACGACGCCAAACGCCGCACCGGAGCTGATCCCAAGCACTTCCGGACTCGCCATTGGGTTACCGGTCAGACGCTGGATAATACACCCCGCCACCGCCAGCATGACGCCGGCGATAAGCGCCGCCAGAATACGCGGCCAGCGCCACGGCATCAGTTCATCCAGCAGCGCCCCGCTCGCCCAACTCCAGCCATGGGCGTCGCGACCCAGCGAAAGCGCCACATACGCGCCAAGCAACAAAATGACCAGGCCCGCCAGCGCGTAACCCGCCACGTGCTGGCGCTCTGCGGCCACGCGATTGCTGACGTTCATATCCGGCGCGCTCATACTGCGTAAACGCGGCAGCAGCCACAGCAGCAGCGGCGCGCCAATCAACGCCGTCACCGAACCGGTAGAGACCTCCATCCACACGCGGCTCAGCCAGATAATCACCTGATCGGAAAGCCAGAGGATCAGCGCGCCGATCAGCGGCGCGAGAATCAGGCGCGGCAGCAGGCGGCGCGCGCCGAGCATTTTCGCCAGCAGCGGCGCAAACAGGCCAATAAAGCCGATGATCCCGACCGCGTTGACCAACAACGCGCTAAGCACTATCGCCAGCGTCAGAGCCGCCAGACGCGCCAGCGACAGCGCCAGGCCCAGATTACGCGCCACGCCGTCATCCAGCCCCATCAGCGTCAGCGGACGCAGCAGCAACAGCGTAAGCATCACGCCACCGAGCAGTTGCGGCCAAAGGCGCTGCACGCCGCTCCAGTCAGTTTGTGTCAACGTACCGGTGCTCCAGAGGAACATGCTTTGCAATTGATCGTGATGGAATAACACTAACAGCTGGTTAATCGCCCCGCAGTAGAGGCTTACCACCAGACCCGCGAGGATCAGCGTGACGGGTGAAAGGCGCTTGCCCCACGCGACGCCAAATACCAGCACGCCAACGATACACGCCCCGGTAAGCGCGGCAAACTGCGCCGCCATCGCTCCCGGAATCGCCCATAGCGTCGTTACCGTAATCCCCAACTGAGCGCCCGTCGCCACGCCGAGCGTGGTCGGTTCCGCCAGGGGGTTACGCAGCACCTGCTGGAACAATACGCCCACCAGACCCAGCCCGGCCCCCACCAGCAAAGAAATCACCAGCCGCGGCAGCAGGCTGTAGTGAAACATCATCTGTTCGATAACGTTGATATCCGGCGCCCACAACGCCTGCTGCCACTGGCTACGCGGCAGCGCGAGGGAAAGGTTTCCCCAGGTTAAGCCCGTCGCGATAACATACAGCAGAACCAGCAAAAAAGCCGGGAAGAACGCGATACGTTTACTCACGCTTTGCCTCCCAGCGCGTTATCGAGAATGCGTACAAAGTGCATTGTCGATAACGTTGCGCCATAAAACCACACTGCCGGCACGCGCTGGAAGCGCCCTTCGCGTACGAACGGCATCGCCCGCCATAGCGGCGTACGCATCAGCGTAGCCATCTCTTTAGTGTTGCCATGATCAAAACAGAGCACATCGGCATCTTTGTACGCGGCAAGGCGATCGATCCCCACCGCCGTGCTGCCCCAGAAGTTGGTTTCCCCCTGCCAGGCGTTGCGGATCCCGTACTCATCCAGCACCTCCTGGAACAAACAGTTCGGACCAAAGACCAGCATATGACGGGCATCGAGCAGGGTAATCAGCAGCAACGGACGCGTGCCTCGTTGAACGAAGCGCGGCTTTTTACTTTCGATAAACCGATCGAATTCACTGAGATGCCGGGCTGCCGCCGCGTCCAGATTCAGCAGTTGCGCCATCTCATTCAGCGACTTACGGGCCACCGCCAGGGGCTTATTGCCGTCGCTAAAGTTAAAACCACGCCCGGGCGCGATGCGCGCCAGCTTCTCCGGGGACGGACCATAACCTGTCGACCAGAACATGTACGAAGGCTTCATTTCGGTCAGCAGTTCGAGATTAGGTTCGGTACGCAAACCAATATCGATGACCGACGCCGGGAGCGGCGGCTCGTTCACCCATAGCCGGTAGTTAGGAATATCTGCAACGCCATATGGCGTGATACCGAGCGCCAACAGTAGCTCGACCGGCAGCCATTCCAGCGCCACAATGCGATGCGGATCAACAGATGCCGCACGCGCCTGGCTCATCTGCCAGATGAGCGGAGAGAGCGCCATCGCCGTTAATAAACGACGACGCGTTAATTGGTGTAATCCGTTCATTAATAAACAAAACTCACGGGAGCAGCACCGGTCGGATGCGGCAGAATACCCATCGGGATACCGTATATTTGCTCCAGCGTCTCGCTGCGCATCAGTCCGGCAGGTGTACCCTGGGCTATCATTTCACCGCCGCGTAGCGCAACCAGGTAGTCGCAATAGCGCGCGGCCATGTTGATATCATGCAACACGGCAATGACCGTCAGACCACGCTGCTGGCTTAAGCGGTGCACCAGCGCCAGCACATCCACCTGATGGGCAATATCCAGCGCCGAAGTCGGCTCATCGAGCAGCAGGCAGCGGCTGTCCTGCGCCACCAGCATCGCAATCCACGCGCGCTGACGTTCGCCGCCGGAGAGGCTGTCCACCAGACGATGCGCCAGCGGTTTTAAGCCCACCAGCGTAATGGCTTCCTCCACTTTTTCTCTGTCCGCTACGCCAAATCGCCCCAACGCCCCGTGCCACGGATAACGCCCAATCGCCACCAGTTCGCGGACGGTCATGCCCTCTGCCTGCGGCAACTGCTGTGGCAGATAAGCCACCTTTCGGGCGAAAGCTTTGCTGCTCCAGCTGTCCAACGGCTGATCGTCAAGGAGGATCTCCCCTTCGGACGGCGGCTGATGGCGACCTAGCATTTTCAGCAAGGTGGATTTACCGGAGCCGTTGTGACCGATCAGCCCCGTCACTTTCCCCACCGGGAAGGTTAACGACAGAGGATGCAGAAGCGTGCGCCCGGGAACGCGAAAGGCGACATCACGCAGTGCAAAAGTGGTATCGGGAAGAGGGGTGTGTTCCTGCATAGCGGCCAACTTGTAAAACGGGCACGCAAAGCGTGCCCAAAAGAGAAATTAGAAACGGAAGGTTGCAGTTGCAACGACCTGACGTTCCGCGCCCCAGAAGCAGCCATAAGTGTTAAAGCAGCTGGCGACATATTCGCGATCAAACAGGTTGTTCACGTGCAGGGCGACATTCGACCCCGCCATGCCCACGCGTGCCAGGTCGTAACGGACCAGCGCATCCACCAGGGTATAGCTGCCGACTTTAAAGGAGTTCGCCGGATCGCCGTAGCTGGAGCTGGTATAGCGAACGCCAGTGCCCAGCGTCAGGCCGGAGAGCGGGCCGTCAAAGACCGTGTAGTCGCCCCACAGGGAAGCCATGTGTTTTGGCACCTGTGCCGGGGTGTTGCCTTTGTAGTTGGTGTCGGTGGTGTATTCCGCATCAGTATAAGTATAAGAGCCTACCACGTTAACGCTGGCCGACAGCGCTGCTTTCGCTTCAATTTCCACGCCACGCGAGCGAATTTCACCGCCTTCAACCGAGAAGAATGAACCGTTCGGGTCAGCCATCAGGTTGTTGGTTTTGGTCAACTGGTAAACGGCGCCGGTGATAACGATCGGACGATCGTTCGGCACATACTTCACGCCCGCTTCGTACTGCTTACCTTTTGACGGCGCGAAGATGTTGCCATTTTGTCCAACCTGTGAAGCCGGTTCAAATGACTCGCTGTAGCTGAAGTATGGGGTTACGCCGTTATCAAACAGGTAGTTAACGCCGCCGCGCCAGGTGAACTGGTTATCATCACGCGAGTCCTGGACGCCTGTTTCACGGTTCAGGGAGTCCTGCTTCGCCCAGTCATAGCGACCGCCGAGGGTCACCAGCACTTTATCCCACTGCATCTGATCCTGCACGTACAGGCCGGTCTGCTTCTGTTTGTTCAGCACGCGGTAGGCGCCTGACGGGCCAGGATGCGCACCGAAGTCGAAGTCACCGCGGTCAAGGTTATAGATATCAGATGGCGTTACGGAACCGGCATAGCCAAACCAGGAATCGATATCGTTACGCATACGCATAAAGTCAACGCCGGTCAGCAGCGTGTGATCGACAGAGGCGGTGGTAAACTGACTCTGCAGTTGGGTATCCACCGCAAAGTTCTCCAGCTTCTCATTGTCGATAACATACTGACGGGTCAGGGTGTGGCCCCATTGCGACTGAGGAACGCTGGCGCACGGGCTGGAAGTCGGGTTGCTTGAATAGAGCGGATCCGAGCACATGCCGTAACCGTAGACGCTGTTCTGCTCAACTTTGTTCTGCGCGTAACGCAGGTTCTGACGCACGGTAAAGGTATCGTTGAATTCGTGGTCGAAGCTGTAGCCCACCATCTTCTCGTTACGGGAATAGGTGTTGTTGTTCGCCCCTTCGTTGAAGTCGGTCGGCAGACGCTTACCGTTCGGCAGCGTGGATACCGTCCCCTCTTTCGGCAACCAGCCGTAATAACCGGTTTCCGGCTCGTTCTGGAAATACGAGAGGAAGGTGAAGTTGGTTTTATCATCCGGACGCCAGCTGAACGACGGCGCGATGGCATAACGTTGTTCTTCCGCGCCCTGCTGCTGGGCATTCGCCGAGCGCGCCAGACCGGTTAAACGGTAAGAGTAAACGCCGTCATCATCCAGCGCGTCGCTGAAGTCGAAGCCGGTCTGGAACAGGCTGTCGGTGCCCATTTTAAACTGCACTTCTTTCAGCGGTTCGGTGGTGGGACGCTTACTGACCATATTCAGCAGGCCGCCCGGGTTGCTCTTACCGTACAGGACGGAAACAGGACCGCGCATCACTTCTGCGCGTTCCAGCATGTAAGGGTCGATCACCGCATCGTTATAGAAGTTACCCTGCATCTTCAGACCGTTCAGATAGTTATTCTGGCTTTGGCCGTCAGCAGCGAAACCGCGGATGATCAGATAATCATAGGTATTGGACGCACCGCGAGTGCCGACAGCAACGCCTGGCGTATAGCTCAGCGCCTCTTTCACTGATTTAGGCTGATGCAGCGCCATCTCTTCCGCAGTGACCACTGAAATGGACTGCGGTACTTTCTGGATCGGGGTATCGGTTTTGGTCGCCGTGGCAGACTGTCGCGCCGCGATGGTCGCCGCCGGACCCCAGGCGCTTTCCTGCGGAGCAGGCGCAGCAGTTACGGTAATGGTTTCTTCTTTCGGTTGAACCGCCGCCTGTGCATAGACAGACATGCCGCTAACCGCTGTGGCTACTACAACTGCGATTTTACGCAGAGAGTATGTTGGCTGAGCAGTTTTATAACGCGCCATTGGTATATCTCTGATGGAAAGTGAATGATAACGTAAACGAGAATTATTATTATGACGGCAGAATAATATTCGAAACGCTGGCGAGATAGCAAGCAATACGCGTCCCTGGCAAAACTAAGGGGTTAAGAATTATCCAGATGAAAAGAAAGGGTTAAAACAAGCGCCCTGAGGTTAACAAAATGCTCAGGGCTCAGAGAGAACAAAAACCGAGGTTTACCGATAATAAACTTCAAAGGTCGCTACAGCATCGACCTGTCCGCCCTTTATCGTACCGGTTTTGATATATCGGGCTTTAAGCGGAATGGTTACTGACTGGTCCTGAGCCGTGTTACCTGCTGCGGTGTAGTCCCGATCAAACTGAAGCACCGTATCATTGTTGTCAAGAATCTGGATGCCAATGCCCTCAGCCGCATTTTCGCCTGTCGCAATAGAAAGCACATCCCCATCCTGCACGCCCGTTGAGCCTGAGGTTGTGAAGCGATAATCAACCTTAATGCCCGCATCACACCGCTCAAGCTGAATTTTAAAACTGTCGTCAGAAACCACCTTCGAGACATTGTTCGTGAAGTCGTGCGCCGTGATCGTGGCTAACGGTACCGTGATATTGTTTTCCATCAGTTGGCAAGTATTGGATTTAATATCGATTGTGGTTGAATTAAAGCGTAACTGACCGATGACTTTATCGTCGTATTTCCAGTCCGCGATCAGTTTACTGGTGTCAAGCACACCCGATGAAACAGGTCCGGTAACCACGAGCTGAACGGCAGCATGGAGGGTAATGGGATAGGCAGCATCTCTTTTTTTTACCATATCGCTTCCCATATGCCAGGGAGTGATCAGGTTTTCAGGGCCTAACGTTCCATTCGGGAAATTAGCCCACGCAGCACGGAAACCAATTCCTGGAATGCCCGTTGCGTAAACCCCCTCGAGGGAACTTGTTGTAACCAGATCGGCGTCACTAAGTCCGCCGGTATATCCTTGATGAATATTGCCGTCAGCATCGCAGGCAACCGTTATTTGCGCACTGGTCAGTTCCTCAGTGTAAAGAATTTGACCGACAGCGGCATCTTTACTGACGACCAGTGGCGGCAAGGTAAAGGTAACCTGCGCTGCATCAGGTCCCCCTTTCGTAATGACACAGCTTGCCGTGGCGTAAAAACTCAGGCCATTGCCAGTAAGCACCAGTAGTGCAATGGCAAGACCCCGTAAAATCCTCTCGCGTATTCTGTTCATCTTTTTTACCTGCTCTGTAGGCATGCGACGGACGCCGTATAGATTCTGGCCTCCAGGGTTTCCGGCACAGTGACGCTTCCTTCACATTGCGTATCCGGCGTTTTTCCCCACTGAACGGTAAACCGCTGTGTCCCGTTTAAGCCCGTGACGTACGCTTCGCCGTCGTCACCGACAAGGGCTGTCGTCCCCTCCAGACTCAGCACCGCGCCGAAAGGCACTTTCCCCTGACCCAGGTTGAGCGTGAGCAGCGCGCGTTTTCCTTTACGCGCAGTGAAATCCGCCGCCACCGCTGCGCCTTTTGTCGGTGTGACATCAACCGAAGCATCCTGAATATCAATGTCATCGTGACCAAGCGTGTTTACCGTTACAGTATTTCGTCGATAGTTGGTCAGCGTAGGGACAATCGCATTTCCCCAAAAATCGGTATAGATCCCCTGAGAATTCTGCACTTTCACATTGTCGCCATGATCAATATGAACGACTGCAAACGCATCCTGCAGCGACTGTCCGAGCGTGATGCCATGAGGATGGGCCACCACGGAGCCTTGTACGCCATAGCTCCACTGTTTCGTCTCTTTTTGATAGCTATAGCTGGTGTTGAACTCGCCATAGGAGGCGCGATAGCGAGAGGATAAATAGGCGCCATAACCTTTATCATGGTTAGCATAGGTTTGCTGCACGTTATAACTTAAGTTATTGTCTTGTAATAAGGTTCCACTGACGCCCACCTGATGGGAGGTTTCTCCGTGCCGGGTGCTGCTCAGATTGTATGTCGCCCATGAATTAGCCATCCAGCGCGACAACGGAACGGTAAAGCTCACTGACACTTGCTGATCGTTATCCGATGAGGGCGTCTTCGTCAGGCTGTAGTTCAGTGACCAATTGATCCCCTCCCAACTGCTGCTGTAGCCCATACTGATGCTACGTTCATGCCCGTCCATATCCCAGTAGTCTTGCTGGTAAGCATTGGCGTAAATCGATCCCCAATCATTGAGCGACTGTGAGAGATTTAACTGCAAGCGGCTACGGCGATTATTGGTACTGCGATAGCTGTAAATATCATCTTCATCGTAGTCATCGTTACGCTGATCAAGCGCTTCCTGAAACGTGTAAAAACCCGATGTGGAATAGCGATAGCTGGCCAGGGTTAACGTGGTGTCGGTTACGGGAAAATCTTTGGCATACTGGGCGCGCCAGGATTGCCCTTTCGTGTCATTGCGATCGTGATTGAACGCGGTTTTCGCCGTAGTAAAATCGAGAGAGAAGGAGCCGTACCCCTGGAGATCGGCGCCGACACCAAGCAGAGCCGCATGGTACATCGACGCGCCAAGTCCTCCACCGTAAACGGTGATGCCATACGGTAACCCGTAGATCAGCGTTGCCTGACCAAAACCGGGCTCTTCACCGTTATCGACATCACGGTACTTCCCGGCGGCAACGCTGTATTTCACCGCGCCGTCTCGTAACATAACGGGAACCGACGAACTCACCTGGATGAAACTGCGTTCCGTACCATCCGATTCCTGTACAGTCACCTCCAGGTCCGCGCCAGCCGTCACTTGCGAAAGGTCGTGAATTTCAAACGGTCCGGGGGAGACATTGGTCTGATAAATGGTGTACCCGTTTTGCTTAACCGTCACTTTTGCGTCGCTATTCGCAATGCCGCGAACCACCGGGGCAAATCCTTGCAAACTGCCTGGCAGCATACTTGTGTCCGTTTCCAGCTTCACGCCAGTCATCTGTACGCTGTCAAACAGCTCGCCATTTGTGTACGTTTGCCCTACTTCAAGCTGACTTCTTAGCCACTTGATATCGCGTTCCAGCGTAGTGCTAAGCGACTGCCATCCCTCTTCGTCACCCCAGTTACTGCTGTTCCGCAAGCGCCATGCGCCAAGATTGATACCCGAGTTCAAACTTGCCCAGTTAGAGATATTGGTCGTGCTATTTGAATGCTGACGAGAGCCGGAAAAATAATAGCTCGTCCACACAGCGGGCATTCCGTCATCCCAGGTTCTCGGGTTGCTGTCCCCTGCCAGGAGAAGATCCCGGTAAATTTGCGGAATGCGCAACTGCAGCACATGTGTATCCTGATTAAAGTCATAACTCGCGTCAGGAATATATTGACTGATATCATCGACAAGCGCGTCATCGTCCAGGTGATTAAAGCTGGAAAGCGTGTCTACCTTGACGCCCAATTCCCGGAGTTCACCTTTGGTCAACTCCGGAAGCAGTTTCTTTTTATCTTTGGAAAGCGTGTAATTAAGATTGCGAGCGTCGAGGCGCTGTTGGTCCCACACTATCGTTGTCAAATATTGGCCTGGCGATAAACCATTATTTTTCAGATAGGCTTCCAGCGCGCCTGTATTCTCGAGCGGCGTATCCGTTTCAAGCACGCTGAGATTAAAATAATCTTCTGCAAGAACAGGGAAATTTAACGCCAGTATCGATAATGTGCATGTATTTAACGTAAATGCCCGAAGTTTGCGATATATAGCCATTATGACGCTCTCTAAATACAAGGTTCCCGAAAAAAATCATAAAGGCCGCTTTTGCACTTCCGTTTCAGATCCAAAGTCGTTCATTGCAGACCACGCAACGTCCCCTTTTGCGCCCGCAGGTATCTCGAAAGATTGCTCGCTAAAGGGGGCCAACATCATGCTGAGCGCACTTGGCATATTTGAATTTCCTACCGGTTTAGCGTCACGCCCACCCACGGTTAGCTGTCCGAAAGTGATGAAAAAGGGAGAAGGATTTTTAACAGCCATACGATTACCGGTTCGCTTAAACTCTAAGGATTTCCAGGCATCTCTTGCATCGCTATCGCTTAACCCCGCAGGGCGATAAAAAAGCTTCAGTTTCGTCTTTATGGCAAATTGCAGCATATTTTTATCGCGCATATTTTCCGGGATCGCAGAAACAGACTTCACATTTGTCATAAAAATGGACTCGCGATCCTGAGGCAGCGCGTTTTCATGTCCCGTATAAACAATATGCAGTAGGGTTTGTCTGTTTTCATCAATCTTATAAATGGGGGGCGTAATAACAAAGGGCGCTTTGCTATCGTCGAGGTTGCTCACCCAACTTTGTACGAGATAACGTTTATCGGTATCTTTATTTTTTAACGCTATCTGGACTTCCGCCTGCTTAGCCGGGTAGACGATACGCGTTCCGCCCAACACGATACCTGCCATTGCGGAATGCGATAACATGAAGAAAATAAAAGCGTATATATAGCGAAAGTTATTCATACTCTTTTTCAGTCCGTTGAAAAAACTGGCCCGCCCCGGGCCAGCAAAACTATCCTTAACGATAGAGCAAGGTATAGGTTGTTTCAGCAGAGTAATCACCCACCGTTGGCGCTGTGCTTCCTACCTGAATGACTTCAGCGGTATAGTTAAAAGCAACGTTCGCGCTATTGGCCTTATCCAGTGATGAGTCGGGTTCTGAACCATCAAATTTCACATAACTACTGCTTCCCTCAGGCAACAAGCGAACCCCTAAGTTTTTAGCTTTACCAGTAGTTGTTAATACTTCATCGGAATAACCGTCGATGCGGGTGCCTTCGAATTTAACGTTCAGTTTGCCGACAGAAGCATCACATTCCGTCAGGGCGATTTCGACTTTTTGCGTGTCGCCCACCTTTTTATCGGCGCCAAAAGCAGTCGCGGACAAATCATTAAATGTCACCGTTCCGTTAGTTGCCGTCCCATTGATATTAACGACACAACTATCATTAAGGATTTTGCCGCTAAACGTTATCGTTCCTGTATCAACAGCCATGGCTGGTGCAGAGAGCGCCGCGGTTAAACTGATTGCCAGCAGTGATAACACTGATTTTTTGCACATATAGCATTCCTTACTTATGCTCAATAATTGATAAAATGAATAAATACTGGAGAAAATAACAGATAAGGCGGACGTTACGGAGAACTCCATTACGCCTTCAATATTTACATTTACAGTTTCAATATTGAAAACAGCACATATCCTTTGCCTGAAAACCTCTCCTAAAAATATTATTATATTAAACCGCAGGAATGAACACCCTTCGGAATGAGGAAAACGACAAGATTATACGCAAATGCCTGTATTATTTAGGAAATAAAAAACCTGATTTTTATTTAAAATGAAATTAAGTTAAATTAAAATTCATGAAATAAATATAACTAATATTATATTTGACATTATCTAACCATTGACGCCGTTTGCTTTTATAAAAGAAAAAGCCAGATGTTATTCTGGCTTTTTCTCATGACATCAACGGGCACAGCGTCGCGTTAGTTACCGCCAAACATATCTTTGATCCAACCAGCCACGCCGTCGCTGTCTTTCTTCTCTTCCTGTGGCGCCTGCTGCTGTTGCGGCTGCGGCTGAGAAGATTGATCGAACGGGTTACCTGACGGTTGCTGCTGTTGCAGCATTTCACCCTGTTGGCAAAGCGCGTCAGGATCGGTTGTCCACACCGGCAATGTACGCATCCCGCCGCTGCAAACAAAGTTGCCGTCATAGTCCACGCCCATATCAACGATATCTTCCGGCGGCGTTAAGGTCAGCGGCGTCGGCGTCTGATTCGCCAGATAGCGCTGGTAAATCGACATCGCCCCGCTCGCGCCATAGAGCTTCGTCGGCTGGTTGTTATCACGGCCTACCCAGGTAATCGTCACCTGACTACCGTCGATCCCGGCAAACCAGGTGTCCACGTTGTTATTGGTGGTCCCGGTTTTGCCCGCAAGATGCAGACCCGGATACTTCGCGCCAAGCTGGCGACCGGTACCGCGCTGGACAACTTGCTGCATCGTCCACAGCGTCATGTACGCCGCTTGCGCCGGAACGGCGCGCTCCGCCTGCGGGAAGCTTTGATACAGCACGGTGCCATCTTCCGCAATCACCGAACGCAACGCGGAGAGCGGCGCACGGTTACCGCCGCTGGCGATTGTCTGGAACGCTTGCGCCACTTCGACAGGCGTCAGGTTAAGCGCCCCCAGCAGCATGGCCGGAACCGGATGCAACTGATCTTTTGGTACGCCCAGTTTTGCCCAGGTGTCAGTCACCGCAGGCAGGCCCAGCGCCATCCCCAGATTCACCGTCGGCACGTTCATCGAACGCGTCAGGGCATCGACCAGCATTACTTTTCCGCTTTCGCTATAGCGACGGTCATCGTTCTGCGGCGACCAGACCTGGCCGTTTGGCTGACGCAGCGCAATCGGCGCATCAGCGATCCACGTATTCAGGCGATAAATCTTTGGCTGGCTCAGGGCGGTCAGATAAGTAGCCGGTTTTGCCAGAGAACCAATCGAACGGCGCGCCTGCATCGCACGGTTATAGCCCGCAAACTGCGGTTCGGCGCCGCCGACCATCGCGCGCACTTCGCCGCTGAAGCGGTCCACCACCACGATCGCGGTTTCGAGATCGCTCAGCTTACGCTGCTTTTTCAGTAGCGGAATGCCTTCCACCGCCGCTTTCTCGGCGGCATCCTGCGCCACGGAATCGAAGGTGGTGAAAATCTTCACGCCGGAGAGATCTTTCACCTTATCGCCGAGCTTCGCCTGCAGTTCCTGACGCACCATTTGCATGAATGCCGGCTGCGGCGAGATCACCCCACCACGCGGCTGCACGCCCAGCGGACGCGCGCTCAGCATATCGTACAGTTCCTGATCGATGATCTGCTGCTGTTGCAGCAGGCGCAGCACAAGGTTGCGACGCTCCAGCGCCAGCGTCGGGTTACGCCAAGGGTTATAAATGGACGCCCCTTTCACCATTCCGACCAGCAACGCCTGCTGATCAAGGCTTAACTCTTCCACCGGGCGGCCAAAGTAGTACAGACTCGCCAGCGGGAAGCCGCGGATTTCGTTATCGCCGCTCTGTCCGAGATACACCTCGTTCATATACAGCTCAAGGATGCGGTCTTTGCTGTAGCGGGCGTCCATCAGCAGCGCCATATAAGCTTCGTTGGCCTTACGCCAGTACGAACGCTCGCTGGTCAGGAACAGGTTTTTCACTAACTGTTGCGTCAGCGTACTTGCCCCCTGCACCGTCCGTCCGGCGGTCAGGTTCGCCAGAACCGCGCGGCCAATAGAGTACAGACTGACGCCGTCATGCTCGTAAAAGTGACGGTCTTCGGTCGCCAGCAGCGTATCCACCAGCAGATCCGGGAAGCCGCTGCGCGGCACAAACAGACGCTGCTCGCCGTTTGGCGAAGAGAGCATGGTGATCAAACGCGGATCGAGACGGAAAAACCCGAACTGGCGGTTATTATCCATATTCACGATCGTATCCAGATGGCCGCCATCAAAGGTCAAGCGCGCGCGCACCTGCCCCTCTTTGCTGTCCGGGAAATCAAACGGACGGCGGATCATTTCAATGCTGTTGGCCTGCACGGTAAACTCGCCGGGACGCGTCATCTTCGTCACCTGGCGATACTGCGTCGCTTCCAGCAGTCGCACCATTTCGTTCTTGCTGACCGGCATTTCGGGCTCGAGATTCACCATCCGGCCATAAACGGCCGCGGGCAATTGCCAGACTTTGCCATCAATACGACTGCGGATTTTTTGATCCAGATAAACGCCGTAAATGGCGAACAGCACCAGAAAAACAATCGCTATTTTCAGCAGCAGCCACAACCAGCCGCGCTTACCACGAGGCTTACGCCCTTTGCCCTTACCTTTACGCGGCATCGGTTCTTCATCCTCATAGTCATCATCATAATCGTCGTCGTACTCATCATCTCTGAGTTGGCGACGGCTCACCTTTTGTTTCACCGGACGCGAGGGTTTCCCTTTGCGTCCAATCGGCTCGCGGTCATTCCCGGCCATGTTTTTTCTCCGCAACGTTCAGGCGCAAAGGCCCGATTTTCAGTTCTTCTGTCACCCGACAGAAGAAGAAATCTCTCAATTTATCGCTCGCTGTTTTGCCAGATAACGCTTTGCTTACCGGCTTACAGAGGACATTCGTCCCATTATGAATACTTTTTGGTACGCCGCGTGGGCGCGGTATTCGCCGGGTCGTCAGGCCAGACATGTTTGGGGTAGCGTCCTTTCATCTCTTTTTGTACCTCGCGGTACGCCCCCTGCCAGAACGCGCTTAAATCACGCGTAATCTGTAAGGGCCGCTGGGCGGGCGATAAGAGTTCCAGTACCAACGGCACGCGCCCTTCGGCGATGGTCGGCGTACTGGCCTCGCCAAACATTTCCTGCATTCGGACCGCCAACGCGGGCGGGTTATCCTCATGATAACGAATGGCTATCCGACTTCCTGTCGGCACAGTGTAATGTGTGGGCAGCGAACTCACCAGACGTTGCTGCAGAGGATAGTCGAGCAGTCCCAGCAAAGCCTGATGAATATTCAGCGATTTCAGATTTTTTAACGAATGCACACCGGCCATATGCGGCAGCAACCAGCGCTCAAGATTCGCCAGTAGCGTCTGATCGTCCACCGCAGGCCAGTCATATTCCGGCAGCCACTTCGCCGCACACTGCAAACGCAGACGCAACTGCACCGCTTCCGGCGTCCAGTTGAGCACATCCAGCCCCCTGTCGCGGATCCCGTTCAGCATCGCCAGATGCAGCTCGTCTTCCGAGGGTTTCGCCAACGGCTGTACTTTCACCGTCAGTTGTCCGATGCGCATCCTGCGCCACGCTTTGAGCGTCCCCTGCGCCTCATCCCATTCAATCGTGTCCGACTGCTGCAACAGTTCCGGACATTGCCGGACAAGCGCGTCGATGTCCAGCGGCAACGCCAGCAGGATCCGCGCGTCCGGCGACGCACTGCCCTGCAGCAAGAGCGGGGCGATCAGCCATTCATGACGTCCCAGCGCATCATCGGCGTCCAGCACTGCGCCCATGCCGTTTGCCAGTTGATAACGTCCGTCCAGGCCGCGCCGTCGCGCCACGCGATCGGCAAAGGCGTACGCCAGCAATGGCGCGATCCGCGAGACGTCCGCGACGCCGCTGCGGCTATTCAGGCGTTTCAACCGTTGCTGGCTGCGCTGCTGCCAGGCGGGCTGGTGGCGTGAAAACGCTACGCCAAGATCGGTATTGCCTCCGCGCGGCGGCTCTTCGAGGATCGCCGCAAGCTGGGCGGCGGTTGCGGCGGCGTCGGGATCGGAAGCGCTCACTAACATAGCAGCCAGCCGCGGGTCGTTGCCCAACGCCGCCATCTTTTGCCCTCTTGCGCTCAGGCGTTCGCCATCCAACGCGCCCAGCATCTGTAACAGCCGTTTCGCCGCCTGTAAGTGTATCGCGGGCGGCAGATCCAGCCAGGTTAACTGTGCGGGATCGCTGCATCCCCATTGCAACAGCTCCATCAGCAGGCCGGAGAGATCGCTATGCAGGATTTCGGGATCCCCTTGCGCAGCGGCGCGTTCCGCCTGTTCTTTGGCGATCAGATGCAGGCAAATGCCCGGCGCCAGACGTCCGGCGCGACCGGCACGCTGGGTCATTGACGCCTGACTGACGCGCTGCGTAATCAGCCGGGTCAGCCCGGTACGCGCGTCAAATCTGGCGACACGCTCCTGGGCGCAATCGACCACCAGTCGAATGCCTTCGATGGTCAGACTGGTTTCGGCGATATTGGTCGCCAGCACCACTTTACGCATTCCCGGCGGCGCAGGCAGGATCGCCGTACGCTGGGCATTCAGCGACAGCGCGCCATACAGCGGACAGAGAAGGACATCGCTGCCGACACGCGCGCTCAGATGTTCCTGTACGCGCTGGATCTCGCCGACGCCGGGTAAAAACAACAGCAGCGATCCCGGTTCCTGGCGCAGCAGTTCGGCGGTGGCGACGGCAACGGCCTCATCAAAACGCAGTTGCGCCGTCAGGGGTTGATAGCGGCGCTCAACGGGGTAAGCGCGCCCTTCGGACACCACCACCGGCGCATCCGGCAGACGCTGCCGCAGGCGATCGTTATCCAGCGTGGCGGACATGATCAGCAGCGTCAGGTCGTCGCGCAGCCCCTGCTGCACATCAAGCAACAGCGCCAGCGCCAAATCCGCCTGCAGACTGCGCTCGTGGAATTCATCAAGGATCACCAGGCTGACGCCGCTTAGCTCCGGGTCGCGCTGTATCATTCGCGTCAGCACCCCTTCGGTGACCACCTCCAGCCGCGTGGTTGGCCCCACGCAGGATTGCGCGCGCATCCGGTATCCCACCGTTTCGCCGGGCTTTTCGTTCAACAGCTCCGCCAGCCGCTGCGCCACATTACGCGCCGCCAGACGACGCGGCTCAAGCAGGATAATCCGTCCGTCAAAGCGTTGATGGGAAAGAAACTGCAGCGGCAGCCAGGTGGATTTACCGGCGCCGGTCGGCGCGCTCAGCAGAACCTGCGGCGCAGAATCCAGTGCGGCAAGCAGTTCAGGCAGTACGGCGGCAACAGGCAATGACGTCACAAATGGCTCCAGAGGGTTAACATTCTTCGCGCTGCATTGTAGCATCGCGTTAATTCATAACCGAGTACCGAAGATGTCTGAGCCGAAACGGCTGTTCTTTGCCATTGAGCTGCCCGCCGACGCGCGCGCGCAAATTGTTCACTGGCGCGCGGCGCACTTTGCCCCCGAGGCGGGGCGACCCGTAGCGGCCGACAACCTGCACGTAACGCTGGCGTTTTTAGGCGACGTTAGCGCCGACAAACAACAGGCGTTAGCTACGCTGGCCGGACGCATTCGCCAGCCTGCTTTCACGCTGACGCTGGACGATGCGGGGCAATGGCTGCGCTCCCGGGTGGTCTGGCTCGGAACGCGCCAGTCGCCGCGGGGTTTACTGCAACTGGCCAATATGCTGCGCGCCCAGGCCGCGCGCAGCGGCTGCTACCAAAGCCCGCAGCCGTTTCATCCGCACGTAACTTTGCTGCGTGACGCCAGCCATGCGGTCGCCATTCCCGCGCCCGGTTTTTGTTGGTCGTTTCCGGTAACTGAGTTTACGCTTTACGCCTCCTCGTTCACCCGGGGACGAACCCGATACACGCCGTTGCTGCGCTGGACGCTCAGCGAATAATTTAAGGACACGCGTGATGCAGTTTTCTCCCCCCCTCCAGCGCGCCACGCTGGTTAAGCGTTATAAACGTTTTTTAGCCGATGTGATCACACCCGACGGAACCGTACTCACGTTACACTGCCCAAATACTGGCGCAATGACCGGTTGCGCAGAGCCCGGGGACACCGTCTGGTATTCGACGTCAGAAAATACTAAACGCAAATATCCGCATACCTGGGAATTAACTGAAACCCAAAATGGCGCGCTTATTTGTGTTAACACATTATGGGCGAACAGGCTGACGAAAGAGGCTCTGGAACAAGGCAGGGTTTCAGAACTTTCAGGATACAGTACCCTGAAAAGCGAAGTAAAATACGGCGCCGAACGAAGCCGCATCGATTTTATGTTACAGGCAGATTTCCGGCCTGACTGCTATATTGAAGTGAAATCGGTAACGCTGGCGGAAAAGGATTTCGGTTTTTTTCCCGATGCCATCACTGAACGAGGTCAGAAACATCTTCGGGAATTGATGAGCGTAGCGGCTGAAGGCAAACGCGCCGTGATTTTTTTCGCCGTTCTGCATTCCGCCATTACACGGTTTTCACCTGCGCGCCATATTGACGCGAAATACGCGCAACTATTGATTGAGGCACAGCGTAAGGGGGTAGAAATTCTGGTTTATAAAGCGGAACTTTCTGCCGGGAGTATGACTCTTAAAGAGCCATTACCCATTACTTTTTAGTGATGTAAAATTTTGGTTATTTAGTATTCTGGTCGCGTGCGCAAATACGCTTTTCCTCACAGGGTTGTCAAGTGTTACGTTTAGTTAATTGCTATCCGGAAAAGCATCTGCTATTTATAGCGACCTGATTTTTCCCCCGAACATGGGGATCGATAGTGCGTGTTAAGGAGAAGCAACATGCAAGAAGGGCAAAACCGTAAAACATCGTCCCTGAGTATTCTCGCCATCGCTGGGGTGGAGCCGTACCAGGAGAAACCGGGCGAAGAGTATATGAACGAAGCCCAGCTGTCGCACTTCAGGCGTATTCTTGAAGCATGGCGTAATCAACTTAGGGATGAAGTCGATCGCACCGTTACTCATATGCAGGACGAAGCTGCCAACTTCCCTGACCCGGTAGACCGTGCCGCGCAGGAAGAAGAGTTCAGCCTTGAGCTGCGTAACCGTGACCGTGAGCGCAAACTGATCAAAAAGATCGAGAAAACGCTGAAGAAGGTTGAAGATGAAGATTTCGGCTACTGCGAATCCTGCGGTGTGGAAATCGGTATTCGTCGCCTGGAAGCGCGTCCGACAGCCGATCTCTGCATCGACTGCAAAACGCTGGCTGAAATTCGCGAAAAACAGATGGCGGGTTAATCCCCACCGTTTGATCACGTTTACACCAGGCGGGGACTTCCCCGCCTTTTCATTTGTCCGTAACGATGACTGACTCACACTATATTGGCCGCTTCGCCCCTTCCCCTTCCGGCGCACTGCATTTTGGCTCCCTGATTGCCGCGCTCGGCAGTTATTTACAGGCGCGAGCCCAAAACGGCATCTGGCGCGTACGCATCGAAGATATCGATCCTCCTCGTGAAGTTCCCGGTGCCGCTGACACCATTCTGCGCCAGCTGGAACATTACGGTCTGCACTGGGATGGCGAAATACTCTGGCAATCCCGTCGCCATGAGGCGTATCGCGAGGCGCTCGCCTGGCTGCGCGATCACGGGTTGAGCTATTACTGCACCTGCCCCCGCGCGCGCATTCAACGCATCGGCGGTATTTATGACGGCCACTGCCGCGACAAGCATAACGGGCCGGATCAGGCAGCGGTACGCATCAGGCAACGTCATCCGGTCACCCGCTTTCACGATCGCCTGCGCGGTGATATTCAGGCCGACGAACGGCTGGCGCAGGAAGATTTTATTATTCATCGCCGGGATGGGTTGTTTGCCTATAACCTCGCGGTGGTGGTGGACGACCATTTCCAGGGCGTCACGGAAATCGTGCGCGGCGCCGATCTCATCGAACCAACGGTTCGACAAATTTCGCTCTACCAGTTGTTCGGCTGGACAGTGCCCGACTATATTCATTTGCCGCTGGCGCTGAATGCGCAGGGCGCAAAACTGTCTAAACAAAATCATGCGCCTGCTTTGCCGCAGGGCGACCCGCGTCCTGTCCTCATTGACGCGCTGCGCTTCCTCGGACAGCGTATTGCGCCAGACTGGCAGGCCATGCCAGTGGAGGCGATTCTTCAATTCGCCACAGAGAACTGGCGCCTGGCAGACGTGACGGAATCGGCATCTGTAAATCCGCCATTCTCAAACGCGTCGTGCTGAGCTATGATTAGCCGCTATTTTTGCTCGTTGTCTTTCGCATTTTCACAATTCGAAAGCCCGCGGGTAAATTGATTTGATTGATGATTGACACTACCGAGGTGCACTATTTTTACCCGAGTCGCTAATTTTTGCCGCAAGGTGCTAAGCCGCGAGGAGAGCGAGGCAGACACTGCCGTCGCCCGTCCACATATGACGGTCATCCCGCGCGAGCAGCACGCTATTTCCCGCAAAGATATCAGTGAAAATGCCCTGAAGGTAATGTACAGGCTCAACAAAGCGGGATATGAAGCCTGGCTGGTTGGCGGCGGCGTCCGCGACCTGTTGCTGGGCAAAAAACCCAAAGATTTCGACGTGACCACCAACGCGACGCCGGATCAGGTACGCAAACTGTTCCGCAACTGTCGCCTGGTCGGTCGCCGATTCCGTCTGGCGCACGTGATGTTTGGTCCGGAAATTATTGAAGTCGCCACCTTCCGCGGTCACCACGAAGGCAGCGAGAGCGATCGCACGACCTCCCAACGTGGGCAAAACGGTATGCTGCTGCGCGACAATATTTTCGGCTCCATTGAAGAGGACGCCCAGCGCCGCGACTTTACCATTAACAGCCTGTATTACAGCGTCGCTGACTTTACTGTCCGTGATTACGTGGGCGGTATGAAGGATTTACAGGACGGCGTCATCCGTCTGATCGGCAATCCGGAAACCCGCTACCGTGAAGATCCGGTGCGGATGCTGCGCGCGGTGCGTTTCGCCGCCAAGCTGGACATGCGCATCAGCCCGGAAACCGCTGAGCCGATCCCGCGTCTGGCGACGCTGCTGAACGACATTCCGCCAGCCCGTCTGTTTGAAGAGTCGCTGAAGCTGCTCCAGGCAGGCTACGGCTACGAGACCTATCTTAAGCTGCGCGAATACAGCCTGTTCCAGCCGCTATTCCCGACCATTACCCGCTATTTCACCGAAAACGGCGACAGCCCAATGGAGCGCATCATCGCCCAGGTGCTGAAGAACACCGATAACCGTATTCACAACGACATGCGGGTGAACCCGGCGTTCCTGTTTGCCGCCATGTTCTGGTACCCGTTACTGGAGATGGCGCAGAAAATCGCCCAGGAAAGCGGCCTGGCCTACTACGACGCATTCGCTCTGGCAATGAATGACGTGCTGGATGAGGCCTGCCGTTCGCTGGCGATTCCAAAACGCCTGACCTCGCTGACCCGTGATATCTGGCAGCTTCAGCTACGGATGTCCCGCCGTCAGGGAAAACGCGCGTGGAAGCTCATGGAACATCCGAAATTCCGCGCGGCTTACGATCTGCTGGCGCTGCGCGCCGAAGCGGAAAAAAGCGCCGAGCTGCAACGCCTGGCACAATGGTGGGGCGAATTCCAGGTCTCTGCGCCGCCAGAGCAGAAGGGCATGCTCAACGAACTGGATGAAGACCCGATGCCACGCCGCCGCAATCGTCGCCCGCGCAAACGCGCCCCGCGTCGCGAGGGTACCGCGTGACCCTCGCTTATATCGCGCTTGGCAGCAACCTGGCCTCCCCCCTGGAACAGGTCAATGCTGCCATAAAATCGATTGGCGACATTCCGCAGAGCCGGATTGTCGCCGTCTCCTCTTTTTACCGCACTGCACCCTTAGGTCCCCAGGATCAGCCGGATTACCTGAACGCGGCGGTCGCGCTGGACACTGACCTTGCGCCGGAGACTCTGCTCGATCATACCCAACGGATTGAACTGCAGCAGGGGCGCGTACGCAAAGCCGAGCGCTGGGGTCCGCGCACGTTGGATCTCGACATTATGCTGTTTGGCGATCGTGTCATTCAGACCGAGCGCCTGACTGTTCCCCATTACGATATGCACAACCGCGGCTTTATGCTTTGGCCGCTGTTTGAGATTGCGCCCGATCTGCGGTTTCCGGATGGAAAATCGTTACAACAACGCCTCGCCGAACTCGGCGAAGAAAAACCCGAACGCGGGTAAATCCCCTCCCCTTTAGCGTTTACTGCTTTCACGCCAATCGATTGCTTAAAACAATTGCCCCCCTGAATGTGACTGTTAGAATGCCGATAAATATGACGTTCACCATCAGGAAATGTTATGAAACCAACCACTATCTCACTGTTGCAAAAGTGCAAACAGGAGAAAAAACGCTTCGCCACCATTACGGCTTACGACTACAGCTTCGCTAAGTTATTTGCCGACGAAGGCATCAACGTGATGCTGGTGGGCGACTCGCTGGGAATGACCGTTCAGGGCCATGACTCCACCCTTCCTGTTACCGTTGCGGATATCGCCTATCACACGTGCGCGGTACGGCGCGGCGCACCGAACTGCCTGCTGCTTTCTGACCTGCCGTTTATGGCTTACGCGACGCCGGAGCAGGCCTTTGAAAACGCGGCGGCGGTGATGCGCGCCGGGGCGAACATGGTCAAGATTGAAGGCGGCGCATGGCTGGCGGATACCGTAAAAATGCTCACCGAGCGTGCCGTTCCGGTCTGCGGTCACCTGGGGCTGACGCCGCAATCGGTCAATATTTTCGGCGGTTACAAGGTTCAGGGGCGCGGTGACGCCGGGCAAGCGCTGCTTGATGACGCGCTGGCGCTGGAAGCCGCGGGCGCACAGTTGTTAGTGCTCGAATGCGTGCCGGTTGAACTGGCAAAACGCATCACTGACGCGCTCACCATTCCGGTGATCGGCATTGGCGCGGGCAACGTGACTGACGGTCAGATTCTGGTGATGCATGACGCTTTCGGCATCACCGGCGGTCATATTCCGAAATTTGCCAAAAATTTCCTTACCGAAGCAGGCGACATGCGCGCCGCGGTGCGGCAGTATATTGCCGAGGTGGAGTCCGGCGTCTATCCGGGCGAAGAACACAGTTTCCATTAAGGAGTTTTGTTGTGTTGATAATTGAAACCCTGCCGCTGCTGCGCCAGCATATCCGCAGAGCCCGCCAGGAAGGAAAACGCATTGCGCTGGTTCCAACCATGGGCAACCTGCACGACGGTCATATGAAGCTGGTTGATGAAGCGAAAGCCCGCGCCGATATCGTGGTGGTCAGCATCTTCGTTAATCCGATGCAGTTCGACCGCCCGGACGATCTGGTGCGTTATCCGCGCACGCTGCAGGAGGACTGTGAGAAGCTGAACAAACGTAAAGTCGATTTTGTTTTCGCGCCGGCAGCCGATCAAATCTACCCGCAGGGCACCGAAGGCCAGACGTATGTTGATGTTCCAGGTCTTTCCACCATGCTGGAGGGCGCCAGCCGCCCGGGCCATTTCCGCGGCGTTTCCACCATCGTCAGCAAGCTGTTTAACCTCGTTCAGCCGGATATCGCCTGTTTCGGTGAAAAAGATTTTCAGCAACTGGCGCTGATCCGCAAAATGGTGGCCGATATGGGCTACGACATTGAAATCGTCGGCGTACCGATTATTCGCGCCAAAGACGGTTTAGCCCTCAGTTCACGCAATGGTTATTTGACCGCGGAGCAGCGCAAAATCGCCCCGGGTTTATACAAGGTCATGTGTGAGATTGGTGAAAAACTGCAGGCCGGCGAGCGCGAACTGGATGAAATGATCGCCCTTGCGGAAAAAGCCCTGAATGAGAAAGGTTTCCGCGCCGATGATATTCAGATCCGCGACGCCGACACCCTGCTTGCGCTGACGGAAACCAGCCAGCGGGCGGTCATTCTGGTGGCCGCGTGGCTGGGACAGGCGCGTCTGATTGACAACCAGACGGTAACATTAACCCAGTAGACAGGGGTTAAAAATCGGGCAATACTGCCTGAGAAAATTCTCAAGGCAGGGCGCGCCCTGCCGGGTTAACGACAGTACATACTCATCAATCTTCTCAGGCGTCCTGTACAGGGATAGCCTGAATGATGACGAATATTTTAAGGTAGACGTTATGATTCGCACTATGCTGCAGGGCAAACTCCACCGCGTGAAAGTGACTCAGGCGGACCTGCACTATGAAGGTTCCTGCGCCATCGATCAGGATTTCCTCGACGCCGCCGGGATCCTCGAAAATGAAGCTATCGATATCTGGAATGTATCGAATGGCAAACGCTTTTCCACCTATGCAATTGCCGCCGAGCGCGGTTCGCGCATTATCTCCGTCAACGGCGCGGCGGCGCATTGCGCCAGCGTGGGGGATATTGTGATCATCGCCAGCTTCGTCACCATGTCCGACGAAGAAGCGCGCCGCTGGCGGCCAAATGTCGCCTACTTTGAAGGCGACAATGAAATGAAACGCACCGCAAAAGCCATTCCGGTTCAGGTTGCCTGATATCTACCCCTGCGGCTGATTGCTGATCAGCCGCGACATCGTCTCCAGCGAGTCCGTTCTCAGGATGTACAGGCGCTTCAGCAATAACGGATTATCTCCCGGCTTAACCTTCCCTTTTACCGTCGTCACCGCCAGATGAAAACCGGCGTCTTTCGCGGCCTTAACCGCCGTCGCGTTATAACCGCCAAACGGATACGAAAGGTAACGCACCTGCGGCGTAAACTGCGCCAGCGCCCGGCGTGAACGTTTGAAATCAAACAGAATATTATGGTGGCTGCGGCTTAACAGAATGGGATGACGATAGCCATCAACCCGATGCAAAAAGTGGGTATGCGACTGAAGGTCAAAAACATCACGGATGTGGTTAAGCTCGGAAACACTCATAAACTGTAGCGAACGTGGATCCCACTTCTGCGGTCGACCTTTTATGCGCGAGGTGATAATGAACGCGGTGGCCTTCATGCCGTACTGCTTCAACACCGGATACGCATAGCGGCTGACGGACTTGAGACCGTCATCAAAGGTAATGACCACCGCCTTCCCGGGCAGGTTCATTTTATTGCGCACATACCCTTCAAGCTGCGCCATCGTCAGCGTGGCGTAACCCTGGTCCCGCAGCCAGGTCATCTGGTTACTGAATGCCCGCACGCTGGTGGTTGTCGAAGTATGACGAAAGCGGGTGTTTTCTTCATCACGCAGAATGTGGTGGTAAGTGAGCACCGGCAGCCCCTTGTCCTCCTGGGCATCCAGCGCGCTTATCCAGGCCAGCCGCTCGCCAATGCGGATTTGATACCAGGTCTGGTTAAGCCGATCCTTCAGCTTACTGATGACGGGATAACGTAAGTTTTCCGCCAGCACGCCAAACGGCGCGCTGCCCACATTCGGGGCGTTGTAAACGGGCGTCGCTTTCCAGGTCACCAGGTTTTGGTTACTGAGTGGCTTATTGAGATCGCCTAAGCTGTCCTCAACCCGCTGTTTGCCCTGTACCGGCGCCAGGTGCCCTTTATCGATAAAGCCGGTTCCGAAGCCAAATGAAAATTCATAATAGTCAGCCGCCACGGGGATGACCGCAAGGATTTGCCCGGCGCGAATGTTCCCCACCGTTATCATTTTGTCGCCAATCTGCGCCCAGATCGCCGCATCTTCGGTGGTTTGCATATAACGGGCAGGCAACGCCGCGCTGACGACTGTAGAGACACACAGCAGCAGAAAGAGAAGGTATTTTTTCATGACACGAACCGGGAAAGAGACAACGCGAGGATTGTATCAATTCATCTCAGTGATCAAAATGACCCAGCGCCTGTCCCGTCAGGCGCTAGCAGTCATACAGATCGTGCAACAGCACAAACGGTGGATTCTTTTGCTGCTGATGCCAGAGACTGGTTACCTCCGGCGCGCCACGCGACACAATATGATGGCGAAACGCCTCGCTGCTCATCGTTGCGCGGAAGGGGAGCATTTGCTCCAGCAGGGGAAAATGGATGCCGGAAATGACTTCACAACGGGGATGTTTGTGGCTCATCAGTGACGCCACCCGATACGGCGCAGCACCAGACGTATCGGTTAAAAAGATGACGCCGTCGCCGGTATCCGTTTCGTGCAGCGCATCGCACAACATCCTGCTCAGCATGTTGGCGCTCAGACCGCGCCAGAAATTCACCGCCCGGCATTGCGCCAGTGGGCCATATTTCGTTTCCAGACGCTCCAGCAGTTCCTCTGCTTTATCGTCATGACAGGTAATCACCCAGCCTAACATTGTTCGCCTCCTTAGCAGGCAAGTAGTTTATCAGGGTGATAAATAGAGAATGATGACAGCGGTCAAATGTTATCCCCTCCCCGAACGGAGAGGGGAATGAGGCCATTAGCTACGCAGGCCGCGACCTCGCTGGATTAGCGTCCAGCACAGCAGATAAAACGCGACGATAAACACCACCAGCACACCGAACGTGGTCACCAGCGGCACATCGTGAATGCCGAGGAAACCGTAGCGGAAGCCGCTGATCATGTAGACGATAGGGTTCAGATGCGACAGCCCCTGCCAGAACGGCGGCAGCAGCGTCAGGGAGTAGAACACCCCGCCCAGATAGGTCAGCGGCGTCAGCACGAAGGTTGGGATCAGGCTGATATCGTCGAAGGTTTTTGCAAACACGGCGTTAAGCAGACCCGCCAGCGAAAACAGTACTGCGGTCAGCACCAGCGTCAGTGCGACAAACACCCACGAATGCACCTGAAAGGGCACGAAGAACAGCGAAATCGCCGTCACCAGAATACCCACGCATAAACCACGCGCCACGCCGCCGCCGACAAACCCGGCGATGATGACGTGGGTAGGCACCGGCGCCACCAGCAGTTCTTCGATGTTGCGCTGAAACTTGGCGCTGAAGAACGAAGAGGCAACGTTCGCGTAAGCGTTGGTAATGACCGCCATCATGATCAGGCCCGGCACGATAAACTGCATGTAGCTGAAGCCATGCATTTCGCCGATTCGCGAACCGATCAGGTTACCAAAAATAATAAAATACAGCGTCATGGTGATAACGGGCGGCACCAGCGTCTGCACCCAGATGCGCATGAAGCGATGAATTTCTTTCGCCCAGATACTTTTCAGCGCGACCCAGTAAAGCTGCATCATGCGCGATCTCCTTGTTTTTCATGAACCAGTGACACAAACAGCTCCTCAAGGCGGTTCGCTTTGTTACGCATGCTCAATACCTGAATGCCCTGCTCGCTGAGCTGGCTGAACACGCTGTTGATCCCTTGTTCGCGCAGGACTTCCACTTCCAGCGTGGAGGTATCCACCAGCCGGTACTGATAGCCGTTCAGCTTTGGCAGCGGGCTTTTCGGCGCCAGGTCGAGAATGAAGGTTTCGGATTTCAACTTCGACAACAGAGTCTTCATTGAGGTGTTTTCCACCAGCTCACCATGCTGAATAATACCGATGTTGCGGCACAGCATTTCCGCTTCTTCCAGATAGTGGGTGGTGAGAATGATCGTGGTGCCTTTGTCGTTTAAATCCTTCAAAAAACCCCACATTGAGCGGCGAAGCTCAATATCCACCCCGGCGGTTGGCTCATCAAGAATCAACAGTTTCGGCTCATGCATCAGGGCGCGGGCGATCATCAGGCGACGCTTCATCCCGCCGGATAACATCCGCGCGCGTTCGTTACGCTTCTCCCATAAATCGAGCTGTTTCAGATACTTTTCGCTGCGCTCGACCGCTTCTTTACGTTCGACGCCGTAGTACCCCGCCTGATTCACGACAATTTGCTGCACCGTCTCAAAAGGGTTGAAGTTAAACTCCTGCGGCACCAGTCCCAGCTGGCGTTTGGCGTTGACGATATCTTTTTCAAGATCGTAGCCAAACACGCTAACGCGCCCGGACGTTTTGTTAACAAGCGAACTGATGATGCCGATGGTGGTCGACTTTCCTGCCCCGTTTGGTCCCAGAAGCGCATAAAAATCACCCGCTTCGACCTGCAAATCGATACCGCGCAGCGCCTGAACGCCCCCCGGATACGTTTTTTTAAGTTGTTGAAGTTCCAGTGCAATGGTCATAAATTTTTACTTACCTTACGTTCTTACACTTTATATGTGGTTTAAATAATCGCGGAGTTGCCCTATATTAGCCCAACGCACTTATTTGGTTACAGGTCGTTAACCTCCATGAAAGACATAGATACACTCATCAGCAACAATGCACTATGGTCAAAAATGCTGGTGGAAGAGGATCCCGGATTTTTTGAGAAACTGGCGCAAGCGCAGAAACCGCGCTTTCTATGGATTGGATGTTCCGACAGTCGCGTTCCCGCAGAACGTTTAACCGGACTCGAGCCGGGCGAATTATTTGTTCACCGTAATGTGGCCAACCTGGTCATCCACACCGATCTCAACTGCCTCTCTGTGGTGCAGTATGCCGTCGATGTGCTGGAAGTTGAACACATTATTATCTGCGGCCACTACGGATGTGGCGGCGTGCAGGCGGCGGTTGAAAACCCGGAACTGGGTTTAATCAACAACTGGCTGCTGCACATCCGCGATATCTGGTTCAAACATAGCTCATTGCTCGGTGAAATGCCGCAGGAGCGTCGGATGGACACCTTGTGTGAGCTGAACGTAATGGAACAGGTGTACAACCTGGGCCATTCCACCATCATGCAGTCGGCGTGGAAGCGCGGTCAGAAAGTGACGATTCACGGCTGGGCGTACGGTATTCACGACGGGTTGCTGCGCGATCTGGAAGTGACGGCCACCAACCGCGAGTCGCTGGAACAGCGGTATCGTCAGGGCGTGTCTAACCTCAGTAAGAAACACATCAACCACCGCTAATTGACCATGCCGGGCGGCAACGCCATCCGGCATGTCTTCGCTTACTCGTCCAGCAGAACCACTTTACCAACATACGGCAGATGGCGATAACGCTGCGCGTAATCAATGCCGTAGCCCACCACGAACTCATCCGGAATCGAAAAACCGATAAATTCCACCGGCACGTTCACTTCACGACGGGAGGGTTTATCCAGCAGAGTGCAGATCGCCAGCGATTTCGGTTCGCGCAGCCCCAGGATCTCGCGCACTTTCGACAGTGTATTCCCGGAATCAATAATATCTTCCACAATCAGCACGTCTTTGCCGCGAATATCTTCGTCCAGGTCTTTGAGGATTTTCACGTCTCGGGTAGTAGACATGCCGCTACCGTAGCTGGAGGCGGTCATAAAATCGACTTCATGAGATACCTGCACTTCACGGCACAGGTCCGCCATAAACATGAATGACCCCCGCAGCAGACCCACCAGCACCATTTCACTGCCACTGTCTTTATAACGTTCAGTAATCTGACGACCCAGTTCGGCAATACGCGCTTTGATCTCCGCTTCAGGGATCATGACTTCTACAGTATGTTTCATATCTCTAACCATATGATTTAAAAACAAATCACTCAATGCCTGCTCCAGATGAACCGGCATCGAAATGCAAGGCACGCAGTATACCAGTAAAAGTATTTATTCGCGGCATCTGTTGATAAAGCTCATTTTGTGATGACGATCACACATGTTAAATCCTATAATTAATTGCTATTAAAAATTTAACAAATTGAGATGGTGTCTTTTTATGGCTGAAAACAATGCACGTTCGCCACGGCTTCTCGTGACGCTAACAGCCCTCTTTGCCGCGCTCTGCGGGCTGTATTTACTGATCGGCGGCGGCTGGCTGGTCGCTATCGGCGGCTCCTGGTACTACCCGATCGCCGGTCTGGCGATGCTGGGCGTCGCCTGGCTGCTCTGGCGCAGCAAGCGCTCCGCGCTGTGGCTGTATGCCGCTCTGCTGCTCGCCACTCTGATCTGGGGCGTATGGGAAGTCGGCTTCGACTTCTGGGCGCTGACGCCGCGCAGCGACATTCTTGTCTTCTTCGGCATCTGGCTGATTTTACCTTTTGTCTGGCGTCGCCTGATAATTCCTTCCGGCGGCGCGGTCGCCGCCCTGCTGGTCGCCCTGCTGATCAGCGGCGGGATCCTGACCTGGGCGGGCTTCAACGATCCGCAGGAAATTGACGGCACGCTCAGCGCCGAGTCGACGCCAGCCGAGCCTATCTCGCCGGTGGCTGACGGTGACTGGCCTGCCTACGGGCGCAACCAGGAAGGCCAGCGCTATTCCCCGCTGAAGCAGATTAACGCCGATAACGTCCACAAGCTGAAGGAAGCGTGGGTGTTTCGTACCGGCGACCTGAAGCAGCCGGACGATCCGGGCGAACTGACTAACGAAGTCACGCCTATCAAAGTGGGTGACACGCTGTATCTGTGCACCGCCCACCAGCGACTGTTCGCGCTGGATGCGGCGACGGGGAAAGAGAAATGGCATTACGACCCGGAACTGAAACCGAACGAGTCTTTCCAGCACGTCACCTGCCGCGGCGTCTCCTACCATGAAGCGAAGGCCGACACAGCCTCTCCGGAAGTGATTGCCGACTGTCCGCGCCGCATCATCCTGCCGGTAAACGATGGACGTCTGATTGCGCTGAACGCGGAAAACGGCAAGCTGTGCGAAACCTTTGCCAACAAAGGCGTGCTGAACCTGCAAACCAATATGCCGGATCAAACGCCGGGTCTGTACGAACCGACCTCGCCGCCAATCATTACCGATAAAACGATTGTGATTGCCGGGTCGGTCACCGATAACTTCTCCACCCGCGAAACGTCCGGAGTGATCCGCGGTTTCGACGTTAACAACGGTAAACTGCTGTGGGCGTTCGATCCGGGCGCGAAAGATCCAAATGCCATTCCTTCGGATGAGCACACCTTCACCTTTAACTCACCGAACTCGTGGGCGCCTGCGGCCTATGATGCGAAGCTGGACCTGGTTTATCTGCCGATGGGCGTCTCCACGCCGGATATCTGGGGCGGCCACCGTACGCCGGAGCAGGAACGCTACGCCAGCTCCGTTCTGGCGCTGAATGCCACTACCGGTAAGCTCGCGTGGAGCTATCAGACCGTTCACCACGATCTGTGGGATATGGACCTGCCCGCTCAACCGACGCTGGCGGATATTACCGTCAACGGCCAGACCGTGCCTGTTGTCTACGCCCCGGCGAAAACCGGCAACATTTTTGTCCTTGACCGTCGTAACGGCAAGCTGGTCGTCCCGGCGCCGGAAACCCCGGTACCGCAGGGCGCTGCAAAAGGCGACTACGTCACCAAAACCCAGCCGTTCTCCGAGCTGAGCTTCCGTCCGACGAAAGATTTGACCGGTGCGGATATGTGGGGCGCCACCATGTTCGACCAGTTGGTGTGCCGCGTGATGTTCCACCAGTTGCGCTATGAAGGTATCTTCACCCCGCCATCTGAGCAGGGTACGCTGGTGTTCCCGGGTAACCTCGGGATGTTCGAATGGGGCGGTATCTCCGTCGATCCCAACCGTCAGGTGGCGATTGCCAACCCGATGGCGCTGCCGTTCGTTTCGAAGCTGATCCCGCGTGGTCCGGGTAACCCGATGGAGCAGCCGAAAGACGCCAAAGGCACCGGCACCGAGTCGGGTATTCAGCCACAGTACGGTGTGCCCTACGGCGTGACGCTGAATCCGTTCCTGTCACCGTTTGGTCTGCCGTGTAAGCAACCGGCCTGGGGGTATATCTCAGCGCTGGATCTGAAAACCAACGAAATCGTCTGGAAGAAACGCATTGGTACGCCGCAGGACAGTATGCCGTTCCCGATGCCGGTTCCGGTTCCCTTTAATATGGGAATGCCGATGCTCGGCGGCCCCATCTCAACCGCCGGTAACGTGCTGTTTATTGCCGCCACTGCCGATAACTACCTGCGAGCTTATAACATGAGCAACGGGGAAAAACTGTGGCAGGGTCGTCTGCCCGCAGGGGGCCAGGCGACGCCGATGACCTATGAGGTCAACGGTAAGCAATACGTGGTGATTTCCGCCGGGGGTCACGGTTCGTTTGGTACGAAGATGGGCGACTATATTGTCGCGTATGCCCTACCGGACGGCGAGAAGTAACGCTTATGCCCGGGTAACGCCGGGCATACCGCCGGGGGCGCCATCACAGCCGCCCCCGGCATTTTTATACGGTAAATCCTAACATCATCCCCGTATCTTCATGTTCCAGCAGATGACAATGCGCCATATAAGCATGTTCTTTTGGCGCGTCGTGATCGAACTTCACTAACACTTCACTCACCCCGCCTTCAACCCGAACCGTGTCCTTCCATCCGCGGCGATGCGCCACTGGCGGCTGTCCATTTTCTGACAGAATACGGAACTGCGTACCGTGAATATGGAACGGATGCAGCATCATGTCGCCAACGCCAGAAATCACCCAACGCTCATGTTGTCCTTTGCTGGCGGCAAACATCGGTTTGTTCATGTCAAAGGCGACGCCGTTGATCATATTGGCATTGTGGAAGTCAACATGCCCGCCGTGGTTCATCTTATCCATACCGCCGTGCTGCATATGGCCCTTATGCCCCTGCATCTGGCCATGATTCATACCCGACATCGCCTTCGGACCATACTTCTTCATCAGCAATTGCATGCCCATCATGTCAAGCATCGGGTCCATAGATAGCTGCAATTTACGTACGGTCAACCCGTCAAGCGACGGCAGGGCTGGCAATGTCGCGAGCGTGTCCGGCAGCGTCCCGGAGGCGTTTACCGCCACTGGCTGAATGCGCATCACCGGGTGCGGCTTATCAAACGGCGCGACCGCCATCCCCATCTGGCTGACCGGCAGGGTCACAAGGTCAAACGGCTTACCGTCGCTCACGTCCACCAGCACCTCAAAGCGTTCGCCCATCAACATCGGCAGTTCAGCCACTTTTACCGGCTCAGGCAACAGGCCGCCATCGCTGGCAATGACATAGAATGGACGCTTATCGCTGGTCGCAAAATTAAGCGAACGGGCGTTACAACCGTTGAGCAGACGCAGACGCAGCCAGCCGCGCGGCGCAGCATGTTGTGGGTAAAGCGCCCCATTGGTCAGCAGCGTATCGCCAAACCATCCGACGGCGGCAGTCATGACGTCCAGTTGATAGTCTATCTGCCCGGCGTCGGTAAAGCGCTTGTCCTGAACAATGACCGGCACATCGTCAATGCCCCACTGTTTCGGCAGCAGCAGTGTGTGGATCTCGTCGTCTTCAATCATCACCAGACCGGCCAGCCCCATCGCCACCTGACGCCCGGTTTTGCCATGCTGATGGGGATGAAACCAGCAGGTCGCCGCGCGCTGTTCAGGCGTAAAGGTCACGGTGCGTTTTCCCCCGGCGGGAATAATGCCCTGCGGGCCGCCATCCACGTCGCCGGGCACTTCCAGCCCATGCCAGTGCACCGTGGTCTCTTCCGCCAGTTGGTTATGAATATCCACCGTCACCGTTTTACCGCGCTGTAATTTCAGGGCCGGACCAAGCATGTTGCCGTTATAACCCCAGGTCGTCGCCGTCTTCCCGGCAAACGTTGACTGCCCTGCCTGAATCGTCAACGAGAGACGATGACGGGCATCGGGAGTCAGAAGATTCGGAATGGGAAGCGCAGGGCGCTCAGCGGCAAAAACAGCGCGGCTCCACAGCGGCAAAGCCGACGCCACCCCAAGCGCCACAGAATATTTTAAGAAATCACGACGTTGCATAATCACTTCCTTATTTTGCAGCAGGCGAAAACAGCCCAATCCTTGAGCATAGACCCTCCCCTTACGGGAAGGTCAAGTTTATGACATCACGCTGAACAATAATAAAAGTCGTCGCCTTGCCAACAGTGTGCTAACGTTTAGTTTCCGTGATGCCGTGGTAGAAGCAATGAAGACGTTTTTCAGAACCGTGCTGTTCAGCAGTCTGATGGCTGTTTGCGCGAACAGTTATGCGCTCAGTGAATCTGAAGCCGAAGATATGGCCGATTTAACAGCCGTTTTTGTTTTTCTGAAAAATGACTGCGGCTACCAGAATTTACCCAACGGGCAAATTCGGCGCGCGCTGGTCTTTTTTGCTCAGCAAAACCAGTGGGACCTCAGTAATTACGACTCCTTCGATATGAAATCGCTCGGCGAAGACAGCTATCGCGATCTGAGCGGTATCGGTATTCCCGTCGCTAAAAAATGCAAAGCGCTGGCGCGCGACTCGCTGAGCCTGCTCGCCTACGTCAAATAAAATCATGCTACCCTGTTGTTGACATCATGACCGTGCATCCGCGGTCATAGTTAGCTATTATGTTGCGCCCTTTTTAACGGGTGTTAACAATGGAGGTATCAACCTTTGGCCGACAAACAGCAGTGGCATGAAACGCTACACGACCAGTTTGGACAGTACTTTGCCGTCGATAACGTGCTTTATCACGAGAAGACCGAACATCAGGATCTGATCATCTTCGAAAACGCCGCCTTTGGCCGCGTCATGGCGCTGGATGGGGTGGTGCAAACTACCGAGCGCGATGAGTTCATTTATCATGAAATGATGACACACGTTCCGCTACTGGCCCACGGCCACGCGAAGCACGTGCTGATTATTGGCGGCGGCGACGGTGCGATGCTGCGTGAAGTCACCCGCCACAAAAACGTTGAAACCATCACCATGGTGGAGATCGATGCGGGCGTGGTCTCTTTCTGCCGCCAGTATCTGCCTGCGCACAACGCTGGCAGCTATGACGATCCGCGTTTTACCCTGGTGATCGACGACGGCGTTAATTTCGTCAACCAGACGCAGCAAACCTTTGATGTGATCATCTCCGATTGCACCGATCCGATCGGCCCCGGCGAGAGCCTGTTCACCTCGGCGTTCTACGAAGGCTGCAAACGCTGCCTGACCCCCGGCGGGATCTTTGTCGCCCAGAACGGCGTATGCTTCCTGCAACAGGACGAAGCTGTCGACAGCCACCGCAAGCTCAGCCATTACTTCGCCGACGTCGGGTTTTATCAGGCAGCCATTCCCACCTATTATGGCGGCATCATGACCTTCGCCTGGGCGTCCGATAACGACGCGCTACGTAGCCTGTCGACCGAAATCATCCAGGCGCGTTTCCACACCTCAGGTCTGAAGTGCCGCTATTACAACCCGGCTATCCATACAGCAGCCTTTGCCTTACCCCAGTATCTGCTAGACGCACTGACCGCCTCGTCGTCCTAAGGAGAAGATAAGAAATTGAAAAAACTGAAACTGCATGGCTTTAACAACCTGACCAAAAGTCTGAGTTTTTGTATTTATGATATCTGCTACGCCAAAACCGCCGAAGAGCGCGACGGCTACATCGCCTATATCGATGAACTGTATAACGCCAATCGTCTGACCGAAATCCTGTCAGAAACCTGCTCCATCATTGGCGCCAATATTCTGAACATCGCCCGTCAGGACTACGAACCGCAGGGCGCCAGCGTCACCATTCTGGTGAGCGAAGAACCCGTCGATCCGCGGCTTATCGATAACACCGAGCATCCAGGTCCCCTACCGGAAGCAGTGGTCGCCCATCTCGATAAAAGTCACATCTGCGTGCATACCTACCCGGAAAGCCATCCGGAAGGCGGTTTGTGCACCTTCCGCGCGGATATCGAAGTGTCAACCTGCGGCGTGATTTCCCCGCTTAAAGCGTTAAATTACCTGATCCACCAGCTTGAGTCCGATATCGTGACCATCGACTACCGTGTTCGCGGCTTTACCCGCGACATTAACGGCATGAAGCACTTCATCGACCATGAGATCAATTCTATTCAGAACTTTATGTCTGAAGACATGAAGTCGCTGTATGACATGGTGGACGTCAATGTGTACCAGGAAAATATTTTCCATACCAAAATGCTGCTTAAAGAGTTCGATCTTAAGCACTATATGTTCCATACCCGTCCGGAAGATCTGACCGAAGCCGAGCGCAAAGACATTACCGCAGCGCTCTGGAAAGAGATGCGTGAGATTTACTACGGGCGCAATATCCCGGCGGTGTAACGTTTACCAACGTGCCGGATGGCGTCATCCGGCAAATCGGTTCTGTGTTTCGCCCGAAGTGTTTCACCCAATATGGACATGGCCGTGGTCGGCCCCGCCAGGGACGATGGGCGCTATCTGACAGTGATATGGAAGCGCAGGCAGCAAGATTAGGCCTCGGTCTGGCAGAAGAGTGAGTTCGTGAAGATTTAAGCCCACGGCAGGCTCATCCGGACGCTACAGAACCACAGTTTGGGCCTGGAAGGGGCGTTTTTGTATTATCCGCGTCGCAACGTGTCGCCCGCCCTGAGAGCGGTGATCGCTCCCTTTAAATTTCAGGTTGTACCAGCGTAAGAGCCACGGAGTGGGCTTTCAGCTCAGCCTGGACAGGGAATGGCAGATTCACATCGGTCACCACATCGGTAAAACGGCTCAGCGGCGCTACGTTGAACAGCGAATGCGCGCCATATTTGCTGCTGTCGGCCAGCAGAACCTTGCGTTGGGCGTTAGCGATAATCTCCTGCTTCAGCCCTGCTTTGTCTTCCGTCGGCGTCGTGACGCCCTTTTCCATACTCCAGGTGTTACAGCTCATGAAGGCGATATCGGGATAGACGCTACGCAACATTTTGCGACCAAACTCGCCGATGCAGGACTGACTGCTGTCATCAATGCGGCCACCCACAATGGTGACTTCAATCTGGCGAAACTCAGACAAAAACAGGGCGATATGCAGATCGACGGTGATCACCCTGAGCGGCAGATGAGTCAGGCATTTTGCCAACTCCAGCATGGTGGTGCCGGCATCCAACACCACTGCGTCGCCCGCCTGTACCATTGAGGCGGCAAAACGCGCGATCGCCCGCTTTTCAGCAGGCGATCGTAATTGCTTTTCATTGGTTGTGGGTTGCGCCGGTTCAAAACGACGCAGAGCAACACCGCCGTGGCTGCGGCTGATCACGCCCTGTTCATCCAGCTTGATCAGATCGCGTCGGATCGTCGCGGGCGATGCTTCTACCGCATCTACCAGCTGTTCCACGGTCACCAGCGTATGATTTTTCAAATACGCCACAATCTTATCCAGACGGTGTTGTCCTTTCATAACAGGAAATTACGCCAGTTGCATTGCCAGTTTAATCGATACGGCCATGCTCTCAGATTTTGCTTTTCCCGTCCAGGCGATATCAAACGCCGTCCCGTGATCGGCAGAGGTACGAATAAACGGCAGACCGGCGGTGATGTTCACGCCATCATAGAAACCGAGCAGTTTGAGCGGAATATGCCCCTGATCGTGGTACATCGCCACCACCATGTCATATTGGCCTTCGTACGCCTGTAAAAACACGGTGTCCGGCGGACATGGGCCGTAAACGTCTGTTCCCTTCGCCTTCATGTTTTCAATGGCTGGCGACACAATGCGAATTTCTTCATCGCCAAACAGACCGTTTTCACCTGCATGGGGATTGACCCCGGCAACGGCGATGCGCGGTTGGGCGAAACCAACACGCTTCAGAAAGCGATCCGCGATGCCGATGACCGTCTCCACGCGTTGTCCGTTGAGGGTGTCGAGAAACTTGCGTAACGCAATATGGGTCGAAACGTGGATCACCTTCAGCTTGTCGGTGTAAAGCACCATCGCATAGTCACGGCTTTCGGTCAGCGTCGCCAACAGTTCGGTATGTCCCGGGTAATGATGCCCCGCCAGATGCAGCGCTTCTTTATTCAGCGGCGCGGTGGCGATGGCGTGTACATCGCCTTTCAGTGCCAGCTCTGTCGCACGTTTTACGCAACGGTAGGCCAGATCGCCCGCCTCGGCCTGCACTTTACCTGGCTCCAGCGCCTCCGGCTGCGCCAGCGGCTCGTCGATGACGTGAATCACGCCCGGCGTAAATCGCGCCTGCGTGACCCCGTCAATCGCGCGAAAGGTCACCCCTTCCGCCAGCCCTTTGGCTTGCAAACGTTTGAGGGTTTGCAGGCATCCCACCACCACCAGCGGCGCGCCGTTAAGTTCATCTTCACAAAGCGCTTTGACAATAATTTCCGGACCGATACCCGCCGGATCGCCCATCGTAATCGCAATTGTTTTAGTTACCACTGTACATCTCCTCAATAAAATAAAGCGCATCACAAAGGGTGCTGTCTGAACCGAATCCGCCTGCTTTCGTGATCACCGGAAGGTCGTCGATTTCGCTGTTCACAAACGTCCCGCAGGGAATGCAGGGCGCGACCTCGCTCTGGATGCGATAGCCTTCCGCGCCAAGCGCGCTGGCAACCGCAGTGGCGATATCTCCTCCGGTCAGGAACAGCCCGCCAATACGCGCCTGTTCGATAATGCGCAGCGTAATGGTCCCGAGGCGTTGGCTGAGCATCTCACCAAGCTGCTGGCGGCTCACGCCTGCTTCAGTACACAGCGCGTCGATCATCTGCCGATCGTCCGCGCTCCGGCTGGTGCGGAGAATCGTGTGCTGCTGGCGGCCGAGCAGCGCGCAGGCCTGCTCCACCACCGCGGCGATTTCCTGTTCGGCCTGCGCCGAAATCAGCCGTGAGGCATCAATGTCCACCACGCTGGCGCGCGCCTGGCAGAGCGCTTTTTCAACCTGCCGCCGTGTGGCTTCGCTCATCGATCCGGCCACCACCAGCACCGGAAGTTCCTGCTTCTCCTGCATGAACATTCTGACCGGTAGCGCGTTCGCCAGTCCGGCAGCGCCGACCAGCAGCGGCAGCGTAGCCTGTTCACAAATAGCCTGGGCAATCAGCGACAGGTCGCGATCTTCTACCGCATCGACCACCACCATACATTCCCCCTCGGCGGCAAAAGCCCTCAGCAACGCGCTGAGCTGTCCGCGTCGCACGTCATCGAGCGACACGTCATGTACCGGGATATCGCTTTGTAGCGCAATCAGCTCCGCAATGCGCGAGGAGAGAATCGGCGTTTTCGGATCGCTGGCAAATTCGGTTTCCAGTAGCGGCGTACCGTTGACCAGACATAATCCGTCACGGGTGGTGCGCCCGGCAGCGGGGATCGCCGCCGCGATCACCGCCAGCGTCCGGTTGGCGGCACGCATCGCCGCCGTCACTTCCGCGCCGACGTTGCCGCGAAAGGTGGAATCAATTTTCTTGTATACCAGCGGGAGCGTCTCACCTTCGCACCAGGGCGCTAACGCCTGCGCTACCGCTTTCGCCGCCTGCTCTGCGGGTATCGCGCGGCTTTCGGTGTTGATCACCAGCACATCGGCACGACGCGAGGGCTTTTGCTCCGGCGTCAGCATCACTTCCGTGCGCGCCCCTTTCTTCGCCAACTGCACGCCGGTATCGTTAGAGCCCGTAAAGTCGTCGGCGATAACGATCATCTTCATGCTTTTTTCTCCTCAGCGACCTGACGCGCCTGCTTTTTGGCGACCCACGAGGTCAGGACAGGCGTCAGAATCGCGGTTGTGATCACCGATGCGGCAATCAGCGGGGCGGCTGCGGCAGCTACTTCCGCCAGCGACGGGTCTGCCTGGGCAATCGCCAGCGGCGTCGCCACGGCGTTCCCGGCGGTGCTGGAGGCCGCCGCGCCGGCAATGCCGGTTCCCCCCACCAGACGGTCGGCGCGAATGTTAAAGAAACCGCCGACGAAGGTGGTCAGTACGCCAAGCAGAATGCCTGCCAGACCGCCCTGCAGCAGCATTTCAAGGTTGATCCCCGCACCCAGCGCAAACGCGAAGAATGGGATCAACAGTGGCCCCCCTTTGGTCAGGAAGTCGCGCATGTTGGGATCAAGGTTACCGAGGATCATCCCCACCACCAGCGGAACCAGCACCGCGACCAGCGCCATGATCGGTATGTTCGCCATACCCGCCGCGCCCAGCGCGATCATCGTAAAGAACGGCCCGTCATTCAGAGACAGAATGGAAATAGCGCCGACATCACGCTCGTTGCCAAACTCCCCCACAAGCGCCGCGTAAAGCCCGCCGTTTGAGTTACTCATCGCCGCAATGATTGCCACGCCGCTTAAGCCGAAGATCCCCTCCGCACCGAACAGATGCTCAACGCCCAGGCCAATCGCAATGGCGACCAGCAGTTTGGTCAGGGTTATCGTACCGCCCTGCAACAGCGCCTGAGGTGCGGCTTTCACGCTAATCCCCGCCCCCATACAGAGCAGGAAGGCGCCAATCAGCGGCGCCGCGCCGTTTTTGAACAGCGCGGTGGTGAACCCGCCGATCTCCAGCGCCTGTGGGGCAAAGGTATTGATAATGGCGCCGATCACCAGAGGCACAACCATCATGCCGCCGGGTACGCGTTCTATTGCCTTTTTGATGTTCATGGTCTTCCCGCCTGTTGTTATGTTGTGATTAAATAAAATCATAAAGATTATATTTAATCAAATCTAAAGCACAAACGCGCCAGATCACAGATTCAAAATGATTAATAAAAATCAATAAGGACTTTTACGGTTAAAAAAAAGCCGGACACTGGCGTCCGGCCTTGTGGATGATTGAATTCACTCAGGATTGCGCTAAAAAATCCCGATAAGCCCGCACCACCTGAAGAAAATCCTCCACGCCGCACAGCGACAGGCTCTCTTCATCGTAGTAGTTCATGCCTTCTTCCATCTCATCGCCCGTAAACTCCAGCTGGTTTGCGCGGATCATCACCTCCTCGCCGTCCATCAAGAGCGTGTATTCATGACCCGCCCGCTGCCAGGAACGTTCACTGCCTTTTACCGCGCGTGCGGCCTGTTCCACTTCATCGAGCAACGCCAGGTTATCCTTCACTTCTTCATTAAACCAGTGCCCGACCACTTCGTGGCCCATCGACATACGCACTTTTACCCCACCGGTAACATCGCGCAGAAATTCGTAATCCATAAGGTGTTCCTCTGCAAAGCCCTTGAGCTAATTATCGCAGCAGAGAGGAAGAAAAAAAGCGTGAGAGGCGGGAGGAATGAAAATAAAAAAACCCACCGCCGTTGCGATGGGTTGTCTCAGCCTGTGGGCCTGATAAGCGCAGCCGTCAGATTAACCCGTACCGGATGGCGGCGTAACGCCTGTCCGGCACGGGAAAACCATCAAAACTACACTGCCGTCTGGAAGATCACCCCGTCAGCTTTCTCGGTATACTGAGATAACTGGTCGAAGTTCAGGTAGCGGTAAGTATCGACAGCGGTTTTATCCACCTGCGCCACATAGGTCTGATACTCTTCCGGCGTCGGCAGTTTACCGATCAGCGCCGCAACCGCCGCCAGCTCCGCAGAAGCCAGGAAGACGTTCGCCCCGGTCCCCAGACGATTCGGGAAGTTACGCGTAGAGGTGGAGACCACCGTCGCGCCGTCAGCCACGCGCGCCTGGTTACCCATGCACAGCGAACAGCCCGGAATTTCGATACGCGCACCGCTCTTACCGAAGACGCTGTAATAGCCCTCTTCCGTGAGCTGCGCGGCATCCATGCGGGTTGGCGGCGCGACCCACAGACGGGTCGGCAACTGGCCTTTGTGCGCATCCAGCAGCTTACCGGCCGCACGGAAGTGACCGATGTTGGTCATACAGGAACCGATAAACACTTCGTCGATCTTCTCGCCCTGTACGTCGGAAAGCAGACGCGCATCGTCCGGATCGTTTGGCGCACACAGGATCGGCTCTTTGATATCCGCCAGATCGATGTCGATTACCGCCGCGTACTCTGCGTCAGCATCGGCTTCCAGCAACTGCGGATCCGCCAGCCATTTTTCCATGCCCTGAATACGGCGTTCCAAAGTGCGACGATCGCCGTAGCCTTCCGCAATCATCCACTTCAGCAGGACGATGTTGGAGTTCAGATACTCAATGATCGGCTCTTTGTTCAGCTTGATGGTGCAACCGGCAGCAGAACGCTCGGCAGAGGCGTCTGTCAGCTCGAACGCCTGCTCGACTTTCAGATCCGGCAGACCTTCGATTTCCAGGATGCGGCCAGAGAAGATGTTTTTCTTACCTTTCTTCTCAACGGTCAGCAGACCCTGTTTGATGGCATACAGCGGGATCGCATGAACCAGATCGCGCAGGGTGATGCCCGGCTGCATTTTGCCCTTAAAGCGCACCAGCACGGACTCAGGCATGTCGAGAGGCATCACGCCGGTCGCCGCGGCGAACGCCACCAGGCCGGAGCCCGCCGGGAAGGAGATGCCGATCGGGAAACGGGTATGGGAGTCACCGCCGGTGCCCACGGTATCCGGCAACAGCATACGGTTGAGCCAGGAGTGGATCACGCCATCGCCCGGACGCAGCGACACGCCGCCACGGTTCATGATGAAGTCCGGCAGCGTGTGGTGCGTGGTGACGTCGACCGGCTTCGGATACGCCGCAGTGTGGCAGAAGGACTGCATGACCAGATCCGAGGAGAAGCCCAGGCACGCCAGGTCTTTCAGTTCATCACGTGTCATTGGGCCGGTGGTGTCCTGAGAACCAACGGAAGTCATCTTCGGCTCGCAGTACGCGCCAGGACGGACACCGGTTACGCCGCAGGCGCGGCCAACCATTTTCTGCGCCAGCGAGAAGCCGCGGCTGCTTTCCGCTACATCTTTCGCCTGACGGAACACGTCTGAATGCGGCAGGCCCAGCGCTTCGCGCGCTTTGGTGGTCAGGCCACGACCGATGATCAGCGGGATACGGCCGCCGGCGCGCACTTCGTCGATCAGCACGTCCGTTTTTAACTCAAACGTGGCCAGCAGTTCATTGGTTTCATGGTTACGCACTTCCCCCTTGTACGGGTAAACGTCAATCACGTCGCCCATGTTCAGGTTGCCCACATCCACTTCAATTGGCAGCGCGCCCGCGTCTTCCATGGTGTTAAAGAAGATAGGAGCAATTTTACCGCCGAGGCACAGGCCGCCGCCGCGCTTGTTTGGCACGTGCGGAATGTCATCGCCCATGAACCACAACACAGAGTTGGTGGCGGATTTACGGGAAGAGCCGGTCCCCACGACGTCGCCGACGTAGGCCAACGGGAAGCCTTTTTGCTGCAGGGCTTCGATTTGTTTGATCGGGCCGACCACGCCAGGCTGATCCGGTTCGATACCTTCACGGGCGTTTTTCAGCATCGCTAACGCATGCAACGGGATATCCGGGCGGGACCAGGCGTCCGGCGCCGGGGACAGATCGTCGGTGTTAGTTTCACCGGTGACTTTAAACACGGTAACGGTCATTTTTTCGGCCAGCGGCGGACGGTTCAGGAACCATTCGGCATCCGCCCACGACTGCATCACCTGTTTTGCAAATACGTTACCCGCTTTGGCTTTTTCTTCCACATCGTAGAAGTTATCGAACATCAGCAGGGTATGGGACAGCGCTTTGGCGGCAATCGGCGCCAGCGTGTCGTTGTCGAGCGCGTCGATCAGCGGATGGATGTTGTAACCACCCTGCATGGTGCCAAGCAGTTCGATGGCTTTTTCTGGCGTAACCAGCGGGGAGGTCGTTTCGCCTTTGGCGACGGCAGCGAGAAAACCCGCTTTAACGTAGGCGGCTTCATCGACGCCAGGGGGAACACGGTTGATTAACAGGTCTAACAGGAATTCTTCTTCACCCGCAGGCGGGTTTTTCAGCAGCTCGACGAGCGCGGCCATTTGGGTTGCATCTAAGGGTTTGGGCACAATCCCCTCGGCGGCACGTTCAGCTACGTGCTTACGGTATTCTTCTAGCACGACGGTTCTCCTCGCTCTCATTGTCATAGTGCGGCGCTTTTATCGATGGGCGATTTTCTTCACGCTCCTGTGAGACAGCAGTTAGTAGGGTAAATGCCCGGTACCGCAACGGGCAGAATAACAGGATTTTAGTGGGGTGTTAATCTGTTTACAAAAAAGCAACATAAAAAAGTGGCTGAATCGTTAAGGATGGTCTAATGCGCTTTTCGGTATCCCTTAAAGGGCAGGAAGCACTGTTACGAATGGACACATTATTTTCGATTTTAATAATCACTCAGCTGTAACGATCCCAAGATTAGTCAAAAATTAAACTATCGTCTCTTTATACTCACGCAACACTGCACCTGCGGGTGGCAGCAATTCGACCATAGCGATTTCTTCAGGAATCGGGAGTAAGAAAATGACGTTGCCCTTCAAACCCCACGTGCTGGCGCTGGTCTGTAGCGCTGGGTTATTCGCCGCATCCGGCGTGATGTATGTAAAAAGCCGGACGCCAGAAGCCCCCACTCAGCCGGTTCCTGTCACCGCGCCTGCTCCCGCCGCGCCGGTGGCGAAACCCACATTTACCACCGCACAAATCGATCAATGGGTCGCCCCCGTGGCGCTGTATCCCGATCCGCTGCTGTCTCAGGTGTTAATGGCCGCCACCTACCCGGCAAACGTGGTGCAGGCGGTACAATGGTCGCGTGATAATCCCACATTGCAGGGCGATGCTGCGATTCAGGCCGTTTCCGGACAACCCTGGGACCCGAGCGTGAAATCACTGGTGGCGTTTCCGCAACTGATGGCATTGATGGGAGAAAACCCGGAATGGGTGCAAAATCTGGGCGACGCCTTTCTGGCGCAACCGCAGGATGTGATGGATGCGGTACAGCGACTGCGTCAACTGGCGCAGCAGACGGGTTCACTGAAATCCACGCCGCAGCAAACCGTCACCAGTACGCCAAAGAAAAACGTCGCCACACAGGCCTCGTCAACGTCCCAGACCACGAACGTGCAGTCGACCACGCCGACGGTCATTAAAATTGAACCGGCAGACCCGCAGGTCGTCTACGTACCCAACTACAACCCCACAACGGTGTACGGCGCCTGGCCAAATACGGCTTATCCGCCCGTCTACCTGCCGCCGCCTCCGGGAGAGCAGTTCGCCAGCAGCTTTGTACGAGGCTTCGGTTACAGCCTCGGCGTTGCCACCACTTACGCGCTGTTCAGCAATATTGACTGGGACGACGACGATGACCACCACCATGATGACGATCATCACCATCATGATGATGGTGACTCTCATCATGACGGTTATCAGCATAACGGCGATAACATCAACATTAACGTTAACAACTTCAACCGTATCACCGGGCAGAACCTGAAAGAACAGAATCTGACCTGGCGCCATAATCCGGCATACCGTGACGGCGTTCCCTACCGCAACAGCGCCACCGCACAGCGTTTTCATCAGACCAGCGTCAGCGGTGGGTTAAGCGCAACGCCGCAGCCCGCTCCAGCCAGCCGTGACAGCCAGCGCCAGGCGGCAATGGCGCAGTTGCAACAGCGTCAGACATCTTCACGTGACGTCCAGCGTAACGCCGCCTCGCAGCAGTTAAACCAGATTGCCCAGCGCAATAATTACCGCGGCTACGATACGGATCGCGCCAGCGCTCATCACCAGACGGTACATAAACCGACAGTTGGGCAGCAGCAACAGCACCGTGAAGCGCGTAAAACGAAGGTACAGCAGCACCCGCTTTCAGAACAGCAGAGGGACAACGCGCGTCAGCGAATCGCCTCCGCCACGCCTGAGCAGCGCCAGACGTTCCGGCAACATCATGCCAATGTGTTTAGCGGCAACGACAGCCGTTCGCCAGACTGGCAATCGCAGCAGCGACGCGGTCAGGAAAGCCGTCGTATCAGCCACTTAAGCGATGAGCAGCGCGCCACCGCGCGTGAACATATATCTGAGCATCATGAATTTCGTCGTCGTTGATCGGAGCCGATAATGAAAAATATCTTGTTTAGCGCCCTTCTGTTCTCCCTGCCGCTGATGGGCTATGCGCAGCAGAACTTCGCCTCGCCGGACGAGGCGGCCAACGCCTTCGCCTCCGCAATCGCCAGTAAAAACGACACGCAGCTCACCGCGCTTTTAGGGGATAACTGGCGGCAATTTCTCCCGCCGGAGGGCGCCGACCCGGAAGCGGTCGCGCGTTTTAACCGCGACTGGAAAATCAGCCATCAGGTGGTGCAAAACGACGACGTTGCGCATCTGAACGTGGGGAAAGAAGGCTGGCAGCTTCCTGTTCCTGTCGTGAGGTCCGCAGCGGGATGGCATTTCGATATGGCCGCCGCGCAGGAAGAGATCCTCACGCGCGCCATTGGCCGTAATGAGCTATCGGCTATTCAGGCCATGCGCGCCTATGTGGATGCCCAGTATGATTACTGGCAGCGCAAGCAGATGTTCGCGACCAGACTGATCAGCAGCGAAGGTCAGCAGGATGGGCTTTACTGGCCAACGCGGCCAGGCGAAAGGCCCAGCCCGTTAGGCCCGGCGTTCAGTTCCGATCGTCACGCCGAGGGTTACCATGGTTATCGGTTCCGCGTAATTGCCAACGACAACGACAAAGGTTTTGCCCTTCTGGCCTGGCCCGTCTCGTGGGGAGAGACAGGGGTCATGAGCTTTATGGTGAATCAGGATGATCGGGTGTATCAGGCTGATTTAGGGAAAGAGACGGAGAAGCGCGTTACGGCAATAAATCAATACAGTGAAGATGAACCGTGGAAGCCTGTTAACTAGCAGACACAAAAAAGCGGCTTACAAGCCGCTTTTTATTTGCCCGACGGCACGTTGCTTATCGGGCTTACAATCGAACCGGGAAGATTATTTCTTCTTCGCTTTCGGGTTCGGCAGGTCGGTGATGCTGCCTTCAAACACCTCAGCCGCCAGCCCCACGGATTCGTGCAGCGTCGGGTGAGCATGGATGGTCAACGCGATGTCTTCCGCGTCGCAACCCATTTCGATCGCCAGACCGATTTCACCCAGCAGCTCGCCGCCGTTAGTACCGACAATCGCACCACCAATGACACGATGAGACTCTTTGTCGAAAATCAGCTTGGTCATGCCGTCCGCGCAGTCGGAAGCGATAGCACGGCCAGAAGCAGCCCACGGGAAGGTGGCGGTTTCGTAGCTGATGCCTTTCTCTTTCGCTTCTTTCTCGGTCAGACCGACCCACGCCACTTCTGGTTCAGTGTAGGCGATGGACGGAATCACTTTCGGGTCGAAGTAGTGTTTCTTGCCGGCGATAACTTCAGCGGCAACATGGCCTTCATGGACGCCTTTATGCGCCAGCATCGGCTGACCGACAATATCGCCGATAGCGAAGATGTGCGGCACGTTGGTGCGCAACTGTTTGTCAACGCGGATAAAGCCACGGTCGTCCACTTCCACGCCCGCTTTACCGGCGTCGAGGTTTTTACCGTTCGGCACGCGACCGATCGCTACCAGCACCGCGTCGTAACGCTGGGCTTCAGCAGGCGCTTTTTTGCCTTCCATGGAAACGTAGATACCGTCTTCTTTCGCTTCAACGGCAGTCACTTTGGTTTCCAGCATCAGGTTGAATTTCTTGCTGATGCGCTTGGTGAAGACTTTAACGATATCTTTATCAGCCGCCGGGATCACCTGGTCGAACATTTCAACCACGTCAATCTCTGAACCCAGCGCATGGTACACGGTTCCCATTTCCAGGCCGATGATACCGCCGCCCATAACCAGCAGGCGCTTAGGAACGGTTTTCAGTTCCAGAGCGTCAGTGGAATCCCAGACGCGTGGATCTTCATGCGGAATAAACGGCAGTTGGATCGGACGGGAACCCGCCGCGATGATCGCGTTGTCGAAGTTGATTACGGTTTTGCCGTTTTCACCTTCCACTTCCAGGGTGTTCGCCCCGGTAAATTTACCCAGACCGTTTACCACTTTCACTTTACGGCCTTTGGCCATACCTGCCAGACCACCGGTCAGCTGTGTGATAACTTTCTCTTTCCAGGTACGAATCTTGTCGATATCGGTTTTCGGCTCACCGAAGACGATACCGTGTTCAGCCAGCGCTTTGGCTTCTTCGATCACTTTCGCAACGTGCAGCAGCGCTTTAGAAGGGATACAGCCGACGTTCAGACAGACACCACCGAGGGTGTTGTAACGTTCTACGATTACGGTTTCCAGACCTAAATCAGCGCAACGGAAGGCTGCAGAGTAACCTGCCGGGCCTGCCCCAAGTACCACGACCTGAGTTTTGATTTCAGTACTCATCATGACCTCTTAATTGATTTCCGGCGATCCCTGGTCTTGTCGCCCATCGTCCACCGGGTCGTTCTATCCGCCCGTATTTTACAAAATTGTTAACAATTTTGAAACAACAAAACGGCAACGATTTATCTTTAGCACCAATAACCCCAATGACAACATGAGATTACCAGAAAAAAGCCGGCCGTCGGGCCGGCTTTTTTGCTTACATCACCAGACGGCGAATGTCAGACAGCATATTGTTAATGATGGTAATGAAACGCGCACCATCAGCACCGTCGATCACACGGTGGTCGAAGGAGAGAGAGATCGGCATCATCAGACGCGGCACAAACTCTTTACCGTTCCAGACCGGCTCCATCGCAGACTTGGAAACGCCAAGGATAGCGACTTCCGGCGCGTTGACGATCGGCGCGAAATGGGTGGTGCCCAGGCCGCCGATGCTGGAGATGGTGAAGCAACCGCCCTGCATTTCGCCCGCAGTCAGTTTGCCGTCACGCGCTTTCTTCGAGATCGTGGTCAGTTCACGAGAAAGCTCAGTCACGCTCTTCTTGTTCACGTCTTTAAAGACCGGAACCACCAGACCGTTCGGGGTATCAACCGCAACACCGATGTTGATGTATTTCTTCAGCGTCAGGCGCTGACCGTCTTCAGACAGTGAGCTGTTGAAGCGTGGCATCTGCTCAAGCGCAGCAGCAACGGCTTTCATGATGAACACAACCGGCGTGTATTTGACGTCCAGTTTGCGTTTTTCAGCTTCAGCGTTTTGCTGTTTACGGAACGCTTCCAGATCGGTGATATCGGTCTTGTCGAAGTGCGTAACGTGCGGGATCATCACCCAGTTACGGCTCAGGTTCGCACCAGAGATTTTCTGGATACGACCCAGTTCCACTTCTTCGATCTCGCCGAACTTGCTGAAGTCCACTTTCGGCCATGGCAGCATGCCCGGGATACCGCCGCCAGCGGCTGCAGCAGGTGCAGCTTCAGCGCGTTTCACCGCGTCTTTCACGTACGCCTGAACGTCTTCGCGCAGGATACGACCTTTACGGCCTGTACCCTTCACTTTCGCCAGGTTCACGCCGAATTCGCGCGCCAGGCGGCGAATCAGCGGGGTGGCATGGACGTAAGCGTCGTTCTCAGCGAACTCGGATTTGCCTTCCGCTTTTGCCGCAGGCGCCGCAGCAGGGGCTTCAGCTTTCGCCGCCGGCGCTGCCGCTTCCTGCTTAGCCGGAGCCGCAGCAGGCGCCGCGCCTTCCACTTCGAAGACCATAATCAGAGAACCGGTTTTGACTTTGTCGCCGGTGCTGATTTTGATTTCTTTAACGGTACCCGCGAACGGCGCCGGTACTTCCATCGAAGCCTTGTCACCTTCTACGGTGATCAGGGACTGCTCGGCTTCAACCTTGTCGCCGACCTTGACCATCACTTCGGTCACTTCAACTTCGTCACCGCCGATGTCCGGTACGTTAACGTCTTTCGCGCCGCCAGCCGCAGCCGGCGCAGCAGCCGGAGCCGCTTCCGCTTTTGCTGGCGCCGCAGCGCCTTCAGCACCCGCCACCTCGAAGACCATGATCAGAGAGCCAGTGGACACTTTGTCACCGGTGTTGATCTTGATCTCTTTCACGGTACCTGCGAACGGCGCCGGTACCTCCATCGAAGCTTTGTCGCCTTCAACGGTGATCAGAGACTGTTCCGCCGCAACGGTGTCGCCCACTTTGACCATGATTTCGGTGACTTCAACTTCATCACCGCCGATGTCCGGCACGTGAACGTCTTTCGCAGCCGCAGCAGCAGGCGCCGCCGGGGCCGCTTCTTTCTTCTCTTCTGCCGGAGCAGGCGCAGCGTCAGCTGCACCGTCGGCGGAATCGAAAATCATGATCAGTTTGCCGGTCTCGGTTTTGTCGCCAACGGAGACTTTGATCTCTTTGACGATGCCAGCCTGCGGAGACGGAACTTCCATAGAGGCTTTGTCGCCTTCTACGGTGATCAGCGACTGTTCAGCTTCAACTTTGTCGCCAACCTTGACCAGGATCTCGGTGATTTCAACTTCATCTGCCCCGATGTCCGGTACTTTGATTTCGATAGCCATTATTCTTTTACCTCTTACGCCAGACGCGGGTTAACTTTTTCTGCATCGATGTTGAATTTGGTAATTGCATCCGCAACCACTTTCTTATCGATTTCGCCACGTTTAGCCAGTTCGCCCAGTGCCGCTACCACCACGTAGGACGCATCCACTTCGAAGTGATGACGCAGGTTTTCACGGCTGTCAGAGCGACCGAAACCGTCGGTACCCAGTACGCGGTAATCATCTGCCGGTACATAAGTACGAACCTGTTCAGCAAACAGTTTCATATAGTCAGTTGATGCGACAGCCGGTGCGTCGTTCATCACCTGAGCGATATACGGTACGCGCGGGGTTTCCAGCGGGTGCAGCATGTTCCAGCGCTCACAATCCTGGCCGTCACGCGCCAGTTCGGTGAAGGAGGTCACGCTGTATACATCAGAACCCACGCCGTAATCTTTCGCCAGGATCTCTGCCGCTTCACGGACGTGACGCAGGATAGAACCCGAGCCTAAGAGCTGAACTTTACCTTTGCTACCTTCGAGGGTGTCGAGTTTATAGATACCTTTGCGGATACCTTCCTCAGCGCCTTCCGGCATAGCCGGCATGTGGTAGTTTTCGTTCAGCGTGGTGATGTAATAGTAAACGTTCTCTTGTTTTTCACCGTACATGCGCTCCAGACCGTCATGCATGATGACCGCCACTTCGTATGCGTAAGCCGGATCGTAAGAGATACAGTTCGGGATAGTCAGAGACTGAATATGGCTGTGACCATCTTCATGCTGCAAACCTTCGCCGTTCAGGGTCGTACGACCGGAAGTACCGCCAATCAGGAAGCCGCGCGCCTGCTGGTCGCCCGCTGCCCAGCACAGGTCGCCGATACGCTGGAACCCGAACATGGAGTAATAGATGTAGAACGGGATCATCGGCAGATCGTTAGTGCTGTAAGAGGTCGCAGCAGCCAGCCAGGAAGAACCTGCGCCCAGCTCGTTGATACCTTCCTGCAGGATCTGACCTTTCTCGTCTTCTTTGTAGTACGCAACCTGCTCACGGTCCTGCGGGGTGTACTGCTGGCCGTTCGGGCTGTAAATACCGATCTGACGGAACAGACCTTCCATACCAAAGGTACGCGCTTCGTCGGCGATGATCGGAACCAGACGATCTTTGATCGACTTGTTCTTCAGCATCACGTTCAGGGCGCGAACGAAAGCGATAGTGGTGGAGATCTCTTTGTTCTGCTCTTCCAGCAGCGCGCCAAAATCTTCCAGGGTCGGCAGTTCCAGCTTCTCGGTGAAGTTCGGCTGGCGGCTCGGCAGGTAGCCGTGCAGCGCCTGACGACGTTCGTGCAGGTACTTGTGCTCTTCAGAACCTTCCGGGAAGGTGATGTACGGCAGTTTTTCAATGTCAGCATCGGATACCGGCACGTTGAAACGATCGCGGACGTAGCGAACGCCGTCCATGTTCATTTTCTTCACCTGGTGGGCGATGTTTTTACCTTCGGCAGAGTCGCCCATGCCGTAACCCTTAATGGTGTGGGCGAGGATGACAGTCGCTTTGCCTTTGGTTTCCTGCGCTTTTTTCAGTGCAGCGTAGACTTTCTTCGGATCGTGGCCGCCACGGTTCAGGGCCCAGATCTGCTCATCAGTCCAGTCTGCCACCAGCGCGGCGGTTTCCGGATACTTGCCGAAGAAGTGCTCACGCACGTACGCGCCGTCTTTTGATTTGAAGGTCTGGTAGTCGCCGTCAACGGTTTCGTTCATCAGTTGGATCAGCTTACCGCTGGTATCTTTACGCAGCAGCTCATCCCAACGACCGCCCCACATGACTTTAATCACGTTCCAGCCCGCGCCGTCGAAGATGCCTTCCAGTTCGTTAACGATTTTGCCGTTACCGGTGACCGGGCCGTCCAGACGCTGCAGGTTACAGTTGATGATGAAGACCAGGTTGTCCAGTTTTTCGCGGGTCGCGATGGTGATAGCGCCTTTGGATTCCGGCTCGTCCATTTCACCGTCGCCCAGGAAGGCGTAAACGGTCTGTTTGGAGGTGTCTTTCAGGCCACGGTGTTCCAGATATTTCAGGAATTTAGCCTGGTAAATAGCGCCGATTGGACCCAGCCCCATAGAGACGGTCGGGAACTGCCAGAATTCCGGCATCAGTTTCGGGTGCGGGTAGGAAGACAGGCCGTTGCCATGCACTTCCTGACGGAAGTTATCCATCTGCTCTTCGGTCAGACGGCCTTCCAGGAATGCGCGTGCGTAAACGCCCGGCGAGATGTGGCCCTGGAAATACACCAGGTCGCCGCCATCCTGCTCGTTGCGGGCGCGGAAGAAGTGGTTGAAGCAAACGTCATATACGGTTGCGGAAGACTGGAAGGATGCCATGTGGCCGCCCAGCTCGAGGTCTTTTTTAGACGCACGCAGTACCGTCATGATGGCGTTCCAGCGGATAGCAGAACGAATACGACGCTCCAGCTCCAGATTGCCCGGGTATTCCGGTTCATCTTCAACGGCAATAGTGTTGATGTAATTGCTTGCCCCTGCACCTGCCGCCACTTTCACGCCGCCTTTGCGGGCTTCGGAAAGCAGTTGGTCGATCAGATACTGAGCGCGCTCAACACCTTCTTCACGGATGACCGATTCGATCGCCTGTAGCCAGTCGCGAGTTTCGATCGGATCCACGTCATTTGGGAAACGTTCTGACATGGGTTATTCCTTATCTATCTAATACGTTGAGTTATCTGGAACCTGTCCCATTAAACTTTCGTCGGAAAGCTTAATAAGACAGGTTCTGCGTTTAGTTGCCGCGCACATTTTTGCGCTTTATTAACAACATCTTCTGGTAAACGAGCTGCCAGAAAAAACTAATTCTTGCGCTGTTCCAGACGGCGTAAGGCGCGTTCACGACGACTTTCCTCACGGCTTCTGTCCAGCAATATCTCTTCGATAAACGCCAGGTGGCGATGCGATGCTTCGCGCGCCTCCTCGGGGTTACCGGCCATGATCGCTTCGAAAATACGGGTGCGGTGACTGCTCACCAGCGGAAGCATCTCGCGACGCGAATAGAGTAATTCGAAGTTTTGCCGGACATTCTGGGCCAACATCGGCTCCATACACCTTAGCAGATGGAGCAAAACCACATTGTGTGCCGCTTCGGTGACAGCAATTTGATATTGCAGAACCGCATCGGACTCAGCGTCCAGGTCACCCGACTCCTGCGCCAGCTCAATCGCATGGTGCAGTTCGCGAATCCGCGTTTTGTCTTCGTCCGTGCTGCGCAGCGCCGCGTAATAGGCCGCAATGCCTTCCAGCGCGTGGCGCGTCTCGAGCAGGTCAAACTGGGATTCAGGATGATCGGAGAGCAATTCTACCAGTGGGTCGCTGAAGCTCTGCCACAGGCTGCTCTGAACAAAAGTGCCGCCGCCCTGGCGACGAAGCAACAGGCCCTTCGCTTCGAGACGTTGGATCGCCTCACGCAGGGAGGGACGGGAGACGTCGAACTGTTTCGCCAGTTCGCGTTCCGGTGGGAGTTTTTCGCCGGGGCGCAAGGTGCCCTCAAGAATCAAAAACTCCAGCTGTTGCTCAATCACATCGGATAATTTTGGTTGGCGGATTTTGCTGTAGGCCATGATGTCCTGTCTTAAGCCATTTGCCCGGAGTCAATTGGTCTTACCAATTTCATGTCTGTGACGCTAAAGTAACAAAGTATTCACCTTCTGTCCATACAGGTTTTGATTGAAATCAGGAAACCACGCACATTTTAACAACATTACAGAAATAACGTTTCAAACATGTAACTATGCACAAATGTTAAATTTACCGACCCCGCGCCAGTTTTAACCTTATTGAAACGAAATAAAATCCAAATTGAACCGATTCACTCGCATATTCATGCAAATAAAATAAATCATTACGCAATTTGTTGGGCTGAGATATGGCGTGTGAGATTAACGAAGGGCTGTTACATCTGCTTTCTTTTTATGCACCTCGTCATCAACCATTCATAAAGCAGGTGCATTCGCCTGCGCATACCATTATTCTTATCCAGACAAAAGAGTTCCGGCGACATTTCATTAAACACAACTGTAAACAAAAAAATACAACAAACGGAATTGTTAACTTACACACGCATCCTGCGTCGTTACTACATAAACGCTCATCACAGAAAGAGCGCACCACACACGAGGTTTCATGATGGACAGTCAGCAGCACGGCGAGCAGCTTAAGCGCGGGCTAAAAAACCGCCATATCCAGCTAATCGCGCTGGGCGGCGCAATCGGGACAGGCCTGTTCCTGGGAAGCGCCTCCGTTATCCAGTCAGCCGGTCCCGGTATCATTCTGGGTTATGCGATCGCAGGGTTTATCGCTTTTCTGATCATGCGTCAGTTAGGGGAAATGGTAGTGGAGGAGCCGGTTGCCGGTTCGTTCAGCCACTTTGCCTATAAGTACTGGGGCAGTTTTGCCGGTTTTGCCTCCGGCTGGAATTACTGGGTGTTGTATGTGCTGGTCGCGATGGCGGAACTGACCGCCGTCGGTAAATACATCCAGTTCTGGTATCCGGAGATCCCGACCTGGGTCTCGGCGGCGGCCTTCTTTGTGCTGATCAACGCGATCAACCTGACCAACGTGAAAGTGTTCGGTGAAATGGAGTTCTGGTTCGCCATTATTAAAGTGATCGCCGTGGTGGCGATGATTCTGTTCGGCGGCTGGCTGCTGTTCAGCGGCAACGGCGGCCCGCAGGCTACCGTGCGCAACCTGTGGGAACAGGGCGGCTTCCTGCCGCATGGCTGGACCGGGCTGGTCATGATGATGGCGATCATTATGTTCTCCTTTGGAGGGCTTGAGCTGGTGGGGATCACCGCGGCGGAAGCCGATAACCCGGAGCAAAGCATTCCGAAAGCGACCAACCAGGTTATCTACCGTATTCTGATCTTCTATGTTGGCTCACTGGCAGTGCTGCTTTCCCTGCTGCCGTGGACGCGCGTAACCGCTGACACCAGCCCATTTGTCCTTATCTTCCACGAGCTGGGCGACACCTTTGTGGCGAATGCGCTGAACATCGTGGTGCTGACCGCGGCGCTGTCGGTGTATAACAGTTGCGTCTACTGCAACAGCCGAATGTTGTTTGGCCTTGCGCAGCAGGGCAACGCGCCAAAAGCGCTGCTTTCCGTCGACAAACGCGGCGTGCCGGTCAATACCATTCTGGTTTCTGCGCTGGTCACCGCACTGTGCGTACTCATTAACTATATGGCGCCGGAGTCGGCGTTTGGCCTGCTGATGGCACTGGTGGTTTCCGCACTGGTCATTAACTGGGCGATGATTAGTCTGGCGCACATCAAGTTCCGTCGCGCGAAACAGCAACAGGGCGTTAAAACGCGCTTCCCGGCTCTGCTCTATCCGCTCGGAAACTGGGTTTGCCTGCTGTTTATGGCTGCGGTACTGGTAATTATGTTAATCACGCCGGGAATGGCTATCTCAGTCTATTTGATCCCCGTATGGCTGCTGCTCCTGGGCGTCGGTTATCTGTGCAAGCAGAAAACGGCGAAGACCGCCAAAGCGCATTAATTCTCTTCCCCTCGCCCGCCCGCCGGGTGAGGGGTGTTATCTGCTTCACACTTTCCTGCCAATAGCTATTTCGTCCATATCAGCGGCGCTATCCTGCAACGCAATTATTCACTCGCAGACGAATAATTCACTCCATCACCTGATGGGGAGACGTCTCAATGGAAAAGGGTAAACTTTCGGTACGAGAGAAGATTGGTTATGGCATGGGCGACGCCGGATGTAACATCATCTTTGGCGCCATCATGTTGTTTGTTAACTATTTTTATACGGATATTTTTGGTCTGGCACCCGCATTGGTGGGCGTACTGTTACTGTCTGTGCGCGTCATTGACGCGGTCACCGACCCGGTGATGGGCGCCATCGCCGATCGCACCCAAAGTCAATATGGTCGTTTCCGCCCCTGGCTGCTGTGGATCGCTTTCCCCTATGCGCTGTTCAGTATCCTGATGTTCACCACCCCAGACTGGACGTATAACAGCAAGGTTATCTATGCGTTTGTCACCTATTTCCTGCTGTCGATCACTTATACCGCTATCAATATCCCCTATTGCTCGCTAGGCGGCGTGATCACCAACGATCCTAAAGAACGCGTGGCCTGCCAGTCTTATCGCTTTGTGTTAGTCGGTATCGCGACGTTGCTGCTGTCGCTTACGCTGCTGCCAATGGTCGACTGGTTTGGTGGCGGCGACAAAGCCAAAGGCTACCAGATGGCGATGACCGTGCTGGCGATTATCGGCATGTGCATGTTCCTGTTCTGCTTTGCCACCGTTCGCGAACGCGTCCGCCCTGCCGTTCCCACCCACGATGACATGAAAAACGATTTTAAAGACGTGTGGAAAAACGATCAGTGGGTGCGCATTTTGTTGCTGACGCTGTGCAATGTCTGCCCGGGCTTCATTCGGATGGCGGCGACCATGTACTACGTGACCTGGGTGATGGGACAAAGCACCCACTTCGCCACGCTGTTTATCAGCCTGGGCGTGGTTGGCATGATGATCGGCAGTATGCTGGCGAAAGTGCTGACCGACCGCTGGTGCAAGCTGAAAGTGTTCTTCTGGACCAACATCGCGCTGGCCCTCTTCTCCTGCGCGTTTTACTTCTTCGACCCGAAAGCCACCACGTTGATTGTCGTGCTCTATTTCCTGCTGAATATTCTGCATCAGATCCCGTCGCCGCTGCACTGGTCGCTGATGGCGGACGTTGACGACTACGGCGAATGGAAAACCGGCAAGCGTATCACCGGCATCAGCTTCTCCGGTAATCTCTTCTTCCTGAAGCTGGGCCTGGCGATCGCCGGGGCGATGGTAGGCTTTCTGCTCTCCTGGTACGGCTATGACGCTGGCGCGAAAACCCAGAGCGACACGGCAATCAACGGCATCGTACTGCTGTTTACGGTGATCCCAGGCGTCGGTTATCTCATTACCGCGGGCGTGGTTCGTCTGCTGAAAGTCGACCGTGAACTGATGAAACACATACAGGACGATCTGGAAAAGCGCCGCACCAATTACCGCGAGCTTAACGAATATCAGGAACTGAAAGCCGCTGAAAGCGTAAGGAAAGCCTAATGCAAGACTGGCCAAACCCCTTTATTGAGCAACGCGCCGATCCGTTTATTCTGCGAGACGGCTGCGACTACTACTTTATTGCCTCGGTGCCGGAATATGATCGGCTGGAAATCCGACGGGCGAACCCCCTGGAGGGCCTGCGCAGCGCGGAACCGGTTATCGTCTGGCGTAAACCGGAAACCGGCCCGATGTGCGAGCTGATCTGGGCGCCGGAAATTCACCGCATCAACGGTAAGTGGTATATCTATTTCGCCGCTGCCCATACCCAGGCGCTCGACAAACTGGGGATGTTCCAGCACCGGATGTACGCGCTGGAATGTGCGGATGCCGACCCGCTCACTGGCGTCTGGTACGAAAAAGGCCAGATCAAAACGCCGTTTGACACGTTTGCGCTCGATGCCACTACCTTTCATCATCAGGGAAAACAGTGGTATCTGTGGGCGCAAAAATCCCCGCATATCGCCGGTAACTCCAACATTTACCTTGCCGAGCTGGAAAACCCGTGGACGCTCAAGGGCGAGCCGGTGATGCTCAGCAAACCGGAATATGACTGGGAGTGTCGGGGCTTTTGGGTCAACGAAGGTCCGGCGGTGCTCACGCATGGCGACAGATTGTTCATTAGCTACTCCGCCAGCGCAACGGACGAGAACTACTGCATGGGGCTTCTGTGGATTGATATGAACGCCGATCCGAAAAACCCGGCGAACTGGCATAAATCGCCGCGTCCGGTCTTTGCCACCAGCTATGAAAATCGTCAATACGGGCCGGGGCATAACAGCTTTACGCAAACGCCGGAAGGGGAAGATGTGCTGGTATATCACGCGCGCAACTACACCGAAATCGAGGGCGATCCGCTCTACGATCCCAACCGTCATACCCGTCTGAAGCTGGTTCGCTGGGACGAAAACGGAATGCCGGATTTTGGTATTCCGCCCGCGGATACTCTCTGACACGCAGCCCGGCGGCGCTACGCTGTCGGGCAATGTAGGCCGGATAAGCGCAGCGCCATCCGGCAAAATCTGACGCTACACCAGCGCCCCGTAAATGGTCAGGAAAGCGATCGCCACTACCACCACCAGCGACGTTTTCTTGGCCATCGATACCGCCGCTTTCGGCGTCTCGACCTTATCGGTATGCGGTTCCCGCGCCAACGAGAACTGCGCCAGTCGGGTTAACACCTGGTACTGCGCGGTATGCATGTCGGCCAGCGAGGCAAACCACGCAGGAAGCGCTTTCTCTCCGTGCCCGATCAAGGCGTAAACCACGCCTGCCAGACGCACCGGGATCCAGTCCAGCACGTGAAGAATGGCGTCAATACCCGACTGCAAACGCTCATGCGGCGTCAGGTAACGCGCCAGCCACGACTGCCATGAGCGCAGAAAAGCATAGCCCACCAGCAGCACCGGCCCCCACTGACCGCCGACGATCAGCCAAAACAGAGGCGCGAGATAGAAACGGAAGTTAATCCACAGCAGCGCGTTTTGCAGTTCACGTAAAAACTCGCGCTCATCGCAATCCGGCGGGACGCCGTGGATCAGGGTGAGCTCACTGGCCATTGCCTTACGGGCGTGGGCGTCATCGCGCGAAGCCGCCTGGAGATAGGCGTGGTAATGCATCCGCACTTTCCCGGCGCCAATGCACAGCAGCCCCAGCAGGATCCACGCCAAAATCGTCGGCACATTGAACAACAGCCCCTGAAGCGCGCGTAAAAGCAGGAATGCGACCGCCATCGCAATAAACGTCATCCCCAGCGTGCGCGCCATCGAAAAACGCGTAATGCGCCGAAATAACGCTTCCAGGCGGTGATCGAGCTGCCAGTGCTCACCCAGTTTGAACAGGCGCTCAACAAACAGCACCAGTAGAGTCGTAAACAGCGTCATGTCATCTCCTTATCTGACGAGGGGGTGACCAGAGCGCGAAACCTCGCCCAGTCAAAAGCGGGGCCGGGATCGGTCTTGCGATCAGGCGCAATATCACAATGTCCGGTTATGTTATCGGCAATCGCCGGGTAATACGTTATCAGCGTGCGCGTAATGGCCGCCAGCTGTTGGTACTGCGCATCGGTGTAAGCCAGCGTATCGGTGCCTTCCAGCTCAATGCCAATCGAAAAATCATTGCAGCGCTCGCGACCACGGTAACGGGAAACGCCAGCGTGCCACGCGCGTTTATCGAAAGGAACATACTGAACGATTTCACCGTCACGGCGAATCAGACAATGTGCGGAAACACGAAGATGCGCGATTTCCGCAAAAAAGGGGTGAGCGGTGGGATCAATTGTTCCAGTGAATAGCGCATCGATCCACGGGCCGCCAAATTCGCCGGGCGGCAGGCTGATATTGTGCACCACCAGCAGAGAAGGATGATCGTCATCCGGGCGGCAATCATAATGAGGAGAAGGGACGCGCCGCGCCTCTGCCAGCCAGCCCTTGTCTAACAACATGCAGGATCTCCTTTTGAGTGGTGCTTATAGCCGCTTCAGAGTAGCATGTTTCTACCTTATGATTCGTTAGCAATTTGGAGTTTTATCATGCCGCCTCGCCGTTATAACCCTGACTACCGACGTGACGCGCTGTTGGAACGCATTAATCTGGATATCCCTGCCACTGTCTCCCAGGCGCTGCGCGAAGATTTAGGTGGAGAAGTGGATGCCGGCAACGACATTACGGCACAACTTTTGCCGGAAAATACCCGCTCTCACGCGACCGTTATCACGCGTGAAAATGGCGTTTTTTGTGGCAAACGCTGGGTGGAAGAAGTGTTTATTCAACTGGCTGGCGATGATGTCACTGTTACCTGGCACGTCGATGACGGCGACAGCATCCTCGCGAATCAACCGCTGTTCGAGCTGGACGGTCCTTCCCGGGTATTGCTCACGGGTGAGCGTACCGCGCTGAACTTCGTACAAACCCTTTCCGGCGTCGCGAGCGAAGTGCGTAAATATGTCGAACTGCTGGCGGGGACCAAAACTCAACTGCTGGACACACGTAAAACGCTGCCAGGACTGCGCACCGCATTGAAATACGCCGTGCTGTGCGGCGGCGGCGCCAATCACCGCCTGGGCCTTTCCGATGCCTTTTTAATCAAAGAAAACCACATTATTGCTTCCGGATCCGTTCGTCAGGCGGTGGAAAAAGCCTTCTGGCTGCACCCGGATGTGCCGGTGGAAGTCGAAGTTGAAAATCTTGATGAGCTGGATGAAGCGCTGAAAGCGGGCGCAGACATCATCATGCTGGATAATTTTGAAACCGAGCAGATGCGTGAAGCGGTTAAACGCGCCCACGGGCAAGCGCGACTGGAAGTTTCCGGCAACGTGACGGACAAAACGCTGCGCGAATTTGCGCAAACCGGTGTCGATTTCATTTCCGTCGGCGCGCTCACTAAGCACGTGCGCGCGCTGGACCTTTCGATGCGTTTCCGTTAACCCTCTTTGCCCGGTGACGCTGTCGCTCACCGGGCCTGTCTGGCGCTTTTCTCGAGCCGCCTCGTAAATCCCTTGTCCTGTGATGAAACGCTGACAACTTCCTCTGAACCCTGATTCCCGTTTCTCTTTTTGATGCTCGCGTGTCTTTATCCCGTTTGCCAAAGTGACCGCCACTGACTCAAGGAGCGAACAATGGATAAACAACGTGGATTTACCCTGATCGAACTGATGGTGGTCATCGGCATTATCGCCATTCTCAGCGCCATCGGCATTCCGGCGTACCAGAACTATCTGCGCAAGGCTGCACTCACAGACATGCTGCAAACCTTCGTTCCCTACCGCACCGCCGTTGAACTCTGCGCGCTGGAGCATGGCGGCGTCGCGACCTGCGATGCCGGGAGTCACGGCATTCCCTCACCCACTACAACGCGCTATGTCTCAGGAATGAGCGTGGCGAAGGGCGTGGTATCACTCAGTGGTCAGGAGAGCCTGAACGGTCTGAGCGTCACGATGACGCCGAACTGGGATAACGCAAACGGCATTACGGGCTGGACGCGTAACTGCACTATTCAGAATGACGGTGCGTTACAGCAGGCTTGTGAAGATGTTTTTCGTTTTGACGGCAACTAAGGAGCAGCGATGAATACCACTCAACTTACCGCCCTTTGTCAGCGTCATAACAGCATCTTACTTGATGCAGACAGTGACGTGGTACACGTCGCCGTCGTGGACACGCCGTCTCATGAACTGCTCGACGCTTTGCATTTTGCGACGACAAAACGCATTGAGATCGCCTGCTGGACACGCCAGCAAATGGAAGGGCATTTGCATCATCCGCCACAAACGCTGCCTGCGGTCGTACCGGAAGCCAGCCTCAGCGCGGCAGCATTGCTGGATAAAACCCTTCAGGCGGCGATGACTAAACGCGCATCCGACATCCACATTGAGCCTGCGGAACACCATTTCCGCATTCGACTGCGTGTTGACGGGGTGTTATACAACCTGCCCACTGTCGCCAAAGAAACGGGATTAGCCCTGACGGCCCGCCTGAAGGTGTTAGGTCAACTGGATATTGCTGAACACCGCCTGCCGCAGGATGGGCAGTTCACCGTCGGGCTGGCCGGTTCCACCGTCTCGTTTCGTATCGCTACGTTACCCTGTCGTCATGGCGAAAAGGTTGTTTTGCGTTTGTTGCACCAGGTTAGTCAGGCGCTGGATGTCACCGCCCTGGGGATGCACGACTCGCAGCTTTCGGCGTTCATTCATGCCTTGCAACAACCCCAGGGGCTGGTGCTGGTGACCGGACCGACGGGCAGCGGAAAGACGGTGACACTGTACAGCGCTCTCCAGATGCGAAACGCCACGGAGGTGAATCTGTGCAGCGTTGAAGATCCAGTGGAAATCCCGCTGGACGGCATCAACCAGACGCAGATCCATCCGCGTGCGGGGCTCACCTTTCAGGGCGTCTTACGGGCGCTGTTACGCCAGGATCCCGATGTCATTATGGTCGGAGAGATCCGCGACGGCGAAACAGCCGAAATCGCCATTAAAGCCGCGCAAACGGGTCATCTGGTGCTTTCCACGCTGCACACCAACTCCAGCTGCGAGGCACTGATCCGCTTGCAGCAAATGGGAGTGGCGCGCTGGATGCTCTCCTCCGCCTTAAATCTTGTGGCGGCGCAACGGCTGGTCAGAAAGCTCTGCCCTCACTGTCGACGGCTGACTAACGACCCGATCCGTTTGCCGCAGACATTATGCCCAACCGCGTTGCCGCGCTGGCAGGCGGTAGGCTGCGAGCACTGTTATCACGGCTTTTATGGGCGTACGGCGCTGTTTGAAGTCCTACCCGTTACCGCTGAACTGCGCCAGCACATCGCCAGTGGCGCGCCCGTTGAAGCACTGGAAGGTTATGCCCGACAAGCCGGTATGCTCACGCTTTTTGAAAGCGGCTGCCGCGCCGTCGACCAGGGGTTAACGACCTTTGAAGAACTGGTACGCATTCTGGGGATGCCCAATGAGCAGTAAAACGCTTTGGCGATGGCAAGGCATTGACAGCGATGGCTTACCTGGCGAGGGCGCATTATGGGCCGAAAGCCAGGCTTTACTGCTGCTGGCGCTCGAACAGCGCAAGATAACGCCACTGCGCGTGAAGCCGCTGCGCGTTAACCGCGCGCTGTGGCGCGCCGGGAAATGTTCGGAAGTGATTCATCAACTCGCCACGCTGCTGAAGGCGGGCCTGACGCTCTCCGACGGGCTGGCGCTTCTCGCCGGACAACAACCGGGAAAACAGTGGCAAGCGCTGTTGCAGAGCCTGGCGCACGAACTGGAGCAGGGTACGCCCCTCTCCAGCGCGCTGGCGCAATGGCCAGATGTTTTTCCTCCGCTGTATCAGGCGATGATTCGCACCGGTGAACTGACCGGAAAGCTCGACGAATGCTGCTTCGAACTGGCCCGGCAGCAAAACGCCCACAAACAGTTAAGCGATAAGATCAAGAAAGCGTTGCGTTATCCCTTTATCATTTTGGCGATGGCTTTCTTTGTGGTGTTGGCCATGTTGCACTTTGTCTTACCCGAGTTTGCCGCCATTTACCGGACCTTCAACACGCCCCTACCGGCGCTGACGCAGGGGATCATCACGTTCGCCGACTGGAGTGCAAACCAGGGCTGGTTGATTTTACTGCTGAGCGGCGGAGTCATTGCGGCAAACAGCGCGGTGAAGCACCGTTCCTCATGGCTGATAACGCGCCAGCGCTGGCTGCTGCGCATACCGGTAATGGGTCGCCTGCTCAGGGGGCAAAAACTCACGCAGATTTTTACCATTCTCGCGTTAACACAACGCGCAGGGATCGCATTTTTACCGGCGCTGGAGAGCGTACGGGAAAGCCTGCAATGTCCCTACTGGTCCCAGCGACTGGCGCAAGTCCAACGTGATATCAGTCACGGTCTTCCGGTCTGGCAGGCATTTCAAAATGCGCAAGTCTTCAGCCCGCTGTGCCTGCAACTGATTAGAACAGGTGAAGTTTCCGGTTCACTGGACACGATGCTGCATAATCTTGCCCGGCATCATAGTGAGAACACGCTGGCGCTGGCCGACAGTCTCGCCGCATTGCTGGAACCTGCTTTGCTGGTCATTACAGGGTTAATTATTGGCACGCTGGTGGTTGCCATGTATCTGCCGATATTCCGTCTGGGGGATGCGATGAGCACAGTAGGCTGAAGCGGTTGGAGAGCGGGAACAGAACTCAAAGCCGGATTAGGCATTCATGCCTAATCCGGCAAACGGAAAGGATTACAGGCTGTTGAAAATGCGGTTTTCCTGTTCCTGTACGCGGATAAAGGTCGTGCGTTTGGTCAGTTCTTTAAGACGCGATGCGCCAACGTAAGTACAGGCAGAACGCAGGCCGCCGAGGATATCACGGGCAGTGTTTTCCACCGGGCCACGCAGAGGAAGCTTAACGGTTTTGCCTTCCGCTGCACGGTACTGTGCAACGCCGCCAACGTGACGGGTCATGGCCGATTCGGAACTCATCCCGTAAAACAGCATGAACTTCTCGCCATTTTCTTCAACGATCTTGCCGCCGCTCTCTTCATGCCCTGCCAGCATACCGCCAAGCATCACGAAGTCAGCGCCGCCGCCAAAGGCTTTAGCCACATCACCCGGCATAGTGCAACCGCCGTCACTGACAATCATTCCGCCCAGACCGTGCGCCGCATCAGCGCATTCGATCACCGCAGAAAGCTGCGGATAACCAACACCGGTTTTGACGCGCGTGGTGCAGACAGACCCCGGCCCGATCCCGACTTTGACGATATCGGCGCCGGAGAGGATCAGTTCTTCGCACATCTCGCCCGTCACAACGTTACCGGCGCAGATCGTTTTCGTCGGCCAGGCTTCACGCGCTTTTGACACGAACTGAACGAAGTGCTCAGAGTAACCATTAGCCACATCAATGCAGACAAAGTTCAGCGCCGGGCTTAATGCCAGAATCTGTTTGGTTTTCTCAAAGTCCGCGTCAGAAGTACCGGTAGAGACCATCACGTGTTTCAGCACGTTGGCAGGCGCTTCACCGATAAACGCGGACCACTCTTCAACGGAGTAATGCTTATGGACGGCGGTCAGAATATCGAATGAGGCAAGCGCGGTCGCCATCTCGAACGTCCCGACGGTATCCATATTGGCGGCAATGACAGGTACGCCAGACCAGGTCTGACCTGAGTGTTTGAAGGTAAACTGACGTTCCAGCTCAACATCGGAACGGCTTTTAAGAGTAGAACGCTTAGGGCGGATAAGAACGTCTTTAAAACCTAACTTCAGATCTTCTTCAATACGCATGTGCGGATTCCTGGGGTTAAGGGCTATAAGTATGAGAGCGCAACTCCAGTGACGCTATCATACGCACTAATCAGTGCCGCGCAAGACTGCGAAATTCTCTTTTTTTACGCTACAATCCCATAAATTTACCTGGTGAAAGGCGGGACAGCTTTAGCGCCATTTCACTCTGATGCGATCAATATTCAACCAATTGATTATTAAAATAAATGACCGGGAACTGAGCTTATGAGGTATACAGTGGCCTTAACGGGCGGCATTGGCAGCGGCAAGAGTACCGTCGCCAACGCGTTCGCTGACCTCGGAATTCAGATTGTTGATGCAGATATAATTGCCCGCCAGGTCGTCGAGCCTGGCCAGCCCGCGCTGGCCGCTATTGCCGACCACTTCGGTCAGGCGTTACTCGACGCAGACGGTAGGCTACAGCGTCGTCTGCTACGCGAGCGGATCTTCGCCAATCCGCACGAGAAAGTCTGGCTAAATGCCCTGCTGCACCCGCTTATTCAGCAGGAGACGCAGCGCCAGTTTCAGCAGGCGACATCCCCTTATGTACTTTGGGTTGTTCCTCTGCTGGTTGAAAATGGCCTGACGACCAAAGCGAACCGCGTTCTCGTGGTCGACGTGACGCCCGAGACGCAGCTTTTACGCACCATGCAGCGCGACGATGTTACCCGCGCACATGCCGAACAGATTCTCGCCGCCCAGGCAACACGTGAAGCGCGCCTTGCCGCGGCAGACGATGTTATTGATAATAACGGCGCACCAGAGTCCATCAGGTCGGATGTCGCCCGCCTGCACGCGCTGTATTTACAGCTTGCGTCGCAGTTTGTCTCACAGGAAAAACCGTAATGCACACCCACGTCCTTTTTGAACACCCGCTCAATGAAAAAATGCGTACATGGCTGCGCATTGAGTTTTTAATTCAACAACTTTCGGTTAATCTCCCCATCGCCACCCATGCGGACGCACTGCATTTTTTTCGCAATGTCGGGGATTTGCTGGACGTGTTCGAACGCGGGGAAGTGCGTACAGAATTGCTGAAAGAGCTTGAACGCCAGCAGCGTAAACTTCAGGCATGGATAGAAGTACCCGGCGTCGATCAAAGCCGTATTGAAGCACTGCGCCAGCAGCTAAAAACGACGGGAACTGTTTTGATTTCCGCGCCGCGTATCGGGCAGTTTTTACGCGAAGATCGGTTAATTGCGCTGGTTCGCCAGCGCCTGAGCATTCCTGGCGGCTGCTGCAGTTTTGATTTACCCACGCTGCACATGTGGCTGCATTTGCCACAGGCTCAGCGTGACGCACAAGTGGATGCCTGGCTTGCCAGCCTGAATCCGCTAAACCAGGCGCTGACGCTGATCCTCGATCTCATTCGCAACTCCGCGCCGTTCCGCAAACAGACCAGCCTGAACGGTTTTTATCAGGATAACGGCGAAGATGCTGATTTATTGCGTCTCAATTTGCCGTTCGAATCTCTGCTTTATCCGCAAATTTCCGGTCACAAGAGCCGTTTTGCCATTCGTTTTATGCCGCTTGATAGCGAACACGGCGTGGTACCTGAGCGCCTCGATTTTGAGCTGGCCTGCTGTTAAGGAGTAAAAATGTCAGAAACGATCACCGTCAACTGCCCTACCTGCGGTAAAACGGTCGTCTGGGGTGAGATTAGCCCGTTTCGCCCGTTCTGTAGTAAACGCTGTCAGTTAATCGATCTGGGAGAATGGGCCGCCGAGGAAAAACGCATTCCGAGCAGCGGCGATTTGTCAGACAGCGACGACTGGAGCGAAGAAAAACAGTAACCGTTGCCTGGAGGTCGGATGGCGCAATTCAGTGTGCTTATCCGGCCTACAAAAGTGTTTAACTCTGAAAAGCGTGTTTTAGCTTCGCAATGACCGGTTCGTTAGCGGGTGGAAAATCATCTTCCCTGAGCGCCTCAATGGCAACCCACTTGCCTGGTTGACCTTCCTTGCCCCACGGCTCTCCCTGCCAGGCTTCCACCAGCCAGAACCACAGGGTGACATGCCGGTCCGGAAATTGATATTCCAGCTTTTCAAACAGCGTGACGGTCGTCGGGGTAATCCCCACTTCTTCCTGTAACTCCCGGCTCAGGGCTTGTTCCGGCGTTTCACCCGTTTCAAACTTTCCTCCGGGAAATTCCAGCTTATTCGCCATATGCGCATCAGCGGCGCGCTGGGTGATAAAAATTTCATTTTGCGGATTACGGATAATCCCGACCGCGATGTGCAGTGTTTTCATCTTGTCGCATCCATAAAAAAGGCGCAGTCTCCCGCGCCTTTTTGTTGGTCACTTACCGTTAACCGGATAAACGTAGCGTTACCCGGCAATGATGCCTGGGCTCAGCTCAGGCGGCCATGGCACTGTTTGTATTTCTTGCCGGAACCGCACGGGCACGGATCGTTACGGCCAACTTTGCGTTCGCCGGTTTGCGCTGCCAGATCAGCCGCCGCCGCGCTATCGTCGTCCTGATGGCTCAGCTGTTGCATCTGCGCCAGACGTTCCGCTTCTTCGCGACGCTGCTGCTCCATCGCTTCCACTTCTTCCGGCATACGTACCTGGACCTTACTCAGCGTGCTGATCACTTCATACTTCAGCGATTCCAGCATCGCGGCGAACATCGCAAAGGACTCACGCTTATATTCCTGCTTCGGATCTTTCTGTGCATAGCCGCGCAGGTGGATACCCTGACGCAGATAGTCCATCGCCGCCAGGTGTTCTTTCCACAGGGAGTCGAGCGTCTGCAACATCACGCCTTTTTCGAAGTGACGCATCATCTCAGCGCCGACCACTTCTTCTTTACGCTGATACACCTCGATAGCCTGCGCAAGAATACGCTCGCGCAGGGTCTCTTCGTGCAGTTCCGGCTCTTTATCCAGCCACTCCGCGATCGGCATGTCCAGGTCGAAGTCATTTTTCAGACGTTCCTGCAGGCCAGGGATATCCCACATTTCTTCCAGCGACTGCGGCGGAATGTAAGCATCGATGGTTGCTTTAAACACATCCTCGCGAATGCTGTTAATGGTTTCGCTCACATCAGAGACATCCAGCAGTTCGTTACGCTGGGTGTAGATCGCGCGACGCTGATCGTTAGCAACGTCATCGTATTCCAGTAACTGTTTACGAATGTCGAAGTTACGGCTTTCCACTTTGCGCTGGGCGTTAGCAATAGCTTTGGTTACCCACGGATGCTCGATGGCTTCACCCGGTTTCATGCCGAGCTTACGCATCATGCCGGACACGCGGTCAGAGGCGAAGATACGCATCAGCGCATCTTCCATTGACAGGTAGAAACGGGAAGAACCCGCATCCCCCTGACGGCCCGAACGACCGCGCAACTGGTTATCGATACGACGGGATTCATGACGCTCTGTACCAATAATATGCAGACCGCCCGCAGCCAGTACGGCATCATGACGCACCTGCCAGTCTGCTTTGATCTGCGCAATTTGTTCTGGCGTCGGATTTTCCAGCGCGGCGAGTTCCGCCTGCCAGCTGCCGCCCAGCATGATATCCGTACCACGACCCGCCATGTTGGTCGCGATGGTCACGGCTGCCGGATACCCCGCCTGGGCAACGATAGCCGCTTCGTTGGCGTGGAACTTGGCGTTCAGGACGTTATGTTTGATGCCCGCTTTCGTCAGTTCATTAGACACCACTTCCGATTTCTCAATCGAGATGGTCCCCACCAACACCGGCTGGCCTTTTGCGGTACGCTCTTTAATATCTTCAATGATGGCCTGAATTTTTTCCGCTTCGGTCATGTAGACCAGATCCGGCATATCTTTACGGATCATCGGACGGTTGGTCGGCACCACCACGGTGTCCAGCTTGTAAATGGAGCTGAATTCGAACGCTTCGGTATCTGCCGTACCGGTCATACCGGCCAGTTTTTCATACAGACGGAAGTAGTTCTGGAAGGTAATCGAAGCCAGCGTCTGGTTCTCGTTCTGAATGTCCACGCCTTCTTTGGCTTCAACCGCCTGGTGCAGACCATCAGACCAGCGACGCCCCTGCATAGTACGCCCGGTGTGTTCGTCAACGATAATGACTTCACCGTCTTTAACGATGTAATCAACGTCGCGGGTAAACAGCGCGTGCGCGCGCAGCGCGGCGGTAACGTGATGCATCAGCATGATGTTGCCCGGAGAGTACAGCGACTCGCCTTCATCCATAATGCCTTCTTTTACCAGCAGTTCTTCAATCAGCACCAGACCGCGTTCGGTCAGGTTAACCTGGCGCGCTTTTTCATCCACCGAGAAGTGTCCCTCACCCTGGAAGGTGTCGGAATCCTCTTTTTCCTGACGAATCAGGTGTGGGATGATTTTGTTCACTTTCTTGTACATTTCCGAGCTGTCTTCAGCCGGACCGGAAATGATCAGCGGAGTACGCGCTTCGTCGATCAGGATGGAGTCAACCTCATCCACCAGCGCATAGTGCAGTTTGCGTTGGACGCGTTCTTCAGGGCTGAACGCCATGTTGTCACGCAGGTAGTCAAAACCGTATTCGTTATTGGTGCCGTAGGTGATGTCAGCGGCGTAGGCTTCGCGCTTGGCGGGCGCAGGCATACCCGGCAGGTTAATGCCGACGGTCATGCCGAGGAATTCAAACAGCGGACGGTTGTTTTCGGCGTCACGCTGCGCCAGATAATCGTTCACTGTCACCACGTGTACGCCCTTTCCGCTCAGCGCGTTCAGGTAGGCGGGCAGCGTCGCGGTCAGGGTTTTACCCTCGCCGGTACGCATTTCTGCGATGCAGCGATCGTTCAGAACCATACCACCGAGCAACTGCACGTCGAAGTGACGCATACCGAATACGCGCTTGCTCGCTTCACGCACCACGGCGAACGCTTCCGGGATCAAGCTTTCCACGCTAGCGCCTTTCTCGAGACGCGCACGGAACTCTCCGGTCTTGGCTTTCAGCTCTTCGTCGGTGAGTTTTTCCATTTCCGGTTCCATGGCGTTGATCACGCCGACCACTTTACGCATACGACGCAGCGTGCGATCGTTACGGCTACCGAATACTTTAGTTAACAATTTGATTAGCATATTAAAATCTCAAACGCCCCGCACAGCGGAGTCATAATTATCAGAGGAAGGTTTTCTGTTTTTAGCTGAGGCGTTGAGGACCGGCACGAATACCCTGCGCCTGGCTTATCCAGGCAGGAACAGTAAAGACGGCCAGCGGCATGAAATGGGCGTACGCGACGCGCTGCGGAGCCGCAGCGGGCGTGCCTTCCTGAGTCAGCAGCGCGCTGAGCGTGTTCAGTAAGGCTAAATGATGCGCCTGAAGCGGCGACGGCTCTTCGACCACGGGCAATGCCTGCGGCGCCATGGCGAAGGAGAGATGGCGGATAACGGTGCGGATGGCGTGCTGATGCCAGTAATCGACAGTAAAATTAGGCCGACGGTTGGAGGCTTCCAGCAAAGCAAGCTGGCTGAAATTAACGCTGACCTGTTGATCGTGGCGACTGGCCGCCGCTTTAGCTGGCGTGTTGGGTTCCGCGGCATTGCTGAGCGCAGGCAGGCCAAGACTCGCCGCGACCATCCCTAATAAGAGATGCGGCCAGAAATAGCGTCTACCTAACTGTCGCCAACGCGTCAGTATTCCACTCACGTTAAAGCCATCCCATAAATGTTATTCAAACGTTTTTTGCGCACAAATCTTATCATTAATGCTCAGGTACTACAGCAGTATTGATGAGAAGATACGGTTAAAAACGCTTAAGAAACCAGCGTTCGCACAGCATTTTAGTGCAGAATGAGTTTTGACATTGAAGAAAGTCTGTTACCCATACCGGCCCGCTCAACGAGCAAAAAAAAACGACTGGCTTACCTGGCCGGAGAGAGTGCCAGATTTACCAGTCGAATTTATGCGACAACGCGTGTCGTTATGCCAGTACGGTCGATGGTGCTTTGAAAGCCAACGGCAGTTCTGCGTCGTCTTCGAAGGTCACATATTCCCAGGCTTCCTGTTTTGCCAGAACAGCCTGCAACAATTTGTTATTCAATGCATGACCGGACTTATACGCGGTAAATGCACCAATAATGTTGTGACCACACATGAACAAGTCACCAATCGCGTCAAGCATTTTGTGACGAACGAATTCGTCTTCAAAACGCAGGCCGTCTTCGTTCAGTACGCGATAATCGTCAACAACGATGGCACAATCGAAGCTGCCGCCCAGGCACAGGCCGCGGGACTGCAGATATTCGATATCACGCATGAAGCCGAAAGTACGCGCGCGGCTGATCTGACGCATAAACGCGTCAGCAGAGAAGTTCATCGCATAGCGCTGCGTGCTGGAGTCGATCGCCGGATGGTTAAAGTCGATGGTGAAATCCAACGTAAAACCATTGTATGGCTTGAACTCAGCCCACTTGTCGCCATCTTCGACGCGAACGGTCTCTTTGATGCGAACAAATTTCTTCGCGCTTTTCAGTTCTTCGATACCGGCGTCAAGGAGCAGGTAGACGAACGGCGCAGCGCTGCCATCCATGATCGGGATTTCCGGAGCATCGACTTCAATAACGATGTTATCGATACCTAAACCCGCCAGCGCCGCATTCAGGTGCTCAACGGTTGAAATCCGTACATCATGCTCGTTGACCAGACACGTACAGAGCATGGTATCACGCACAGATTTGGCATCGGCCGGAAAATCTACCGGTGGATTCAAGTCGGTGCGACGATAGATGACCCCGGTGTTGGCCGGCGCAGGGCGTAAGGTCAGGGTGACTTTCTTGCCGGTATGTAAACCGACGCCAGTCGCCTGAACGATACGTTTAAGTGTCCTTTGTTTGATCATCGTATAATCTCGCCAAATTACCTATCCAACCGAAGTGTACTATACATTCGGTGGGCCAGTTTAGCACAAAGAGCCGCGAATCCCAACTTCCAGCTAATTCTTAATCAGCTTGCTTACGCAGGAAGGCAGGAATATCCAGATAATCCGGCTCTTTCGCGGTCTGCGGCGTATTGTCGTTTACCACTTTTGCGGCTGGCTTCTGCTCCTGGGTCAGCGGCGCCATGCCGTGCTGCTGGTAACGATCCAGTACCGGCTGCTGTACCTGTTTGTTGGTCACCAGCGTGATTTCCGGACGTTTGTCCATACCAATTCCGGTCGCCACGACGGTAACGCGCAGTTCGTCGTTCATATCCGGGTCCAGAGAAGTACCGATAACCACGGTCGCGTTATCCGAAGCAAACGCACGGATGGTGTTCCCCACGGTTTCAAACTCATCCAGACGCAGGTCGAAGCCCGCGGTGATGTTAACCAGCACGCCGCGCGCGCCAGACAGATCGATATCTTCCAGCAGTGGAGAAGAAATCGCCATTTCAGCCGCTTCTTCCGCGCGGTCTTCACCGCTTGCCACGCCGGAGCCCATCATCGCGTAGCCCATTTCGGACATCACCGTGCGCACATCCGCAAAGTCGACGTTCATCAGACCCGGACGGGTGATCAGCTCTGCGATACCCTGCACCGCGCCTTTCAGCACGTCGTTCGCCGCGCCAAACGCGTCAAGCAGAGAAATACCGCGACCCAGCACTTTCAGCAGCTTGTCGTTCGGAATGGTGATCAGCGAGTCCACATGCTTGGACAGCTCAGTGATCCCCTGCTCCGCAAAGGCCATGCGCTTTTTGCCTTCAAAGTTGAAAGGCTTGGTCACCACGGCAACGGTCAGAATGCCTAAATCTTTTGCGACTTCAGCAACCACTGGCGCGGCGCCGGTACCGGTACCGCCGCCCATGCCCGCGGCGATAAACACCATGTCTGCGCCATCCAGCGCGGCACGCAAGGCTTCACGGTCTTCATCCGCAGCGTTGCGCCCCACTTCCGGGTTTGCGCCGGCGCCCAGACCTTTGGTAATTCCGCTACCAATCTGAATGGTCTGGCCAACCGCAGTTTTACGTAACGCTTGCGCGTCAGTGTTCACTGCGAAGAATTCGACACCCTCAATGCGCTCGCGCACCATGTGCTCAACGGCATTACCACCGCCGCCACCGACGCCGATGACTTTAATCACCGCGTCGTTGGTTAATTCCATTGGTTCAAACATAATCTCTCTCTCCGTTGTGCCTGTCGCCTGAGACCGTAATTTTCGCCGGTCTCATAAAAAAATTAAAACTCTTTACGCAGCCAGCTGTTGATACGCTTGATCCACGAGCCGACCGAAGCTGTTACGCGTTTTTCAACTTCAGCTTCACCATTTAAGTGGGACTCTTTCCCGTAGTGAAGCAGCCCCACCGCCGTCGAGTAATACGGCTCCTGAGCGTAATCCGTCAGACCAGTAATATTCAGCGGCGCACCGATACGCACCTGCGTATGGAACACGCGCTGGGCGCAGGCAGCAAGACCTTCGATCTGCGCTGCGCCACCGGTTAACACAATCCCCGCCGCAAGATGATGTTTCACCCCCTGCTGGCGAAGCTGTTCCTGTAATTGCAATATTTCTTCGTTGACCAGGTTGAGCAGCTCGGTGTAGCGCGGCTCAATAACCTCCGCCAGCGTTTGTCGTTGCAGACTGCGCGGCGGACGACCGCCCACGCTCGGCACTTCAACGCTTTCGTCTTTACCGACGATGGAACCCAACGCGCAGCCATGGCGAACTTTGATCGCTTCGGCGTCGCTTGGCGGCGTACCGAAAGCGTAGGCAATGTCGCTGGTGACCACGTTACCTGCATAAGGTATCACCTTGGTATGGCGCAACGCCCCGCCAGTATAAACGGCGATATCCATTGTACCACCCCCGATATCCACGACGCAGACGCCCAGTTCACGTTCATCTTCCGTCAATACGGAATAGCTGGCCGCCAGGCCGGCAAATATCAGTTGGTCAACTTTCAGGCCACAACGTTCAACGGCTTTCACAATGTTTTTTGCCATATCGTTGTGGCAGGTGATCAAATGCACTTTCGCCTGCATTCGCACCCCGGAAAGACCGACAGGATTTTTGATGCCTTCCTGATAGTCAATCGCATATTCCTGCGGAATCACGTGCAGCACACGGTGCTCATCGCGTACGCGCACCGACTTCGCGGTATGCACGACGTTTTCCACGTCTTCCTGCGTCACTTCTTCTTCGGAAATCGGCACCATGCCGATTTCATTCTGACAGCTAATGTGCTTGCCGGAAAGCGCCAGATACACAGAAGAAATCTGGCAATCCGCCATCAGTTCTGCCTGGTCGATAGCGCGCTGTACGCACTTCACTACCGACTCAAGGTCATTAACCCCGCCTTTATCCATACCGCGCGACGGGCAACTGCCCACGCCAATGATATTGACCATACCGTCGGGCAGAACTTCCCCTACTAAAGCGGCAACCTTCGCGGTGCCAATCTCCAGTCCAACTACCAGTTTTCTGTCCGTCGCCTTGATCATTGTTGTTCTGCCTGTGCCTGATTCTGTTGCTGAGTAGATTCCTCAGGCGGTAAGGGCGCCCACCCTACTGCCGCACCTGAGTCATAACGCAAATCAACGTAGCTAATCCGTTTGCCATCGGTTTGCGCCTGCTGCTGTAAAACCGGATAGAGTTCTACAAAGCGAGCCAAACGTTTCATCGTGTCGCCCCTGCCAAGGTTGAGCTTAATATCGTTATTCAGCGTCAACTGCCAGGAACGACGTGCGGTCATCGCCGCTTCCTTCAGAGTAAATCTGTCTTTCGCCAGTATCTGTTCCATCTCGCGATAGCCCTGCAACACTTCACTTGCGCTGCCTTCCGGGCCATACAGCATCGGCAGGACCTGTTTGCTGGTACGTTCTGACGGCACGCTGAAAGCATTTCCTTCGGCGTCCACCATATGCTGATCATTCCAACGCGCTATCGGCACATATTCAACCAGATGAATCTTCAATTCATCGGGCCATTGCTTTCTGACGCTGGCCTGCTTGATCCACGGCAGGCGTTCAATCTGGTTCTGAATGATATTGACATCCTGCGTCATGAAGGTGCCGGGCGCGCCCAGCGCCAGAATTGACTGCCGGATATCATCATTTTTCGTGTAGTGCCGCTCGCCGGTTAACACCAGTTTTGACAGCGGTAAACGCTGCGCGTCTTCCATCCAGCCCAACACCACCCAGCCGCTGACAAACACGGTACACAGCACCGTCAGCAGAAATAAAATTCCTGCAAGACGCGTTCCATTATTGCGACGTGATGAAGACACCTCTTCGTCACTGTTTCGCGTGTTCAGCGCCGCCTGCGACATATCAGTCCGCCAACTCCAGAATACGTACCACTAACTGCGAGAAGCTCATCCCGGCCTGTCGCGCCGCCATCGGCACCAGACTGTGGCTGGTCATACCCGGTGAGGTATTCGCTTCCAGCAGATAAAACTGCCCATCGCTATCCAGCATGGCGTCAATACGCCCCCAACCTTCGCAACCTAACGTTGACCATGCTTTTTGCACTAAAGCGCGCAAATGGGTCTCCTGATCGGATTCCAGACCCGCCGGGCAGAAATATTGTGTCTCATCAGACAGATACTTCGCCTCATAATCATAGAAGGTTCCGGCGGGTTGGATACGTATCGACGGTAAAATTTCTTCACCCAGTATCGCGACGGTAAATTCCGGTCCGCTAAGCCATTTTTCAATCAATACTTCTTCATCATGCTGAAATGCCAGCGCTAAGGCGCTATGTAAACCATCATATTCCGAAACCTTCGACATGCCGACGCTGGAACCTTCGCGGCTGGGCTTCACGATCAGCGGTAAACCGAGCGCAGAAATTTCCGTGACGACCGCCTCGCTGAGGCCTTTCTCAAACTGGGCGCGAGTCAGCGCCACCCATGGCGCAACGGGTAACCCCGCGCCCTGCCACAGCAATTTACTGCGCAATTTATCCATGGAGATGGCAGAAGCCATCACGCCGCTGCCGGTATACGGCAGGCCGATCAACTCCAACAATCCCTGTAACGTACCGTCTTCGCCTCCACGACCGTGCAGCGCGATAAAGACTTTCTGAAACCCCATCGCTTTCAGTTGCGTCACGTCGGTCTCTTTCGGATCGACAGGATGCGCATCCACGCCGCCTTCACGCAGCCCGGCGAGCACCGCCGCGCCGGAATTCAGCGACACGTCACGTTCAGCGGATGTCCCTCCCAGCAGGACCGCGATTTTATCAGCCATGATGCTCGTCCTCCTGAATTTGCGGCTTCAGTTTGATTTCAGCTAAGGAACGCGCGATTTTGCCGATATTTCCCGCACCCTGCACCAGAATTAAATCATTGCCGGTTAAGACCGGCGCCAGCATTTCAGCGACCTGCGCCGGATCGGGAACCAGAATCGGGTCGATCTTACCGCGCCCGCGAATCGTGCGGCACAGCGAACGGCTGTCAGCGCCCGGAATCGGCGTTTCCCCGGCGGCATACACATCCAGCATCAACAGTGCGTCAACCTGAGTCAGCACGTTGGCAAAGTCGTCGTACAGATCGCGGGTACGCGTAAAGCGGTGCGGCTGAAACAGCATCACCAGGTTTTTATCCGGCCAGCCCGCGCGAGCGGCTTTGATAGTCGCGTCCACTTCCGTCGGGTGATGACCGTAATCATCCACCAACATCGCCGTTCCGGCCTTGCCATTTACTGGCTCAAGCGGGAATTCCCCGAGGAAGTCGAAGCGGCGACCGGTGCCCTGGAAACTTTCCAGCGCACGTAAAATAGCGTCGTCGGCAATGCCCTCTTCCGTCGCCACCGCCACGGCAGCCGCGGCGTTCAACGCATTATGACGCCCCGGAGCGTTCAGGGTTACACGCAGCTCAGGCATCCCCTGACGCAGCAACGTAAAATGCCCCTGCGGACCGATCTGCTGATAATCTTCCACGCGAACGTCAGCATCATCGCTAAAGCCGTAAGTCGTGGTCTGACGCCCGACGCGCGGCAACAGCTCGCGGATCACCGGGTCGTCAACGCACATCACCGCACGACCATAAAACGGCAGGTTATGCAGGAAATTAATGAACGTCTGCTTTAAATTTTCGAAGTCGCCATGGTAGGTATCCATATGATCGGCTTCGATGTTAGTGACAATCGCCACCATCGGTTGCAGGTGCAGGAACGATGCGTCGCTCTCATCTGCTTCCGCAATCAGATAACGGCTATGCCCGAGACGCGCATGCACGCCCGCCGCTTTCACCAGACCGCCGTTGACAAAGGTGGGGTCCAGGCCCGCTTCCGCGTATATGCTGGAAACCATCGCGGTGGTGGTCGTTTTGCCGTGCGTCCCGGCAATTGCGATACCATGACGAAAACGCATCAGCTCCGCCAGCATCTCCGCGCGGCGGATCACCGGTATGCGCGCTTCATGCGCCGCCACGATCTCCGGGTTATCGGCGGAGATCGCGCTGGAGACCACCACCACGCTGGCGTCGAGCACGTTTTCCGGACGATGGTTAAAGTAAATCGTCGCTCCCAGGTTGGTAAGCTGCTGCGTCACCGGGTTTGGCGCTAAGTCGGAACCACTGATCTGATAACCTTCGTTAGCCAGAACTTCGGCAATACCGCCCATACCGGCACCACCGATGCCGACAAAGTGAATGTGCCGAACGCGACGCATTTCGGGCACGATGGAACGCAGTTTTGCCAGTTGTTGTGTATTCATTCTTTACGCCATTAACTACTTCAAAAAATTCGTGCAGCGCAACACGCGCTGCGAGGGTTAAGCCCGGGCTGCCAGGCTGACTTCTTTCGCCACCCGTTCAGTGGCATCCGGGATGGCCGTCGCGCGCGCGCGTTGCGCCATCTCCAGTAATACGCCCCGATCCCACCCGGACAGGGTGTTCACAACGGCATCCACGGTAAACTGCGGCTGCTCAAGGATTTTAGCGGCGCCCGCTTTTTCCAGCGGTAGCGCATTCCAGTACTGCTGTCGGTCTTTGTGCTGGAAAGGCACAAACAGCGCGGGTAAACCGGCTGCGGCGATCTCACTGACCGTCAGGGCGCCTGAACGACATACCACCACATCGGCCCATGCGTAAGCGGCGGCCATATCATCTATAAATTCAGTCACTTTATGCTGCGGTTGCCCGGCGCTGGCGTAAGCCTGTTCGACCGTCTGCTGCCCACCTTTTCCGCTTTGATGCCAGATGGTCACGGCATTACCGAGTTTCGCGGCAACCTGCGGCAGCGTTTGATTCAGTACGCGCGCCCCCTGGGAACCACCGACCACCAGTATGCGAATCGGGCCAACACGCCCTGAAAGGCGATCCTGCGGCAGCGGTAACGCCAGCACGTCAGTCCGAACCGGGTTCCCTACCACTTCCGCATTCGGGAACGCGCCCGGGAAAGCCTGCATAACCTTGGTGGCAATTTTCGCCAGCCATTTATTGGTTAGCCCGGCAATGCCGTTTTGTTCGTGCAGCACCACCGGAATACCCAATGACCACGCGGCAAGGCCGCCGGGGCCGGAAACATAGCCGCCCATCCCCAGCACCACGTCAGGCTTAAATGACTTCATGATCGCGCGCGCCTGACGCCACGCATTGAAAATACGCAGCGGCGCGGCCAGCAGCGCGTTGACGCCTTTCCCGCGCAGCCCGGAGATGCGGATGAAATCAATGTCAATTCCGTGCTTTGGAACTAAATCCGCTTCCATACGGTCTGCGGTGCCCAGCCAGCGAACATCCCAGCCCTGAGCCATTAAATGGTGCGCGACCGCCAGCCCCGGGAACACATGTCCGCCGGTACCGCCCGCCATCACCATCAACCGCTTCGCCTGACCCCTCATCGTAAACCTCGTGTAAACGCCTGGGCTTTTTCCAGACGTGTTTCATAATCAATTCGCAGCAACATCATGATTGCCGTCGACATAATCAACAGACTCGAGCCACCGTAGCTGATAAGCGGCAGCGTCAGACCTTTGGTTGGCAGCATCCCCGCCGCGGCCCCCACGTTAACCAGCGCCTGGAAACTAAACCAGATCCCGATAGAGCAAGCCAAAAAGCCGGAAAAGCGGTGGTCAATCTGTAACGCCTTACGGCCAATCGACATCGCGCGAAAAGCGACGAAGAATACCATTAAAAGTGCCAGTACCACACCGATATAACCCAGCTCTTCCCCAATAATGGCGAAGATGAAGTCGGTATGCGCTTCCGGCAAATACTCCAGTTTCTGTACTGAGTTACCCAGCCCTTGTCCCCAAACTTCCCCGCGACCGAACGCCATCAGAGACTGAGTGAGCTGATAACCGCTACCGAATGGGTCTTCCCACGGGTTCCAGAAAGAAGTCACGCGGCGAATACGATACGGTTCTGCGAGGATCAGCAGCACGACCGCCGAAATCCCCATGCCGATGATGGCGATGAACTGCCACAGCTTCGCCCCGGCCAGAAACAGCATCGCCAGCGTGGTGACGAACAGCACCACAACGGTGCCGAGGTCAGGCTGCGCCAGCAGCAAAACCGCCAGTACGAGGATCACGCCCATCGGCTTTAAAAAGCCGCGCAGGTTGTTCCGCACTTCGTCGACCTTGCGCACCAGATAGTTCGCCAGGTAACAGAACAACGACAGCTTGGTGAATTCCGCCGGCTGAATACGCAGCGGCCCGAGCGCAATCCAGCGCGATGCCCCGTTCACCGAGCTGCCGACCACCAGTACGATCAACAGCATGATGATCGAGGCGATCAGCATCGTGGTGCTGTAGCGCTGCCAGAACTCCATCGGCAGGCGTAGCGTGATCATCGCCAGACAAAATGCCAGTAAAATATAGAGCGCGTCACGTTTGGCAAACAGGAACGGATCGCCCGCCAGACGCTGGCCTACCGGCATAGATGCCGAAGTCACCATCACGAAACCGATCGCCGCCAGGCCAAAAGTCAGCCACAGCAGCATACGGTCGTACATCACCAGGCTGTCGGTGTCTTTATCCCGCGAGCCCATCACCCAGCCTTTCAGCGCCGCAAAGATCCAGCCCAGGATGCCAAATCCCGGCAGGCGCGGCAGTCTCAGGCGAGGGAGAGATAAACGCATCAACCTAACTCCTTCGCCAGACGGGTAAAGACATCACCCCGTTGCTCAAAATTCTTAAACTGGTCGAGGCTGGCGCAGGCCGGAGAGAGCAGAACCATATCACCCGACTTCACGCGCGGCGCCAGCAGGCGCATTGCTTCTTCCAGGGTTTCTGTCTGTTCGGCGATCTCCGGACGCAGCGCGGCAAGCTGCGCCCCATCGCGACCAAAGCAGTACAGCCGCACGCGATCGCCGTCGAGGTAGCGCGCAAGCGACGAAAAATCCGCCGACTTGCCGTCGCCGCCCAGCAGCAGATGCAGTGTGCCATCAACGTGCAGCCCGTTCAGCGCCGCCTCGGTACTGCCCACGTTGGTGGCTTTCGAATCGTTGATCCAGCGCACCCCGTTGTGCTCCAATGCCAGCTGGAAGCGATGCGCCAGGCCGGTAAAGGTGGTCAGGGCTTTCAGGCTGCTGGCGCGCGGTAAACCTGCGGCGTCCGCCAGCGCCAGCGCCGCCAGGGCATTGGTATAATTGTGCTGCCCGCTGAGTTTCATCTCTTTCACGTTCAGCACTTTTTCGCCTTTCACCCGCAGCCAGGTTTCGCCCTGCTGGCGGTTAAGGTGGTAGTCACCCATGTTTACGCCGAAGCTGACGCAACGCGCATCGGCGCCGCGCACCGGCATAGTCAGCGCATCGTCAGCATTGACGACGCACACTTTGGCGTTCTCATAGACGCGCAGTTTCGCCGCGCGGTACTGCTGCAGACCAAACGGGTAGCGATCCATATGATCTTCAGTCACGTTGAGGATCGTCGCCGCCACCGCCTGCAGACTGGAGGTGGTTTCCAGTTGGAAACTGGACAATTCCAGAACGTACAGTTCGCGCTCGGCATCCAGCAGCATCAACGCGGGCAGGCCGATATTGCCGCCGACGCCGACGTTTACGCCTGCCGCTTTCGCCATCTCGCCCACCAGCGTGGTGACCGTACTTTTACCGTTCGAGCCGGTAATCGCCACAATCGGCGCCTGCGCTTCACGGCAGAACAGTTCAATATCGCCGACAATTTCCACGCCTGCGTCGGCGGCGGCGCTCAGCGCCGGGTGCGCCAGGGCAATACCAGGGCTGGCGACAATCAGATCCGCCGCCAGCAGCCAGTCTTCATTCAGGCTGCCAATGTGGCGCTCAACCGCTTCGGGTAGTTTATCCAGCCCCGGCGGCGTCGCCCGGGTGTCCATCACGCGAGGAGTCACGCCGCGGGCAAGAAAAAAGTCCACGCAAGAGAGTCCGGTAAGCCCCAGACCGATAATGACGACGTTTTTGCCCTGGTAATCAGCCATGATTAACGTACCTTCAGCGTTGCCAGGCCAATCAGCACCAGCATCAGCGAAATAATCCAGAAGCGCACAATCACGCGCGGTTCCGGCCAGCCTTTCAGTTCATAATGGTGATGAATCGGCGCCATGCGGAAAATACGCTGTCCGCGCAGTTTAAAGGAGCCGACCTGCAGGATCACCGACAGGGTTTCCACGACAAACACGCCGCCCATAATCACCAGCAGGAACTCCTGACGCAGCAGCACAGCAATAATCCCCAGCGCGCCGCCCAGCGCCAGCGAACCGACATCGCCCATAAAGACCTGCGCCGGATAAGTATTGAACCACAGGAAACCTAATCCCGCGCCGACTATCGCCGTACAGACGATTACCAGTTCCCCCGCATGACGCAGATACGGAATATGCAGATAGTTAGCGAAATTCATGTTACCGGTCGCCCACGCCACCAGGGCAAATCCCGCGGCGACGAAGACGGTAGGCATAATGGCTAAGCCATCCAGACCGTCGGTCAGGTTCACCGCATTCCCCGTCCCCACAATCACGAAATACGCCAGCAGGACGTAGAACAGGCCCAACTGCGGCATGACGTCTTTAAAGAACGGCACCACCAGCTCGGTGGCAGGCGTATCTTTTCCGGCGAGATACAGGGCGAAAGCCACACCCAGCGCAATCACCGACATCCAGAAATACTTCCAGCGGGCAATCAGCCCTTTGGTGTCTTTACGCACCACTTTGCGGTAGTCGTCAACAAAACCAATAATGCCGTAGCCAATCAGCACAACCAGTACACACCAGACGTACGGGTTGGACGGATAAGCCCACAGCAGCACGGAAATCACAATCGCCGTCAGGATCATAATGCCGCCCATCGTCGGCGTCCCACGCTTGCTGAAGTGAGATTCCGGACCGTCGTTACGCACGACCTGACCGAAGGAGAGCTTTTGCAAACGGGCAATCATGCGCGGGCCCATCCATAAGGAGATGAACAGCGCGGTCAGCAGGCTGACGATGGCGCGAAACGTCAGATAGGAAAAGACGTTGAAGCCGGAATAATATTTGACCAAATGTTCGGCCAGCCAAACTAACATGTTCCATTCTCCTGTAATGCGCGTACTACCTCTTCCATGGCGGCACTACGTGAACCCTTCACTAAAATGGTAATGATCTGTTGCTCTGCAATCAGCGCCTTCAAACGGGCGATCAGCGCGGATTTGTCCGCGAAATGCTCGCCTGTGCCGCTGGCCTCGCTGATGGCATGGCTCAGTTTTCCTGTACTCAGTACACTGTCGATCCCCGCCGCGCGCGCGGCAGTGCCGACCTGCACATGGCACGCTTCGCTTTCTGCGCCCAGCTCCGCCATATCGCCCACCACCAGTACGCGGTAGCCCGGCATTTCGGCCAGGACCTGTACGGCGGCGGTCATCGATCCGACGTTAGCGTTGTAGGAATCATCCAGCAGCAGCTTGTTTTCTGCCAACTGAACCGGGAACAAACGTCCCGGCACCGCTTTCAGATCCGCGAGGCCGGATTTGATCGCCTCAAGCGGCGCGCCGACAGCCATCGCCAGCGACGCTGCCGCCAGCGCATTGGCGATGTTGTGACGCCCCGGCAGCGGCAACAGCACATCAATGCCCCCCACCGGCGTCTGGAGGGTGAACTCCGTACCGTGCGAGGTCACATGGATGTTGGTCGCGGTAAAATCGCTGTTGGCGGCATTCGGGGAAAAGCGCCAGACTTTACGGTCGCCAATCACGCTTTGCCAGTTCAGCCAGTCGTTGTTATCGGCGTTCATAATGGCAATGCCGTTTTCCGGCAGGCCGGTATAGATTTCGCCTTTCGCCTTCGCCACGCCCGCCAGAGAGCCGAAGCCTTCAAGATGCGCGGCTGCCAGATTATTCACCAGCGCCGCTTCTGGTCGCGTCAGGCTGACGGTCCACGCAATTTCGCCCTGGTGATTGGCGCCTAATTCAATAACGGCAAAGTCATATTCTTCGGTTAACCGCAGCAGCGTCATCGGTACGCCGATATCATTATTAAGATTGCCTGCGGTGTATAAGGTTTTGCCACACTGGCTCAGAATAGCGGCGGTCATCTCTTTGACGGAGGTTTTGCCGGAGGAACCGGTCAGCGCGACTACGCGAGCCGGTACCTGCGCGCGAACCCATGCGGCCAGTTCGCCAAACGCCAGACGGGTGTCCTGAACGATAAGCTGCGGCAAGTCACAGTCCAGCGGACGGCTGACCAGCAGCGCCCCCGCTCTGCCCTCTTTCGCCTGGGCGGCAAAATCATGGGCGTCAAAGCGTTCGCCTTTCAGCGCCACAAACAGGCAGCCCGGCGTCAGTTTGCGGGTATCGGTGGTCACGGCGTCGAGGGTCAGATCGTCCCCTTTCAGTTTGCCGTTAAGGATGCCGGCAAGTTGACTGAGCGTTACGCTAATCATGCGATAACCCCCAGCAGCCGCGCTGCGGTTACGCGGTCAGAATAGTCGAGACGCTGCGTGCCGATGATTTGGTAATCTTCATGACCTTTACCCGCTACCAGCACCACGTCGTTTTCTTTCGCCTGCATAATGGCGTTCGTGACCGCCTCGGCGCGGCCTTCCATTACCCGGGCGTGTCCGGCATCGAGCATTCCCGCCAGAATGTCATCGATAATAGCGCGCGGTTCTTCGGTACGTGGATTGTCGTCGGTAACGACAACCACATCGGCAAACTCTTCCGCGATCGCCCCCATCAGCGGACGCTTACCTTTGTCGCGATCGCCGCCACAGCCAAAGACGCACCAGAGCTGACCGGTACAGTGCAGACGCGCCGCCTGTAACGCTTTTTCCAGCGCATCCGGGGTGTGGGCGTAGTCAACCACCACGGTGGTTTTACCCGGCGCGCTGAACACTTCCATGCGACCGCAAACCGGCTGCAAACGCGCGGCGGTTTTCAGCAGTTCGCTCAGTGGATAGCCCAGCGCCAGCAGCGTCGCCAGCGCCAACAGCAGATTACTGACATTAAAGGCGCCCATCAGACGGCTTTCGATTTCGCCTTCACCCCAGCTTGAAGCAAAGCGAATCGTCGCGCCGCTATCGTGATAGTTCACGTCGACTGCCTTCAGCCAACGGCCATGGCAGTTCGGGTTGATGTGGTCCTCCATCGAGACGGCAACCGCGTCCGGCAGATTTGCCAGCCAGCGGCGACCCACTTCGTCATCCGCGTTGATAATGGCCTGACCATAATGATGCGTGGAGAAAAGCAGCCATTTTGCCGCTTCGTACTGTTCCATGTCACCGTGATAGTCCAGGTGATCGCGGCTGAGATTGGTAAAGACGCTCGCGGCGAATTTCAGCGCCGCCACGCGATGCTGAACCAGACCGTGCGAAGAGACTTCCATTGCGCCAAAGGTGGCGCCTTCATCGACCAGTCCCGCCAGGACATGCTGCACATCTACCGCCGACCCGGTGGTATTTTCAGTCGGGATCACTTTCCCCAGCAGGCCATTGCCGACGGTGCCCATCACCGCGCTGGTTTCGCCCAACAGTTGGCTCCACTGCGCCAGCAATTGCGTGGTGGTGGTTTTACCGTTGGTGCCGGTCACGCCAACCAGACGCATGTTTTCAGAGGGTTCGTGATAAAAGCGACCAGCCAGTGCAGATAAACGTTCGTTCAGTTGGCTCAGATAGATGACCGGTACGCCGTGCATTTCACGAACTTCGCCGTCGGTCGCCTCTTCTTTCGCTTCTGCAATAATGGCAGCCACACCTTGCGCTATCGCCTGCGGGATATATCGACGCCCGTCCGCCTGATGACCTTTCACTGCCACAAAGAGATCGCCCGAAGCAGCCACGCGGCTGTCGAGTGTCATCTCTCGCAGTTCTCTCGCAGGTAAACCTGGTACCCACGGAGCAAGAAGGTCGCGCAAATTACGATCTGCCACCTGTTCCCTCGCCTTGATTAATTACGAATTCACTTTTTTCGCCCGTGGCCAGCGCATCCGGCTCGATGTTCATGGTGCGCAGTACGCCGCCCATGATGGCACCAAAGACCGGCGCGGACACGGCGCCGCCGTAGTATTTACCCGCCTGCGGATCGTTGATAACAACAACCAGCGCAAAGCGCGGCTGACTCGCAGGCGCAACGCCCGCGGTATAAGCAATGTATTTGTTGATGTAGCGGCCATCCGGTCCGACTTTTTTCGCCGTCCCGGTTTTAATCGCGATGCGATAACCTTTAATTGCCGCTTTCACGCCGCCACCGCCCGGCAGGGCCACGCTTTCCATCATATGTACGACGGTGCGCACGATGGATTCCGGGAAGATGCGTTCTCCCGGAACAGGGGGATCAACTTTGGTGATCGACAGCGGACGGTAAACCCCGTAGCTGCCGATGGTTGCGTAGACTCGCGCTAACTGTAACGGCGTTACCATTAGCCCGTAGCCGAAAGAGAAGGTGGCCCTCTCTATGTCAGACCACCGTTGTTTTTGAGGATATAAGCCACTGCGTTCTCCGACCAACCCCAAATTGGTCGCTTTTCCCAGCCCAAAACGTGAGTAAGTGTCTACTAACGCTGAGGACGGCATCGCTAACGCCAGCTTAGAAACACCGACGTTACTCGACTTCTGTAGAACCCCGGTCAGGGTCAATTCGCTGTAGCGCGCCACGTCTTTGATTTCGTGACCGTTAATTCGATAGGGAATGGTGTTGAGCACCGTGTTCTCGTTGACGATACCCCGCTGGAGCGCCGTCATGACCACCATCGGTTTGACGGTGGAACCCGGTTCAAAAACGTCGGTAATGGTCCGGTTACGCATCGCGTCTTTCGGCGTACCGCTGAGGTTGTTCGGGTTGTAGGACGGGCTGTTAGCCATCGCCAGGACTTCGCCGGTGTTTACATCCACCAACACCGCGCTGCCGGATTCCGCTTTGTTAAACGCCACCGCGTTGTTCAGCTCGCGATAAACCAGCGCCTGCAGGCGCTCATCAATACTCAGCGCCAGGTTGTGCGCCGCCTGGCTGTCGGTGGAGGAGATATCCTCAATCACGCGGCCATAGCGGTCTTTACGCACCACACGTTCGCCAGGCTGGCCGGTCAGCCATTTGTCGAAGCTTTTTTCGACGCCTTCGATACCCTGGCTGTCAACGTTGGTGAACCCGATGAGGTGAGCGGTCACTTCGCCGGAAGGGTAGTAGCGACGTGATTCTTCACGCAAATGAATGCCCGGTAGCTTCAGCTTTTTGATGTAGTCGGCCATATCCGGGTTGAGCTGACGCGCCAGATAGATAAAGCGCCCTTTCGGGTTGGCGTTAATGCGGGCAGCCAGCTGATCGAGCGGGATATTAAGCGCGGTGGAGAGCGCTTTCCAGCGATCCCCGACGCTGACGCCACCCGCGTCATGCACTTCTTTCGGGTCCGCCCAAATCGCTTTCACCGGCACGCTGACCGCCAGCGGACGCCCGGAGCGGTCAGTGATCATACCGCGGGAAGTGGCGACTTCCTGGACGCGCAGCGAACGCATGTCGCCCTGACGCACCAGCATATCCGGGGCGATAATCTGCAACCAGGCCACGCGGCCCAGCAGAAAACCCAGCGCCAATAAAATGCAGCCGCAAAGCAACGCAAAACGCCAACTGATAAAGTTGGTTTGTTCTTCCTGGCGTTTCGCTTTTATACGCGTCATGCTTCAAGCTGCCTCTGCGTTGGCTGCGCACACGTCTCCTGGTCGCTTACGTGTGTAAGCGCCTGGAGATTCATGTGCTTGCTGCCTTGATGCATCATGAATGCTTTTGCGTAGCGTGTTTCCTGCATTGCTTTCATGCGTCGCGCTGTTCCTTATTTTTGGACTACGATATTTTCTTGTGAGGGATCAACATGCTGCATTTGCAGCTTTTCCGTTGCGATCCGTTCCACCCGGCTATGGTCGCCGAGCGCGTTTTCTTCAAGGATCAGGTTGCGCCATTCAATATCCAGCGCATCACGCTCCAGAACCAGTTGTTCACGCTGCGCGGTCAGTAACCGCGTATGGTGAGCGGTCGTTACCACCGTCACCGCCGTCACAATGATGCAAATGAACAGGCAGAGTGGCAGCTTCCCGAATCGCAAAAGATCGTCACCGATCACGCCAGGCAAGGCATGGCGCTCGTTGCTTCCTATCGATCCCTTCACTTTGCTAAGGGCTTCTGTCACTCTGCTGATCATGCGTTCGTCCTCTCTGCAATGCGCAGAACTGAACTACGGGCACGAGGATTTTCTGCGACCTCTTTTTCACCCGGCATCAACTTGCCTAACGCTCTTAACTCACGGCCGCCCAGTTTACTGAGCTGCGCTTCCGTCATCGGGATCCCGGCGGGCACTTTCGGACCGCGGCTTTGCTCGCGCATAAAGCGTTTCACAATGCGATCTTCCAGCGAGTGGAAGCTGATGACAGAAAGCCGCCCACCCGGGGCCAGCACGCTGAGCGAGCTTTTTAGCGCCTGCTCTATCTCCTCCAGTTCACTGTTTACCCAGATGCGCACCGCCTGGAAGGTACGGGTCGCGGGATGTTTGAATTTGTCCTTCACCGGTGTTGCCGCCGCGACCACCTCCGCCAGCTCTTTGGTACGGGTCATCGGCTGCTCGCGGTTACGTTCAACGATGGCGCGAGCGATGCGCTTCGCAAAACGCTCTTCGCCAAAGGTTTTCAGTACCCAGGCAATATCCGCTTCTTCCGCGGTTTGCAGCCACTCGGCGGCGGACTGGCCGCGCGTCGGGTCCATCCGCATGTCCAGCGGGCCGTCGCGCATAAAGGAAAAGCCACGTTCAGCATCGTCGAGCTGCGGTGAAGAGACGCCAAGATCGAGAAGAATCCCGTCGATCTTGCCGGTAAGATCGCGCTCGCCGACATAGTCAGCCAGCGCCGAAAAAGGTCCATGAATGATGGAGAAGCGCGGATCATTGATGGTTTGCGCAACGGCGATCGCCTGCGGATCGCGATCGATTGCCAGCAAGCGCCCTTCTTCGCCAAGCTGCGAGAGAATGAGGCGCGAGTGGCCACCGCGACCAAATGTCCCATCAATGTAGATGCCATCTGGACGAATGTTCAGGCCGTTGACGGCCTCGTCGAGCAGCACCGTGGTGTGTTTAAAGTTTTCCATCATCTTATAGAGACAAGTCCTGCAGGCGTTCCGACAACGTCCCGGTAGCGCTCTGCTCTGCGTCGATATCTTCCTTGACCTGTTGATACCAGGTCGTTTCATCCCACAGTTCAAATTTGTTGAACTGTCCAACCAGCATCACTTCTTTCGTCAGACCGGCATGTTGCCGGAGAACAGGCGCTATCAGCAGGCGACCGGCGCTGTCCATCTGACATTCGCTGGCATGACCCAACAGCAGGCGCTGCACGCGGCGTTCTACCGGGTTCATGCTCGACAGACGCGATAATTTTTGCTCGATAATTTCCCATTCAGGCAGGGGGTAAAGCAGCAGGCATGGGTGATGGATGTCAATGGTGCAAACCATTTGACCGGTAGCGTTCTCGATCAGTTGATCCCGGTAACGGGTGGGCACGGCTAAGCGCCCTTTACTGTCGAGATTGACTAACGTTGCTCCCCGGAACATGCCAGCTCAACCCCTTATCACCACTTTGCCCCACAAATTCCCACTGAAAGGAGTTTACGGAGCGGAGGAAAAGCTTGTCAAGCGAGTCACAACGCTTACCAGAGTAAAAAACCCAATGTTTACGGCTAATATCAGCGTTGATTAAATTCTGTCCAACGAGCGAAGCAAATTAACGTCATGAATATTTGTAAGAAAAAATCCAAATACCCCTCCTCGTTTTTAAACGAACTTCTCTTCTCCTAAAGAAAATATAAAGTGTCAGTTTGCGACGCGAGCGGCATTTTAGGACATATTGCACTGCGAATACAGTCCCTGTTTAGCGCGGTTAACGCCGCGCGCCATCAAGCCAGCCGAGACTTTCGTAAAGAAGAAAAGGAAAGTGTCTGTTAATTCGGCAATTCGCGACAAACCTGTAACAAAAAAATACAAAACGGGCCGCGGTAAACGCTGTAATTACCCTTCGGGCCCGCACATGCGTTTAAAAAATCGTTTATTTGCCGTCGGGTGAGATAATACTAAGGAATAATCTTAATTCTGCTGGGGGTATTGTCTGGAAGGCATATTTCCCGCAGACCAGATTAACGCGAACGCCACCTGGACTGCGGTAAGGTTATCAGTTGCGGCTGAGAACGCCGCGACGGTACAGGTTACGTTTGATTCGCGTTAAGCCAGGCTTCGGTTTGCGCGGTTCGTCGAGACTCGCCAGCACGATCTCCAGCACGCGTTCCGCCACGTCGCGATGACGCTGCGCTACCGCCAGTACCGGGCACTGCAGGAAATCCAGCAGCTCATTATCGCCAAAGGTTGCAATGGCCAGATCGGAAGGCAGCTTGCCGTCGCGACGCAACGTCACATCCATCACGCCCTGCAGCAGAGCGAAGGACGTGGTGAACAGCGCCTGCGGCATCGGGTGTGTTTCCAGCCATTTTTCAAACAGCTGCGCAGCCGCTTCACGCTCGTAGCTATTGGCGTACAGAAAGTGAACCTCACGCGGATCGTCTTTCCAGGCGCTGCGAAAACCCTGCTCCCGCAGGAAACTCACGGACAGCTCCGGCAACGCGCCGAGATAAAGTACCGTTTCAGCGGGGAATTTACGCAACTCTTGCGCCAGCATTTCCGCATCGTCCTGGTCGGCGCCGACGACACTGGTGAAATGTTCACGATCCAGCGCGCGATCCAACGCCACAATCGGGAAGGAGTCATTCGCCCAGCGTTGATAGAACGGATGCTCCGGCGGCAGCGAGGTGGACACGATGATCGCGTCAACCTGACGCTGCAAGAGATGTTCGATGCAGCGCATTTCATTGTCCGGCTGATCTTCCGAACAAGCAATCAGCAGTTGATAGCCGCGCTGACGCGCCTGGCGCTCAAGATAGTTTGCAATGCGGGTGTAGCTTGTGTTCTCAAGATCGGGGATCACCAGCCCGATTGAGCGCGTGCGTCCAGCGCGCAGCCCGGCAGCCACGGCGTTCGGGTGGTAATTATGCTCGCGTACCACTGCCATGACTTTTTCGACAGTCTTGTCGCTCACGCGGTATTGCTTTGCTTTTCCGTTTATCACGTAGCTTGCAGTCGTTCGCGAGACACCGGCCAGCCGAGCGATTTCATCCAGTTTCACAATTGCCCCTTGCATAAAAAGTACAAACCATAACCATTGTAACGGCATGGATTAGTTTCATTAACATTCAAGCGCAGAATAATGACTGCGGCAACCGCTTTTGTTCCGGGTTTCCGCTGATTTCGCAAAAAAAAGCCCAACTTTAACCGTTGGGCTTGCGGATCAAGAATAAAGGTAGAGCGGTTAAACGTTAACGTCACGCTTCCACCCAGGCGTTAGCGCATGATTTTATCGCCGCGCGACAACCCCACGACGCCGGAGCGGGCCACCTCGACAATTTTAGCCACTTCGCGCAGCGTCGCCAGAAACGCGTCCAGCTTATCGCTGGTTCCTGCCAGTTGCACTGTGTAAAGGGTGGGCGTGACGTCAATAATCTGTCCGCGGAAGATTTCCGTGTTGCGCTTCACTTCCTCCCGGCCATAGCCGCTGGCCTGAAGCTTCACCAACATAATTTCCCGTTCAACGTGCGCCCCCTGCCCCAGTTCACTCACCCGCAGGACATCGACCAGCTTGTGCAGTTGTTTTTCGATCTGCTCCAGCACTTTTTCATCGCCTACCGTCTGGATGGTCATGCGGGAAAGCGTAGGATCGTCCGTTGGCGCAACGGTCAGGCTTTCAATGTTGTATCCGCGCTGGGCAAAGAGGCCAATAACGCGCGACAGCGCGCCGGACTCGTTTTCCAGCAGTACTGATAATATCCGGCGCATAATCAGGTTCTCTCCGTTTTGCTTAACCACATTTCGTCCATCCCGCCGCCGCGAATCTGCATCGGATAAACGTGCTCGCTGCCATCGACGTTAACGTCGACAAACACCAGACGGCCGCTCTGCACCTGGGCCAGCGCCTCGCTTAGCGTGTCCTCCAGCTCTTCAGGACGGGAAATCCGAATTCCGACATGCCCGTAGGCTTCCGCCAGACGGACAAAATCGGGTAGCGACTGCATATAAGACTGAGAATGGCGACCGGAGTAAATCATGTCCTGCCACTGTTTCACCATTCCCAGATAGCGGTTATTCAGGTTGAGCACCAGCACCGGAAGTTCATACTGAAGCGCGGTCGACAGTTCCTGGATATTCATCTGGATACTGCCGTCGCCGGTAACGCACACGACCGTTTCGTCCGGCAGCGCCATTTTTACGCCCAGCGCGGCTGGCAGTCCAAAGCCCATCGTGCCGAGGCCGCCAGAATTGATCCAGCGACGCGGTTTGTCGAAAGGATAATACAGGGCGGCGAACATCTGGTGTTGTCCGACATCAGAAGTGACGAACGCATCGCCACGGGTCAGACGCCAGATAGCCTCAATGACCGCCTGCGGCTTGATGCTTTCGCTGTGGGTATCATATTTCAGGCACTGGCGGGCGCGCCAGCGCTCAATCTGCTGCCACCAGTCACGAATATCATCCAGCGGTTGTTGCGCGGTTTCCTGAGGCAGGAGTTCCAGCATCTGCTCCAGCACCAGACGCGCATCCCCCACGATAGGAATGTCTGCCGTCACCGTCTTGGAGATAGACGTCGGGTCGATATCGATGTGCAATACCGTTGCATTCGGGCAATATTTCGCCAGATTATTGGTGGTGCGATCGTCGAAACGGACGCCAACGGCAAAAATCACATCGGCATTATGCATCGTCATGTTGGCTTCGTAAGTGCCATGCATGCCGAGCATCCCCAGCGCCTGACGATGGGTCGCCGGGAAAGCGCCCAGCCCCATTAATGAGGAAACGACCGGCAGATTGAGTGTTTCGACAGCCTGACGAAGCGGCGCATAGCAGCCCGCCGTCACCGCCCCGCCGCCGACATACACCACCGGTTTTTTCGCCGCGACGAGCGTTTGCAGCGCGCGTTTGATCTGTCCCTTATGGCCGCCGGTGGTGGGGTTATAAGAACGCATACTGACCGAATCAGGCCAGCTATACGGCAGTTTATTTGCCGGATTGAGAATGTCTTTGGGTAAGTCGACCACCACTGGCCCTGGTCGGCCGCTCGCTGCCAGCCAGAAGGCTTTTTTCAGCACCTGAGGGATATCTTCTGTCTGCTTAACCAAAAAGCTGTGCTTCACTACCGGGCGGGAGATCCCCACCATGTCGCACTCCTGGAAGGCGTCGTAGCCGATTAGCGAGGTCGCCACCTGGCCGGAAAGAATGACCAACGGAATGGAATCCATATAGGCCGTGGCGATGCCGGTAATGGCATTGGTGGCGCCCGGACCTGAGGTCACCAGTACGACTCCCACTTCTCCCGTCGCCCGCGCCAGGCCATCAGCCATATGCACAGCAGCCTGTTCATGGCGGACCAGCACGTGATCGATGCCGCCAACCGTATGCAATGCATCATAAATATCGAGGACTGCGCCCCCGGGATAACCGAATACCTGCTTAACGCCCTGATCGATGAGCGATCGGACGACCATCTCGGCTCCAGACAACATCTCCATGGCCTGCCTCACTGAATGACGAATAACGCGTGTTATTAAGTACAAAACACATTAACCGCTCGTTACTGCGCAGGCAATTCACTATCGGTTTTCTGACAGAAGGGAAATAAGAACAAACGAAACGAAAGCGCCAAAGAAACGGGAAATTACACCAAATATGATTCTTTCGTTAATGAATAATCGCTTAAACCGGAAGGCTTGCAGAGAATCATCAATTTTTTGATCGATATGCCACCGCGCGCGCCAATCAATTCAGCATATAATTTCACAAAGAATGAAATAAAAAGAATAAACCGGATGTCTACACCCGGTTTATTTTGCCTACGCTTAGCGCTTGCAAACAGACGCCAGCAGTTCTTCCATCCATTGATGGCCCTTGTCCCGGCCTGCCGCTTCATGCCAGGAGAGATAACAGGTTCGACTATTGAGTTTTAACGGCAGCGGCAGCACTTGCAGATCCAGCGAATCAGCAAACTCATCCGCCAGCCAGCGCGGCGCAATCGCCACTAACTGAGTCTGCGAAACCACATTAAGCACGCTAATTAATGCCATTCCCTGATAGGCAATGCAGGATTGTTTATCCGCAGTGTCATACCAAGGCTGGCTGAACGAGGCAAAACGGTCCAGAGACACAACGGCATGCTGTTCATTATAAACATCGCTTTCCAGTAATGGACCGCTAATACGCGGGTGCTTACGGCTGGCGACGAGAACCATTTCATCTTTAAACAGAGGGATACTGGTAAATTCAGGGCGACGGAATTCCTCATAACTAATAACGAATTCGGTTTCCTGATAACGTAATTGATGCTCTGTATTTTGATTTAATGAAGATTTGAAAACGACATGAATATTCGGCGCAATCTGCTCAACACGATTATAAATCAGGGAGGTAAGCACATTGTCCAGCGGGCTGCAGACGCAAAGATTAAACACGCGTTCACTGCTGGCCGGTTCGAAACCGGAACCCGGTAATTCATTTTGCACTAATTGCAACGCCTGGCGAACCGCGCCAAAAAGCTGGAAGGCGCGTGCGGTCGGTTGGATCCCACGGCCATAGCGCACAAACAGTTCGTCGTTGAACATCACTTTCAGACGCGCAACCGCGTTGCTTACCGCGGGCTGCGACATCCCAAGGGCATGAGCGGCGCGCGTAATATTTTGTTCCTGCATCACCGCATCGAAGACTGTCAACAGATTAAGATCAACCATACGAAGCTGCGGCTTTTCCATCTCTATAAGAGGTGTATGAGGTTTATCATTTTTTACTTCTGGCATACTTAACTCCACTGTCACGCTTACTCCCTTTTCCAGCCGGAATGCAGAGAAATAATCTCAGAAAATATGATTTACCATGCATATAAAATAAGAAAAAGGGTACGGATAAAAATTAGGAAAACATAAAGATGCAAAAACAAAACACGAATAAACAGCGCAGGCGCGATGTGGCATCCTTCACGACACGACGAATCAATAAGTTTTAATGACGCGTGCAATATAAACATAAGCCAGACAAATAAACAATCATGTGTTTTATGAATAATACTTTAAGTATTAATTAAATGTTTATATTACTCTGTCGTTAATTCTTAACATTAGCTTATCAATAAACGGTTTTCAGTAAATGTTAATTTATTCATTGTCGTTATAACAGCCTAAAAATCATAGAGATAACCAATCTTTTTCGAACGGTGCACATCCCGTATTTCTCTCACTAATTGAAAAAAAATATGCTTAAGTATGACAAAAGATGAAAATTATGTACGCGCGCTACGCGTTTATTCCAGAAGAGGGGCAAAAGTTCAGCACAATTAGCTAAAGCAACGGGTGAGATTTCTTCTCGCCGTGGCGGCCTTTTTGGCAAACGGGGTTGACATCAGCAGCGGTATCCAGTACCACTAAAAGCATATCGCATTCGCCTGGAGTTAAACTTAATGATACGTATTGCCCGCTTTAACGGTCTACTACTACTAAACGCATTTTCGTTGCGCGGTAGACTGGTGAGCGGCATTCAGCATTAAGTCAGCATCCAGTTAGAAAAAAAACCCGCGCCGTTGCGCGGGTTTTTTTATGCTCGAAGCAAGGCGCCCTCAAGACCAAGGACCTAAACCATGAGCCAGCAAGTCATTATTTTCGATACCACTTTACGCGACGGAGAACAGGCGTTACAGGCAAGCCTGAGTGTGAAAGAAAAACTGCAAATTGCGCTGGCCCTCGAGCGCATGGGCGTAGACGTAATGGAAGTTGGCTTTCCGGTTTCCTCACCAGGCGACTTTGAGTCTGTGCAGACCATCGCCCGCCAGGTGAAGAACAGTCGGGTTTGCGCCTTAGCCCGCTGTGTGGAAAAGGACATCGACGTTGCGGCAGAGTCGCTGAAAGTGGCCGAGGCCTTCCGGATTCATACCTTTATCGCCACCTCGCCAATGCATATCGCCACCAAGCTGCGCAGTACGCTGGATGAGGTGATCGAACGCGCGGTGTACATGGTGAAACGCGCACGTAATTACACCGACGACGTTGAGTTCTCCTGTGAAGACGCGGGCCGTACGCCTGTCGCCGATCTGGCGCGGGTGGTGGAAGCCGCCATCAACGCAGGCGCCAGAACCATCAATATTCCCGACACCGTTGGCTATACCATGCCCTTCGAGTTTGCCAACATTATTTCCGGTCTGTATGAACGCGTGCCCAATATCGATAAAGCCATTATCTCCGTCCATACACACGACGATTTAGGTTTAGGGGTTGGCAACGCGCTGGCCGCCGTGCATGCGGGCGCTCGCCAGGTGGAAGGCGCAATGAACGGCATTGGTGAACGCGCCGGCAACTGCTCTTTGGAAGAAGTGATCATGGCGATCAAAGTGCGCAAGGATATTCTGAACGTCCACACCCGCATTAATCATCAGGAGATCTGGCGCACCAGCCAGTTGGTCAGTCAAATCTGCAATATGCCCATCCCGGCGAACAAAGCGATTGTCGGTAGCGGCGCCTTCGCCCACTCCTCCGGTATTCACCAGGACGGCGTACTGAAAAATCGTGAAAACTACGAAATCATGACGCCGGAATCGATCGGCCTGAATCAGGTGCAGTTGAACCTGACGTCCCGTTCCGGACGCGCGGCGGTAAAACACCGCATGGATGAGATGGGTTATAAAGAAAGCGAGTACAGCCTGGACGATCTGTACGACGCGTTCCTGAAACTGGCGGATAAAAAAGGCCAGGTATTCGATTACGACCTGGAAGCGCTGGCATTCATCAATAAACAGCAGGAAGAACCTGAACATTTCCGCCTGGACTACTTCAGCGTGCAGTCTGGCTCAAACGATATCGCGACCGCCTCGGTGAAACTGGCTTGCGGTAATACTGTAAAAGCTGAAGCGGCAAACGGTAACGGCCCGGTCGACGCCATTTACCAGGCGATCAACCGTATTACCGATTACCACATTGAACTGGTGAAATACGGCCTGTCCGCTAAAGGACACGGTAAAGACGCGCTGGGCCAGGTGGATATCGTCGCTCACTATAACGGTCGCCGCTTCCATGGCGTCGGTCTGGCGACAGACATCGTAGAATCCTCCGCCAAGGCGATGGTGCACGTACTGAATAACATCTGGCGCGCCGCTGAAGTCGAAAAAGAATTGCAACGCAAAGCTCAGAACAACGAGAACAACAAGGAAACCGTGTGATGTCGAAGAATTACCATATTGCTGTTTTGCCGGGTGATGGAATTGGCCCGGAAGTGATGGCGCAAGCCCTGAAAGTCCTGGAAGCGGTTCGCGGCCGGTTTGATATGCGTATTACCACCAGCCACTACGATGTCGGCGGAGCCGCCATTGATAATCACGGTCAACCGCTGCCAAAAGCGACCGTAGAAGGCTGCGAGCAGGCCGACGCCGTGTTGTTCGGCTCCGTGGGTGGCCCAAAATGGGAACATTTGCCGCCAGATCAACAGCCGGAGCGCGGCGCCCTGCTGCCGTTGCGTAAACACTTCAAATTATTCAGCAATCTGCGTCCGGCGAAACTGTATCAGGGGCTGGAAGCGTTCTGTCCTCTGCGCGCCGACATCACGGCAAATGGCTTTGACATCCTGTGCGTACGTGAACTGACTGGCGGCATTTACTTCGGCCAGCCGAAAGGCCGCGAAGGTAGCGGTCAGCATGAAAAAGCGTTCGATACCGAGGTGTATCACCGTTTTGAAATTGAGCGTATTGCGCGCATCGCCTTTGAATCCGCCCGCAAGCGCCGCCGTAAGGTAACGTCTGTTGACAAAGCCAACGTCCTGCAAACGTCTATTTTGTGGCGCGAAATCGTCAACGACGTCGCTAAAGCGTATCCGGACGTTGAGTTGGCGCACATGTATATTGATAACGCCACCATGCAGTTGATTAAAGACCCGTCTCAGTTCGACGTATTGCTGTGTTCCAACCTGTTTGGCGACATCCTGTCTGACGAGTGCGCAATGATCACCGGCTCCATGGGAATGTTGCCGTCCGCCAGCCTGAACGAGCAGGGCTTTGGTCTGTATGAGCCAGCAGGCGGCTCCGCGCCGGATATCGCCGGAAAAAATATCGCGAACCCTATCGCGCAGATTTTGTCGCTGGCGCTGCTGCTGCGCTACAGCCTGGATGCGGATGAGGCGGCAACCGCCATTGAACGCGCTATCAACCGCGCATTAGAAGAAGGCATCCGCACCGGCGATTTAGCCCGTGGCGCCGCTGCCGTTGGTACCGATGAGATGGGCGACATCATTGCACGCTATGTCGCGGAAGGGGTGTAATCATGGCTAAAACGTTATACGAAAAATTATTTGATGCGCACGTGGTGTACGAGGCGCAAAACGAAACCCCGCTGTTATACATCGACCGCCATCTGGTGCATGAAGTAACCTCCCCGCAGGCGTTCGATGGCCTGCGCGCGCATGGTCGTCCGGTTCGTCAACCGGGTAAAACCTTCGCGACGATGGACCATAACGTCTCGACGCAGACGAAAGACATCAACGCCTCCGGTGAAATGGCCCGTATCCAGATGCAGGAACTGATCAAAAACTGCAACGAGTTCGGCGTTGAGCTGTACGATCTGAATCACCCGTATCAGGGCATCGTTCACGTGATGGGGCCGGAACAGGGCGTTACCTTACCGGGCATGACCATCGTCTGCGGCGACTCCCATACCGCCACGCACGGCGCGTTTGGCGCGCTGGCGTTCGGCATCGGCACCTCGGAAGTTGAACACGTACTGGCGACGCAGACCCTGAAGCAGGGGCGCGCGAAAACCATGAAGATTGAGGTCAAGGGCCGCGCGGCGCCGGGTATCACGGCGAAAGACATCGTGCTGGCGATTATCGGTAAAACTGGCAGCGCAGGCGGCACCGGCCACGTCGTGGAGTTCTGCGGCGACGCGATCCGCGCCCTGAGCATGGAAGGCCGTATGACCTTGTGCAACATGGCGATTGAGATGGGCGCGAAAGCGGGTTTGGTCGCCCCGGATGAAACCACCTTCAACTATGTGAAAGGCCGTTTGCACGCCCCGAAAGGCAAGGATTTTAATGATGCGGTTGCGTACTGGAAAACGCTGCAAACCGATCCGGACGCCCGCTTCGATACAGTTATCACCTTACAGGCTGAAGAGATTGCGCCACAGGTCACCTGGGGCACCAATCCGGGCCAGGTGATGTCGGTAACCGACATGATCCCCGATCCGGCTTCTTTCGCCGATCCGGTTGAGCGGGCAAGCGCAGAAAAGGCGTTGGCCTATATGGGGCTGAAGCCTGGCGTGCCGTTAACGGAAGTAGAGATCGATAAAGTATTTATCGGCTCCTGTACCAATTCACGTATTGAAGATTTACGCGCCGCCGCGGAAGTGGCGAAAGGACGGAAAGTGGCGCCAGGCGTTCAGGCGCTGGTGGTGCCAGGGTCCGGTCCGGTAAAAGCGCAGGCGGAAGCGGAAGGTCTGGATAAGATCTTCATTGAAGCGGGCTTTGAGTGGCGTTTACCGGGCTGCTCAATGTGTCTGGCGATGAACAATGACCGTCTGAATCCGGGCGAGCGCTGCGCCTCAACCAGCAACCGTAACTTTGAAGGCCGTCAGGGCCGCGGCGGACGTACCCATCTGGTCAGCCCGGCAATGGCCGCCGCTGCCGCCGTCACCGGCCATTTCGCCGACATTCGCAGCATTAAATAAGGAGACCACCATGGCAGAGAAATTTACCCAACATACCGGCCTGGTTGTCCCCCTGGATGCCGCCAACGTCGATACCGACGCCATCATTCCTAAACAGTTCTTACAGAAGGTTACCCGCACCGGTTTTGGCGCGCACCTGTTTAACGACTGGCGCTTTCTCGATGACAAAGGCGAGCAGCCGAATCCGGCGTTTGTGCTCAACTTCCCGGAATATCAGGGCGCGTCTATTCTGCTGGCGCGGGAAAACTTCGGCTGCGGTTCATCCCGTGAACACGCCCCCTGGGCGCTGACCGACTATGGCTTCAAAGTGGTGATCGCACCGAGCTTCGCCGATATCTTTTACGGCAACAGCTTTAACAACCAGCTGCTGCCGGTGAAGCTGAGCGATGAAGAGGTCGATGAGCTGTTCACACTGGTGCAGGCGAATCCGGGGATTTATTTTGAGGTGGATCTGGAAGCGCAGGTCGTTAAGGCGGGCGAAAAGCGCTACAGCTTTACTCTTGATGCCTTCCGCCGTCACTGCATGCTGAACGGTCTGGACAGCATCGGTCTGACGTTACAGCACGAGACGGCTATCGCCGCTTACGAAGACAAGCAGCCCGTGTTTATGCGCTGATTGTCCTCCTGCGATACGCTTTTAGTTCACAGCGGCTTCGCGCTATCCGGCCCACAAACGCCCTTCCTGTGGGCCGGATACTCTCTCCTCAGACATCCTTCACCTGGCTGGTCATATACAGCGTTACCACAGAGATCGCCGCAATCACCCAGTAAACGGCATAATGCCCGACGCTCTGCGCCACCGCCCCCTGAATCACTCCCGCGAGGATCACGCCGGTTGAGATGCTGTTGGTGAAGAGCGTCGTCGCCGACCCCGCCCTGCCCGGCATCAGATCCTGAAACCAGAGCATCCCAATTCCGGCGACGATCCCGATGAACACCGCGTTGAACACCTGGAGAATCAATAGCGCCGCGTGGCTGTGAAAGACAATCAGACCGAGATAAAACAGCACGCCCGCCGCTACTGCAGTCACCATCATCCGGCGCTTGCCAAAGCGTTTGACATAAAAACCAGCGAGGATCATCGCGGGAATTTCCAGCCCTGCCGCGGTCCCCATCAGGATCCCGGCAAGCTTATCCGGCAACCCCAGCTCAGCGCTGATCCATAGCGGCATATCAATGATGTACATGGTGTTGCAGGTCCACATTAGCGTGGAGGCGATAAACAGCATGCGAACGTTGTTGTCCTGCCAGCCGCTAACCCGGGTGACAGGTACATCGGCCGGTTGTTCAACCCGCGCCACCGATGGCAGCATAAAGGCGATCAGGACAAAGCTCAGCGCAAAAATTCCGGCAGCAATAGAAAACATCACCGTAAAGCCGTAGTTAAGCGCCAGCATAAACGCCAGCGGCGGGCCGATCACCCAGGCCAGGGAAAGCTGCGCACGCATCACCGAACTGAACATCACCACTTCCCGCGCCGAACTGTCGGCGTATTCCCGCGCCAACGCAAACAGCTGCGGCATCGCGGTATTCGCCAGCGACGCCAGCAATACGCCGCAGGTGATCAGCGTCAGGTAATGACGGTTAAAAGCAAACAACAGGGCGTTGCCAATGGCCATCAGGCAACAAAACAGAATCAGTCTGCGCCGGTCGCCCTGGCTGTCGGAGCGCTTTGCCAGCGCGAGACTGACGCCAATCCCGGCGATGGCGTTGACGGTGTAAAACAGCCCCACCCAGAACGGCTGCGCCCCCACTTCACGGCTCAGGAAAAGGCTCAACGTCGGCGCCTGTAGCGCGCCCGCGATGCCCATCATAAAGGCGACCAGCATAAATGCCGCATAAACACCGTTGAGACGTCGTCCCATCGTCATGATCCAGAGCATAAACCTTTCCTTAGCGCGCAGCGGAAACGAAAAAAGCCAGCAGATAATACCTGCTGGCGGGGTGAATAACACCAATACTCAGTCACACATGATGTCTGCCAATCCGGGGTCGCGATGTCACTCCCACTGCATCAGTTCTTCCAGCATCTTTAAGCGCTGCGGTGCGCTCAGGCAAGCCAACCAGGACAACTTTTCTGTCGCGGAAAAATACTTCAGATAGAACTGGCGCATTGTTGACCCCTTCATCGTGCTTCATCGGGATTCATTATTGGCCTAATATAGGGATAATAAAATTGCTGAGTTTTTCGCTGGAGTTCCCCTTTTATGTCTTCTGGTCGTCTGCAACAACAATTTATCCGTTTGTGGCAATGCTGCGACGGCAAAACCCAGGACACCACGCTCAACGAGCTGGCGGAACTGTTGAACTGCTCGCGTCGCCATATGCGCACCCTGCTGAACACGATGCAGTCGCGCGGCTGGCTGACGTGGGAAGCGGAAGTGGGCCGTGGCAAACGCTCTCGTCTGACGTTCCTCTACACCGGACTTGCCCTCCAGCAGCAGCGCGCGGAAGATCTGCTTGAACAGGATCGGATCGATCAACTGGTGCAACTGGTGGGCGACAAAACCGCCGTTCGCCAGATGCTGGTGTCACATCTTGGACGCAGCTTCCGCCAGGGGCGTCACATCCTGCGCGTCCTGTATTATCGTCCTTTGCAAAACCTGCTGCCGGGTACGGCGCTGCGGCGCTCAGAAACGCATATCGCCCGTCAAATCTTTAGCGCCTTAACCCGGGTAAATGAGGAAAATGGGGAACTGGAAGCCGATATTGCGCATCACTGGCAGCAAATTTCCCCGTTACACTGGCGTTTTTTTCTGCGTCCGGGCATTCATTTTCACCACGGTCGCGAACTGGAAATGGACGACGTGATCGCTTCGCTCATACGAATTAACACCTTGCCACTGTACTCGCACATTTCCCGCATCAATTCGCCAACGCCATGGACGCTGGATATTCACCTGTCGCAGCCTGACCGCTGGCTTCCCTTACTGCTGGCGCAGGTGCCCGCGATGATCCTGCCGCGCGAATGGGAAACGCTGAACCATTTCGCCAGTCATCCTATTGGCACCGGCCCCTATGCGGTAATGCGCAACACGCGTAATCAGTTAAAAATTCATGCTTTTGATGATTTCTTTGGCTATCGGGCGCTAATCGATGAAGTTAACGTCTGGGTGCTGCCGGATATCGGCGATGAACCGACCGGCGCGCTGACGCTGGAAGGCCCCACTAACGATGAAAAGGCCATTGAAAGCCGGCTGGAAGAAGGCTGCTATTACCTGCTGTTTGACGCCCGCACCCACCGTGGCGCAAATCAGGAGGTCCGGGGGTGGATCAGTCGCGTCCTGTCGCCGAGTAATCTGCTCTACTATGCCGACGAGCACTATCAGCGCCACTGGTTTCCCGCTTATGGCCTGCTACCTCGCTGGCATCATGCCCGTCCGGGCCACGGCGAAAAACCTGCCGGGCTGGAGTCCCTCACCCTGACCTATTACCACGATCATATCGAACACCGGGTCATTGCGCAGATCATGAGCCAACTGCTGGCGGAACATCAGGTAAAGCTGAATATACAGGAGATCGACTACGATCAGTGGCACACCGGAGACATTGAAAGCGATATCTGGCTGAACAGCGCCAACTTCACCCTTCCACTCGACTTTTCGCTGTTCGCGTATCTCTGTGAAGTTCCGCTGTTGCAGCACTGCATTCCGCTGGACTGGGAGGCGGACGCCGCCCGTTGGCGCACCGGTGAGATGAACCTGGCGGCCTGGTGTCAGCAACTGTTAGCCAGTAAAGCGATCGTCCCGTTGATTCACCACTGGCTGATCATCCAGGGACAGCGCAGCATGCGCGGTTTACGTATGAACACGCTTGGCTGGTTCGACTTTAAATCGGCATGGTTTGCGCCACCAGACCCGTGATTGCTGCATAGCAACAAAATCATTACACTAACGGCGTTCTCAACGGGGTGCTGATAAACATACACAACGTCATTCAGGATGAGGTGTACAGGCTGAGAAAATACCCGTCGAACCTGATCCGGATAACGCCGGCGAAGGGATTTGAGGCTACCGCTCAAAATCCTTTGCCACCCATCTATTGAGGTGCAAAGTGCTTAAAAAATGTCTTCCCCTGCTGCTCCTGTGCGCAGCGCCCGTGTTCGCCAAACCTGTGCTTACCGTTTATACCTATGATTCGTTTGCCGCCGACTGGGGTCCCGGCCCGGCGGTCAAAAAAGCGTTCGAGGCTCACTGCGATTGCGAACTGAAATACGTGGCGCTGGAAGATGGCGTATCGCTGCTCAATCGCCTGCGTATGGAAGGGAAAAACAGCAAAGCCGACGTGGTGTTGGGGCTGGACAACAACCTGCTGGAAGCCGCCACGCAGACCGGGCTGTTCGCTAAAACCCCGATCCATACCGATGCCGTAAACGTCCCTTTCACCTGGAATAACGACACGTTTATTCCTTACGATTACGGTTGGTTTGCCTTCGTCTATAACAAGACAACGCTAAAAAATCCGCCAAAAAGTTTGAAAGAGTTGGTAGAAAGTCCGGAAAAATGGCGTGTGATCTATGAAGACCCCCGCACCAGTACGCCGGGTCTTGGCATGCTGCTGTGGATGCAGAAAGTGTATGGCGATAAAGCGCCGGAAGCCTGGCAAAAGCTGGCGGCGAAAACGGTCACCGTCACCAAAGGCTGGAGCGAAGCGTACGGTCTGTTCCTGAAGGGAGAAAGCGATTTGGTGCTGAGCTATACCACCTCTCCCGCGTATCACCTCATCGAAGAGAAAAAGGATAACTACGCGGCGGCAAATTTCAGCGAAGGGCATTACGTGCAGGTGGAAGTGGCGGCGCGCACCGTCGCCAGCAAGCAGCCTGAGCTGGCGACGACATTCCTGCGCTTCATTCTCACGCCTGCCTTCCAGAGCGCCATCCCGACCGGCAACTGGATGTATCCGGTTACCACCACCCCACTGCCCGCCGGGTTTGAGACGTTAACCAAACCAACCACCACGCTGGAATTCACGCCAGCTGAAGTGGCAAACCACCGTCAGGCCTGGATTAGCGAATGGCAACGCGCCGTCAGCCGCTAATTCCCGGCTGGCTTCTGCCCGGTCTTAGCGCCGCCACGCTGATGGTGGCGGTCGCGCTGGCCGCATTTCTGGCGCTGTGGTTTAACGCGCCGCAGGGGGAATGGTCCTCGCTCTGGCAGGACAGTTATCTGTGGCACGTGGTGCGCTTTTCCTTCTGGCAGGCGTTTTTGTCAGCTGTGCTGTCGGTCTTCCCGGCGATATGGCTTGCCCGCGCGCTCTACCGGCGTCGTTTTCCCGGCCGTCTGGCGCTGCTGCGCCTGTGCGCGATGACCCTGATCCTCCCGGTGCTGGTGGCGGTATTTGGTATCCTTAGCGTCTATGGACGACAGGGTTGGCTGGCTTCGCTCTGGCAGACGTTCGGGCTGGAATGGACCTTCTCTCCTTACGGTTTGCAAGGTATCCTGCTGGCCCACGTTTTTTTCAATATGCCTATGGCAAGCCGACTTCTGCTGCAGTCGCTGGAAAATATTCCCGGCGAACAGCGTCAGCTCGCCGCCCAACTTGGTCTTCGCGGCTGGCATTTTTTTCGTTTCGTCGAGTGGCCGTGGTTGCGCCGTCAAATCCCGCCGGTCGCCGCCCTTATCTTTATGCTCTGTTTCGCCAGCTTTGCCACCGTGCTATCGCTCGGCGGCGGGCCACAGGCGACCACTATCGAGCTGGCGATTTATCAGGCGCTGAGCTATGACTACGATCCGGCGCGCGCGGCGATGCTGGCGTTGATCCAGATGGTCTGCTGCCTGGCGTTGGTGCTGCTGAGCCAGCGCTTAAGTAAAGCCATCGTTCCCGGAACCACGCTGGTGCAGGGGTGGCGCGATCCGGACGACCGCCTGCACAGTCGGATTAGCGATACGCTGCTTATTCTCCTCGCGTTACTGTTGTTACTGCCGCCGCTGCTGGCGGTGATTGTTGATGGCCTCAACCGCCATCTGTGGGACGTACTGGCGCAACCGATCCTGTGGCAGGCAATGTGGACCTCGCTGCGCATCGCCCTGGCGGCAGGCCTGCTGTGCGTGATCCTCACCATGATGCTCCTGTGGAGTAGCCGCGAACTGCGGGCCCGTCAGCATGTGCTGGCAGGGCAAACGCTGGAACTGAGCGGAATGCTGATCCTCGCCATGCCCGGCATTGTGCTGGCGACCGGTTTCTTTTTGCTGCTCAATAACAGCATTGGTCTGCCGGCGTCGGCGGACGGCATCGTGATCTTCACCAATGCGCTGATGGCGATCCCTTATGCGTTAAAGGTGCTGGAAAACCCCATGCGTGACGCCGCCTCCCGCTACTCAATGCTGTGCCAGTCGCTGGGGATTGAAGGCTGGCGGCGGCTCAAGGTCGTGGAGTTACGCGCTCTGAAACGCCCGCTTGCCCAGGCGCTGGCTTTCGCCTGTGTGCTTTCCATCGGTGATTTTGGCGTGGTGGCGCTGTTCGGTAATGACGATTTTCGGACGCTGCCGTTTTATCTGTACCAACAAATCGGCTCGTACCGCAGTCAGGACGGCGCCGTGACCGCACTGTTACTGCTGTTGCTGTGCTTTATGCTTTTTACCGCTATCGAGAAATTACCAGGACGACATGCTAAAACTGACTGATATAACCTGGCTTTATCATCATCTGCCAATGCGCTTTACGCTTTCCGTGGCCCGGGGCGAGCAGGTAGCCGTTCTGGGGCCTAGCGGGGCGGGGAAAAGTACGCTGCTGAACCTGATCGCCGGTTTTCTTACTCCTGCCAGCGGCACGTTGATGATTGAGGGCGACGATCATACCGCTACTCCCCCTTCTCGTCGTCCGGTGTCGATGCTATTTCAGGAAAATAACCTGTTCAGCCATCTGAACGTGCAGCAAAACATTGGGCTGGGGCTGGATCCGGGGTTGAAGCTCAGCGCCCTACAGCGCGAGAAACTGATGCATATCGCGCGGCAAATGGGCATCGACAACCTGATGCGCCGCCTGCCCGGCGAACTGTCCGGCGGTCAACGTCAGCGCGTTGCGCTGGCGCGCTGTCTGGTACGCGATCAGCCCGTGCTGCTCCTTGATGAGCCGTTTTCCGCTCTCGACCCCGCCCTGCGTCAGGAGATGCTGGCATTAGTCAGCGATGTCTGTCACAACCGACAGTTAACGCTGCTGATGGTTTCACACAGTGTGGAGGACGCCGCCCGTATCGCCCCCCGCTCCGTTGTCGTGGCCGATGGGCGAATCGCCTGGCAAGGCAAAACCGATGAACTGGTCAGTGGGAAAGCCAGCGCCTCGGCATTGCTGGGAATTAAAGGGTGATGGTTGTCATGGACGCTTCGCTTTCCCGGCCTACAGTGAAACACATCTGTAGGCCAGATTACGCGAAGCCATCCTTCAGCCAGAATCAGACGCCGACCACCTTCAGCAGGATATCCACGTAGACTGGCATTAGCGGATGACGAATCAGCATCACCAGCGCAACAATCCCCAGCGCCAGCACGCCAGGCGCGAGCCACAGCAAACGCGCTTTTGGGAGAAACGCAGTTAACCGGTCGGTTGCCGCTTTTCCACTTCGCCACAGGCGCCAACACAGCCAGCCGCCAACCCATAACAGGAGCGCCGTTGCCAGCAGTAGCCATTTAAACTCGCCGCTCTGCATTCCCGCAGGAATATCGATCGCCGCACCCGCCAGTATCCCCGGCAGAAAGTAAAACGGCGGCCAGAGCAGACAGCCGATGATATTGGGGGTGATAAATTTCGAGACCGGCAGATCCAGCATTCCTGCCACCATCGGCACCAGCGGACGCGTCGGCCCGACAAACCGTCCGACCAGGATCGTAAACATACTATGTTGATGCAGCGCATGTTCGGTTTTATCCAGCAGCGCCTTGTTTTTCTTAAGGAATGACCAGCGATGCAGCGGCTTTTTAAAGCGCCATCCCAGCCAGAATGAGATCCAGTCGCCGAGCAGGCAACCCACAATCCCCGCCAGCCACGCGTGCCAGAAATTAAGCTCGCCGCTACCGATTAGCGCGCCCAATCCGGCCATCAGTACGGTGCCGGGTAAAATCAGACCGACCAGCGCCAGCGATTCCAGAAAGGCCACCAACACCACGGCTATCAAAGCGTACATGGCGGACTGCAGAATGAAGTGTTCCAGAAATGCTTGCATAGTTCGTCCGTCAGTTTTACGAAACAGGGATTCTGCAAACCCCTCGCTGCTTCGTCAAGCCATCAATTGTCTGAATAGTTACAGCTTATGACACCTTCACTGACACATCATTCACTTTTTCCTCACATCCCGCGCGGAACTCACTCGGGCTGGCGCCGGTGCATTTTTTAAAGACCCGGGAGAAATAAAGCTGGTCGTCAAAACCTACGTTACGTCCGACGGTGGCTATTGGCATACGCGTAGTGCTGAGCAGCAGTTTCGCCTGGCTGATACGCTGGTCCTCGCGCCAGCTCAGCACGCTGATCCCCAACTGCTGGCGGAACAGATGCGAGAGACGCGACGGCGACAGGCAAACATGCTGGGCAACGCTGGCGATATCAAAATGGCTGTCGGCGAGATGGTCGCTAATATACTGGCAGGCGTCGCGCACGCGGTTGTCCATTGGCGGATGCAGCGAGGCGTTTATCGCCTCCATACGGCGTAACAGGAGCTGTTCCAGCAGGTTAATCGCCAACAGTTCGGAATAGCGTCCTTCCCCCTGCCCGGCGCTGATGATCTGACCGAACAGTTCATTGAAGTGTGGCTGATGGGCTTCGTCCGGGCGGAAAAAACCGGTCTGGGCGAAAATCGGCGGCCAGGCCAGCCATTCTTGCCAGTAGGCGCGCGGACGGAAGTAAACCCACTGGTGATACCACTGGCTGGCATCCGGGTGACGTCCATAGTGATGAATTTCACCCGGTGGAAACAACAAAATATCGCCGGGGCGGCAAACAAACTGCTTCCCCTGATTATTAATCACACCCTCTCCACGAATGGTGAGATTGAGAATATAGCCTTTCATCCCCAGCGGGCGATCGATGAAGAAATCGAGATAGCCGTTGGCGTCGATGGGCGTTAACCCCGCCACCAGATGCGCGTTAAACGAGTAGCCGGGCAGGAGGGGATCATTTTGCGGTTCAGCCATAATTTCACGACTCCCGAAGTTCGGTGAGGAAACAAATTGTCCATATTACGTAAAAGGGTGTTATCTGCGCCCTGCTTTGCCCTGGCGTTGTTGCTGGCAGAGCATCAACTCCGCTTTTTCACAGCATTTTGTAACAAAACTGCGCGGTCAGAGCGATAAAATCTGATAACAAAAGTGTCTATAACTACGGCAGAAATGTCCACATTGAATATTTGCACGGCGTCACACTTTGCAATGCTATAGCATTTTTATCCATAAGATTAGCGGATCCTGCCTGACGGTTTTTATCTCCACTCACTACTGTTTCTCCATACCCGTATTTCTGGATGGAGTAAGACGATGGCGATTGCAATAGGCCTCGATTTTGGCAGTGATTCAGTGCGAGCGCTGGCGGTGGATTGCGCCACCGGCAGCGAAGTGGCAACCAGCGTTGAATGGTATCCCCGCTGGCAAGAAGGGCGCTACTGCGATGGCCCGAACAACCGGTTTCGCCATCATCCGCGTGACTACATTGAATCAATGGAAGCCGCGCTAAAAAGCGTTCTCGCTGAACTGAGCGCCGCGCAACGCGCAGAGGTGGTCGGAATTGGCGTCGACAGCACAGGTTCCACCCCTGCCCCGATTGACGCCGACGGCAATGTCCTGGCCCTACGTCCGGAGTTTGCTGAAAACCCAAACGCGATGTTCGTTTTGTGGAAGGACCACACCGCGGTGGAAGAGGCGGAGGCCATTACCCGTCTGTGCCATACGCCGGGCAAAGCGGACTATTCCCGTTATATCGGCGGTATTTATTCCAGCGAATGGTTCTGGGCGAAAATCCTCCACGTCACCCGCGAGGACAGTGCCGTCGCACAGGCCGCCGTGTCGTGGATAGAGCTTTGCGACTGGGTGCCCGCCCTGCTTTCTGGCACTACCCGTCCGCAGGATATCCGCCGCGGGCGCTGTAGCGCCGGACATAAATCGCTGTGGCATGAAAGCTGGGGCGGCCTGCCGCCCGCCAGCTTCTTTGACGAGCTTGATCCCCTCATTAACCAGCATTTGCCCTACCCGTTATTCAGCGAAACCTTCACAGCCGACCTGCCGGTTGGCACGCTGTGCGCGGAATGGGCGCAGCGTCTCGGCCTGCCGCAGAGCGTGGTGATCTCCGGCGGCGCGTTCGATTGCCATATGGGCGCTGTGGGCGCAGGCGCGCAGCCGAACGCGCTGGTAAAAGTGATCGGCACGTCAACCTGCGACATTCTGATTGCCGATAAGCAAAGCGTGGGCGATCGCGCGGTGAAAGGGATCTGTGGTCAGGTTGACGGGAGCGTCGTCCCCAATTTCATCGGGCTCGAAGCCGGACAGTCCGCCTTTGGCGATATCTATGCCTGGTTTGGCCGCATTCTCGGCTGGCCGCTTGAGCAGCTTGCCGCCCAGCATCCTGAGCTAAAAACGCAGATCAAAGCCAGCCAGAAGCAACTGCTGCCCGCGCTCACCGAAGCGTGGGCCAACAATCCTTCGCTCGATCACCTGCCGGTGGTACTCGACTGGTTCAATGGACGCCGTACGCCAAACGCCAATCAGCGTCTGAAAGGGGTCATTAGCGACCTGAATCTGGCGACGGACGCCCCGGCGCTGTTCGGCGGTCTGATTGCCGCCACCGCCTTCGGCGCGCGCGCCATTATGGAGTGCTTCACTGAACAAGGCATTGCGGTGAATAACGTCATGGCGCTGGGCGGTATCGCCCGTAAAAACAAGGTCATTATGCAGGCCTGCTGCGACGTCCTGAATCGCCCGTTGCAGATCGTCGCCTCCGATCAGTGCTGCGCGCTGGGCGCGGCGATCTTTGCCGCCGTGGCGGCAAAGGTGCATGCCGACATCCCTGCCGCTCAACAAAAGATGGCGAGTGCGGTGGAAAACACGCTGCAACCCCGCCCTGAACAGGCGCAGCGCTTCGAACAGCTTTATCGCCGCTACCAGCAGTGGGCGGTGAGCGCCGAGCAACATTATCTTCCGACTGCCGCCCCGGTCATCAACGCACCGGCTCACCAGGCAACCCTGACTCATTAAGGACACGACAATGACAATTTTTGATAACTATGAAGTGTGGTTTGTAATCGGTAGCCAGCACCTTTACGGGCCAGAAACGCTGCGTCAGGTCACTCAGCACGCCGAACACGTCGTTAATGCTTTGAACAGCGAAGCCAAACTGCCGTGCAAACTGGTATTGAAGCCGCTGGGCACCACGCCGGATGAGATCACCGCCATTTGCCGCGATGCAAATTACGACGATCGCTGCGCGGGTTTGGTGGTCTGGCTGCATACGTTCTCTCCTGCGAAAATGTGGATCAATGGACTGACGACGCTTAATAAGCCGCTGCTTCAGTTCCACACTCAGTTCAACGCCGCCCTGCCGTGGGACAGTATTGATATGGACTTTATGAACCTGAACCAGACCGCACACGGCGGTCGCGAGTTCGGTTTCATCGGCGCGCGTATGCGTCAGCAGCATGCCGTAGTCACCGGTCACTGGCAGGATAAGACGGCACAGGATCGTATCGGCTCGTGGATGCGTCACGCGGTCTCAAAACAGGATACGCGTCATCTGAAGGTCTGCCGTTTCGGCGATAACATGCGCGAAGTGGCGGTCACTGACGGCGATAAGGTCGCCGCACAGATCAAGTTCGGCTTCTCGGTGAATACCTGGGCGGTGGGCGATCTGGTGCAGGTGGTTAATTCCATCAGCGACGGCGATATCAACGCGCTGATCGACGAGTATGAAAGCCGCTATACCCTGACGCCTGCTACGCAGATCCACGGCGAAAAACGGCAGAACGTGCTGGAAGCGGCGCGGATTGAGCTGGGAATGAAGCGTTTCCTCGAACAGGGCGGCTTTCACGCGTTTACCACCACTTTTGAAGATTTGCACGGCCTGAAACAGCTCCCGGGACTGGCCGTACAGCGTCTGATGCAGCAGGGCTACGGCTTTGCGGGCGAAGGCGACTGGAAAACCGCCGCTCTGCTTCGCATCATGAAGGTGATGTCAACCGGTCTGCAGGGCGGCACCTCATTTATGGAGGACTACACCTACCACTTCGAGAAAGGCAACGATCTGGTGCTTGGCTCGCACATGCTGGAAGTGTGTCCGACCATCGCGGTGGAAGAAAAACCGATCCTCGACGTGCAGCATCTCGGCATTGGCGGTAAAGACGATCCCGCGCGTCTGATCTTCAACACCCAAACCGGTCCGGCGATTGTCGCCAGCCTGATCGACCTGGGCGATCGCTACCGCCTGCTGGTGAACTGCATCGACACCGTCAAAACGCCGCACTCGCTGCCGAAACTGCCGGTCGCCAATGCGCTGTGGAAAGCGCAGCCGGACCTGCCTACCGCCTCTGAAGCGTGGATCCTGGCGGGCGGCGCCCACCATACCGTCTTCAGCCACGCGCTGGATCTGAACGATATGCGCCAGTTTGCTGAAATGCACGATATCGAAATCGCCGTTATTGATAACGAAACCCGCCTGCCCGCCTTTAAAGACGCGCTGCGCTGGAATGAAGTGTATTACGGATTCAAACGTTAACCAGGTAATTGCCTGATACGCCTCACTTATCCGGCCTGCTCAAGGTATAGGCCGGATAAGGCGTTTACGCCGCCATCAGGCAAGGAGACAAACATGTTAGACGATCTTAAACGCCAGGTGCTGGAAGCGAATCTGGCTTTGCCGCAGCATAATCTGGTGACGCTCACCTGGGGGAATGTCAGCGCCGTTGACCGCGAGCGCGGCGTGTTCATCATCAAACCGTCCGGCGTTGAATACAACGCGATGACCGCCGGGGATATGGTGGTGGTCAGCCTTGCGACAGGTGAAGTCGTGGAAGGAACGAAAAAACCGTCTTCCGATACCCCCACACACCGCCTGTTGTATCAGGCTTTTCCATCAATTGGCGGTATCGTACACACGCATTCCCGCCACGCAACCATCTGGGCACAGGCCGGACAGCCGATCCCTGCCACCGGTACCACCCACGCCGACTATTTCTACGGTACGATCCCCTGCACGCGTAAAATGACCGATGCGGAAATTAACGGCGAGTATGAATGGGAAACCGGCAATGTGATCGTGGAAACCTTCGAAAAACAGGGCATTGATGCCGCCCAGATGCCGGGCGTACTGGTACATTCTCACGGCCCCTTCGCCTGGGGTAAGAATGCTGAAGATGCGGTGCATAACGCCATAGTGCTGGAAGAGGTCGCCTACATGGGGATTTTCTGTCGCCAGCTTGCCCCGCAGCTACCCGATATGCAACAAACCCTGCTTGATAAACATTATCTGCGCAAGCATGGCGCAAAAGCCTATTACGGCCAGTAACACGCCGTTGCGCGTCCAGACAGAGACGCGCAACTTATTTATTCGGGAAGATATTCGGCGAATCGACTTTTGAATAAACAATTATTCGCGCTGATATATTCTATCGCATTATCAAAATAACCGCGTATTTCCTCCCCTTCCAGAGAATGAAAAAAGACGTAATCAACGATCGTTGACTGCCACCGTTGCCCGTGTAAAAAATAATTAATCACCGTATCGCGATGGCCATTTCGACGATCGTGACCTTGCCAATGGAAAAACGCATTTCCATCTTCAATAGTTTCAGTACGCCAAATCTGCCCTGTCCATGTTTTATACTCAATATATTTACTGACGGTGTTCACCGACGGCCTTGAAACCAGCGTATTTACAAAAACATAGTTATGATAATTATTCTGATGTATTCGAGTAAATTCATTCATATACCCACTCCATGAAAAAGAAAACGCCCGTTCCCTAAGCTGAACAATAATCATCCACTTAAAACAAAATGATAACAGAGAGATATTCCCGACGAAATCGAACCGCATCCTTTTTATTTAGCAATAGATAAATTTAAATATATATTATATTTTATCGATAGGTTACCCAAATATATATTATATTCAGTCAAAGCAATCGGGCATTTCAAAAGAAAGTTTTACACTTACGTTTAATGAAAACAAATAAAAATTGCTAAATTTTGCTATTCCGAGAAACAAGTAACAAAATCAAACAGGCACTAATCTGAATTATATATAATGTCCTCATTCAGACTTTATAACGGTTGCATTCGTCAATTACTGTACAAAATAACAGTATTCTTTTTCAAACCAGGTTATACTGAAGACACATAAGCGAACAGGTATACAGCGTGGCGCAGGCAGGTTTTATTTTAACCCGACACTGGCGGGATACGTCGCAGGGAACAGAGGTCTCATTCTGGCTGGCTACAGACAGCGGACCTTTGCAGGTGACGCTTGCCCCTCAGGAATCCGTCGCCTTTTTCCCAGAACAGCAGACGCCACGGGTAAAATCACTTCTGGCCGCCGAAAACGGCTATCGCCTGGCGCCGCTTCGTCTCAGAGATTTTCATCGCCAACCGGTGTCTGGTCTTTACTGCCGTTCGCACCGACAGCTAATGCGTCTGGAAAAGCTGCTGCGGGAAAATGGCGTCACGGTGTACGAAGGCGATGTGCGTCCGCCAGAGCGTTACCTGATGGAACGGTTTATCACCTCCCCGGTGTGGGTAGAAGGCGAAGCGCGTCACGGCGCAATCGTCAATGCGCGTCTCAAGCCGCATCCTGACTATCGTCCGCCGCTGAAATGGCTCTCACTGGATATCGAAACCACCCGCCACGGCGAACTGTATTGTATTGGCCTGGAAGGCTGCGGCCAGCGCACCGTGTATATGCTTGGCCCGGCGAACGGCGACGCTTCCACGCTCGACTTCCAGCTTGAGTACGTCGCCAGCCGCCCACAGCTTCTGGAAAAGTTGAATGAATGGATTGCCCGCTATGACCCGGACGTCATCATCGGCTGGAATGTCGTGCAGTTCGATCTGCGCATGCTGCAAAAGCACGCCGAGCGCTACCGCGTTCCGCTGCGCTTTGGCCGCGACAACAGCGAACTGGAATGGCGCGAGCACGGGTTTAAAAATGGCGTATTCTTCGCTCAGGCCAGAGGTCGACTCATTATCGATGGCATAGAAGCGCTGAAGTCAGCCTTCTGGAACTTCTCGTCATTTTCCCTTGAGTCCGTCTCGCAGGAATTACTCGGCGAAGGCAAGTCGATTGATAACCCGTGGGATCGTATGGATGAAATCGACCGCCGGTTCGCTGAAGACAAACCCGCGCTCGCCACCTACAACCTGAAAGACTGCGAGCTGGTCACCCGGATCTTCCATAAAACCGAGATTATGCCGTTTCTGTTGGAACGCGCCACGGTCAATGGTTTACCTGCCGATCGCCACGGCGGTTCGGTCGCTGCCTTTGGACACCTCTATTTCCCGCGAATGCATCGGGCAGGTTATGTTGCGCCCAATCTCGGCGAGGTTCCCCCGCACGCCAGTCCAGGCGGCTACGTGATGGATTCACGCCCCGGTTTGTACGACTCTGTGCTGGTGCTGGATTACAAAAGCCTGTATCCGTCAATTATCCGCACCTTTTTGATCGACCCGGTGGGTCTGGTCGAAGGGATGGCGCACCCGGATCCCGCGCACAGCACCGAAGGTTTCCTTGACGCCTGGTTTTCACGGGAAAAACACTGTCTGCCAGAGATCGTGACAACGATCTGGCAAAGTCGCGACGAAGCCAAACGTCAGGGGAATAAACCGCTTTCCCAGGCGCTCAAAATCATTATGAATGCCTTTTACGGCGTGCTCGGCACCACCGCCTGTCGATTCTTCGATCCCCGGCTGGCCTCGTCAATTACCATGCGTGGCCATGCGATCATGCGCCAGACCAAAGCGCTGATTGAAGCGCAAGGTTATAATGTGATCTATGGCGACACAGACTCCACGTTTGTCTGGCTGAAACGCGCCCACAGTGAAGCAGACGCGGCGGAAATTGGCCGCTCGCTGGTTGATCACGTCAACGCCTGGTGGAAGCAGGAACTGCAGCGGCAAAACCTCAACAGCGCGCTTGAGCTGGAGTACGAGACGCATTTTTGCCGCTTTTTGATGCCGACCATTCGCGGTGCGGATACCGGCAGTAAAAAGCGCTATGCCGGGCTTATCCAGGAAGGCGATGCGCAACGGATGATCTTTAAAGGGCTGGAGACCGTGCGTACCGACTGGACGCCGCTCGCGCAGCAGTTCCAGCAGGATCTGTACCTGCGAATTTTCCGTCATGAACCCTATCAGGACTACGTGCGGGAGACGATCGCTAAACTGATGGCCGGTGAGCTTGACGATCGGCTGGTTTACCGCAAGCGGCTGCGTCGTCCGTTGAGCGAATACCAGCGCAACGTTCCGCCGCATGTCCGCGCGGCGCGGCTGGCGGATGAAGAAAACCTGAAGCGGGGTCGTCCAGCGCAATACCAGAACCGTGGCACCATAAAGTACGTCTGGACGATTAACGGCCCGGAGCCGCACGATTACCAACGTTCGCCGCTGGATTACGAGCATTACCTGACGCGCCAGCTGCAGCCCGTCGCTGAAGGTATCCTGCCTTTCATCGACGATAATTTTGCTACACTACTGACAGGACAATTAGGGTTATTTTGACGCGTGACGAATCCGCCGCCATCCATTACCATAGCGCCCTTTCCATTCCTGGACCCAAATAATCTTGCTGCCCACTTAGCGACTATCCCGGTAGGCGCCAGGCATGGCGGCAGGGTCGTTATACTCACCATAATTCGAGTGACGGGCTGGCGACGACGCCGCAAATCCGCAGACGCTTCCTGAGGGTAAGTGACGGGAGTGAGCGAGTCGCGCCAACGCATCTGCAGCCTGAAGTATGTCGAGTATTGCCTGCAATTAAAGATATAGAGCCGAACAAAATATGCCTTTTACACTTGGTCAACGCTGGATCAGCGATACAGAAAGCGAACTGGGACTTGGAACCGTTGTCGCCATGGATGCGCGTACCGTCACCCTGCTTTTCCCTTCTACCGGCGAAAACCGTTTGTATGCGCGCAGTGACTCCCCTGTAACCCGCGTGATGTTCAACCCTGGCGATACCATTACCAGCCACGAAGGCTGGCAGCTGCAAATCGATGAAGTAAAAGAAGAAAAGGGTTTGCTCGCCTACATTGGCACCCGTCTGGACACCGAAGAAAGCGGCGTAATGCTGCGCGAAGTCCTGCTGGACAGCAAACTGGTGTTCAGTAAACCCCAGGATCGCCTGTTTGCCGGACAAATCGATCGCATGGACCGCTTTGCGTTGCGCTACCGCGCGCGTAAATTTCAGAGCGAGCAGTACCGCATGCCGTGGAGCGGCCTGCGCGGTCAGCGTACCAGCCTGATTCCACACCAGCTAAACATCGCCCATGACGTGGGTCGCCGCCACGCGCCACGCGTTCTGCTGGCGGATGAAGTCGGTTTAGGCAAAACCATTGAAGCCGGCATGATCCTTCATCAACAACTGCTGTCCGGCGCGGCGGAGCGCGTACTTATTATCGTACCCGAAACCTTACAGCATCAGTGGCTGGTTGAAATGCTGCGCCGTTTCAACCTGCGCTTCGCCCTGTTCGATGATGAGCGTTACGCCGAAGCACAGCACGACGCTTACAACCCGTTTGAAACGGAACAGTTAGTGATCTGCTCGCTCGATTTCGCCCGCCGTAACAAACAGCGCCTGGAGCATCTGTGCGACGCCGAATGGGATCTCATGGTCGTTGACGAAGCGCACCATCTGGTCTGGAGCGAAGACGCGCCAAGCCGCGAGTATCTGGCGATTGAGCAACTGGCAGAACGCGTGCCTGGCGTTCTGCTGCTGACCGCCACCCCGGAGCAACTGGGGATGGAAAGCCACTTTGCCCGTTTACGTTTACTCGATCCGAGCCGCTTCCACGACTTCGCCCAATTTGTCGAAGAACAGAAGAACTACCGCCCGGTCGCCGACGCCGTCGCCATGCTGCTGGCAGGTAACAAACTCAGCAATGACGAACTGAATATGTTGGGCGAGCTTATCGGCGAGCAGGATATTGAGCCGCTGCTGCAAACGGCAAACAGCGACCGCGACGGCGCGCAAAGTGCCCGACAGGAACTGGTCTCCATGCTGATGGACCGCCACGGCACCAGCCGCGTCCTGTTCCGTAACACCCGTAACGGCGTGAAAGGTTTTCCGAAACGCGAGCTGCATACCATTAAGTTGCCGCTGCCGACGCAGTACCAGACGGCGATTAAAGTGTCCGGCATCATGGGCGCCCGCAAAAACGCGGAAGACAGAGCGCGCGACATGCTGTATCCGGAACAAATTTATCAGGAGTTTGAAGGCGATACCGGCACCTGGTGGAACTTCGACCCGCGCGTAGAATGGCTGATGGGCTATCTGACCAGCCATCGCTCGCAAAAAGTACTGGTCATCTGCGCCAAAGCGACCACCGCGCTGCAACTGGAACAGGTGCTGCGTGAACGCGAAGGCATCCGCGCCGCCGTGTTCCACGAAGGCATGTCGATTATTGAACGCGACCGCGCCGCCGCCTGGTTTGGCGAAGAAGACAGCGGCGCCCAGGTGCTGCTGTGCTCTGAAATCGGTTCTGAAGGTCGTAACTTCCAGTTTGCCAGCAACCTGGTGATGTTTGATCTACCGTTTAACCCGGACCTGCTTGAACAGCGTATTGGTCGTCTCGACCGTATTGGTCAGGCCCACGATATTCAGATCCACGTGCCTTTCCTGGAAAAAACCGCCCAGTCGGTGCTGGTACGCTGGTATCACGAAGGACTGGACGCGTTTGAACATACCTGCCCGACCGGTCGCGCCATTTACGATGCGGTCTACAACAACCTGATTGGTTACCTGGCGGCGCCGGAAGAGACGGACGGATTCGACGATCTGATCAAAACCTGCCGCGAGCAGCATGAGGCGCTAAAAGCACAGCTGGAACAGGGGCGCGACCGCCTGCTGGAGATCCATTCCAACGGTGGCGAGAAAGCGCAGCAACTTGCCGAAAGCATTGAAGAGCAGGATGACGACACCAGTCTGATCGCCTTTGCCATGAACCTGTTTGATATCGTCGGCATTAACCAGGACGATCGAGGCGAAAACCTGATTGTGCTGACGCCGTCCGACCATATGCTGGTGCCGGACTTCCCGGGCCTGCCGGAAGATGGCTGCACCATCACCTTTGAACGTGATGTGGCGCTGTCGCGGGAAGACGCGCAGTTTATTACCTGGGAGCATCCGCTGATTCGTAACGGCCTGGATCTGATCCTCTCCGGCGATACCGGTAGCAGCACCATTTCGCTGCTGAAGAACAAGGCGCTGCCGGTCGGCACGCTGTTGCTGGAACTGGTATACGTCGTCGAGGCGCAGGCACCGAAGCAGCTTCAGCTTAACCGCTTCCTGCCGCCGACGCCGGTGCGCCTGTTGCTGGATAAAAACGGTAATAACCTGGCCGCGCAGGTGGAGTTCGAAACCTTTAACCGTCAGCTGAGCGCCGTTAACCGTCACACCGGCAGCAAACTGGTTAATGCGGTGCAGCAGGATGTGCATGCGATTCTGCAACAGGGCGAAGCGCAGGTTGAGAAATCTGCCCGTGCGCTGATTGACGCCGCGCGTCATGAAGCCGATGAAAAACTGTCGGCAGAGCTTTCGCGTCTGGAAGCGCTGCGCGCCGTCAATCCAAACATCCGCGACGATGAGCTGGCGGCGATTGAGAGCAACCGTCAGCAGGTGCTGGAAAGCCTGAACCAGGCCGGATGGCGACTTGATGCGTTACGTCTGATTGTCGTTACGCATCAGTAACGGAGCTGAAGATGGGAATGGAGAACTACAATCCGCCGCAGGATCCCTGGCTGGTGATTCTGTACCAGGATGAACACATTATGGTGGTCAACAAGCCGAGCGGCTTGTTGTCCGTGCCGGGGCGTCTTGACGAGCATAAAGACAGCATCATGACGCGCATCCAGCGCGACTATCCACAGGCAGAGTCGGTGCACCGACTGGATATGGCCACCAGCGGCGTGATTGTCGTTGCGTTAACCAAAGCGGCGGAACGTGAACTGAAGCGCCAGTTTCGCGAGCGCGAGCCAAAAAAACAGTACGTCGCGCGGGTGTGGGGACATCCTCAGCCCGCCGAGGGGCTGATTGATCTACCGCTTATTTGCGACTGGCCAAACCGGCCAAAGCAGAAGGTCTGCTACGAGACCGGTAAAGCGGCGCAAACCGGGTATGAAGTGGTGGACTATGCGGCGGATAACAGCGCCCGCGTGGTGCTCAAACCCATTACCGGACGCTCGCATCAGCTTCGCGTCCATATGCTGGCGCTCGGTCATCCGATCCTCGGCGATCGCTTTTACGCCACCCCGGAAGCGCTGGCAATGGCGCCGCGACTGCTGTTGCACGCCGAAACGCTCACCATTACCCATCCCGCTTACGGCAACAGCATGACGTTTAAAGCGCCTGCCGATTTTTAACTGTGCTTATGTGCTTACCGGATGGCGCAGCTCCATCCGGTAAACGACTCACTTAAATCCTTTCTGGTCTTTGATTAATTCATATGCTTTCTGAATTTCCTGCGCTTTCTGCTTCGCCATCTCCATCATTTCTGGCGGTAACCCTTTAGCGACCAGTTTGTCCGGGTGATGTTCGCTCATGAGCTTACGGTAGGCGCGTTTGATGGTGGTTGCATCATCAGAGGGCTTCACCCCCAGCACGTTACAGGCGTCCTCCAGCGTCGGACCGCGCTGCGTCTGCTGCCAGCCACCGCCGGATTGCTGCTGGTAACCACCGCCAAACTGCGCGCCGCCCTGCATCATACGCAGGAATTGCTCAAACTGAACGCGGGAAATGCCCAGCTCTTCGGCAATCACATACAGCACTTCGCGTTCGTTCGGGTGCAGCGAGCCGTCGGCAAATGCCGCCTGGATTTGAATCTCCAGAAACATACGAATCAGGTCGAAACGACCAAAACAGACGCTACGAAACTGACGCATTTTTTCACGCAGTGGGTAATTGTCTGATTTTCCGACGCGGAACGCGTTTTGCGCCGCAGATCGCGATTCGCCATGTAAATTCATTCGATCCATAAGCACATTTGCCACATGGATATCCGCTTCGGTCACCCGTCCTTTTGATTTCGTTAAGTGCCCCATCACCTCAAAGGTAGTGGCAAAAAACAGCGCCTGACGCTCACGCTGGTTGGCAAACCACGCCATTTTTCGGCTGCGGGCTTTGTCAAACATATGGCCGATTAACAGCCCGAGAACCACGCCCCAGAAGCCGCCGCCCATCATCAGAGCCACGGCCACGCCAATAATTTTTCCCCAGTACTGCATAAACTCCCCAATTTGTCTCACGCCTGGTGAGGTTATGTCCCGCAAAATAAGCCGCTTTTTACCGTTTCACGGCAACGGTCAATTGTGGGACATCGCCTATAATTTGCATTATCATACCTGTCATTCACAGCCGTGACTAACACCACAGACGCTATCCCGGCAGGATTAACACTAGCACTACGAACATGAGTAAGTTAGGCTGTGGCGGTTTGTCACGCGCGACGCTACTGATGATGGAACAATAAAATACAACGTATGAAAAAACGTATTCCCACCCTCCTGGCCACCATGATTGCCACCGCCCTGTACAGTCAGCAGGGTCTGGCAGCCAGCCTCGCCTCACAATGTATGTTGGGCGTGCCAAGCTATGACCGTCCTCTGGTACAGGGCGAGACGAATGAACTCCCTGTCACCATTAATGCCGATCATGCGAAAGGAAATTATCCCGATGACGCGGTGTTTAGCGGCAATGTGGACATCATGCAGGGCAACAGCCGTCTGCAGGCCGATGAGGTGCAGTTGCATCAGAAAGCCGCGCCAGGCCAGCCTGAGCCAGTACGCACCGTCGATGCGCTCGGTAACGTCCATTACGACGACAACCAGGTGATCCTCAAAGGGCCGAAGGGCTGGGCAAACCTGAACACAAAAGATACCAACGTCTGGGAAGGTGATTACCAGATGGTGGGCCGTCAGGGCCGCGGTAAAGCCGACCTGATGAAACAGCGCGGGGAAAACCGCTATACCATTCTTGAGAACGGCAGCTTCACCTCCTGTCTGCCGGGTTCTGATACCTGGAGCGTGGTCGGTAGCGAAGTGATCCACGACCGTGAAGAACAGGTTGCGGAAATCTGGAACGCCCGCTTTAAAGTGGGTCCGGTTCCGATTTTTTACAGCCCGTACCTGCAATTGCCGGTGGGGGATAAGCGTCGCTCAGGTTTCCTGATCCCGAACGCGAAGTACACGTCGAAAAACTATTTCGAGTTCTATCTTCCTTATTACTGGAACATCGCGCCAAATATGGACGCGACGATCACGCCGCACTACATGCACCGTCGCGGCGGGATAATGTGGGAGAACGAATTCCGCTATCTGACGCAAGCGGGCGCAGGCCTGATGGAGTTTGACTATCTGAACTCTGACCGCGTCTATGACGATGAGCATCCCAAAGACGATAACTCGCGCCGCTGGCTGTTTTACTGGCAGCATTCCGGGGTGATGGATCAGGTGTGGCGCTTCAATGTCGACTACACCAAAGTCAGCGATCCTACCTACTTTAACGATTTCGATAACAAATACGGTTCCAGTACCGACGGTTACGCCACGCAGAAATTCAGCGTCGGTTACGCGGTGCAGAACTTTGATGCTACCGTGTCGACCAAGCAGTTCCAGGTTTTCGATACACAAAACAGCGACAGCTATTCTGCGCAACCGCAGTTAGACGTTAACTATTACCATAACGATCTGGGTCCCTTCGATACGCGTATTTATGGTCAGGCGGTGCATTTTGTGAACACCAACGACAACATGCCGGAAGCGACACGTTTGCACCTGGAGCCAACCATCAATCTGCCGCTGTCAAACAAGTGGGGAAGCCTCAACACCGAAGCGAAACTGATGGCGACGCACTACCAGCAAAAGAACCTCGAGAATTATCCGCAATATGATGATTCGGTGAACCGCGTTATGCCGCAGTTCAAGGTTGACGGCAAAATGGTATTCGAACGTGATATGAACATGCTCGCGCCGGGATACACCCAGACGCTGGAGCCGCGCGCGCAGTATCTGTACGTGCCGTATCGCGATCAGAGCAAAATTTACAACTACGACTCCTCTTTGCTGCAGTCTGACTATACCGGCCTGTTCCGCGATCGCACCTATGGCGGCCTGGACCGTATCGCCTCGGCGAACCAAGTCACGACCGGCGTCACATCCCGCGTATATGATGACGCGGCGGTTGAACGTTTTAACGTTTCTGTTGGTCAAATCTACTATTTCACCGAGTCTCGCACCGGCGATGACAACATTAAGTGGGAGAATGACGACCAAACCGGCTCTCTGGTATGGGCAGGCGACACATACTGGCGTATTTCTGAGCGCTGGGGACTGCGTGGCGGTATTCAGTACGATACCCGTCTGGACAGCGTCGCGACCAGCAGTTCCAGTATCGAATACCGTCGCGACGAAGACCGCCTGATACAGTTGAACTACCGTTACGCCAGCCCGGAATATATTCAGGCGACGTTACCGAGAGACAGTGAGGATAAGCGCTGGGAATCTGCGCAGTACAAAAACGGTATCAACCAGGTGGGCGCTGTCGCCAGTTGGCCGATCGCCGACCGCTGGTCTGTCGTTGGCGCTTACTACTACGATACCAACGTGAATAAACCTGCCGACCAGATGTTGGGTCTGCAATACAACTCCTGCTGTTACGCGATCCGCGTCGGTTACGAGCGTAAGCTGAACGGCTGGGAAAACGAAAAAGAACACGCGGTATATGACAATATTATTGGATTCAACATCGAACTTCGCGGTCTGAGCTCCAACTACGGTCTCGGCACGAAAGAGATGCTGCGCTCCAACATATTGCCGTATCAAAGCACTCTGTAATAGATTGATTTACCACGTAATCCGCAGTGCGGTTAATTGAAATGGAAAAAGTATGAAGAACTGGAAAACGCTGCTTCTCGGTATCGCCATGATCGCGAATACCAGTTTCGCTGCCCCGCAGGTGGTCGATAAAGTCGCAGCCGTTGTAAATAACGGTGTGGTGCTGGAAAGCGACGTTGATGGCTTAATGCAGTCTGTCAAACTGAACGCGAGTCAGGCCGGTCAACAGCTTCCGGACGACGCCACGCTGCGTCACCAGATCCTGGAACGTCTGATTATGGACCAGATCGTCCTGCAGATGGGTCAGAAGATGGGCGTAAAAATCTCTGATGAGCAGCTTGATCAGGCGATTGCCAATATCGCCAAACAGAACAACATGACGCTGGATCAAATGCGTAGCCGCCTGGCCTACGACGGGTTGAACTATTCGACCTACCGTAACCAGATCCGTAAAGAGATGATCATTTCTGAAGTGCGCAACAACGAAGTGCGCCGTCGTGTCACTATTCTGCCGCAGGAAGTCGAGGCGCTTGCGCAGCAGGTGGGCAACCAGAACGATGCCAACACCGAGCTGAACCTCAGCCATATCCTGATCCCGCTGCCGGAAAATCCGACCTCTGATCAGGTGAATGAAGCGGAAGCGCAGGCGCGCTCGATTGTCGATCAGGCGCGTAACGGCAATGACTTCGGCAAACTGGCGATCACCTACTCTGCTGACCAGCAGGCGCTGAAAGGCGGCCAGATGGGCTGGGGTCGTATTCAGGAACTGCCAGGCATTTTCGCTCAGGCGCTGAGCACTGCGAAGAAAGGCGACGTGGTTGGCCCGATTCGCTCCGGGGTAGGTTTCCACATCCTGAAAGTGAACGATATGCGTGGTCAGAACCAGAGCATTTCGGTGACCGAAGTTCATGCCCGTCACATTCTGCTGAAGCCGTCGCCAATCATGACCGATCAGCAGGCTCGCCAGAAACTTGAGCAGATTGCGGCAGACATTAAGAGCGGGAAAACCACCTTTGCCGCCGCAGCGAAAGAGTTCTCCCAGGATCCGGGTTCCGCCAACCAGGGCGGCGATTTGGGCTGGGCTGCGGCAGATATTTTCGATCCGGCCTTCCGCGATGCGTTAACCCGTCTGAACAAAGGCCAGATGAGCACGCCGGTACACTCTTCCTTCGGCTGGCATCTGATCGAACTGCTGGATACGCGTAACGTCGATAAAACCGACGCCGCGCAAAAAGATCGCGCTTACCGCATGCTGATGAACCGTAAGTTCTCGGAAGAAGCGGCAACCTGGATGCAGGAACAGCGCGCCAGCGCCTACGTTAAAATCCTGAGCAATTAATGACGGTTGCTCAACGCGTTGTCATTACTCCCGGCGAACCCGCCGGGATCGGCCCGGATCTGGTGGTTCAACTGGCGCAACGCGACTGGCCGGTTGAACTGGTCGTTTGCGCCGACGCCGCGATGTTAACAGACCGGGCAAACCAGCTCGGTCTACCGCTTTCCCTCCTCCCTTATTCTCCCGATACGCCAGCCAAAGCTCAGACCGCCGGTACGCTGACATTGCTGCCGGTGGCGTTGCGCGCGCCGGTCATCGCAGGACAGCTCACCGTGGAAAACGGTGAATATGTTGTGCAGACGTTGGCGCGCGCCTGTGACGGCTGCGTGGAGGGAGAATTCGCCGCGCTGATTACCGGCCCGGTGCACAAGGGCGTTATTAACGATGCGGGCATCCCGTTTACCGGGCACACCGAGTTTTTTGAAGCACGTTCGCAGACACAAAAAGTCGTGATGATGCTGGCCACTGAAGCGCTGCGCGTCGCGCTGGCAACCACGCATTTGCCGCTTCGCGACGTCGCCGATGCCATTACGCCTGCGCTGCTTCATGAAGTGATCGGCATTTTGCATCACGATTTACGCACCAAATTCGGTGTCGCCGAGCCGCGGATCCTGGTCTGTGGCCTGAATCCACATGCCGGTGAAGGCGGCCACATGGGAACCGAAGAGATCGACACGATCGTTCCGGTGCTGGATACGCTGCGCGCGCAGGGGATGAAACTGACCGGCCCGTTGCCCGCAGATACGCTGTTTCAGCCGAAATATCTGCAACATGCGGACGCGGTGCTGGCAATGTACCACGATCAGGGTCTCCCCGTGCTAAAATACCAGGGATTTGGCCGCGGGGTGAATATCACGCTGGGCCTGCCCTTTATCCGTACGTCGGTAGACCACGGCACTGCCCTTGAACTGGCGGGCCGGGGTGATGCTGACGTCGGCAGTTTTATTACGGCGCTTAATCTCGCCATCAAAATGATTGTTAATACCCAATGAATAATCGAGTCCATCAGGGCCACTTAGCCCGTAAACGCTTCGGGCAAAACTTTCTCAACGATCAGTTTGTGATCGACAGCATTGTTTCCGCCATCAACCCGCAAAAGGGTCAGGCGATGGTTGAAATCGGCCCCGGTCTGGCCGCGCTGACGGAGCCGGTTGGCGAACGTCTTGACCAACTGACGGTTATTGAACTTGACCGCGATCTGGCAGCGCGTCTGCAAACCCATCCGTTTCTGGGGCCAAAGCTGACCATTTATCAGCAGGATGCCATGACGATGAACTTCGGCGAACTGGCGGAGAAAATGGGCCAACCGCTGCGCGTGTTCGGCAACCTGCCGTATAACATCTCCACGCCGCTGATGTTCCACCTGTTTAGCTATACTGATGCCATTGCCGATATGCACTTTATGTTGCAGAAGGAAGTGGTCAATCGTCTGGTTGCAGGACCCAACAGTAAAGCGTATGGTCGATTAAGCGTCATGGCGCAGTATTACTGCAACGTGATCCCGGTGCTTGAAGTGCCGCCGTCCGCCTTCACGCCGCCGCCTAAAGTCGATTCCGCCGTGGTGCGCCTGGTGCCGCATGCGACGATGCCGTATCCGGTCAACGATATTCGCGTGTTAAGCCGCATCACCACCGAAGCGTTTAACCAGCGCCGTAAAACGATCCGCAACAGCCTCGGCAATCTGTTCAGCGTCGAGGTTCTGACGGAGCTGGGCGTCGACCCGGCGATGCGAGCGGAAAATATCTCTGTCGCGCAGTATTGCAAGATGGCGAACTATCTGGCCGAAAACGCGCCGTCGAAGGAGAGCTAAGCATGATCAATTCGCCCCGAGTGTGTGTTCAGGTACAAAGCGTCTATATTGAGGCGCAATCTTCACCTGATGATGAACGTTACGTTTTTGCCTATACCGTAACCATCCGCAATCTGGGGCGAGCGCCAGTGCAGCTATTGGGACGCTACTGGTTAATTACCAATGGTCATGGCCGTGAAACCGAAGTCCAGGGAGAAGGCGTGGTGGGCGTTCAGCCGCACATTGATCCTGGCGAAGAATACCAGTACACCAGCGGTGCGGTGATTGAAACGCCGCTGGGCACTATGCAGGGTCATTACGAGATGATTGATGAGAACGGCGTCGCCTTTACCATCGATATCCCTGTTTTCCGACTCGCCGTTCCAACACTCATTCACTAAAACAATAGCTATGGCAACATACCTTATTGGCGACGTTCACGGTTGCTACGATGAACTGATCGCATTGTTAGACCAGGTAAAATTTACCCCCGAATCCGATACCCTCTGGCTTACCGGTGATTTAGTCGCTCGCGGCCCCGGCTCGCTGGACGTGCTGCGCTATGTGAAGTCACTCGGCGACTGCGTGCGCCTGGTGCTGGGCAATCACGACCTTCATCTGTTGGCGGTGTTTGCCGGAATAAGCCGTAACAAACCCAAAGATCGGTTAGGCCCCCTGCTGGAAGCGCCCGACGCTGACGAATTGCTGAACTGGCTGCGCCGCCAGCCGCTGTTACAGATCGACGAAGAGAAAAAGCTGGTAATGGCCCATGCGGGGATTACGCCGCAGTGGGATCTGCAGACGGCGAAAGAGTGCGCGCGCGATGTCGAAGCCGTGCTATCGAGCGACTCTTATCCTTTCTTCCTTGATGCGATGTACGGCGACATGCCGAATAACTGGTCGCCAGCGCTGACAGGACTGGCGCGTCTGCGTTTTATCACTAACGCCTTTACCCGTATGCGGTATTGCTTCCCGAACGGTCAACTGGACATGTACAGCAAAGAGTCACCCGAAGACGCGCCCGCGCCGCTAAAGCCGTGGTTCGCCATTCCCGGTCCGGTAAGTGAGGAATACAGCATCGCCTTTGGGCATTGGGCCTCGCTGGAAGGCAAAGGTACGCCGGAAGGGATTTATGCGCTGGATACCGGCTGCTGCTGGGGCGGAGAGTTGACCTGTCTGCGCTGGGAAGACAAGCGTTATTTTGTCCAGCCGTCGAATCGTCAGATGGATATGGGCGAAGGCGAAGCGGTCAACGCCTGACGATGCGTGCCGGATGGCGTTGCGCTTATCCGGCCCACACGAGATTGACCTGTCGCAGACAACCCTCCGGCATAAAGCGGATTAACGACGCTCCAGGATCTCGAAGCAATAGCTGTGAGAGTTCTGTGCATCGGCATCGTGAAATTCGCTGAACACCGATTCCCAGTCGTCCGGATCGTAATCCGGGAAGTGCGTGTCCCCTTCCACCTCCGCGTCGATATGCGTCAGGTACAGCTTGTCCGCTTTCGGCAGGAACTGCTCATACACGCGTCCACCGCCAATCACCATAATCTCTGGCGCATCGCCGCAGGCAACCAGCGCTTCATCAACGGATTTTACCCACTGAACGCGGTCGTCTGTGCCCGGCTGGCTGCTGATGACTATATTTTTACGTCCCGGCAGCGGACGTCCGATGGATTCCCAGGTATGGCGTCCCATCACTACAGGCTTATTTAAGGTATTGCGTTTAAACCAGGCGAGATCGGCAGGCAGATTCCACGGCATGGCGTTTTCCATGCCAATAACGCGATCTACCGCTAACGCAGCAATCAGACTGATCATTTATTCATTCCCGGATACAAAAAAATTGTCGCCACTATACGTAAAGAGCAATCTTTCGTCGACTGACGAAAAGAGGAAGAACACGAAAATTTTCCGTTCTGCTGGCGAGTCCACGTCTTGCGGGTGGACTCGCTGCATTACAGTAATTTAAAAACAGCGACTTAGTAGTAAAGTTTGCGGTACATCACACTTTTACCCCGGTTGACGGTTTAACGTCCGGCTCATCGGCGATGTCGCCGGTGTGCTTGCCTTCCTCCGTTCCCTGCCAGCCGTGACGCTGTACCAACGACAAATGTTCACGGTCCTCGGTGATGATTTCGCTGAGCATCGCGCTGGTACGTTTATACACTGCCGCACGAGAAGTGGTATCGTTTTCGCCCTTCGCCATCTCCTCAACCATTCGGGTGTTATAGCGGCGGAACAGATCGGCGCGCTCGCGTGCCTCGTAGCGTCCCAGCCCGAGATTTTCCAGCGCCAGCCGTCCGGTTTTCAACGCACCTTCAAAGGTTTCACGCTCAGGTTGCTCCACCCCGGCCTGACGCAGACGAATGTAGTGATCGACATCACGCGCGCGGGCGATAATCTGCAAATTCGGGAAATGCGCTTTGACCATTTCCGTCAGCGCCAGGCTGGTTTGCGGATCGTCAATGGCGTTGATTAGCACTTCCGCTTTCGCCGCCCCGGCGGATTCCAGCAGATCCATTCGCGTTGCGTCGCCATAAAACACCTTCATGCCGAATTTGCGCAGCGTTTCAATATGGTCCGGGTCATGGTCGAGGACCACCATTTTTACCCCGCTGGAGAGCAGCAAACGGCCGGTAATCTGCCCGAAGCGCCCAAAGCCGGCAATAATCACCCGCGGCTGTTCCTCATCGATTTCATCCGCTTCGCGTTCTTCCCCGGCGGCATTTTTCTCCAGACGGGTAAGGATGACGAGGAAGATCGGCGTCGCGGCCATAGAGAGCGCCACCGCCAGCGTCAGCGCTTTCGCCCATTCCGGATCCAACACGCCCGCCATCTGCGCCGCGCCAAACACCACAAACGCGAACTCGCTGCCCTGTCCCAGCAGCACCGCGAACCAGCGACGCTGTTTATTCGGCACCTTCAGCGGGCGGGCAATCAGCCATAACATGCCGGTCTTAATAACCAGAAAGCCCACCAGCAGAATGATAATGCGCAAAGGATTATCAATAAGCGTGCCGAAGTCTATCGACATGCCGACGCCGATAAAGAACAGCCCAAGCAGCAGGCCTTTAAACGGTTCAATATCGCTTTCCAGAGCGTGACGATACTCCGAGCTTGCCAGCAGTACACCTGCCAGAAACGCGCCCATCGCCATTGACAGCCCCACTTCTTCCAGCAACAGACCGAAGCCGAACACCAGAAACAACGCCACGGCGCTGAACACTTCACGCAAACCAGAACGCGCGACAAAGCGCAGCGCCGGACGCGTGACATAGCGCCCGAGCAAAATCACCAGCGCCAGCGCGCCGACCACCTTCAGCGCTGACAGCGCAAACGCGCCCAGCGTTGTTGACGCGCCGCTGGCTGCCAGCAGGGGGATCATCGCCACCAGCGGAATAGCCGCAATATCCTGAAACAGCAGCACCGCAAAGGCGCTGCGCCCCATCTGCGAGACGGTAAGATTTCGCTCATTCATTGCCTGCATCGCTATCGCCGTGGAGGAGAGCGCCAGGGTCAGGCCGATCAGCTCCGCCACCTGCCAACGCAGGCCGAGGAACATACAGAACAGGCCGATCAGCCCGCCGCACACGACCATCTGTAGCGCGCCGCCGCCAAACACCGAGGCCCGGAGCTTCCAGAGACGCTGGGGATCCAGCTCAAGGCCAATGACAAACAGCATCAGCACCACGCCGATTTCCGCAAAGTGCAGTATCGACTCTGCGTCAGTGACCAACCGAAGCCCCCAGGGACCAATGATGCACCCGGCAATCAGATAGCCGAGCACCGACCCCAGACCGAGCCGCACCGCAATCGGGACAATCAGTGCCGCGGAACCGAGATAAATCAGCGCCTGTATCAGCGTATGGCTATCCATTGTGCGCCTCCTGCCACTCCAGCAAACGTTGTTTGTAACGCCGCGCCTGCGCTTGCAGGGTTTCATCATCGCAGATAAACGTGCAGTGCATCGCAAACGGCGGGAGCCAGTTGAGACCACAATAAAGCGCCGTCGCCTGGAGAGGTTGTGAAAGCACCGCAAATCCCGGATGCGAGCCGATCTCGAAATGATTCTCGCCCCCGCCGGTCGTAACCGCCCATATCAACTGTTTCCCCTGCAACGCCGTGCCGCCGTGACCGTAGGCCCAGCCGTGAGAGAGCACCTTATCCATCCACAGTTTGAGCAAAGGCGGCACGCTGTACCACTGCATCGGATGCTGCCAGATAATCAGATCGGCACGGGAAAGCGCCTCCTGTTCAGCGGCGATGTCGATATTGAAGTCGGGATAAAGTTGATACAGCGAACGTACTTCAACCCCTTCCAGGGTCCTTGCCTGTTCAAGCATCCGTCTATTCGCATGCGAATGCTGCGGATAAGGATGCGCGTAAATAATGAGGATCATGTTTAGCCTGTTTTTTTAGTGCTCTGTTTTGTAACAGAGTGTAGTCACTAATCGAACAGGCTAATAGTGAATATAATTGAGCAGCCTAATGGATAAAACTGAATTAGTTATCCAGCTCGCTCATGTTTTTCACCTGGTCACGGTTAATTTGTTCCGTCTGACCGGTTTCGGCGTTTTTGTAAGATACCAGCCCGGTGTCGTCATCCACCTGTGGTTTGCCGTCGGTGACAATGGTTCTGCCGTCGGTGGTGCGTACCGCCTGGTTTGAGGAACAGCCCACGACGGTGAAGACGGTTGCTGCGGCCAAAATAGACGCGATCAGTCGATGCTTTTGCATGGTGTTCTCCCTGCTTTTCAGTCATTTTCTGTTACTTACCCGTTAACTGTAGCCTAAGGGGTTGACGCTGAACGCAAATGCAGAACACTCTGAATGGCGTCGTTAGCGCAGCGGTGACCTGCGGAGGGTCATAGTGCTGGTTTCAGCCAACGTCAGGCCACGGGTTTCAGGGGCGAAGGCAATGGAGATTAACAGCCCAACCAGCGAAATTCCGGCGCCCATCAACATGACGTGACTGATGCCGTATTTTGTAATGAAGATCGGCAGCGCCCAGGTCGAAAGGATAGTGCCAATACGGCTCAACGACATGATGACGCCGACCGCCGAGGCGCGAATATCGGTAGGAAACAGCTCATTCGGATATAACCACTGAAGGTTTCCCGGCCCGCCGGAAAAAAAGGCGTAAACCGCAAACGCCGTGACCACCAGCCCAATCCCCATTTCCGGTATCAGCCCCAACACCGCTAACGCCAGCGTCATCATTACAAAACTGCCGATCAGCAGGGGTCGTCGACCCGCGCTGTTGAGCCAGAACATGGGAGGAATGCAGCCCAGCATAAAGAACAGACTGATGACCACGTTGCCCAGCGCGGCGCTTTTCCCGGCCCCCAGTCCCAACAACCCCACAATCTGCGGACCAAAGGTGTAAATGGCAAACATCGGGATCACCTGACAGGTCCAGATAGCCGCGACAAACAGCACAAACGGGAAGTGACGACGATTAAAAAGCTGTAAAAAGCGCGTTTCCTGCGGCGGTTCTTCTTCAAACGCTACCGGCTCGCCAAACAGCTTAATCATCATCGCTTCACACTCTTTCACCCGCCCCTTGCGCAGTAACCAGCGCGGCGACTCAGGCAGATCGAAGCGTCCGACCAGGATCAAAATACAGGGTATGGCCGCGCTACCCAGCATCCAGCGCCAGCCGCCCTCCACGTCATACAGCCAGTAACCAACCAGATCGGCACAGGTCGCGCCGACATACCACATGGCGGCAATAAAACTGATGGAGAACGCCCGCTGACGAGTGTTAGAAAACTCGGTAATCATGGAGGTGGCAATCGGATAATCCGCGCCGATCACCACACCGATCAACACCCGCATCACCAGCAGTTCCGCTGGGGTGGAAACAAACATGGTCGCCAGCGATATCACCCCAATCGCGATGATATCGATAAGAAACATTTTTCGGCGCCCGACCTTGTCAGAGATATAGCCAAACAGCGAGGTTCCGACGAACAGCCCGGCCAGGGTGCCAGCGCCGAGCAGCCCCAGCCACCCGGCGTCGAGTTTGAGCGCTGGCGTAAGTTGCTCAAGCGCAACGCCAATTATCACCAGCACATACCCGTCGAGGAAGGGACCTCCGCTTCCCCACAGCATGATCCTGCGGTGAATGGATGAAAATTTTATGTCCTCAAAATTCCGTGGCTGTTGCATGAGCATATCCTGTGTAAACATCCTGCCTGATGACCCTTCGCATCGCCATCCGGCGCCCGGTTTAGCCGTAGCGAAATTCCACACCAAAGGTGCCGCGCGGGTATTCCCATTTCTCCAGCGCCGTCCCCAGCCCGAGGATGCGGCAGGTACCGCATTCCAGGCATCCCGCATAGTCAAAACGCACGCTGCCGTCATCCTGTTTTTTGTACAGCCCGGCAGGGCACGCCTTGACCAGTACATCCAGCACCTGCTGATTCGCATCGCTTTTCACGATGATGTGCGGATGCTCCTCATCGACATTGAATTTATTGACGCCCAGTTTGACGTCCACATTGACGGGAGAAGTCATAATGCGGTCACTCCTTTCAGACCATCTTTCATCAGATTGATGAAGCCTACGTTTTTCGCGTGACGCAGGATTTTCTTACGCAGCGGCACCGGCGCGCTGCCGTCGACGGTGAACAGGTCGCGGGCGATCCCCACCGCCATTTCCGGGTAGCGGGTAAACATCCGGGGATTATCCAGCAGCGCGGGCAAACGCTGATACATCCGCATATCCCGTAGCGGGCCGTCTTCCAGGTACTGGCGATACGTTGCCAGCCCCTGACGGCTAAAATCATTGCGCAGCCTCGCCGAGAGCACCGCTTTTGCCGCCGCTTCGCCAGCGGCAACGGCTAAATCCATACCGCGAATGGTGAATCCCAGGTTCAGGCACATTCCTGCGGCATCGCCGGCAATCAGCACACCGTCGCCTACCAGTTCAGGCTGCATGTTCATCCCGGCTTCCGGTACGACATGCGCCGCATATTCAACCAGCTTGCCGCCAGCTATCAGCGGCGCGACGGCCGGATGCTGTTTAAAATCTTCCAGCATTTGCGGAACCGATTTTTTCGCCTCCTGTAAATGATGAAGGCCACATACCAGCCCCAGCGAAAGCGTACTTTCATTGGTATAGAGGAAGCCCCCGCCCATCAGGCCATCGGTAGGCGAACCGGCGAACAGGCAGGCCGCGCCTTCGTTGCCCTGGAGCTGAAAACGATCCTCAATAACCGCTTTCGGCAGTTCGATCAGCTCTTTCACCCCCACCGCGACGTGCGCAGCGTCGACCCGTTTCGCCATCCCCAGCTTTTCCGCGAGCAGGGAGTTCACCCCGTCGGCGAGGATCACCACATTTCCTTCAATGATCTCGCCGTCGGCTTCAACGCCCACCACTTTGCCATCGCGCTGTACCACGTTATCCACGCGGATCCCGGCAATCAGCTGTGCGCCCGCCGCTTCGGCCTGATCCATCAGCCAGCCGTCAAACCGGCTGCGCAGCACCGAATAAGAAACCTCTGCTGGCGAAGCGCTTTCCGCGTTGAGATAGTCCACCGTCATCGCACCGCGATCGGTCATAAAGGACAGTTTTTCATGAGTGATGACGCGCTCAACGGGAGCCTGCTGCGCAAACCCCGGGATAATGCGCTCGAGACTGTGCGCGTAAATGCGCCCGCCGGTGACATTCTTCGCGCCCGCCGAATTCCCACGTTCGATAACCAGCACTTGCGCCCCTTCCCGGGCAAGCACCAATGCCGCAACGGACCCGGCGAGCCCTGCCCCTACGATAATGGCGTCAAAGATATCTTCAGACATACATCCTCCCTGCTGGTGTGGATTAGCGCGCCAGAGCGGCGGTCAGCGCAGGAAGGATCTTCAGCGCATCGCCGACAATGCCGTAGTCCGCGTACTGAAAGATCGGCGCATTTTTGTCTTTGTTAATGGCAAAGATGGTCTGCGCGCCGTTCGCTCCAACCATGTGCTGGATCTGCCCGGAGATCCCCACCGCCAGATACAGCTCGGGTTTCAGCATCAGATTAGAGATCCCGACATAGCGCTCATGCGCCATCCACTTCTCGTTTTCCGCAACCGGACGAGAGCAGGCCAGTTCGGCGCCGATGGCCTGACATAGCGCTTGTGCCAACGCGATATTCTCCTGGCTGCCGATGCCGCGCCCCACGCTGACCACCAGCCGCGCTTTGTCGAGGTCGACGCGCTGGCTCTGACGCGCCTCGGTGGCGGTACGGGTTACGCTTGTCTCCGGCGCCTGCCATGCCACAACATGCGTCTCGCCGCTGCGTGACGCGTCCGGCTGCGGCGCGTCAAACGTCCCGCTATTGAGCGTGATCACCGCGAAAGGCGATGTCACGGTCTCGTTCCCTATCGCCAGGCCGCCATACACCATATGTTTGACCTGTGCATGACCGTCCTGGCAGAGTACGTCGCTGGCGTCGTTTGAGACCGCCGCGGCGAGACGATGGCCCAGCTTAGCCGCCAGTAGCTTGCCGCGACGGGTATTGGGCAGCAAAACCAGTCCGGCGTCGCCCTGCTGACGGATGGTCTGCGCAATGACGTCCGCATAATCCTCCACCATGCGGTCGTCCGGTTTCCCCTGCAACAGCCACACGCGCTCCGCACCGCACTGCAACGCCGTTGTCTCCTCGTCGGCGTGCTGCACAAACGCATTCACTTGTTCACCTAAAATCCGCGCGCCGCCGATCAGTTCCGGCAGGCGTGAAGTCATATCGCTGAAAACCCAGACGCTGGAAAACTTGCTCATAACATCCCCTTTTAATTAATCATCTTGCGCAAACTGTCGGCAAATGCGGCGATCTGCTCTTCACCATCGCCTTCAATCACTTTGCGCAGGCGTTCTCGTTGCTTCGGCGCGGCTACTGTTTGTGAGGAACGCGCTTCCCCTGCGTTAAATCCAATATCCGCCGCAGACCAGACCTGAACCGGTTTTTTCGCCGCGCCCAGAATGGCCTTCATAGACGGGATTTGCGGAGAGTTAATGTCAGTGGATACCGCCACCACGGCAGGAAGCGGGATGCAGAGGGTTTCGATTTCGTCTTCCAGCTCACGCTCAACGGTCAGCGTGCTGTCGCTCAGCGAGAGGATCTTGCTGACGCCGTTAACCGCCGGAATGTTGAGGATTTCGCCGACCAACAGACCAACCTGCTGCGCGTACAGATCGGACGATCCGTCGCCGCAAATCAGCAGATCGAACCCCCGCTTTTGCGCTGCGGCCGCCAGAGCGCTGGCCGTCTGTTGCGGGAGCGCCTGTTCAAACGGGTCGTCAATGACCACTACCAGCTCATCCGGACCGCGCGACAGCACGTCTTTGCGTCCCTTCGCATTGGTTAGCGCTTTACCGCCCACGCTCAGGGCGATAACCTGCGCGTCGCTGACCTGCTGTTTAAGCTGGCAGGCGGCTTCAATCGCATTCAAATCGTACTGGCTGATTTTGCTTTCGGCTTTGCTGATATCCAGGGAACCGTCAGCATTATTAATCGAAATATCCTGTTCATCAGGTACGCTTTTATAGCAAGTCAATATCTTCATTGCATCTCCAGAAGTCATGAATATCGGCGGTGTTAATTACAGATAGCACGCACGTTAATTCCGAAATAAAACCATAATCACCATTATTGAAAATGTCACACACTGATGATTTCAACTTTCAATATTGTTAACCGCTTCACCAATATTGAACACAAGCGAATACAACAGCTAATTTTCAATATTGTTTTACGGATCACCAATATTGAACGCCGACGGGTATAAAAAGCGCCAAACACACCATTAACTTATTGATTAAAAATAAAAATATCAATATCAACACCCCAGGGCAGCCCGTCTGAAAAGTGTGATGAGGGTAACAGAACACAGCCACGCGAATACCCATTATGAGTTATTCGCTCACGCGCCCCGAGGTTAAATGACCATCAACAACTATGTAATAAAAATAGAACAATTGGGAACGAATAATACATTCATTTTTAAACTGGAATTAGCGCATGAAAAATGAAAAGAGAAAGTCCGGCATTGAGCCAAAGGTTTTCTTTCCACCATTAATCATTGTCGGAATACTTTGCTGGCTAACGGTTCGCGATTTAGACGCAGCGAATATTGTTATTAATGCCGTCTTCAGTTATGTCACCAATATCTGGGGATGGGCCTTCGAATGGTATATGGTCGTCATGCTTATCGGCTGGTTCTGGCTGGTATTTGGCCCCTACGCCAAAAAGAAACTTGGCGATGAGAAACCGGAGTTCAGCACTGCCAGCTGGATCTTTATGATGTTCGCCTCCTGTACCTCTGCCGCTGTGCTGTTCTGGGGCTCGATTGAGATTTACTACTATATCTCGACCCCGCCGTTTGGCTTTGCCGCTCACTCAACCAGCGCGAAAGAACTGGGCCTCGCATACAGCCTGTTCCACTGGGGACCGCTGCCGTGGGCGACCTACAGTTTCCTTTCTGTCGCCTTCGCCTACTTCTTTTTTGTCCGCAAAATGGACGTGATCCGTCCCAGCTCCACGCTGGCGCCGCTGGTGGGGGAAAAACATGCCAAAGGGCTGCTCGGCACCATCATTGATAACTTCTATCTCGTCGCGCTGATTTTCGCGATGGGCACCAGCCTGGGCCTTGCGACGCCGCTGGTCACGGAATGTATGCAATACCTGTTCGGGATCCCGCATACCCTGGAGCTGGACGCCATTATTATCACCTGCTGGATCATCCTCAACGCGATTTGCGTGGCCTGCGGCCTGCAAAAAGGGGTGCGTATCGCCAGCGACGTGCGCAGCTATCTGAGCTTCCTGATGCTCGGCTGGGTGTTTATCGTCAGCGGCGCCAGCTTCATCATGAACTACTTCACCGATTCGGTGGGCACGCTGCTGATGTATCTGCCGCGTATGTTGTTCTATACCGATCCTATCGCCAAAGGTGGCTTCCCTCAGGGCTGGACCGTTTTTTACTGGGCGTGGTGGGTGATTTACGCCATTCAGATGAGCATCTTCCTGGCGCGCATTTCCCGTGGACGCACCGTGCGCGAACTGTGTTTTGGGATGGTGTTAGGGCTGACCGCCTCCACCTGGATCCTGTGGACCGTGCTGGGCAGCAACACCCTGTTATTGATGGATAAAAACATCATCAACATTCCGCAGTTGATAGAGCAACACGGCGTGGCGCGCGCCATTATCGAAACCTGGGCCGCGCTGCCGTTCAGTACCGCCACCATGTGGGGGTTCTTCATCCTCTGCTTTATTGCCACCGTAACGCTGATTAACGCCTGTTCGTATACCCTGGCGATGTCGACCTGTCGCGAAGTGCGCGACGGCGACGAGCCGCCGCTGCTGGTGCGGATCGGCTGGTCGGTGCTGGTGGGCGTCATCGGTATTGTGTTGCTGGCGCTTGGCGGCCTGAAGCCGATTCAAACCGCCATCATTGCCGGCGGCTGCCCGCTGTTCTTCGTCAACATTATGGTGACCCTCTCCTTTATTAAAGACGCCAAAGCGCACTGGAAAGACAACTCAATTACCCCTAACAGATCAAGAGGTTGAAAGATGGATTTTAACTTGAATGACGAGCAGGAACTGTTTGTCGCCGGTATTCGCGAACTGATGGCCAGTGAGAACTGGGAAGCCTATTTTGCCGAGTGCGACCGTGACAGCGTGTATCCGGAGCGCTTTGTTAAAGCGCTGGCGGAGATGGGTATCGACAGCCTGTTGATCCCGGAAGAACATGGCGGGCTGGAAGCGGGGTTCGTCACCGTTGCCGCTGTCTGGATGGAGCTGGGACGTCTCGGCGCGCCTACCTATGTGCTGTACCAGTTGCCGGGCGGTTTTAACACTTTCCTGCGCGAAGGCACGCAGGAGCAGATCGATAAGATCATGGCCTTCCGGGGGACAGGCAAACAGATGTGGAACTCGGCAATCACCGAACCGGGAGCGGGATCGGATGTGGGCAGCCTCAAAACCACCTATACCCGTAAAAATGGTAAGGTTTATCTCAACGGCAGTAAGTGTTTTATCACCAGCAGCGCCTACACGCCCTATATCGTGGTGATGGCCCGGGACGCCGCGTCGCCTGACAAACCCGTTTATACCGAATGGTTTGTCGATATGACGAAACCCGGCATCCAGGTGAATAAACTCGATAAGCTCGGCCTGCGGATGGACAGTTGCTGCGAAATTAACTTCGATGACGTCGAACTGGATGAAAAAGACAGGTTCGGGCGGGAAGGCAACGGTTTTAACCGCGTGAAAGAAGAGTTCGATCATGAACGGTTCCTGGTGGCGCTCACCAACTACGGTACGGCGATGTGCGCCTTTGAAGATGCAGCGCGCTACGCTAACCAGCGCGTACAGTTTGGCGAAACCATCGGTCGCTTCCAGCTGATTCAGGAAAAATTTGCTCATATGGCCATCAAGCTCAATTCGATGAAAAACATGCTGCTGGAAGCCGCGTGGAAGGCTGATAACGGCACGATTACTTCGGGAGATGCGGCGATGTGCAAATACTTCTGCGCCAACGCGGCGTTCGAGGTGGTGGACAGCGCAATGCAGGTACTGGGCGGCGTTGGAATTGCCGGTAATCATCGTATTAGCCGCTTCTGGCGGGATCTGCGCGTGGACCGCGTTTCCGGTGGGTCTGACGAAATGCAGATCCTGACCCTCGGTCGCGCGGTACTGAAGCAATACCGTTAATCATTATCGGGTGTTTTTCCTGGCCGGATAAGGCGTTCACGCTGTTATCCGGCCTACGGGACATCTACAACTGCCAGGAGCATAGGTATGAATCGTCTCCCCATGCCCACCTTTGGCCCGCTTGCCGGGCTGCGGGTGGTTTTTTCCGGCATCGAAATCGCCGGACCGTTCGCCGGACAATTGTTTGCTGAATGGGGCGCGGAGGTTATCTGGATTGAAAACGTGGCCTGGGCCGATACCATTCGCGTCCAGCCTCACTATCCGCAGCTTTCGCGCCGTAATCTCCACGCGCTGTCGCTGAATATTTTCAAAGATGAGGGGCGGGAAGCGTTTCTCAAATTAATGGAAACCACCGATATCTTTATTGAAGCCAGCAAAGGCCCGGCATTTGCCCGCCGCGGTATTACCGATGACGTCCTGTGGCGGCATAACCCGAAGCTGGTTATCGCCCATTTATCCGGCTTTGGTCAGTACGGCAGCGAAGAGTACACCCACCTGCCAGCCTACAACACCATTGCCCAGGCGTTCAGCGGCTACCTGATCCAGAACGGCGACGTCGACCAGCCGATGCCCGCCTTCCCGTACACCGCCGACTATTTCTCCGGCATGACCGCCACCACCGCGGCGCTGGCGGCGTTGCATAAAGCGCGTGAAACCGGCAAAGGCGAAAGTATTGATGTCGCAATGTACGAAGTCATGCTGCGTATGGGTCAATATTTCATGATGGATTATTTCAACGGCGGCGAGATATGCCCGCGCATGACCAAAGGTAAAGATCCCTACTACGCTGGCTGCGGACTGTATAAGTGCGCCGACGGCTACATCGTGATGGAGCTGGTCGGTATTACGCAAATCGCCGAATGCTTTAAGGATATTGGTCTGGCGCACATTCTGGGCACACCGGAGGTTCCGGAAGGCACACAGTTGATTCACCGGATCGAATGCCCTTACGGACCGCTGGTAGAGGAAAAACTCGATGCCTGGCTGGCGACACGCACCCTCGCCGAGGCTCAGGCACGCTTCGCCGAGCTGAATATCGCCTGCGCCAAAGTGCTGACAATTCCGGAACTGGAAGGTAACCCGCAGTACATTGCCCGGGAATCCATTACCCAATGGCAAACGCTGGATGGCCGCAGTTGCAAAGGGCCAAACGTGATGCCGAAATTCAAAAATAACCCTGGAAAAATCTGGCGCGGCATGCCGTCACACGGCATGGATACCGCCGCCATTCTGCATAACATCGGCTACAGCGACGCTGAAATTCAGTCACTGGTCAGTAAAGGTCTGGCCAAAGTAGAGGATTAACCCGAACGCGCTAACCGGCATTTCCGGTTAGCGCCTGAATAAATGGACAGAGGTGCTATGGATATCGTTGGCGGACAACACTTACGCCAGATGTGGGACGATTTGGCCGAACGGCATGGCAGTAAAACGGCGCTGATTTGTGAATCCAGCGACGGGGAGATACGACAGTACAGCTACGCGTCGCTCAATGAGGAGATCAATCGCACAGCGAATCTGTTCCACGCCTCAGGCATTCGCAAAGGGGATAAGGTTGCCCTGCATCTGGATAACTGCCCGGAATTTATCTTTTGCTGGTTTGGGCTGGCAAAAATCGGCGCTATCATGGTGCCGATCAACGCCCGCCTGCTGCGTGACGAAAGCGCGTGGATCCTGCAAAACAGCCAGGCCAGGCAGATCGTCACCAGCCCCGCGTTTTTGCCGATGTACCGCGAGATCCAGCGTGAAGGCGAAACGCAGTTAACCCTTATCTGGGTGGTTGGCGAAAACGTCGGGACCGAACCCGGCGTGAGTCACTTTTCACTGCAAAAAGATCGCCAGCCGGGCGCCTTGCAGGAAACGGTACCGCTGTCTACCGACGACACCGCAGAGATCTTATTTACCTCCGGCACCACGTCACGACCAAAGGGGGTGGTGATCACCCATTACAACCTGCGCTTTGCCGGATACTACTCCTCCTGGCAGTGCGCCCTGCGTGAAGACGATATTTACCTGACGGTGATGCCTGCGTTTCATATCGACTGTCAATGCACCGCCGCCATGGCAGCATTCTCGGCAGGCGCGACGTTTGTGCTGATTGAAAAATACAGCGTCCGCGCCTTCTGGCAGCAGATCCGAAAATACCGCGCGACCGTCACAGAATGCATCCCAATGATGATCCGCACGCTCATGGCGCAACCCGTCACACCGCAGGACAACCAACATTGTCTGCGGGAAGTCATGTTCTACCTTAACCTTTCGGAACAGGAGAAAGACGCCTTTGTCACCCGTTTCGGCGTGCGCCTGCTGACCTCCTATGGCATGACGGAAACCATCGTCGGCATCATTGGCGACCGCCCCGGCGATAAGCGACGCTGGCCGTCGATAGGCCGTCCGGGATTTTGCTACGAAGCGGAAATTCGCGACGAGCAGAACCGTGCGCTGCCCGCTGGCGAGATTGGCGAAATCTGCATCAAGGGGGTGCCGGGCAAAACACTCTTTAAAGCCTATTACGCCAGGCCCGACGCCACGGCGAAAGCGTTCGACTCCACCGGCTGGTTACACACCGGCGATTCCGGATATCGCGACGAAGACGGCTTTTTCTATTTTGTCGACCGGCGCTGCAACATGATTAAACGCGGCGGTGAAAACGTCTCCTGCGTTGAGCTGGAAAATATCATTTCCGCACATCCTAAAATTCAGGACATCGTGGTGATTGGTATTCAGGATGCGATTCGCGACGAAGCCATTAAAGCCTTCGTCGTACTTAATGAAGGCGAAACGCTGACGGAAGAAGAATTCTTCCATTTCTGCGAACAAAATATGGCGAAATTCAAAGTGCCCTCTTTTATGGAAATAAGAACTGACCTGCCCCGTAACTGTTCAGGAAAAATAATCAAAAAGAATCTGAAATAACCCTGCTGGCGGGAAATGCCCGCCAGTTACTTTATTTTCTGGAGATGAACCATGAGTGAATCTTTACGTTTGACCCGTAACGGACCTGTTCTGGAAATCATTCTGGATCGACCTAAAGCCAATGCGATCGATGCCAAAACCAGCTTTCAGATGGGGGAGGCTTTTCTGCAATTTCGTGACGATCCCGAACTGCGCGTCGCGATCGTCACCGGCGCGGGGGAGAAATTCTTTTCCGCAGGCTGGGACTTAAAAGCCGCCGCAGAAGGTGAAGCGCCGGACGCCGACTTTGGCCCCGGCGGTTTTGCCGGACTAACGGAATGCTTTGATCTCGATAAACCGGTGATTGCCGCCGTGAACGGCTATGCCTTTGGCGGCGGTTTCGAACTGGCGCTGGCGGCGGATTTTATCGTCTGCGCCGAAAACGCCAGCTTTGCGCTGCCGGAAGCGAAACTGGGCATTGTGCCAGACAGCGGCGGCGTGTTGCGTCTGCCAAAACGGTTACCCCCGGCCATCGTGAATGAAATGGTAATGACCGGCAGACGAATGGATGCCGCGGAAGCGCTGCGCTGGGGGATCGTCAACCGCGTGGTCAGCCAGCAGGAATTGATGGACAGCGCGCGCGAACTGGCGCAAGAACTGGTCAACAGCGCGCCGCTGGCCATTGCCGCGCTGAAGGAGATCTCTCGTACCACCAGTGAAATGCCGGTCGAGGAAGGGTATCGTTTTATCCGCAGCGGCGTGCTGAAGCACTATCCGTCGGTCCTGCATTCAGAGGATGCCCTTGAAGGGCCGCAGGCATTTGCGGAAAAACGCGCCCCGGTATGGAAAGGCCGTTAACGCCTGATGGCACAGCATTTATCCGGCCTGTGATGTTCGCCATCCCCAGGCCGGATACGTCGTTTATACCGCCATTCGATACGGCGGCTCTCCGCCTTACCGCCGCAAACTCTTTGACAGCATCATCTGCCATTTCTGCTCACGGTTCAGTTCTGACGGTGGAACCGCCGGGATACGGGGCGCTCTGCTGGCCACCTTTTCCTGCGCGCGCTGTCCCAAACGCGCGTAAAGCTGCGGCGCGATATGGGTTACCCGCACCAGACGCTGGCACTGACAGCCCCGTCCTTCCAGTTGGTTAGGGATGGTCTTAGTCTCACAATGAATTTCCCCCACTTCCGCGAGAATATAAGAGACGGTATTAATTGCTTTGCAGTGATCCATATTAAACTGCTTTGCAATCTCTTTTGCGCTGACCCAACGCTTTTCCGCCATGACCCAGTCGGCAATCATCAAATAAAGTGGTTTTTCAACATACTCTTCACACATAAGCACACCATTTCACAAATTAAAAATCGTGTTGTGTCCTGTCCATCATATTCCCGACAAGACCCTATTAAAATTGTGGATATAAGGGATAGTATGCAACTTGCCGGGTCATGAGTGTGATCCAAATCTTGCTTGTTACATTCACATTTCTGCTATTGCAGTATATTTCGTCAGGAAACGACTGATTGCATAAAAAAACGGCTCCGTTTCCGGAACCGTTTTTAAGACCGTGGAACATCAGGGTCGGTTATTTTTTAATTTGCGCGTGCATTTCCTGTACGGAGATCACTTTCTCCGTGGCGTCAGCATTAAGCGCCATCGCGGTGGCGAAACCGCCGTTCAGGGTGGTGTCGTAATGCACCTTGTACTGCAACGCGCTGCGGCGAATGACGCGGGAATCTTCAATCGCGCGACGCCCGGCGGTGGTGTTAATGATGTAGGTGTACTCGCCATTCTTGATACGGTCCTGAATGTGAGGACGGCCTTCATGCACTTTGTTTACCAGACGCGGGTTAATACCGGCTTCACCCAGTACGATCGCCGTACCGTGAGTCGCATCCAGCTCAAAGCCCTGCTTCAGCAGCTTCGCGGCAAGGTCTACCACGCGTTCTTTATCGCCTTCGCGAACGGAGAGCAGCGCACGGCCTTGTTTTTTCATCGTGGAGTTACTGCCCAACTGCGCCTTGGCGAACGCTTCCGCAAAGGTGCGCCCCACCCCCATCACTTCTCCGGTAGAGCGCATTTCCGGCCCTAACAGCGGGTCAACGCCAGGGAATTTGTTGAACGGCAGCACCACCTCTTTCACCGAGTAGTAAGGCGGAATAATCTCTTCTGTCACCCCCTGCTCGGCCAGCGATTTGCCCACCATTACGCGCGCCGCCACTTTCGCCAGCGGTACGCCGGTGGCTTTGGAGACGAACGGTACGGTACGCGCGGCACGCGGGTTCACTTCAATCAGGTAGACTTCGTTGTCCTTGACCGCAAACTGGACGTTCATCAGACCGCGAACCTGCAACTCGAAGGCCAGCTTCTGCACCTGCTGGCGCATCACGTCCTGTATTTCCTGGCTCAGGGTGTAGGCTGGCAGCGAACAGGCGGAATCGCCGGAGTGAACGCCTGCCTGCTCGATGTGCTCCATGATGCCGCCAATCAGCACCCTTTCACCATCGCAAATCGCATCCACATCCACTTCAACCGCATCGTCGAGGAAGCGGTCAAGCAGCACCGGCGCGTCGTTGGAGACGCTGACCGCGGTCTGGAAGTAACGACGCAGATCCGCTTCGTCATAGACGATTTCCATCGCCCGTCCGCCAAGCACGTAAGAAGGACGCACCACCAGCGGATAGCCGATCTCTTTCGCTTTTTCTACCGCTTGTTCAATGGCGGTGACAGTCGCGTTCGCCGGCTGTTTCAGCTTCAGACGGTCAACCGCATGCTGGAAGCGTTCACGGTCTTCCGCCCGGTCAATGGCGTCCGGGCTGGTGCCGATAACCGGTACGCCCGCGGCTTCCAGCGCGCGCGCCAGCTTCAGCGGAGTCTGGCCGCCGTACTGGACGATAACCCCTTTCGGTTTTTCGATACGCACAATTTCCAGCACGTCTTCCAGGGTAACCGGCTCAAAGTACAGGCGGTCGGAGGTGTCGTAGTCGGTGGAGACCGTTTCCGGGTTACAGTTGACCATGATGGTCTCGTAACCGTCTTCGCGCAGCGCCAGCGAGGCGTGTACGCAGCAGTAGTCGAACTCAATGCCCTGGCCGATACGGTTTGGACCGCCGCCCAGCACCATAATCTTGTCGCGGTCGACGGACGGGTTCGCTTCACATTCGTCTTCATAGGTGGAGTACATGTAGGCGGTGTCGGTGGCGAATTCCGCCGCGCAGGTATCCACGCGCTTGTAGACCGGGTGCAGGTCGTACTGGTCGCGCAGCTTGCGGATTTCCGCTTCGCGTACGCCCGCCAGTTTCGCCAGACGCGCATCAGCGAAGCCTTTGCGCTTAAGCTGGCGCAGGAAGTCGGCGGTCAGGCCATTGATGCCCAGCTCCGCGACTTTTTCTTCCAGACGGACCAGCTCTTCAATTTGCACCAGGAACCAGCGGTCGATGTTGGTCAGGTTGAAGACGCCGTCTACGGAAAGTCCCGCACGGAACGCGTCAGCGATATACCAGATACGATCCGCGCCAGCGTCTTTCAGCTCGCGGCGAATTTTGGTCAGCGCTTCCGGATCGTCGAGACTGACTTTCGGGTCGAAGCCGGTCGCGCCCACTTCCAGCCCGCGCAGCGCTTTCTGCATCGATTCCTGCTGGGTGCGGCCAATCGCCATCACTTCGCCCACCGACTTCATCTGGGTGGTCAGGCGGTCATTGCTGCCAGCAAATTTTTCAAAGTTAAAGCGTGGGATTTTAGTCACCACGTAGTCGATAGACGGCTCGAACGAGGCCGGGGTACGCCCACCGGTGATGTCGTTCATCAGTTCGTCAAGGGTGTAGCCCACCGCCAGTTTCGCCGCCACTTTCGCAATCGGGAAGCCGGTGGCTTTAGAGGCCAGCGCCGACGAACGTGACACGCGCGGGTTCATCTCAATGACAATCAGGCGACCATTCTTCGGGTTCACCGCAAACTGAACGTTAGAACCGCCGGTTTCAACGCCGATTTCACGCAGCACAGCCATCGAGGCGTTACGCATGATTTGGTATTCTTTGTCGGTCAGCGTCTGGGCAGGCGCAACGGTGATCGAGTCGCCGGTGTGGATGCCCATCGCGTCGAAGTTTTCGATGGAGCAGACGATGATGCAGTTGTCGTTTTTATCACGCACCACCTCCATCTCATACTCTTTCCAGCCGATCAGCGATTCATCAATCAGCAGCTCGTTGGTAGGGGAAAGATCCAGACCGCGCGTACAGATTTCTTCAAACTCTTCGCGGTTGTAGGCGATACCGCCGCCGGTGCCGCCCATCGTAAAGGACGGACGGATGATGCACGGATAACCGACGTCGGCGGCCACCGCCAGCGCTTCTTCCATGTTATGGGCGATACCGGAACGCGCGGTGTCGAGACCGATTTTTTTCATCGCGATGTCGAAACGGCGACGGTCTTCGGCTTTATCGATCGCGTCGGCGGTTGCGCCAATCATGGTCACGCCGAACTCTTCCAGCACGCCCTGACGCTCCAGCTCCAGCGCGCAGTTCAGCGCCGTCTGGCCGCCCATCGTCGGCAGCACCGCGTCCGGACGCTCTTTTTCGATGATTTTACGCACGACTTCCCAGTGAATCGGCTCGATGTAGGTCGCATCGGCCATTTCCGGGTCGGTCATGATGGTCGCCGGGTTAGAGTTGACCAGGATAACGCGGTAACCCTCTTCACGCAGGGCTTTACACGCCTGCGCGCCGGAGTAGTCAAACTCGCACGCCTGACCGATAACAATCGGACCCGCGCCCAGAATCAGGATACTTTTTATGTCTGTACGTTTTGGCATGGCTCTCTTAACTCCTGATTATTTCGCGGACTGACGGTACTGCTCAATTAACTCGATAAAGTGGTCGAACAACGGCGCGGCGTCGTGCGGACCTGGGCTGGCTTCCGGGTGCCCCTGGAAACTAAACGCTGGCTTATCGGTGCGATGAATACCTTGCAGGGTATGGTCGAAAAGGGACTTATGGGTTACGCGCAGGTTCGCCGGCAGCGTAGCTTCATCGACGGCAAAGCCGTGATTCTGCGCGGTAATCATTACGGTATTGTTGTCGATATCTTTTACCGGGTGGTTGCCGCCGTGGTGACCGAATTTCATCTTCACGGTCTTCGCGCCGCTCGCCAGCGCCAGGAGCTGATGACCGAGGCAGATACCGAATACCGGCACATCGGTTTCGAGGAATGTCTGGATTGCGTCGATAGCGTAGTCACACGGCGCCGGGTCGCCAGGGCCATTTGAAAGGAAGATGCCGTCCGGGTTCATTTTCAGAACATCTTCCGCTGAGGTTTTCGCGGGCACCACCGTCAGGCGGCAGCCTCTGTCCACCAGCATGCGCAGGATATTGCGCTTGGCGCCAAAGTCATAGGCGACCACGTGGAACGGCAGTTCGTCTTGTTGTTTTGCTTCCGGCAGGTCATTTGCCAGCGTCCAGCTTCCCTGGGTCCAGCTATACGCTTCCGCCGTGGTCACTTCTTTCGCCAAATCCATCCCGTTCAGGCCCGGGAAGGCTTTCGCTTTTTCCAGCGCCAGCTGCGCATCCGGATTATCGCCCGCGATGATGCAGCCGTTTTGCGCGCCCTTTTCACGTAACAGACGCGTCAGCTTACGGGTATCGATATCAGCAATCGCCACGATGTTATGGCGTTTCAGGTAAGACGAGAGGTCTTCGGTGTTGCGGAAGTTGCTGGCGATCAGCGGCAGGTCACGAATGACGAGGCCTTGCGCATGAACCTGAGAAGATTCTTCATCAGCAGCATTGGTGCCGACATTGCCGATATGGGGATAAGTAAGAGTAACGATTTGGCGGGAATAGGAAGGATCAGTGAGGATTTCTTGATAACCGGTCATTGAAGTATTGAAAACGACTTCCCCAACCGCCGAACCTGTTGCCCCTATGGCCCGACCGTGAAACTGGGTTCCGTCTTCCAGAACCAATAGCGCTGACTTAATCAAAACACCCTCCAGAGAATATTCACTCACTTTATTTGCATACTAATTCATTTATACGCGATGAATCAATGCAAATTTGCTTACCTTGAATTTCTGGCAAACGGCGGCATTCTGGAGATAAGGCAGCTAAAAGTCAACTTAAAGGCAGTATTTTTTATATTCTTTTGCAACCTGGAGATAAAAAGGACGGATTAACGGGCAAAAAGAGCAACTAACCTGGTTGAGAAAACGCTTGCGCAGCAAGAAGAATATAAAAAATGGCGGTAGCGCTGGAAAAGTGGACCATCTGGTCAAAATTTACATTTCAGCCACAATATTTGATAATAAAAAGTAGAATTTCAGGCATTACAAGAAAAATTTAACGGTAAGACGCTAAAATAAAAGGGCAATAAAATATTGCCCTATGTAATCAACACATTAAGATTACAATAACCACATCACGAAGGGTAATAACACATCATAAACTGTGTAAATTCAGGACATCTCGCATATCAAAAAGGCCGCTTTGCTTTGTACTGACCCAAAGCGCCGATCTTACCGCGCCGTTGGCAAATGTCATACGGCTGGAGGCCTTATGGGTAATCTCGATACGCTCGCCAATATCGGCAAACATCGCAGTGTGTTCACCAACAATGTCGCCCGCACGCACGGTAGCAAAGCCAATGGTACCCGGCACACGCTCGCCGGTGTAACCTTCACGGCTGTACACGGCGCACGCTTTCAGATCTTTATCCAGCGCATGCGCTATTGCCTCGCCCATCGCCAGCGCGGTGCCGGACGGCGCGTCAACCTTATGGCGATGGTGCGCTTCAATAATTTCGATATCGGTATAATCGCCCATGACTTTTGCCGCCTTCTCCAGCAGCTTCAGCATAACGTTTACCCCAACGCTGAAATTTGCCGCGAAGACAATGCCGATGTCAGCTGCCGCCTCACGAATCGCCTGTTTGCCTGCGTCATCAAAACCGGTGGTGCCAATGACCATGCCTTTGCCGTGTTGACGACAAAATGCCAGATGATTCAACGTGCCTTCCGGGCGCGTAAAGTCGATGAAAACATCAAAATCGTCGGTTACCGCCTCGAGGCTGCATTGTACAGTCACTCCCGTTTTGCCGACGCCCGCCAGCTCACCGGCATCGGCGCCCAGCAATGACGATCCTTCGCGCTCCAGCGCCGCACCAAGCGCAACGCCTTCCATTTCAAGGGCTGCCTGAATCAGCTGGCGGCCCATACGGCCCCCCGCGCCCGCTATCGCGACGCGGACCTGTGCATCATGCATAGTTATTCTCTTACGTTAAAATGATGTAAATCGTTTTCAGATTAACCAGCCCGAGACAAAGCCGCCATCTGAAATCGCCGATAATTAGAATTTTATGATAAACAGGAGGGAGTATCAGTAAAAGGCATGATACTCAGCGAAAACCGCATGACTCTCTGATCACCAGCGCGGGCGGCAGAATGATTCGTTTCGGCGGCTCATCGTTCCCCTGGATGCGGCTGTACAACAGCTCACCCGCTTTGCGACCAATCTCTTTTGCCGCAACCGAAACGGTTGTCAACGCGGGCTGCACCAGCGCCGCTTCGGTGATATCGTCAAATCCCACCAGCGCAAAATCGTTCCCCGGTTCCCGTCCCATTTTACGCAGCGCCTGCATAACCCCTAGCGCAACGATATCCTGATAACAGACAGCGGCGGTGATCTGCGGATAGCGGGTAAGTAATGATTCCGCCACTCTGGCGCCGTCGATCTGACTGGCTTCGGCGGCAACGATCCAGTCCGGATTCGGTGAGATCCCCCACTCCATCAGCGTACTGGTGAATCCCCCCATTCGCTGCGCCCGACTGCCAGAGCTTGGGCTACCGCCGATAAAAGCGATATTCTTATGCCCCAACCTGAGTAAATGCGTCGTCGCCATCTGAGTACCGAGGAAGTTATCGGTGCCCACAAAGTCAAAATCAGGATCGCTGAGCGGGCGGACCACCATTATGGCGGGGATATTGCGTCTTTTCAGCGCGGCAAAAAACGAGACTGGCGTTTCCCGCGCTGCGCAAAGCACCATGCCGCAGGCGTTGTTTCGCATCAGGGAATCCACAAATTTTTGCTGCCGCTCGCCGGATTCTTCACTGTTCGCCAGAAACAGCAGCAAGTCATGCCGTTCCATCTCATGGCTCAGCCCGGCGGTCATCTCGCCGTAGAACGGGTTGGTGATGTCATGCAGCAACAACCCTACCTGGTTACTACTCCGGTTGCGTAGATTCGCGGCCGTTTGATTGTAAACATAGCCAGACTCGTCCAGCGCTTTCAGCACTCGCTCACGCGTGGCCTGCGATATACGCCCCCGGTTGCGCAGTACCATCGAAACGGTCGCCGTCGACACCCCTGCGCGCTTCGCGACCTGCGCTAACGTGACTGTTGTCATGATTTCTCCTTGTGAAACGCCAGTTAATCGAATAACCCCAATCTGGCGCCTCTGGCCTGTGATACTCATCACACGGACGGCGCATGATCCCGGTTTGTTTCCGATTATGGCGGGTTAATCGCGTTAACCATGCTTTGAATTTAAGGTTAATCGATTAATCTTAATCCAGCGATTACGGAGACTCAACATGCAGACTACCTATAATAAATTCCCTGAGGTTGTCGTTCAGGGTTATGACACCCAGGCCTGGCAAGGCTGGGATTCTATTACTTCTGTGCTCAACACCAGGGTTTCAGGTTTGACAAAACGCGTGCTGGTCGTGGATTGCTATCCGGGCGTGCGCTCAGATGAGCTGGAACAACGGCTTCTGGCCACCTTAAATGCCGCGTTGGTGGTGAACATCGAATCTGCCCGCCTCGGAAAAGAGGCATTACACGATCTTCTGGCCCGCAACCTGACCGATGACCGGGTGTTCGGCGTTCTTTCCTGCCATCAACTTGTTGAGTTTTTTGATCCTGACAAACTCAATCAGATTCGCCAGCGCATCGCCTCGGTAGCAGAGGGCCTGGTCGTCGTATATGGTCCCGGCGCAGCGCTGGCGCATCCCGGCGATATCCTCGTCTATGCCGATCTCCCTCGCTGGGAAATCCAGCAGCGTATGCGCCATCACGGGCTGAGCAACTGGGGGGCGGAAAATCCGGACGAGGATATTCTCCGTCGCTACAAACGCGCTTTTTTCATTGAATGGCGTGTCTTTGACAGACACAAAACGCCACTGCTCAAGCGCGCCGACTTTTTGCTTGATTCCACCGTTGAAAACGCGCCTGCCATGGTCAGCGGCGATGCGCTACGCGCTGGCCTGCAGCAGACCACTACCCAGCCGTTTCGCGTTGTTCCTTTCTTTGACCCCGGCGTCTGGGGCGGTCAGTGGATGAAGCAGCAGTTTGATCTCGATCCTGCGGCACCCAATTACGCGTGGTGTTTTGATTGCGTGCCCGAGGAAAACAGCCTGTTACTGCGTTTTGGCGCCGTACGGATCGAGATCCCCTCTCAGGATTTAGTTTTGCTTTACCCGCGTCCCCTTCTCGGTGAGAAGGTCCATGCCCGCTTCGGCGCGGAATTTCCGATTCGTTTTGATTTTCTCGACACCATCGACGGGCAGAATCTCAGCTTTCAGGTTCACCCGCTGACGGAATATATCCAGCAGCAGTTCGGGATGCACTATACCCAGGATGAAAGTTATTACATTCTCGCCGCACAGCCCGGCGCGGTGGTGTATCTGGGCACCCAAACGGGCATTGAGCCGCAGGCGATGCTGGACGACCTGCGCGCCGCGGAACGTGGAGAAAAAACGTTCGACGATGCGCGTTTCGTAAATCAGATCCCAGCCCGCCAGCACGATCACTTTCTCATCCCGGCAGGCACCGTTCACTGTTCCGGCGCGGGCACCATGGTGCTGGAAATCAGTGCGACGCCGTATATCTTCACCTTCAAACTGTGGGACTGGGGACGCTTAGGTTTAGACGGTTTGCCCCGGCCTGTGCATCTTGAACACGGCGAGCGCGTTATTGACTGGCAGCGGGATACGCAGTGGGTCTACGACAATCTGGTTAACCGCATTGAACCCATTGCGCAAGGGGAAGGCTGGAGAGAAGAACGCACCGGCATGCATGAGCGAGAGTTTATCGAAACGCGTCGCCACTGGTTTACCGCGCCGGTAATCCATCACACCCGGGGTGGCGTTAACGTTCTGAATCTGGTGGAAGGGGCAGAGGCGATTGTCGACAGCCCCAGCGGTGCGTTCGCCCCATTTACCGTTCACTACGCTGAGACATTTATCATTCCGGCGGCCGTAGGCGAATACCGGATTACGCCGTCTGGCAACAGTGTCGACCGGCCATTTGCCACCATCAAAGCCTGGGTAAGAGGATAACCGTATGATCAACATTCTTGTCGCCACTCACGGACCGCTGGCAGAAGCGCTCCTCGCCAGTGGCCGTATGGTTTACGGCGAATTACCGCACGTCCACACCGTTACGCTGAGCGACCAGGCCGGGATTGAAGGATTTAAAGAGAGCTTTGCGAAAGCCCTGGCCGATGCCGGGCAAAACGCGGATGGCGTGCTGGTACTGTGCGATATGCAAAGCGGCACGCCCTGGAATGTCGCCTGCCAGCATGCATTCTCTGCCCGGACCTTACCGCCTGTCGCCGTTGTCGCAGGCGTTAATTTTCCCATGCTGCTGCAAAGCGAAGAGATCTGCCACTTAACGGACGTGCATGCCGCCGCAGCCGAGCTGCTGGCGTTAACCGTACCGACGTTGATTAAAGCCGCCCCGGTTTTAACCGTTCAGTCAGATGATTTTTAAAGGAAACCACCATGAGTATTTCTTTTGTACGTATTGATGACCGCGTTATCCATGGGCAGCTCGTGACACGTTGGGCCAGAGAGCTGCCCTGTGACGGCATTGTCGCGATCGACGACGCCGTTGCGGCCGATCCTCTGCTCTCATCAGTCATGAAAGGCGCGGTTCAGGACACTAAAGTCTGGTTATTTGATACGGCGACCGCGATTGAGAAGTTGCCAAAGGTTATCGCCAGTGAGAAGCGTTATTTCGTGATTGGCAAATCGCCCGTCACGTTAAAGCGCCTCGAAGAGGCAGGCATCAGCCTGCAGAACAGCAATGGCAAAATCAACGTCGGCCCGATGAGCGCCCGCGCCGGCACCACCACCATCGGCCCTAACCAGTCGGTCAATCCAGACGAAATCGCCGCGTTTGACTGGCTAACGCAGCGCGGACATCAGGTGGAGTTCCGCCTGGTGCCGGATGCCGGTTTCTACAGCTGGCAGGACGCACGCCAGAAGCTGAAATAAGGAGGGGACGATGATTTTCGAAGCGACGTTAATCGGTATTCTGTGCTATCTCGGCGCCCTCAGTAGCCCCTGGCTTCTTGGGCTGACGGGCGGCTGGTATCTGATCACCCGACCGCTGATTTCCGGTATGCTGGTGGGGATCATCCTCGGCGATATGAAAACCGGCATCATCATTGGCGTTGCGGTTCAGGCCGTGTACATCGCCATGGTGACGCCCGGCGGCTCCATGCCCGCCGATCTTAACTTTGTGGCTTACCCGGCGATTGCCCTTGGGATCCTGTCCGGAAAAGGCCCTGAAGTGGCGGTCGCGCTGGCGGCAACGATCGGTATCGCCGGAACCATCCTGTTTAATGCGATGATGGTGCTTAACTCTTTCTGGAACCATCGGGCCGACGTGGCGCTGGAGCGCGGCGACGAGCGCGGCATCTACCTGAACAGCGCCATTTGGCCACAGGTGACAAATTTTATTTTACGTTTCGTTCCGACCTTTATTGCCGTTTACTTCGGCGCACAGTATATCAGCGGCTTTATGGACAGCTTACCAGGCGTCGTGCTGTCAACGATGAACGTACTGGGCGGCATTCTGCCCGCCGTGGGGATCGCCATCCTCCTCAAGCAGATCATTAAAAACTACACCATGTTGATCTATTTCCTCGTGGGTTTTGTCTGCATCGTTTTCTTAAAACTGAACATGGTCGCGCTGGTGATCGTCGGTTCGCTGCTGGCGTTGATTCACTATAACTACAAGCCGGAAGCGCCGCAGGCGGCTAATGCGGCGTCCGCCGCGACAGATGATGAGGATGAATTCTGATGGAAGAACGTTCCCTGACCCGTAAAGATCTCCGGCGCTGCTGGCGAGCATGGATGATGCACAACCTCTCCTCAATGAGCTTTGAACGTCTGGAGTCGTTTGGCTTTTGTCTGAGCATGCTGCCGGTCGCGAAAAAGCTCTATCCGGATGCCGCGCAGCGTACCGAAATGCTGCGACGCCACGCCTCGTTCTACAACACCGAACCGCAGATTGGCGCTATCGTAAACGGCATGGCGCTGGGGCTGGAAGAGAAAAAAGCTAATGGCGAACCCATTGACGGCGAGACCATTAACACCCTAAAAGTCGGCCTGATGGGCCCAATTGCCGGTATTGGCGATTCCATGATCCCAGGGATGTTGATTCCCATTCTGTTGAGTATCGGCATGGCGCTCGCCGCAGGGGGAAATATACTGGGGCCGCTTTTTTATACCGTCGCCTGGCTGGCGATCATCATTCCCGGCTCCTGGTTCCTGTTTTTGAAAGGTTACAAAATGGGTTCTGGTTCGGTTGAGATGCTGGTGAGCAGTAAATCTACCCGCCTGCGCGAAGCGTTGTCGTTACTGGGCGTGTTTGTCATGGGCGGCGTTGCGGCAAGCTACGTGAAGTTAGGCACCGGGCTGGAATTTATCACGCAGGATGGCGTAAATATTCATGTTCAACAGATGCTGGATGGCATCTTCCCTCAGCTCCTGCCGCTGGTCGTGGTGCTTGGCACCTGGTATTTGATGGCGAAGCGCGGCGTCTCGCCGGTAAAAGCGATGATACTGCTTCTGGTGCTGGCGGCGCTGGGAGTCGCAACAGGCCTGTTTGCGGGTTAAATCCGCGTGATGGCATAAAGAGCGTCAACGCAAAACGAATGGCCGGGGCGATGCCCCGGTTTTTTATGGATGAAACTGCGTCCAAAGCTCGGCGACTTTATCCGGACGGGAAATAAACTGGAAGCGCGCCGGTTCGTCAATAAACTGCTGATAGATTGGCGCGGAGCTAAGCCCAAACTCCGTATAGTGCCGGGGCGTCACGACCTGTAACCGGCCAGCGATATAGCGCGGATTATGCTGCCAGACGACGTTTTTTCCCTGTAGCAGCGGGTACCATGCCAACCCTTTATGTGCCCTGACTGCCTCATATTCAAAGCCATATTCACGGTCACACCAGGCGCCAAAAGTGAGTGGCGTATCAGGATCGGCGGAGATCGTGGCATGACCCCAGCCTGGCGGCACCAGTACTTTCTCGCCCGGTCCGGCGAGCACCGCGAAGCAGCGGCCTGGATCGTCATCGACATACTCTTGCATATAAACGATCGCTTTTCCCTGCCAGATCTCATAGAGCTCCGGCGGCGACCAGCCGCTGTGCTGGCTGATCCGATGAACATGCCCCTGACTTCGAATCGGCTCCTCACCCAGTCGTCCTGCCGCGTAGGTCACCACGCCAAACAGCAGCATCCGTTTTTTCAGCTCGTCACGATCCTGCATCCGCGCGACATCCATTGCGATAGCGTAAACATCCTCCGGCCCGCAACAGTGCGGGTCGCGCAGAGAGGCTCGAATATGTTCGAGCCGACGAATTTCCGGCATGGGTCCGGTTACTTCCTCGCCATAGCTAAACCCCAGCGGGTGATGATGCACCGCCATATCCAGTCCAAAACGTGATGAAGGTTCAGCCATTCTGCACCGTCCTCGCCAGCGGTTGCTGGTTCTCTTCAAACACCTGGACATTGAAGCCTTTTGCCAGCGCCTGATAATCATGCCCTGCCAGCGTCGGCCATACGGCCAGCGCTGAGAGTACCTCGTCTCCGGTGTTGATCAACCGGTGAGCGGTATAACCTGCGATGACATGGACCGAGCCGGTAAAGACCTTTTCCAGACGTACTTCGCCCTGTTCATTTTGCAGCAGCAACAACCCGACGCCGCGTAGCCCAAAATAGACCTCACCTTGTTCGCGATGGGCATGAAAATGACCGCGGGTCATAAAATATTCGTGACCGACACGACCGGGATAAAGGTGGGTTATCCCGGTATAAAGCTCGCCTTCGGCGGGAGACGTGTTCAGCATCTCAACCTCATACACAATGCGTTCCCCGGCCAGTGACTGGCGGGCGCGCTCATCGCTGAATATCCCAGTGAGATCCTGAATGCACGTTGACTTACGCAATAGCGGACCACCGGATAAATCGCCGGTAGTCCATTCCAGCCGCGGCGGCTGGCTAAAAGAAAGGTTCATATGTGTCTCCGGCCCGAGGAGAACAACATCGTCAGAGTAGCAGATTAATCGATTAACTTGCCAGTATGCGGCGAAAAAATGCCGGGTAACAAACCCGGCATTATCACGTCTGTCAGCACGAGAGAGGCTATTTGATTTCCTGCGCGTCGATACGCAGCTCTTTCGGGACTTCGAAGACAATATTCTCTTCGCGGCCTTCAAGCGGGACTGCCTCCCCGCCGCCAAGCTCCTGCAGGCGGGCGATGACGTTTTGCACCAGTATATCCGGCGCCGATGCGCCAGCAGTGACACCCACGCTTTCCGCGTCTTTCACCCAGGCTTCCTGGATGTCGGCGGCATCGTCGATCAAAAACGCCATTTTTCCCATCCGCTGCGCCAGTTCAGCCAGTCGGTTGGAGTTAGAGGAGTTTTTCGACCCGACCACCAGCACCACATCCGCCTGCTCCGCCAGGGCGCGCACCGCTTCCTGACGGTTGGTGGTGGCGTAACAAATGTCGTCCTTGCGAGGACCGACGATTTTCGGGAAACGCTGGCGCAGCGCGTCTATCACGTCCGAGGTATCGTCGACGGACAGCGTGGTCTGAGTCATGAAGGAGAGTTTGCCTTCGTTTTTAACGTCAAGCGTCCAGACATCATCCGGCGACTCGACCAGGTACATGCCCCCTTCCGGGTTGCTGTACTGCCCCATCGTCCCTTCCACTTCCGGGTGCCCCGCGTGACCAATCAGGATCGACTCTTCACCGCGGCGGCTGGCGCGCGCCACTTCCATATGAACCTTAGTGACCAGCGGACAGGTGGCGTCAAAAACGGTCAGATCGCGGCTTTTGGCTTCGTTGCGTACCGCCTGAGATACCCCGTGGGCAGAAAAAATCAGAATCGCGCCGTCCGGCACTTCGCTGATCTGTTCAATAAAGATCGCCCCACGTTCACGCAGGCTGTCGACCACGTAGCGGTTATGCACCACTTCGTGACGAACATAAATGGGCGCGCCGTAGATTGCCAGCGCGTTTTCAACAATGCTGATAGCGCGGTCTACACCTGCGCAAAAACCGCGCGGGTTGGCCAACAGGATCTGCATTTTACGCCTCCAGTGCCGGTTCGACTTCCAGCACTTCAATATCAAAATGAACGGTATGCCCGGCCAGCGGATGGTTGAAATCCACGGTGATCGAGTCGCCGTTGATCTCGCGGATCACGCCAGGCATTTCACTGCCGTCCATTGCGGTAAAGAGCATGATGGCCCCAATCTCAGGTTCGCCCGCGTCCATAAATTCACGACGAGAGAAATACTGGATCAGGTCAGGGGTCGGTACGCCAAACGCGGCATCCGGCTCCAGAGAAAAGGTGGTTTTATCGCCCGCCTTCAGGCCAAGAAGATGCTGCTCCAGTCCTTCAGACAGAGAGCCGTCACCCAGGCGAAAAAGCGCTGGCTTTCCGTTGTTACGGGTTGACTCAGCGGTGGAGCCATCGTCGAGCTTTAAAGTGAAGTGCACCAGCACCGCACTGTTACTCTGTACTGATTTAGACATGCAGGTTGCTCACTTATTGTCTTTCGCCAGGCCCGGTATGCGAAGCGTCACCGGGCCTGCTTAAACAGGCCTCTACCCAAAGGCCGGATACGGCGTTTATGCCGCCGTTTTTTGTCTGGAAGGTATAAATCCTTCCAGCACGATCAGCGCCGCGCCGATACAAATCGCGCTGTCGGCGAGGTTAAACGTGGCGAAATGCCAGTCCCCGACGTAGAAATCGATCATATCGACGACGAAGCCGTGCCACAGGCGATCAAACAAATTACCCAGCGCGCCGCCAATGATTAACGCATAGGCAATGTTATTTAGTTTCTGCGTCGCTTTTGAACGGTACATCATCACCGTCAAAATAAGGCAGATACCTATCGCAATACCGGCAAAGAACCAGCGCTGCCAGCCACCGCTGTCAGCGAGGAAACTGAACGCCGCGCCATAGTTACGCGCATAATGCAGATTAAGCGACGGGAACAGCGCCACCGTATCCCCCAGAGCAAAGTTCTGGAGGATCAGGTATTTGCTGCCCAGATCGATAATCAGCACGACCACCACCAGCCACAGCCAGCGTAGCCCTGTTGAAAAGATCGGTTTACTCATCAGGCGAACTTACGTTTTTCGCCATCACCGGCGACGTTGCTGACACAGCGGCCGCAGATATCTGCATGTTCCGCCACCTTGCCGACATCTGTAGTGTAATGCCAGCAACGCGGGCATTTATCACCTTCGGCTTTACTCAACGCGACTTTCAGTCCTTTAAGCAATTCGCTCTGCTGTGCGTCGGCAGAAGCCTCCGCATAGTCCGCGACTTTCGCGCCCGAGGTCAACAGGACAAATCGTAATTCGTCGCCCAGCGCGGTCAGCATGGCAGCCAGTTCCGGTTCCGCGTACAGGGTCACTGCCGCTTCCAGAGAACCGCCCACTTTCTTGTCCGCGCGCGCCTGCTCGATCACCTTGTTCACTTCGCCACGCACTTTCAGCAGCTCGTCCCAGAAGGCATCGTTCATTGGCTCGGTTTCACCTAAGCCAAACAGACCGTCGTACCACTCGCCGGTAAAGACGTATTTCTCACGCTCGCCCGGCAGGTAGCCCCAGATTTCGTCTGCGGTGAAGGACATGATCGGCGCCATCCAGCGCACCAGCGCTTCTGCGATATGGTACAGCGCGCTCTGGCAACTGCGACGCGCGACGCTGTCTGCCTTCGCGGTGTACTGGCGGTCTTTGATGATGTCGAGATAGAACGAGCCCATTTCAACGGAGCAGAAACGCATCAGACGCTGCACCACTTCATGGAAGTCATAGTCCTCGTAGGCTTTCAGGATGTCGTCCTGCGCGGTTTTCGCACAGCCGACCGCCCAGCGATCCAACACCACCATCTCTTCCGGTTTCACCATGTCTTTCACCGGATCGAACCCGTTCAGGTTCGCCAGCAGGAAACGCGCGGTATTACGGATACGACGATAGCTGTCGGCGGCACGTTTCAGGATCTCGTCCGACACCGCCATTTCGCCGGTGTAGTCGGTAGATGCCACCCACAGACGCAGAATGTCTGCGCCCAGTTTGTTCATCACGTCCTGCGGCGACACGGTGTTGCCGATGGACTTGGACATCTTGCGTCCCTGACCGTCAACGGTGAAGCCGTGGGTCAGAACCTGGCGGTAAGGCGCTTTGCCCTTCATGGCGGTGGAGATCATCAGGGATGACATAAACCAGCCGCGGTGTTGGTCAGACCCTTCCAGATACATGTCGGCAGCGTGACCGGCAAACTCAGGGCGCACGTCAACCACAGAGGCGTGAGTAGACCCGGAGTCAAACCACACGTCCAGGGTATCCGGGACCTTCACGTACTGGTCGGCTTCGTCGCCCAGGATCTCTTTCGGGTCGAGATCCCACCACGCCTGGATGCCGTCAACTTCAACGCGTTTGGCCACCTCTTCCATCAGTTCAACGGCGCGAGGATGCAGCTCTTCGGTATCTTTGTGAACGAACAGCGACATGGGTACGCCCCAGGTACGCTGACGTGAGATACACCAGTCTGGACGGTTAGCCACCATGGATTCGATACGCGCCTGGCCCCAGTCCGGGATCCACTGCACGCCTTTGATCTCTTTCAGCGACTGGGCGCGCAGACCTTTCTGATCCATGCTGACGAACCACTGCGGAGTGGCGCGGAAGATGATCGGCGATTTATGACGCCAGCAGCACGGATAGCTGTGCTGCATTTTCGCCACGTGCAACAGCGCGCCTTTCTCACGCAGTAGCTCAACGATCGTGTCGTTAGCTTTGAAAACGTTAACGCCATCCAGCCCAGGATAAGTCCCAGCCAGATACGCGCCGTCCGGCCCTACCGGGTTGGCGATTTCCAGACCGTATTTCAGGCTGATGGTATAGTCGTCAGGACCGTGACCACCAGCGGTATGTACGGCGCCGGTACCTGCATCCAGCGTTACGTGATCGCCGAGGATAGCCGGGACGTCAAATCCCATAAACGGGTGAGTGAAACGCAGCAGTTCCAGCTCCGCGCCTTTTACGGTGCCGAGGATGCGGTAGTCCGCCACGCCAATGCGCTGCATCACGCTTTCCACCAGATCTTTCGCCAGGATCAGCGCCTGACCGTCGATCTGCACCAACGCATAGTCGAAATCCGGCGCCAGAGAGATCGCGCGGTTGGCTGGCAGCGTCCACGGCGTCGTGGTCCAGATAACCAACGAGATCGGCCCACTGACGCCCGGCAGGCCAAACTTCGCCTGCACTGCATCCTGATCAACCGCACGAAACGCCACGTCGATGGAAGGGGACGTTTTGTCGTAATACTCGACTTCCGCTTCCGCCAGCGCGGAACGGCAGTCTACGCACCAGTGCACCGGCTTGGCGCCTTTATGCAGGTGGCCGTTGCCGATGATTTTACCCAGCGCGCGAATAATGTTGGCTTCGGTTTTGAAGTCCATCGTCAGATACGGATGCGACCAGTCACCCAGCACGCCCAGGCGAATGAAGTCTTTTCGCTGACCGTCAACCTGCGTAGCGGCATATTCACGGCATTTGGCGCGGAATTCGGCGGCGGTGAATTTCTCACCCGGCTTACCGTATTCTTGCTCCACTTTCAGTTCGATCGGCAGACCGTGGCAGTCCCAGCCCGGAACATAAGGCGAGTCGAATCCCGCGAGTCCTTTGGACTTCACGATAATGTCTTTCAGAATCTTGTTAACCGAGTGACCAATATGAATGCTGCCATTCGCATAGGGAGGGCCATCATGCAGAATGAAGGTTTTTTTGCCTTTTTTGGCCGCACGAATGATGCCGTACAGATCATCATCAGTCCAACGCGCCAGCATTCCCGGTTCGCGCTTGGCGAGATCGCCGCGCATCGGGAACCCTGTTTCCGGCAAATTCAGGGTTGATTTATAGTCACTCATCAGATTCTCGGTTCCGTATTTAATACATAGGCATTTAAGCCGGGTATCGCCCAAAAAACTCGCGGGCCGTTAATTCATCTCGCGCAATCTGCGCTTTCAGTTCATCCAGCGAAGCAAACCGCTGCTCGTTGCGTATTTTTTTACGCAGCACTACATCTATATGGCGACCGTAGAGGTCCATTGCAATATCCAGCAAGTGCACTTCTAACTGTTGGCGCACGCCCGACACCGTTGGCCGGGTTCCGATATTCGCCACACCGGGCAATGGCTTTTCGCCAAGCCCCCTCACTTCTACCGCATACACCCCTTTCACCGGGGAGACCTGACGGCGCAGCGGGATATTCGCCGTCGGAAAACCAATGGTGCGCCCAAGTTCATCACCGTGGACAACGCGTCCGGAGAGAGTAAACGGGTGCCCCAGTAAACTTTCCGCCAGCGCCAGATTGTCTTCCGCCAGCGCCTGACGCACGGCGGTGCTGCTGATACGCACGCCGCCTTCACAGAAGGTTTGGGTGCTGGTGACATCAAAGCCATACTCCAGGCCAGCCTTCTGTAATAACAAGAAATCGCCCGCCCGGCCAGCGCCAAAGCGGAAATCATCACCCACAGCCAGAAATTGCACCCCGAGGCGTTTGACCAGCAGATCGCTGATAAACGTCTGCGCGGTAAGCGCGGCGAAACGTCGGTCAAAACGCACGCACAGCACGTAATCGACGCCACATTCCGCCAGGTAACGCAGTTTCTCCCGCAGGCGAGTCAGCCGTGCGGGCGCTTTATCCGTCGCGAATAGCTCAAGCGGCTGCGGCTCAAAGATCATCACCATCACCGGTAAGCCACGTTTGCGCCCTTCTTCCTGCAAACCTTGCAACAGCGCGCGGTGACCACGATGCACGCCGTCGAAATTACCAATAGTCAACACACACCCGTGCGGGGCCTGACTAAGATTATGTATGCCGCGTATCAGCTTCATGTCTGGCTCAAAACAGTGAAAATCGCCAAAGTATACCTTGTACCGCGGTCAAGGTTAACCGGCGATTGATGCGCCAAAACGAAAAGCAGATGGATTTCATCACTATGAGGCAAACTCAGCGCCTAAACTGACAAAGCAATTCAATTTTTATCGTCGAAAAGCTGTATTCACGCCCCGCAAGCTGGTAGAATCCTGCGCCATCACTACGTAACGAGTGCCGCTAGATTAACGGCGCTTATTTGCACAAATCCATTGACAAAAGAAGGCTAAAAGGGCATATTCCTCGGCCTTTGAATTGTCCATATAGAACACATTTGGGAGTTGGACCTTGGCTAATATCAAATCAGCTAAGAAGCGCGCCGTTCAGTCTGAAAAGGCTCGTAAGCACAACGCAAGCCGTCGCTCTATGATGCGTACTTTCATCAAGAAAGTATACGCAGCTATCGAAGCTGGCGACAAAGCTGCTGCACAGAAAGCATTTAACGAAATGCAACCAATCGTGGACCGTCAGGCTGCTAAAGGTCTGATCCACAAAAACAAAGCTGCACGTCATAAAGCTAACCTGACTGCACAGATCAACAAACTGGCTTAATCGTCCGTTCGTTGTCGCTTTGTGAAAAAACCCGCTAACGCGGGTTTTTTTATGTCTGCGATCGGGCGTTTGCCTGTGCCGGATGGCGGCGGCGCGTTATCCGGCCAACGAGGTTTATTTCGCCACAGGCATAAACAACGCCGAATAGTTGCTGTTACAGATGCGCTGCACTGCCGGGTGTTGAATCATGCGCTCGGCAAATATCGCGTGATACTCCTCCATCACGTTCTCCACGCGTCCTATCTCAACGATTGAATCATCTGCATAAAAATCATTTGCATAGAGCGTAGGCGCGACGAAAATCGCGTTGTGCGTGGCACCAAAGGCTTTCATTAACGCCGCGTCGTCAAACTCACCTAAAATCTCGACGTTGAGCCCCTGAGAGTTAAACCAGTTCAGCAATTTGCGTCCCAGCATAGAACGCCGACCAGGCACTAACAGGCGGCGCTCCTCCAGGCAGGCCGGAAATGGCTTTTCCGGCAGCGGATTCGTGCACCAGAAGCTGACGCTGCATTCGCCAATTTTTACCGAAAACAGCCCCTCCTGCTGTGTCGAATCGATCGGGCAGTCGGAAATGATCATGTCCAGCTTATGCTGGCTTAATTGTTCCAGCAGCATTTCATGAGTGGACTCAAAACAGCGCAGATGAATTTGTTCATCTTCCACCACCGCCGCGTCCAGTACGCTGCTGACCAGACGTTTTGACAGCGCATCCGCAACGCCCACATCAAACAGCAGGTTCGACTCTTTGCGGTAGTTAACGATATCCAGCATCTCCTGGCTGAGCGTGAACATTTTATCGGCATAGCGGAATACCAGTTCGCCAAGCTCGCTGGGTTCAAGGCCACGCCCTTTACGCTTGAACAATTTGCCCTGCAAACGCTCCTCGAGCGCTTTGATCTGTCCGGTAATGGTTTGCGGCGTCAGATACAGCGCTTCCGCCGCGCCAACCACGGATCCCTCTTTATAAACGTGCCAGAAATAATAGAGATGGTTGTAATTGATATGGGACATACTCTCTCCCTGAAAAATGTCACAAAAAGGGGAGCTGACTGCGCTCCCCTGCGAATGCTTACGCTCAGGCCGCCGCGCTTAAACGCGCGCGTAGCCAGCTATAGCCAATTACTGCCGACAGCAGCGAACCAATCAGGATCCCCAGCTTCGCCCAGTTAATCAGTTCCGGATCAACGCTGCCAAACGCCAGGCTGGCGATAAAGATCGACATAGTAAAGCCAATGCCGCACAGAATGCCGACCGCCATGATCTGCGGGAAGGTCGTCCCCTGCGGTAATTGCGCCATTTTCAGACGCAGCGCCAGCCAGCAGAACAGACTAATGCCCAGCGGTTTACCTATCAGCAGGCCGGCAATAATGCCCAACGGCAGGATGGAGGTGAGCCCATCGATCGTCACGCCCTGCAGGGAAACCCCCGCGTTGGCGAAAGCAAACAGCGGCAGGATCATGTACGCCACCCACGGGTGCAAAACATGCTCCAGACGCTTCGCCGGAGAACGCCCGTGTTTCTCCTTGAGTGGAATAAAGAACCCGACAATCACCCCCGCTAACGTTGCGTGTACGCCAGACTTGAGCACCGCAGTCCAGAGCACGACGCCCACCAGAATATAAACCCCCGTTCGTCTTACCCCACACAGATTCAGCAGCGCCAGTACCGCAATGGCGCATGCCGCCACGCCCAGAGATACCATCGACAGATCGCTGGTATAGAACAGCGCGATAATCACAATCGCGCCCAGGTCATCAATAATCGCCAGCGCCATGAGGAAAATTTTCAACGCCAGCGGTACACGGCTGCCCAGTAACGCCAGTACGCCCAGCGCAAAAGCAATATCCGTCGCCGCCGGGATCGCCCAGCCCTCACGCGTTACCGGGTCGGCATAGTTAAACGCCAGATAGAGCACAGCCGGAACAATCATCCCACCAATAGCGGCAATAACGGGAAACGCCGCCTGACGCAAGCTGGCAAGGGAGCCTTGCATCAGTTCCCGCTTGACCTCCAGACCAATCAACAGAAAAAACACCGCCATCAGGGCATCGTTAATCCATAACAACATGTTTTTGTTGATTTCAAGCGCGCCAACGCGCAGTTGTACAGGAGTGTCAAGAAAAGCGTGGTACCACCCACTGGTGGCGCCGCTATTCGCCATTATCATGGCCAGCGCAGCGGCGATGATCAGTATGATGCCTCCGGAGGCGTCGCTGCTAAAGAATCGATGCAGATGTTTCACTTTTTATTCTCGCTTTCAGGTGAATACTTCGTAATGACCATCTTACTCCGCATGAATCATCGTTAAAATTAGATTATTTATGATGAATGAATCGGTTTTTACGAGTATAGACCAAAATAAAAAAGCCCGAGATCTCTCAATCTCAGGCTTGTTAAGCGAAATAACCGATGTGTCTTAGCGTGTCAGATCGTCGAAGAACTTTTTCACGCCGTCGAAGAAACTCTTGGAACGTGGGCTGTTATTTTCCCCTGTCGGTCCGCCAAAGCTTTCCTGCAGATCTTTCAGCAGTTGCTTTTGCTTTTCGTTCAGGCCTACCGGCGTTTCCACCACCACGCGACATAACAGATCGCCCTGCGCGCCGCCGCGAACGGACTTCACGCCTTTTCCGCGCATACGGAACAGTTTGCCGGTCTGCGTTTCGCCAGGGATTTTCAGCTTCACACGTCCGTCGAGCGTCGGAACTTCAATCTCGCCGCCGAGCGCCGCCATTGCAAAGTTGATCGGTACTTCACAGTACAGGTTATTCCCTTCACGTTCGAAGATCGGGTGCTGTTTCACCTGGACCTGAACATACAGATCGCCTGCCGGAGCGCCGTGCTCCCCTGCTTCGCCCTCGCCGGAAAGACGAATGCGATCGCCGGTATCCACACCTGCCGGGATTTTAACCGACAGCGTTTTGCTTTTCTCAACGCGACCATGACCGTGACATTTGTTGCACGGGTCTTTGATCAACGTACCCCGTCCCTGACAGTGCGGACAGGTTTGCTGAACGGCAAAAAAGCCCTGACGCATCTGCACCTGGCCGGAGCCGTGACAGGTTGGACATGTCTGCGGCTGAGTGCCCGCTTTTGCCCCGCTACCGTGGCAAACATCACACTCTTCCAGCGTCGGAATACGGATCTCTTTGGTCACGCCACGTACGGCTTCTTCGAGGGTGAGATCCATGTTGTAACGTAAATCGGCCCCACGCGCGGCACGTTGACGGCCCCGGCCACCGCCGAAGATATCGCCAAAAACGTCACCAAAAATATCGCTGAAGTCAGCGCCGCCGCCAAAGCCGCCGCCACCGCCCATTCCACCCTGCTCAAACGCAGCATGCCCGTACTGATCGTAAGCGGCGCGTTTTTGCGCATCGGTCAGCACTTCGTAGGCTTCTTTGATCTCTTTGAACTTGGCTTCGGCCTCTTTATCACCCTGGTTACGGTCCGGGTGATATTTCATGGCCAGGCGCTTGTAGGCCTTTTTGATTTCACGCTCTTCCGCTGATTTGGAAACGCCCAAAATCTCGTAATAGTCTTGCTTAGCCATCTCTTTTTATCTGCCCTTAACATGCGTGCACGGGCGGAGAGGAAACCTCTTCGCCCGTGCCAGTAATTACCCGTTCAAAGGGCGATTATTTTTTGTCTTTCACTTCTTCAAACTCAGCGTCGACAACATCGTCATCTTTCGCATTGTTTGCGGAAGCGTCAGCGGAGCCTGCCTGCTGCTGTGCGTGCTGCTGCTGGGCGATCTCCATCAGTTTCTGGGAAACCTGCGCCAGTTCCTGCATCTTCGCTTCGATAGCCGCTTTGTCTTCACCTTTCAGCGCCGTTTCCAGGCCGCTCAGCGCAGACTCAATGGCCGTCTTATCGTCAGCCGGCAGCTGATCGCCTGCTTCTTCTACCTGCTTACGCGTGCTGTGCAGCAGATGGTCGCCCTGGTTGCGGGTCTGAACCAGCTCTTCGAACTTACGGTCAGATTCTGCGTTCGCTTCTGCTTCGCGAACCATTTTCTGAATCTCTTCCTCGTTCAGGCCAGAAGATGCCTTGATGGTGATCTTCTGCTCTTTACCGCTGTTTTTGTCTTTCGCGGAAACGTGCAGGATACCGTCAGCATCGATATCGAAGGTGACTTCGATCTGCGGCATGCCGCGCGGCGCTGGGTTGATGCCATCCAGGTTGAACTGACCCAGAGATTTGTTATCAGACGCGCGTTTACGCTCACCCTGCAGCACATGGATGGTTACCGCAGACTGGTTGTCTTCTGCAGTAGAGAACACCTGGCTGTGCTTGGTCGGGATGGTGGTGTTTTTGCTGATCAGCGCAGTCATGACGCCGCCCATCGTTTCGATACCCAGCGACAGCGGGGTAACGTCGAGCAACAGAACGTCTTTCACATCCCCGGTCAATACACCGCCCTGAACGGCAGCACCGATAGCCACGGCTTCGTCCGGGTTAACGTCTTTACGCGGTTCTTTACCAAAGAACTCAGCCACTTTCTTCTGCACCATTGGCATACGGGTCTGACCACCAACGAGAATAACGTCGTTGATATCAGATACGGACAGGCCAGCGTCCTGCAGCGCAACTTTCAGCGGCTCGATAGAACGGTTCACCAGATCTTCGACCAGGCTTTCCAGTTTCGCGCGCGTCACTTTGATATTCATGTGTTTCGGACCGGTGGCATCTGCGGTGATATACGGCAGGTTCACATCGGTCTGCTGTGCGGAAGAAAGTTCGATTTTCGCTTTTTCCGCCGCTTCTTTCAGGCGCTGCATGGCCAGCGGGTCATTACGCAGGTCAATGCCCTGATCTTTCTTAAATTCTTCAACCAGATAGTTGATCATACGGCTGTCGAAGTCTTCACCACCCAGGTGGGTATCACCGTTGGTTGCCAGAACTTCGAAGGTTTTTTCGCCGTCAACTTCGTCGATTTCGATAATAGAGATATCGAAGGTACCGCCACCGAGGTCGTAGACCGCGATAGTACGGTTGCCAACTTCTTTATCCAGACCGTAAGCCAGTGCCGCTGCGGTCGGTTCGTTGATGATACGTTTGACTTCCAGACCTGCGATACGGCCAGCATCTTTGGTTGCCTGACGCTGAGCATCGTTAAAGTATGCAGGTACGGTAATAACCGCTTCCGTTACCGGCTCACCCAGGTAATCTTCCGCCGTTTTCTTCATTTTTTTCAGCACTTCGGCAGAGATCTGCGGCGGCGCCATTTTCTGGCCTTTCACATCAAGCCATGCGTCGCCGTTATCGGCGCCGATGATTTTGTACGGCATGATAGAAACATCGCGCTGGACTTCTTCGTCCTGGAAGCGGCGGCCAATCAGGCGTTTGATCGCAAACAGGGTGTTTTGCGGGTTTGTCACTGCCTGACGTTTAGCCGGCTGACCAACCAGAGTTTCACCATCCTGGGTATATGCAATGATAGAAGGCGTGGTGCGATCGCCCTCAGCATTCTCCAGCACGCGTGCCTGAGTGCCGTCCATAATCGCTACACAAGAGTTGGTAGTACCCAGGTCGATACCAATAATTTTACCCATCTAAACGTCTCCACTAAAAATTCGGTCAACATGTGGTTGTGAGTCTGTAATAAGGGCGAAACGTGCGGTTTCAACTACCCCTGAATCGTTTTTTTTCAGACTCGCCATTGCGGTTGACTACTAAGTGGGGTCGTAACCCACTTCATCAAGGGGGGAATGAAAAAAATTTTTGCTTTTGATGAGAAAAAAGCCTCCGACGGAGTTGTGATGTCAATCACGTCAAAAATAACGCCGTTTCCCCTGATGAGATCATAGACAGCCACCTCGCCCCTGATTATTATGCCGCGCCCCGAACGCGGAACCGTTTTTCGGGGAAACTATTTCACCATTCAATCAATGATGATTTTTGAGGATTTATGGGCAACACTAAGTTGGCTAACCCGGCACCGCTGGGCCTGATGGGCTTCGGCATGACCACCATTCTGCTTAACCTGCATAACGCGGGTTTCTTCGCCCTTGACGGTATTATTCTCGCGATGGGAATTTTCTACGGCGGCATCGCGCAAATATTTGCCGGTCTGCTCGAATACAAAAAAGGCAACACTTTCGGCTTAACCGCCTTCACCTCTTACGGCGCCTTCTGGCTGACGCTGGTCGCCATTCTGCTGATGCCGAAAATGGGTCTGACCGACGCGCCGAATGCGCAGTTCCTCGGGGTATTCCTCGGTCTGTGGGGCGTCTTCACGCTGTTTATGTTCTTCGGTACGCTGAAAGGCGCACGCGCGCTGCAGTTCGTCTTCCTGAGCCTGACCGTTCTGTTCGCCCTGCTGGCTGTCGGCAACATCGGCGGCAGCGAAGCGGTGATCCACATCGCAGGTTGGGTCGGTCTGGTATGCGGCGCCAGCGCGATTTACCTGGCGATGGGTGAAGTGCTGAACGAGCAGTTTGGCCGCACCATTTTGCCAATCGGCGACGCGCATTAATCATTTATCCCCCCGCCTGGGGGGATACTCTCACTGCCGTTGTAGCTCTGCCTGTATGTCCGTGTTGTGATAACACCTATCCTGCCGCAACCAAATTCCCAGTCCTAGCCCTACCAGCGACAGCGCCAGCACATACCATGCCGGGGCCATTGGCGATACGTTCATTAGCAACGTCACCGCAATGGGCGTCAGGCCGCCGAAAATGGCGTAGGAAACATTGTACGAAAACGAAATGCCGGTAAAGCGAACCTCCGCAGGGAACGCGCGTACCATTACGTATGGCACAGCGCCGACCACGCCAACGCACAATCCCACCAGCCCGTATAAAAGAAATAATCGCGCCGGGTGTTCACCCGCCAGGTGATAGAAGAGCCCACTGGAACAGGCCAGCAGAACACTGCCGACAATAAAGGTTTTGCTGGCGCCGACGCGATCGACAAGGTAGCCGGAGAGCAGGCAGCCGACGCAGAGCATGATGGTCGCCACGCTGTTGGCCTGGAGCGTCAGGGCGGGAGCCAGTCCATACTGTTTTTGCAGCCAGACCGGCGACATCAGTATGACCACCACAATACCCGCAGAGAGCAGCCAGGTCAGCAGCATTGAGACGATGACGGCTTTCTGATGCCTGACCACCACCGACTTCACCGGTAACTCCTGCGCCAACGCTTTACGCTGTTGCATTTCCAAAAAGACAGGCGTTTCCTGTAACCAGCGGCGCAGGTACATCGCCACCAGGCCAAACACACCGCCGAGCAGGAAAGGAATGCGCCAGCCATAGTCGTGGACCGCCTGGGAAGAAAAATGGGTATTGACCTGTGTTGCCACCACTGAGCCGAGCAGGATACCCACCGTCAGCCCCGCCGTTAGCGTGCCGCAGGCAATGCCGATACGATGTTCCGGCACATGTTCGGCGACAAACACCCACGCGCCCGGCACTTCCCCGCCAATCGCCGCCCCTTGCAGGATGCGCATCAGCAACAATAACAGCGGCGCGGCAATGCCTATCGCGGCATAAGTCGGTAACAGACCTATCGCCAGCGTGGGCACCGCCATCAGCAGGATGCTCAGAGTGAACATTTTCTTGCGCCCGACCAGATCGCCGAAATGCGCCATGATGATGCCGCCTAACGGACGCGCCAGATAGCCTGCGGCAAAAATACCAAAGGTCTGCACCTGACGAAGCCATTCCGGAATGTCTGCCGGGAAAAACAGCTCACCAACAACGGCGGCAAAAAAGACGAAGATAATGAAGTCGTAAAACTCCAGCGCGCCGCCCAGAGCGGCCAGCGTCAGCGTTTTATAGTCCTGACGATTCAAAGATCGGGCATGTTGTGACATAGCAAACCATCATTAAGGCGTGATTGGGCGATCGCGCATCGCCCTTGTAAAGTAAACCTTACTTTAACGTAAATAAATCAACACGCCAGATTTGCCGATGCTTATGTCACAAAAACATATAATTTAGCTATTTGTTTCGCGCCGCGCGCTTTTCGGACGAAATGCTGCTACAACTTCCGATGCTGTTTCGACGTAAGGCCCGTCAAGCAACTGTATACAATACGGTACACTGGCAAAAATACCCGCGACCACCACGCTGCCATCCGCTGCTTTGACCCCTTCCAGCGTCTCTTTAATCGATTTCGGCTGGCCCGGCAAATTGAGGATCAGCGCCTGTTTGCGGATCACCCCAACCTGGCGCGAGAGAATCGCTGTCGGTACAAAGTGGAGGCTAATCTGCCGCATTTGTTCACCGAAACCGGGCATCTCGCGGTCGGCAATGGCCAGCGTCGCGTCCGGCGTGACGTCGCGACGCGCCGGACCGGTACCGCCGGTAGTCAGCACCAGGTGGCAACTCATTTCGTCGACCAGTTCGCACAGCGTCTGCTCAATAATGGCCTGCTCATCGGGAATTAAACGCGTCTGCACGTCAAACGGCGTTGTCAGCGCTTTGCCCAGCCATTCTTCCAGAGCCGGGATGCCTTTATCCTGATAAACACCGCTGGACGCGCGGTCAGAAATCGACACTAAGCCGATGCGTAAGGTATTCATATTCATTCCATTCAACTGATGCATTTAGGGAATGATACACGCAGAGGGGATTTTCAGACAGAGGACGAGAGAGGTCGCGTGACCGGGGATCCGGTCACGCGGAATGATTACAGCAGATCGCCGATCATTTTTTCCAGTTTTTCCTGGTCAACGGCAAACTTACGGATACCGTCCGCCAGTTTGTCCACCGCCATTGGATCCTGGTTGTGCTGCCACAGGAACTCAGACTCGGTAATACGTTCCGGGCGCGCTTTCACTTCGCCAGAGAAGGACAGTTTACGTTCGACAGCGCCTTCGCTTTCAGCCAGTTCTTTCAGCAGCGCAGGAGCGATCGTCAGGCGGTCGCAACCTGCCAGCTCAAGGATTTCGCCGATATTGCGGAAGCTTGCACCCATTACTACCGTCTCGTAGCCGTGCTGTTTGTAGTATTCGTAAATTTCCGTTACGGAAACCACGCCCGGATCTTCTGCCGGAGCATACTCTTTCTTATCGGTATTGGCTTTGTACCAGTCCAGAATACGACCCACAAACGGGGAGATCAGGTAAACACCCGCTTCAGCACAGGCGCGCGCCTGAGCGAAGGAGAACAGCAGCGTCAGGTTACAGTTGATGCCCTCTTTTTCCAACTGCTCAGCGGCACGGATGCCCTGCCAGGTGGAAGCCAGCTTAATCAGAATGCGATCGTTGCTGATGCCCGCATCGTTATAGAGCTTAATGATGCGTTTTGCCTTAGCGATAGACGCTTCGGTGTCGTAGGACAGACGCGCATCCACTTCTGTGGAGATACGGCCCGGAACCAGTTTGAGGATTTCCAGACCGATGTTGACCGCCAGCTTATCGGTAGCGTCAACAATCTGCTGCGCGTGGTCGCTGCTCTGCTGCTTAGCCCAGGCAACAGCGTCATCAATCAACTTGCGGTATTCCGGGATCTGCGCTGCGTTAAGAATGAGAGAAGGGTTGGTTGTGGCATCCTGCGGCTGATACAGCTTCATTGCCGCGATGTCTCCGGTGTCGGCCACCACGGTGGTGAACTGACGAAGGGAGGTCAATTTGTCCGTCATGATAGTGTTTCTCTTTAAACAGCTTGTTAGGGGGATGTAACCGGTCTGCCCTGATGATAACACGACGCAGTGTCAGCGCAACCGCAGACAATGCGGTTATCCCCGTCGCGCCGCCAGGGTCAATTTTCAGCGCTTGTCTTGATGTCACGCGCGATTCGTGCGCTCAACCTCATGTATGATTGATGCCCGCTACCCGTTGTCCAGCAGCGTATATACTATTCGACAATTGGTAACGCTTACACGGGATTGTTAAAGCGTACCGGCAGCAACAAGAGGGATGTTAATGCCTGACTTCTTTTCATTTATCAACGACGTGCTCTGGGGATCGGTCATGATCTACCTGCTCTTTGGAGCAGGCTGCTGGTTTACCTGGCGCACGGGATTCGTTCAATTTCGCTATATCCGCCAGTTTGGCAGAAGTCTGAAAAACAGCGTGAACCCGCAACCGGGCGGGCTAACCTCGTTTCAGGCGTTATGCACCAGTCTTGCCGCGCGGATAGGGAGCGGCAACCTGTCCGGCGTCGCGCTGGCGATCACCGCCGGCGGGCCGGGCGCGGTTTTCTGGATGTGGGTCGCTGCCGTTATCGGCATGGCCACCTCCTTCGCCGAAAGCGCCCTTGCCCAACTGTATAAAGAGCGCGATCGCCACGGCCAGTTTCGCGGCGGTCCGGCGTGGTATATGGCGCGCGGTTTAGGCATGCGTTGGATGGGCGTGCTGTTCGCCCTCTTCTTGCTGATAGCGTATGGGATGATTTTCAATGGCGTGCAGGCAAACGCCGTTTCGCGCGCGCTCCATTTTTCGTTTGATTTCCCGCCCCTGGTCAGCGGCGTGGTCCTCGCCGGCGCCGCGTTGCTGGTCATCATCAGGGGCATCCGGGGCGTGGCGCGAATGATGCAGTGGTTTGTTCCGATGATGGCGCTGCTATGGGTGGTGACCAGCCTGGTGGTCTGTGCAATCAATATCGACCTGATCCCTGACGTGGTACTGTCCATCGTGCAGAGCGCGTTTGGCTGGCAGGAAGCCGCAGGCGGCGCGGCAGGGTACACGCTGAGCCAGGCCCTTACCAGCGGCTTTCAGCGCAGCATGTTTTCTAATGAAGCCGGAATGGGGTCAACGCCGAATGCCGCCGCCGCGGCAGCCTCCTGGCCGCCGCACCCCGCAGCCCAGGGCATCGTACAGATGATCGGCATTTTTATCGACACCCTGGTGGTCTGCAGCGCCACCGCCATGCTGGTTTTGCTGGCTGGCAACGGCACGACCTATGCGCCGATGGAAGGCATACAGTTGATCCAGAAAGCGATGAGCGCGCTGGTTGGCGAGTGGGGTGGCGATTTTGTCGCCATTGTGGTGACGCTGTTTGCCTTTAGTTCGATCGTGGTGAACACCATTTATGCCGAGAACAATCTGTTCTTTCTGCGAATGGATAACCGGCGGGCCATCTGGACATTGCGGTTTGCGGCCTGTTCTACGGTGATCGCCGGGACGCTGATGAGTTTCCCCGTTTTGTGGCAACTTGCCGACATCATCATGGCCTGCATGGCGATAACCAACCTGACCGCGATTCTGCTGCTGTCGCCGGTGGTGCATACCCTCGCCAGCGATTATTTACGCCAGCGTAAACTGGGCGTGCGTCCCGTCTTCGATCCGCTGCGGTACCCGGATATTGAACCGCAGCTGGCGCCGGATGCCTGGGACGATATCCCACGGAACTAATCGCAACTATCGATCAACTCTGTCGCGTTTTTTGCTAAAGTCGCAGAAAATTTCCTGCAAGGACTGGATATGCTGATTCTGATTTCACCTGCAAAAACCCTCGACTATCAAAGCCCGCTGGCGACAACGCGCTTTACGCAACCCGAGCTGCTGGATCACGCCCAGCAGCTTATTCATGAGGCGCGCAAGCTGTCGGCGCCGCAAATCGGCAAGCTGATGGGCATCAGCGATAAACTTGCCGATCTGAATGCCACCCGCTTTCATGACTGGCAGCCCGACTTTACGCCGGAAAACGCCCGCCAGGCTATTCTCGCGTTTAAGGGCGATGTGTATACCGGTTTGCAGGCGGAAACCTTCAGCGACGCGGATTTCGAGTTCGCCCAGCAGCATTTACGTATGCTGTCAGGGTTATACGGCGTCCTGCGCCCATTGGATCTGATGCAGCCGTACCGTCTGGAAATGGGGATTCGTCTGCAAAACGCCAGAGGGAAAGACCTGTATCAGTTTTGGGGCGACGTGATTACCAACAAGCTAAACGACGCGCTGGCGGCACAGGGAGACCGGGTGATTATCAATCTGGCGTCGGACGAATACTTTAAATCGGTGAAACCGCAGAAATTGAATGCTGAATTAATCAAGCCGGTGTTTCTTGATGAGAAGAACGGCAAGTTTAAGGTGATCAGCTTCTACGCCAAAAAAGCGCGCGGCCTGATGAGCCGGTACATTATTGAAAATCGCCTGACGAAACCGGAACAATTGACCGGTTTTAATCGTGAAGGCTATTTCTTTGATGAAGCCGCATCGGGGGATGGCGAATTGGTGTTTAAGCGCCACGAGCAGTAATGGGCGATGGTCTGATGGCGGCACGCCGCCATCAGACATTGCAGATACAGCCGCGATTATCCCCGGCTCATCATCAGCTTACGCAGAGCGGCGAAATCCGCCGGAAGCGAATGGGAAAGCAGCGGCAGATCGGCCCTTTCCGCCAGCGCTTTCGGCAGATCCAACGTTTCGCCCAGGATCGCTTCCACGCTCTCTTTAAATTTCGCCGGATGCGCCGTACCGAGAAACAGACCGTACTCGCCCGGATTCAGGCGATCGCGCAGGGCGCGGTACGCTACCGCCGCGTGCGGCTCCGAGGTATATCCCTTCGCTTTGAGCTCACGCAGGGTCTCTTTGGTGGTTTCATCATCCACTGCGGCATAGCCCAGCTCATTCAGACGCCAGATCTTACGACGGAACAGCTCCTCAACGCGCGGCCAGTTGTTCGGCTGGCTGACATCCATGGCGTTCGACAAAGTCGCCTGCGTCGCTTTCGGCGCCCATTTGCCCTCTTGCAGGAATCTCGGTACGGTATCATTGACGTTGGTCGCCGCGATAAAGCGCTTCACCGGCAGGCCAAGCGACTTCGCCAACAGGCCCGCCGTCAGATCGCCAAAGTTTCCGCTCGGTACAGAGATGACCAACTGATTGCGCGCGTCTTGCGGCAACTGCGCGACGGCTTCAAAGTAATAACAAATCTGCGCCAGCAGACGGCTGATATTGATCGAGTTCGCCGAGTTCAGCCCCAGCGCGACTTTCAGTTCCTCATCATCGAACGCCTGCTTCACCAGCGCCTGACAAGCATCGAAATCGCCATCAATCGCCACGGTTTCAATGTTGCCGCCGAGGGTGCAGAACAGTTTTTCCTGTAGCGGGCTGATCTTGCCGCGCGGATACAGAATAACGACGCGCACGTTCGGCAGACCGTAAAACGCATGGGCCACGGCAGCGCCAGTATCACCTGATGTCGCCGTCAGAATGGTCACCGGCTTGTCGCCGCTGATTTGGGTCAGCATCTGCGCCATAAACCGGCCGCCGAAATCCTTAAACGCCAACGTTGGGCCGTGGAACAGCTCCAGACAGCCGACGTCGCCTTCAACCTGTGTGACCGGCGCCGGGAAGGCAAACGCGGCGCGCACGCGCTCTTCAAGGAGCGCCTGCGGGATCTCATCGCCAATAAAAGCGGAAAGAATCTTCGCGCTCCGGCTGACGAAATCCTGGTTCAGCATGTCATCGACTTCTGTCAGGCTAAATTCCGGCAGGTCGTGCGGAAAAAACAGCCCCTGATTTTTGCCCAGCCCCTGCGTGACGGCCTGCGCGAAGTTAACCTGTTCGTTATGATCTTTAAGATTGTAGAGTTTCATTAATTATCCCAATACCCGTGCGCCTGCCGTGTCCAGCCGGCAAATATGAACAAAGCCTTCCTGATTTTGCAGATAGTTTTTCTCAAGCCAGTCAGCCACCCGCTGTGCGGTATCCGGCTTATCGCACAGCGCGAACAGCGTCGGCCCTGATCCGGAAATCCCGCTCGCCAGCGCGCCGATTTCCGCCACCGCCTGACGCGCCAGGCTGAAGCCCGGCAGTAAACGCTCGCGGTACGGTTCGGCAATCACGTCCTTCATCAGTTTTGCCGCCAGCCCTGGCTGACGGGAATAACAGGCATGAATAAATCCGGCCAGATGACGCCCGTGGGCGATGCAGTCCTGACGACGATATTGCGCAGGCAAAATCGCGCGCGCTTCCGCCGTAGAGACCTTAATGCCCGGATAAGCCAGCACCCACAGCCATTCATCAAAGCCTGGCACCTGCTGGCTGATAATGCCGTTTTCTTCAATCATCAGCTGCATGCCGCCGAGAAAACACGGCGCCACATTATCGTAATGAATACTGCCTGAGATACGGCCTTCCAGCTCGCCCATGATCGCCAGCAGCCGGGTATCGTTCAGCGGCTTTCCGCAGTGCGCGTTCATCGCCACCAGCGCCGCCACCACAGAACAGGCGCTGGAACCTAAACCGGAGCCAATCGGCATATTCTTTTCCAGGGTCATCGCCACCGGGATCGGTTTACCCAACTCCTGGCAGAAACGCTCCCAGCATTGATACACAATGTTTTCGCGTGGCTCGGTCGGCAGTTTGTCGGCGAAATGGCCGCGATTTTGCAGACTGAAGCTTTCCGCCGCGTCAACCGTTACCACGTCGCCTAACAGTGAACCATCAACCGGCGTTACGGCCGCCCCGAGCACATCGAAGCCAACGCTCATATTGGCGCTGGAAGCCGGGGCATACACTTTAACCATCTTAGACTCCTAACTTCCATGAGAGGGTGCGCAGCAGGTCGGCAAATACCCCTGCCGCCGTCACGTCGTTACCGGCGCCGTAACCACGCAGCACCAGCGGCAGCGGCTGGTAATAGTGGCTGTAGAAGGCCAGCGCGTTTTCGCCGTTTTTCACTTTATATAACGGATCGTTGCCATCCACTTCAGCAATTTTCACCCGGCACACGCCGTCTTCTTCGATGTTGCCAACATAGCGTAAGACGTTGCCCGCATCACGCGCTTTTGCCACTCGTGCGGCAAAGGCGTCATCCAGTTGCGGCAGGTTCGCCATAAACGCCGCGACATCGCCGGAATCGTCAAATGTTTCCGGAAGGACTGGCTCAATTACGATGTCAGACAGCTCCAGCTCACGCCCGGTTTCACGGGCGAGGATCAGCAGCTTGCGCGCAACGTCCATCCCGGACAGATCGTCACGCGGATCCGGCTCGGTATAGCCCATTTCGCGCGCCATTTTGGTGGCGTCCGAAAGGCTCATCCCTTCGTCCAGCTTACCGAAAATAAACGACAGCGAACCAGACAGGATGCCGGAAAATTTTTGCAGTTCGTCACCCGCGTTGAGCAGGTTTTGCAGGTTCTCGATTACCGGCAAACCCGCGCCGACGTTAGTGTCGTAAAGGAATTTACGCCGTGACTTCGCCGCCGCGAAACGCAACTGGTGGTAGTAATCCATCGACGAGGTATTCGCCTTTTTGTTCGGCGTAACGACGTGGAAACCTTCACGCAGGAAGTCTGCATACTGATCCGCCACCGCCTGGCTGGAGGTGCAGTCGACAATCACCGGGTTCAGCAGATGGTAGTCTTTCACCAGCCGAATTAAGCGTCCCAGGTTAAACGGCTCTTTCGCTTCCGCCAGCGCCGCCTGCCAGTTTTCCAGGTTCAGACCGTGTACGTTAGTCAACATTGCCCTGGAGTTCGCTACGCCGCAGACGCGCAGATCGATATGCTTGTTCTTAAGCCAGGTTTGCTGTCGCTTAAGCTGCTCCAGCAGTGCGCCGCCGACGCCGCCGACGCCGATGACAAATACTTCAATCACCTGGTCGGTATTGAACAGCATCTGATGGGTCACACGGACGCCCGTAGTGACATCGTCATTGTTCACAACAACCGAAATGGAACGTTCGGAAGACCCTTGAGCGATTGCGACAATATTGATATTGGCGCGAGCCAGCGCGGCGAAGAATTTAGCGGAGATCCCGCGCAGCGTGCGCATGCCATCCCCCACGACCGAAATGATCGCCAGACGTTCTGTGACTGCCAGCGGTTCCAGTAGCCCTTCTTTCAGCTCAAGATAGAACTCGTCCTGCAACGCGCGCTGGGCGCGGGCGCAGTCTGCCTGCGGCACACAGAAGCTGATGCTGTATTCCGATGATGACTGGGTGATCAGCACCACCGAGATCCCGGCGCGTGACATTACCGCGAAAACGCGCGCCGCCATCCCCACCATGCCTTTCATTCCAGGGCCGGAGACGTTGAACATCGCCATATTGTTGAGGTTAGAAATGCCTTTCACCGGCAGGTCGTCTTCGTCACGGCTTGCGCCAATGAGCGTGCCCGGCGCCTGCGGGTTACCGGTATTTTTAATCAGGCAAGGGATCTGGAACTGGGCGATTGGGGTGATGGTACGGGGGTGAAGGACTTTCGCGCCAAAGTAGGAGAGCTCCATCGCTTCCTGATACGACATCGACTTCAGCAGCCTGGCATCCGGTACCTGGCGCGGATCGCAGGTATACACGCCGTCAACGTCAGTCCAGATCTCGCAGCAGTCGGCGCGTAAGCAGGCGGCCAGTACCGCGGCAGAGTAATCGGAACCATTGCGGCCCAGCACCACCAGCTCCCCTTTCTCGTTCCCGGCGGTGAAACCGGCCATCAGAATCATGTGATCGGCCGGGATGCGTCCGGCGGCGATACGACGCGTCGATTCGGCAATATCAACGGTAGATTCGAGGTAGTGACCGACAGCCAGCAATTTCTCGACGGGATCGATAACGGTCACGTTGTGGCCGCGAGCTTCCAGCAGGCCCGCCATGATGGCAATTGACATTTTTTCGCCACGGCAGATAAGCGCAGCGTTGATGCTGTCCGGGCACTGGCCGAGCAGGCTGATCCCATGCAGTACATGTTTAATCTGGGCAAACTCTTGCTCAACGAACGCTTTCAACTTCGCCACCGGGAAGCCCGGTTGCGCCTCAGCGAGCCCAGTCAGAAGTTCGGCAAAAATACGTTCGGCATCGCTGATATTGGGCAAAGCGTCCTGGCCGCCGATAGTCTTTTCAATCATGGCCACCAGATGGTTCGTTATTTTCGCCGGGGCAGAAAGTACGGTCGCTACCTGCCCCTGCCTGGCATTGCTCTCCAGAATATCGGCAACCCGCAGAAAACGTTCTGCATTTGCCACTGATGTACCGCCGAACTTCAACACTCGCATGGTTGTTACCTCGTTACCTTTGGTCGAAAAAAAAGCCCGCACTGTTCAGGTGCGGGCTTTTTTCTGTGTTTCCTGTACGCGTCAGCCCGCACCGTTACCTGTGGTAATGGTGATGGTGGTGGTAATGGTGGTGCTGATGCGTTTCATAGATGTTGTGTGCTCTGTCATTTTTATCTGTCTGTGCTTGTCTATACCCTGAATACGTCGAGTTGCACGAAGGCGGCAAATGAGCAATGTCCGATGAGCCTGGCTAAGCGATTTCGCTGGGCGACCGCTGAGAGCACACCTGCAACGTGAAGTATGACGGGTATATATTGGTTAAAGTATCTGATGACCTAAGTCAATAAATAATTGATTTACTCACCTTACGAAACTTGTTCATGTGCTGCTGCCGTCAGGTTTACTTTTAACCGATAAACCAGGTTAACCCCTCTTGTTTTCAGCAAAAATAACCACAAGTTAGATAATTAACGAACAATTATTCTGTGATATTTTTTCCGATATCATGCACCAGTCGATGCAACATGGCGGTGTCTCGCTGACCTAAAAGTCCCAAACGCTGTTGTAACCAGTCGACCAGCTTTTGGTCATCTGCGACATCTAAGGTCATCAGCAACTGCATAAGGCGGGAACGTAACGCCTGTAACTGAAATTCATCAGATACGTCGATATTTTTAGCCGGTTGTTGCATTAAACCTGCTAATTGATAGCAATAAACCATGACGGCCTGCCCAAGATTCAGGGAGGGATAATCCGCCACCATTGGCACGCCGGTCAGCACGTCCGCCAGCGCCAGCTCCTCATTGGTTAAGCCGGAATCTTCACGGCCAAACACCAGCGCAGCATGATTCATCCAGCCTGCTTTTTCGTCCAGCAACGGCACCAGTTCTGCCGGCGTGGCGTAGTAATGGAATTTCGCCCGGCTGCGGGCGGTCGTGGCGATGGTAAAATCGACATCCTGAATCGCGTCAGCAAGCGTGGGAAAAACAGCAATATTATCAATAATATCGCCGGAACCATGCGCGACCCAGCGCGTTGCTGGCTCCAGATGCGCCTGACTGTCCACAATACGCAACTGGCTGAATCCCATTGTTTTCATCGCGCGTGCCGCCGCGCCGATATTTTCCGCTCTCGCCGGGGCAACAAGGATAATTGTGATACGCATTTAGCTACTCTTTAGATATGCCCGCGCAGAATAACGTGACCAATGTCAACTTATTACGCAGAGCGAATTTACAAAATTTTAACGAAAAAAGCTGAAAAACCGTTTCACCTTCAATAAAAGACGCTAAACTATTTCCTGACTTTACTAACATTTTTTATGTTAACAGAAACAGTATATCCTGCTGTTTATCTAAGACAATTTGATTTAAAATGAAACGCATTCATCGGATTCATTGCGTTAATTAGTTTTCCTGTGCAACTAGTTGGATTATTGCAAATTTGTGATGAACGCTAGCATTTGGATACGATGATTTCATCAAACTGTTAACGTGCTACAATTGAACTTGATATATGTCAACGAAGCGTAGTTTTATTGGGTGTCCGGTACGTCTTAGCCTGTTATGTTGCTGTTAAAATGGTTAGGATGACAGCCGTTTTTGACACTGTCGGGTCCAGAGGGAAAGTACCCACGACCAAGCTAATGATGTTGTTGACGTTGATGGAAAGTGCATCAAGAACGCAATTACGTACTTTAGTCATGTTACGCCGATCATGTTAATTTGCGACATGCATCAGGCAGGTCAGGGACTTTTGTACTTCCTGTTTCGATTTAGTTGGCAATTTAGGTATCAAACATGCAGACCCCGCACATTCTTATCGTTGAAGACGAGTTGGTAACACGCAACACGTTGAAAAGTATTTTCGAAGCGGAAGGCTATGATGTATTCGAAGCGACAGATGGCGCGGAAATGCATCAGATCCTCTCTGAATATGACATCAACCTGGTGATCATGGATATCAACCTGCCAGGGAAAAACGGCCTTCTGCTGGCGCGTGAACTGCGCGAACAGGCGAACGTTGCGCTGATGTTCCTGACGGGCCGCGATAACGAAGTCGACAAAATCCTCGGCCTCGAAATCGGTGCGGACGATTACATCACCAAACCGTTTAACCCGCGCGAACTGACTATCCGTGCCCGTAACCTGCTGTCCCGTACCATGAACCTGGGTACTGTCAGCGAAGAACGTCGTAGCGTAGAAAGCTATAAGTTCAACGGTTGGGAACTGGACATCAACAGCCGTTCTCTGATCGGCCCTGATGGCGAGCAGTACAAACTGCCGCGCAGCGAGTTCCGCGCGATGCTGCACTTCTGTGAGAATCCAGGCAAGATCCAGTCTCGCGCAGAACTGCTGAAAAAAATGACCGGTCGCGAGCTGAAGCCGCATGACCGTACCGTTGACGTGACCATCCGCCGTATTCGTAAGCATTTCGAATCCACGCCGGATACCCCTGAAATCATCGCCACCATTCACGGTGAAGGTTACCGTTTCTGCGGCGATCTGCAGGACTAAACGGGTTACCACCGTCATTGAAAAACGGCGCTTTGTGCGCCGTTTTTTATACCGGGAAGAAAAACTCTTTATTTCCAGAGACGCAATGCGTCGTCCTGATTATCTGGCGTCACCGGCGGCACAGGCTTTGCACGGGAAAACGTATACCAGTCCAGATGGCGTGTCAGGAACATCACCCCGCCCAGCGCCAAAAGCAGTACCGCCGTCCCCAACAGCAGCGCGCTATCCTCGGAGCGCAGCAGCACCCACATCACCCCATCAAGCAAAAGTAAAGCCAGCGTGAAAACGATACTGATACGCCAGCCTTTCAACACCGCCTGCAAATAGACGCCATTCATCATCGCCCCGACCAGGCTCGCCGCTATCCACGCTGGCGTAAAGCCAATGTGTTCGGACAGCGCCAACAGCAGCAGGTAAAACATGACCAACGAAAGCCCCACCAGCAGATACTGCATGGGATGAAGCCGTTTTCCGGTCAGCGTTTCGAAGACAAAGAACGCCATGAACGTGAGACTGATCAGCAAAAGCGCATATTTTGTCGCTCTGTCCGTTAACTGATATTGATCGGCGGGTGTCGCAACGGCGACGCTGAACGAAGGCAAACGGTACCAACCGTCTTTTTGCGTAGCGACAAACTCTTCGCCGAGATTGTTAGCAAACCAGCTGCTTTGCCACTGGGCCTGAAACCCGGACGGGCTGATTTCACGTTTACCCGGCAGGAAATCACCGAGGAAATTCGGATGCGGCCAGTTGCTGGTGAGCGTCATTTCACTGCTGCGCCCGATGGGCACCACTGAAAAAGAGCCGGTTCCGCTTAAGTTTAGCGACATCGCCAGGTTCAGGTCGCGCGTCGCCCACTGTTCATCCGGCAGGGGAATGTGGATCCCCGCCCCGCTCCCGGTTAACCCCGTCCCCGGCTCGACGGCGAGTGGGATGCCATTGACCGTCGGCGCTTTCACTGCGCCAATCCCCCGCGCGTCGCCGACGCCCATCACAATAAACGGTTTCCCCAGGCTAATCGAGGGCTTGTTCAGCGCATTCAGGCGCGCAACATCAAACTTCGCGTTGATCGCCAGGTCGGTATGCCAGACCTGCCCCTGGTAAATGCCTACCTTGCGTGCTTCGACATTCTGATTGCCTTCCACCATCAGCGACTCCGGTAGCCAAAAGTGGATAAAACTGCGGGTGCGCTCTACTTTTTTGTCATCTTCCATCACCGTGTACAGTTCGCTGACGGGTACTGCAATCAATGGCCCCACCACTTTTTGCGGGCCGCTGGTGCTCTGCCGAATGGCATCCTCCACCGTATCGCGGTAATCAGCGCGTTCAACAATAATCTGCCGGACCATCATCAGCGGGATCAGCAGTAACACGATCGCGCCACCTAAGGTGACGACTTTCCAGAACAGGGGGGATTTCAACATAGCGTTCTCCTTTTGCAATACCCGCAAGAGTAAGTCCGCTATGTGGGGAGATGTTGAAGTTATGTGAAGTGACGGTGAAGTGTGAACGAGGCCTCCACACCGCCTTGCGGACGGTTACGCAGTTCAACATTCCCTTTTAACAAACGCGCGACCTCGCTGACGAACGCCAGCCCCAGGCCACTGCTTTTATGCCCGTTTTCGCGCGGCAGCGAATAAAACCGCTCGAAGATACGCGGCAGCGCAAAGTCCGGGATCCCTGTCCCGGTATCGGTAACCGTCAGCGTGACCCGATCAGCCTGCGCCCGCGCGCTCAGGGTAATGGTTCCCCCCTCGGGAGTAAAATCAATGGCGTTATCGAGCAAATTGCCCAGCGCCTGCTCCAGCAAAGCGGGCTCCGCCGCAACGGTCAATGTCGATGGCATCATCTCCAGTGCGATCTTCTTTGTGGCGAGCTGGATGGCGCGCGCCTCGCTGACGTGTGTAAACAGCGCGTCAACCGCCACCGGCGAGAGTGTAATTTCCTGACGGTTCTCCAGCCGCGCCTGGCGCAGCAGCGTTTCTACCAGCACCTGCATTCGCGCATTCTGGCTGAGAATGTTGTCGGTGAAACGCTGCACGATGTCCGGAGGCGGGCCTTCGCGCAGGATTTCCGCCGCGCCGCGGATCGCCGCCAGCGGACTTTTTAGCTCATGGGTTAACGCGTAGACATACTGTTCGATGTAATTCTTCCCTTCCAGCTTCAGACGCATACTCTCCAGCGCCTGCGCCAGCTTGCGCAACTCACTGCTTCCCAACGCCGGCAGCGGCATTGGCTGATTTTCCGTCACCGAATCCGCATAGCGTGTCAGGCGGGCGATCGAGCGGTTAATCCACCAGACCATACCCACGCCAATCACCAACGCAATACCGAGCAGGATCGCGCTCGCCCAGAGGATCCGCCGTTCACTGCGTTTAATGACCGGCGCCATCGCCGCATTTGGCTTACCCACGCTCAGTACGCCAATGATTTTACCGTCGTCCAGCACTGGCGCCGCGACATACATAACCGAACTTTCCGGGTCCGCGGGATCCTGTGGGGTACTGCGCGCGCCGTATTGTCCGCGCAGGGTTAACCAGACGTCGTTCCAGCGCGAATAGTCCTGCCCAACGGCCTTATTCGCAGAGTCGAACACCACTTTGCCCTGCGCATCGGTCATGTAGACGTGGTACTCGTTACGCACTTTATAGATACCGCTGATATTGGCGCGAAAGGGGCGATCGTGCAGCAGCGTGAACGCCTGCGCCAGCTGGCCGCGCGCCGGATCGCCAGACAGAAGATCGTCGCGCGCCAGCGCCGCCAACAGCGTCGCGGTGTCAATCAACGTTCCCTCGGTTGCGCGTCGGACGCCCGGTTTGATTTCCTGCACGAAAATCGACAGTACAAACCAGGCGGCAACGGCGACAATCAGGAAGTAACCGAGCAGCAGACGCATGCCAATGCGCATCAGAGGCTCCTCAGGCTGTAGCCCATCCCGCGATGCGTATTGATAGGCGAAAGATCCGGATTAATCGCGCGTAATTTAGCGCGCAGCGTTTTGATATGCGTATCGACCGTGCGGTCAAAAGTATCCTGCGCATCGGCCCAAACGATATCCATCAGTTGCTGGCGCGAGTAAACCCGGCCGGGTGACTGTAGCAACGTTTTCAGCAGTAAAAACTCATAGCGTGTGAGCGTCAGCGGCGTGCCAAACCAGGCAATCCCGGCGGCCAGTTCATTCAGTTCAAAATGACCAATAGTGACGACGGGAGATGGCGTGGAGAATTTTTTCACCCGGCGAAGCAGCGTTCGCACCCGGGCGCACACTTCCCGCGGCGAGAAAGGTTTCGCCACATAGTCATCCGCGCCGATTTCCAGGCCTAACAGGCGATCGACTTCATCACTGCGCGCCGTCAGAAAGAGAACCGGTAAGGCCGGATACCGTTCCAGCAGGCGTCGGCACAGTTCAAAGCCGCTGATATCCGGTAGGCCGACGTCAAGAATCGCGACATCCGGACAACGCTGCCGCGATTTTTCCAGCGCGGGCAAGCCGCGCTCAAAGGCTTCAACGCGAAAACCTTCCTGCTGGAGCATGTAAATCAGGGTATCCGCAATGCCCTGTTCATCTTCCACCAGCCAGACCGAAACCTGCTGCATAATGCTTCCTTGTTACTGTCGCCACGGCATGATCGGCACCGCGCTAATGGCGTTTTTTGGCGACCCATCGACCACCTTGTCCGAGTAGGCCAGATACGCCAACGCGTTGCGTTTGGCGTCATAAAAGCGCACAACCTGTAAAGACTTGAAAACCAGAGAAGTGCGTTTTTTAAATACCACTTCGCCCTGCGCTTTGCCGTTTTTGATTCTTTCGCCAAGCTCAATCGGCCCCACCTGCTGACAGGATATCGCCGCGTCGGAGGTATCTTCGGCCAGCCCTAACCCGCCTTTAATTCCCCCGGTTTTGGCGCGACTGACGTAGCAGGTCACATTTTTCACGTCGGGATCGTCAAAGGCCTCCACGACAATTTTATGATCCGGGCCAAATATTTTGAATACCGTATCGACAGAACCAATCTGCTCGGCCTGCGCCGTTTGCCCCAACAGCAGCAGAAGTGAGGAAAGTACTAAGCTCTTATATTTCATATTGTTACCATTATTAAACATTACGCTGCGTAATTATTCGGCATTGTAGAATAAACTGTTTGTAGATCACAGGATTACAATAATCCCGCGTTAATAAGTCCGGAAAAAGCATTTATACGCAAAAAAAAACACTGAATGCTAAAACAGCAAAAAATGCTATTATCCAGGTACCTGATGTCAGGTGCTCGTAGTTGAAAGGATGAGGAAATTTTATGGATCAGGCCGGCATTATTCGCGACCTTTTAGTCTGGCTGGAAGGTCACCTGGACCAACCTCTGTCGCTTGACAATGTGGCGGCAAAAGCAGGGTATTCCAAGTGGCATCTGCAAAGAATGTTTAAGGACGTCACGGGCCACGCCATTGGCGCGTACATCCGCGCGCGGCGTTTGTCGAAATCCGCTGTGGCCCTTCGCCTGACGGCGCGACCGATCCTGGATATTGCCCTGCAATACCGCTTCGACTCTCAACAAACGTTCACCCGCGCCTTTAAAAAACAGTTTTCCCAGACGCCTGCGCTGTACCGCCGTTCGCCGGAATGGAGCGCGTTCGGTATTCGCCCGCCTTTGCGCCTGGGCGAGTTTGCCCTACCTGAGCATAAGTTCGTCACTCTGGAAGAGACGCAGCTGGTTGGCGTCACCCAAAGTTATTCCTGCTCGCTTGAGCAAATTTCTGACTTCCGCCATGAAATGCGCGTCCAGTTCTGGCGCGATTTCCTCGGCCACGCCCCAGCGATTCCCCCGGTGCTGTACGGCCTGAACGAAACGCGTCCGAGCCTGGAAAAAGACGACGAGCAGGAGGTGTTTTATACCACCGCGCTCACGCCTGAGCAGGCGAACGGCTACGTGCAGTCGGCACAGCCAGTGCAGTTACACGGCGGCGAGTATGTGATGTTTACCTATGAAGGTCTGGGTACTGGCGTTCAGGAATTTATTCTGACAGTTTACGGCACCTGTATGCCGATGCTGAATCTGACGCGCCGCAAAGGTCAGGATATCGAGCGGTACTACCCGGCCGAAGATGCCAAAGCCGGTGACCGCCCCATCAATCTGCGCTGCGAATTCCTGATTCCGATTCGCCGTTAACGCTGCAGTTCATCCAGCGCAGGGGCGTCCAGATGTGACACGTCCCCTGCCGTTTCCACGACCCAGCCCGGCGCCAGCCACAGGCTTTCCTGATAATCCACCCGCGAAATCGAACAGTTGCGCAGGCGCAGACGACGCTCCGCCCAGGCGGGCAGACCGAGAATGGTGCTCACCAGGCAACCCAGCGCGATACCGTGACTCACCAGCAGTGGACGGCTCCCCTGCGGCAGCTCAAGGCACGATGCGAGCGCGGCATTCACCCGGACGCCCAGTTCCTGCATCGATTCGCCATCCGGGATACGTCCATCCACCGTCCCGTTAACCAACTGGCGACGCCAGTTTTCTTCTTCTTCGGTCAGGGAATCAATATGACGTTTTTCCAGCACGCCCATGTCCAGTTCGCGCAGCCGGGCGTCAAAGCGGATATCGCAGCCACATGCCTGGGCGATAATTTCTGCGGTGCGGCGGGTGCGCCCTAAATCGCTACTGATAATGTGGGTGATGCCGAGGGTTTTCGCGCGCTCACCGACCTGCATGGCCTGCTGTTCACCTTTAGCGGTCAGTGGACTGTCTGACTGGCCTTGAATGCGTCGCTCGGCGTTCCACTGCGTTTCACCGTGGCGAACAAGGTATACCTGTAACATGCTTTTTTTCCGTTATATACTCAAAATAATTTGAGCAGACTGCGATAAATTTTTTAAACCGAGCTTAATTATGCACCATGTCGTCTCAGCAACAACCAATCCTGCCAAAATTCAGGCAATTCTAAAGGCATTTGAGGAGATCTTCGGCGAAGGATCCTGCCATATCGAGTCCGTTGCCGTCGAGAGCGGCGTGCCGGAACAACCCTTCGGAAGTGCTGAAACGCGTGCTGGCGCACGAAATCGAGTAGACAATGCGCGTCGCGCGCGGCCAGACGCCGACTTCTGGGTGGCGATTGAAGCGGGTATTGATGACGACGCCACCTTTAGCTGGGTCGTGATTGATAACGGCAGCCAACGCGGTGAAGCGCGTTCCGCTACGCTGCCCCTGCCTGCCGCGATCCTCGAAAAAGTGCGGCAGGGAGAAGCGCTCGGTCCGGTGATGTCGCTTTATACCGGCATCGATGAAATAGGCCGAAAAGAAGGCGCAATTGGTGTGTTTACCGCCGGCAAACTGACCCGCGCCAGCGTCTATCATCAGGCGGTGATTCTGGCGCTCAGCCCGTTTCACAACGCAGTGTATTGATAGTCTCTGGGCCGGTTCAGGCGTCTTTCAGCAGCACCTGCTCCAGCCACTGGCGCAGTTCGACCGGAGCGGATTTCAGGCTGTTTGAGCCGCGGGTGATCGTCGCAATGCCCGCTCCCAGCTCGTTTTTCAGTTCACGCTGACTCATCTCGCCGCGTAAAAGTTCTTCAATAATTCGCACGCGGGTGCCCAGCGCTTCGCGCTCGTCCGGCGTCAGCATCAGCTGCAGCAGCGGCAGATGCAAATCTTCTGTATAAGACTGGCGGAGCAACTCCACAAAACGAAGCCACTCCTGATGACGTTGTTCGGCCATCGCCGATGAATAAGGGGAATGCTGGGTCATGTTATGCCGCCATTTGTACTCTTACACGAGTACAAATCATAACATAACCCGTCTGATTAATAACGTCTCTGCCACTCAGAATCGCTCATCAGCGTCTCTTTCTGCCCCATGAAATGGCGGTAGTACGCATCGTAAGCCAGCACGTTCTTCACGTAACCGCGGGTTTCCGAAAACGGAATGCTTTCGACAAACGCCACGGCATCAATACGTCCGGCGCTGTTGCCAAGCCAGGTCCGCACGCGGCCCGGTCCGGCATTGTAAGCTGCCGAAGCGAAGATGCGGTTATTGCCAAACTGCTCGTACACATACTGGAGATAGTGCGTGCCGATATTGATATTGGTTTCCGGTTCGAGCAACTGGCTCTGGCTGTTATAACCGGGAATCGAGAACATCTTCACCGTATGCGTCGCCGTGCCCGGCATGATCTGCATCAGACCACTGGCGCCCACCGGCGATTTCACCTTCGGGTTCCAGGCGCTCTCCTGACGCGCTATCGCCATCGCATAGCTCTGCGGGATGTCTTTACCACGGGTATAGCGGGCAAACAGATCGTTGTAAGCCAGCGGGAAACGTTCTTCCAGATGATCCCACAGCTTGCCGGCGATCGTCGCCTGCACGCTCAGATCCCACCAGTGATTGTTGAAGGCGTAGCGTGCCAGCTGCGCCTGTTCGGTTTTGCTCCGACTGGTTACCAGATTCGCCCACTCGCTGCGCGCCGTGTTATCCAGATTCCAGTACATCAGCTCGCGCACCCGCGCCATTTCGGGTCCACGGGTCAGGTCGTTATCGACATTCGCCGGGGCTTTGTCGATTTTCAGAACATACTCTTCCCCCAGACGTTGGGCGACCACCATCGGGTAGAAGCCACGCTGCTGCATCAGCGCATGGAGGATCTCTTTGGCTTCAGCTTCACGCCCACGCTCCAGCAGTAAATCCGCCTGCCAGTAGCGCCACTCATCTTTCTCTTTCGCGTCCATCGGCAGCCGCGCAAGCCAGGTATTCAGCCCGCGACGATCGCCGGTTCCCAGCGCCATCCGTACACGCCGCTCCACAAGCGTAGTGGACTGCGAGCGCATGATCGCATCGTCGCGCCATTTTGCCTGCTCGTCAGTGACGTCATTCCCCATCAGTCGCCAGGCGACGATGTCACGCAGTTCCTGGGTTTGTTCTTCATTAAGCTGCTGCGCCTGCGCCAGCGACGGGATCATCAGCCGCGCGTTCTCGGCGTCCTGGCGAGCGACGCTGGCAAAGGCGACGGCAGCCATCTGACGGGTGAAATCCGTCGCGCCGGTGGTACGGGCGAAGGTCAGTACAGTATTGGGATCGTTAGCCAGCGAGATAATGGATGAGGCGATAGTCTGGTAGTCAGCGGGCATCTGCCCCGCCAGTACCGTCACCAGCCCGGTATTGCCCGCTTTCATCGCCAGGCGGATCCGCTCCAGGTAAGCCAGCGGATCCTGGGTTCCCGATGCGCGCCAGACGCTGAACAATTTGTCGCAGGCGTTCGGCTGGCTTTTTCCCGTCAGCCAGAGTTCTTTCGCCCCTTGCCAGGCCTCTTCCGTTTGCCCGGTGCTCCACCTGGCGTAATAGTAATTACACTGAGCTTCAGTGGTTCTCGGTTTATCAGGGCTGAAGGCTAGCAGCCCGCGCCAGTCTTCACGTCGCGCCAGTTCATTGACAAAGCGCGACTGCAGCGTGCGGGCCGGGGGCAGCGTTGGGTTGGCGCGCACAAAACGGGTCACCGTGATGGTCGGCTGGTTCATGAGATCGTCTGTAATCTGGCGGTATTCCAGGTAGGGGTACAGCGGATAATTCTTCAGGCCCGGCATCATCTGTTCCACCACGTCCATTTGCCGGTTATCCCAGGCCTGCTTAATCTGCGCATAACGGATACGCTGTTCGTCCAGGGAGTCGGCTCGCGCCGCCTGGCTTACCGCAAGCAGGCATACGCTGGCGGCAATAAAACGCCAGGTGAATGATTTGGCTTTGTCCACAAGCTCGTCCTCTGTTTGTCATTATTTCTGTGCAGCATCATGCCGCCTGATGGTTTTATGCTAACCAGTCATTGCCGTTTACGCCACGTCACGAACACTTTTTTACTTTTACTGAGAGTACGATCTGCTGGCTGGGCTTAGGGAGGGAAAAAGGCTACACTTCGCCTTTAACTACGATTACTCATCACGACAGAGAAAGAGGCGAGTCCAAAGTGGCCCAATTCGTTTATACCATGCATCGTGTCGGCAAAGTTGTTCCGCCGAAACGTCACATTCTTAAGAACATCTCTCTGAGCTTCTTCCCCGGAGCAAAAATCGGCGTGCTGGGTCTTAATGGCGCCGGTAAGTCCACTCTGCTACGCATCATGGCGGGCATTGATACCGACATTGAGGGTGAAGCACGCCCGCAGCCGGGCATTAAAATCGGCTATCTGCCGCAGGAACCGCAGTTGAATCCTGAGCATACCGTCCGTGAATCCATCGAAGAAGCCGTGGCCGAAGTGGTCGGCGCGCTGAAACGTCTGGACGAAGTGTATGCGCTGTATGCCGATCCGGATGCCGACTTTGACAAACTGGCCGCTGAACAGGGCAAGCTGGAAGAGATTATCCAGGCGCATGACGGGCATAACCTGAACGTCCAACTGGAACGCGCCGCAGACGCCCTGCGCCTGCCGGACTGGGACGCCAAAGTCGCGAACCTTTCCGGTGGTGAACGCCGCCGCGTCGCGCTGTGCCGCCTGCTGCTGGAAAAACCAGACATGCTGCTGCTCGACGAACCGACAAACCACCTGGACGCCGAGTCCGTAGCCTGGCTGGAGCGCTTCCTGCACGACTTTGAAGGCACCGTGGTGGCGATTACCCACGACCGTTACTTCCTCGATAACGTCGCGGGCTGGATCCTTGAGCTGGACCGCGGTGAAGGTATTCCGTGGGAAGGCAACTACTCCTCCTGGCTGGAGCAGAAAGATCAGCGTCTGGCGCAGGAAGCCTCTCAGGAAGCGGCCCGTCGCAAGTCAATTGAGAAAGAGCTGGAGTGGGTGCGTCAGGGCGCGAAAGGCCGTCAGTCTAAGGGCAAAGCCCGTCTTGCGCGCTTTGAAGAGCTGAACAATACCGAATACCAGAAACGTAACGAAACCAACGAACTGTTCATTCCACCGGGACCGCGCCTGGGCGATAAGGTCGTGGAAGTGAGCAACCTGCGTAAATCCTACGGCGATCGCGTCCTGATCGACGATCTGAGCTTCTCCGTACCGAAAGGCGCTATTGTCGGGATCATCGGTCCGAACGGCGCGGGGAAATCCACCCTGTTCCGCATGATGTCCGGTCAGGAACAGCCTGACAGCGGCACCATCACGCTGGGTGAAACCGTCAAGCTGGCGTCCGTTGACCAGTTCCGTGACGCAATGGATAACAGCAAAACCGTGTGGGAAGAAGTGTCCGGCGGACTGGATATCATGCGTATCGGCAACACCGAGATGCCAAGCCGCGCCTACGTAGGTCGCTTTAATTTCAAGGGCGTCGATCAGGGCAAACGCGTGGGCGAACTGTCTGGCGGTGAGCGCGGTCGTCTGCACCTGGCGAAGCTGCTGCAGGTTGGCGGCAACATGCTGCTGCTCGATGAACCGACCAACGACCTGGACATCGAAACCCTGCGTGCATTAGAAAACGCCCTGCTGGAGTTCCCGGGCTGCGCCATGGTTATCTCGCACGACCGTTGGTTCCTGGACCGTATCGCGACCCATATTCTGGATTATCAGGACGAAGGGAAAGTGGAGTTCTTCGAAGGGAACTTCACCGAATACGAAGAGTATAAGAAACGCACGCTGGGCGCCGATGCGCTGGAGCCGAAGCGTATCAAGTACAAACGTATTGCGAAGTAATCAGTCAGTGTGCCGGATAAGACGCCGCAAGGCCTTATCCGGCTACAGGGATTAGTGCGCTTTCGCCGCCGTTGCCTGCTGTTGTCCTGCCGCAGGTTCCAGTTGGAACACCACATCAACCTGATCGTCAAACTGAATGGTCGCCTGCTCGTAGGTTTCCTGCGCGGAAGCCGGCGCCGCATCGGCTTTCATCATCCGTACCATCGGGCTTGGCTGATAGTTTGATACATGGTAACGCACGCTGTAAACCGGCCCCAGCTTGCTGTTAAAGCCTGCCGCCAGTGCCTGCGCCTGATGGATCGCATCGTCAATCGCCGCTTTACGCGCTTTATCTTTATATGCATTCGGCTGCGCCACGCCTAACGACACGGAGCGAATTTCGTTCAGTCCCGCTTTCAACGCGCCATCCAGCAGCGAGTTAAGTTTGTCTAACTGACGCAAAGTGACTTCCACGGTACGCACCGCACGGTAGCCTTTCAGAATGCTTTTGCCGTTCTGATAGTCGTAGTCGGGCTGGGTACGCAGATTGGCGGAACTGATGTCTTTTTTCGCAATCTGGTTTTGCTCCAGGAAAGAGAGATACTGCGCAACACGCTCATCGGCCTGCTTCTTCGCCGTCGCCGCGTCTTTCGCCGCCACGTTAACCTCGATGGCCAGAGTGGCGATATCAGGCACTGCATCCACGCTTGCCGTTCCGGAAGTCACGATGTGCGGTCCGTCAGGCAATTCGCTCGCCTGCGCCGACAGTGCACTTAAACCAACTAATGCCGCCAGGGCCATCACTTTGAACTTCACAGTCGTTCCTCCTTGTTACGTAGGTTGCCCTGGGTTTCAGGGCGCATGCAGGCAAGCTTAGCGCGAAACGCCCCAATGTCCATCAGACAACGCTTAGATGAACAAAGCGTGCACGTGTGCGACCCCTTCCTTTGCTAACTGGAAAGCGATAAACCACATTATCAGACCGACCAACGTGTTGATAATTCGCTGCGCTTTCGCCGTACGCAGACGCGGCGCGAGCCACGCCGCCAGCAACGCGAGACCAAAGAACCATAAGAAGGAAGCGCTAACGGTGCCAAGCGCGAACCAACGTTTTGGCTCTACCGCCAGCTGCCCGCCGAGGCTGCCCAACACCACAAAGGTATCCAGATACACATGCGGATTCAGCCAGGTTACCGCCAGCATTGTGGCGATGATTTTCCAGCGCCCCTGTTTCATCACCTCCGCGCTGGCCAGCGCCAGATTGCTGCTCATGGCCGTCCTTAAGGCGCCAAAGCCATACCACAGCAGGAAGGCCACACCGCCCCAGGTCACCAGCGCCAGCAGCCATGGCGACTGCATCAGCAGCGCGCTTCCGCCGAAGATCCCGGCACAAATCAGCAGCAGATCGCTCACCGCGCACAGGAACGCAATCATGATGTGGTACTGGCGGCGAATCCCCTGATTCATGACAAAAGCATTTTGCGGGCCCAGGGGTAAGATCATGGCCGCGCCCAGAGCAAGCCCTTGAAAATAATACGATATCACGTCAAATATTCCTGAAGAAAGTCGCTATGGCAAAACTATAGCGCGGGAAGATTATTAGCGATAATTGAAAATTTTAATCGGGTATAAGAAAGGGTAATAGCAAGAGGGGAAATTGCCGAATGGCGGCTAACGCCGGCGCCGGCCTGGAGACTGACAGGCCCGGTAAGCGTTAGCGCCACCGGGCACGTTTTACTCTGCCGTGTGTTCTTTTACACGTTTAAAATTAACGTCCATTTGCGGATACGGGAAGCTGATACCCGCGGCGTCAAACTCGCGCTTAATCCGCTCCAGTACGTCCCAGTAGACATTTTGCAGGTCGCCGCTTTTACTCCACACGCGCACCACAAAATTAATCGAGGACGCGCCCAGTTCATTCAGTCGCACCGTCATTTCGCGGTCTTTCAGAATGCGCTCATCGGATTCGATAATCCCGGTCAGGATTTTCTTCACCTGATCGATATCCGAATCGTAAGCCACGCCAATAATAAATTCATTCCGGCGGACCGGCTCGCGGGAGAAGTTAATAATATTGCCCGCGATGATTTTGCCGTTCGGGATCACCACGATTTTGCCGTCGATGGTGCGCATAGTGGTAGAGAAAATCTGCACGTTCAGCACTGTCCCCGCCACGCCGCCAAGATCGACATATTCACCCGCACGGAATGGACGGAACATCACCAACAGCACCCCTGCGGCAAGGTTTGACAACGAGCCCTGCAGCGCCAGACCGACAGCTAAACCGGCGGCGCCGAGAACGGCGATAACCGAGGCGGTTTGTACGCCAACGCGCCCCAGCGCAGCAATCAGCGTGAAGGCGATAATGCCATAACGCACCAGCGCAGAGAGGAAGTCGGCAACGGTGGCGTCAATATGGCGCGCCAGCATCAGACGGTTTACCGTGTTCGAGACGATACGCGCCACAATCATCCCGATGATGATAATGGCGATAGCCGCAACGATGTTGACGGCATAGCTCAGCAGCAACGCCTGATTACGGACCAGCCAGGTCCCCGCGCCGTTGATGCTGTCGACAACATTCAAATCTTCCATTCGATGTTCCTTGGTCATGACAAAAAAGAGCAAATGAGATCAATCTCACGAAATAACCTCTTAAAGGTAAACAAAAACAAGTCAATATTCCATTTTCGTTACGTTCTTGTTTGAGGGAAGGCTACTTCTGGCGCTCTGCGGGGCGATCGACCATACGTAAATAGCCCCCAACCAGGGGCTGACGCTGTTTAAAAATATTGGCGATTTCGCTGACCACCTTTCCACTACCCGCATTTTTCCACGCCAGAGAAAGCGGAGAGGGCTGGCGAGGATTTGCGACGGATCGCGCCACCAGCGCTCCGGACTCCACGTACGGGCGGCATAAACGTTCAGGCAGAAAACCGACGCCCAGTCCGCTTAAATGACAGGCCAGCTTGGTGCTGAGATCCGGCACTTTGATCTCTTTTTGCCCGCTTAACAGCCAGGCCACGCGCCGGGTGAGCGTCCGCGAGGTGTCTTCAATATTGATAGCCGGGTAGCGCCGCAGCACATCATCCGATAATACCGCCGCCGGATGGCTGGCTAACGGATGTTGCTGCGCCACCACAAACTGCCAGGTGATATCCCCCAGCGGCAACAGCGAAATGTTGTTCGACAACGACTCAGAGCCAGTGACGCCAATCGCCAGTTGATAGTCGTCATACAGCAGCGAGTCCCAGACGCCCATATAGACCTGACGGGAAATCTGGAAGCGGGTAAAGGGAAAGTGTTGATGCAGCCAGGTTAGCAAATCGGCGGTGGTTTGCGGTTGATAAAGGAGATTATTGATGACGATATTGACCTGCCGCTCTACGCCCGCGTTAATTTGCTGCAACTCATCGGGCATCGCATCAAGCCAGTTAAGCCACTGGCGACAATGTTCCAGCAAATGCTGACCCGCCAGCGTCAGGCTGACAGAACGCGTGGTGCGCAAAAACAACTGTGTTCCCACCTGCTCTTCCAGCGTTTTAATGCGATAGCTGATCGCTGCTGGCGTTTTATGCAGCGAGCTGGCCGCACGGGAAAAACTCTCCGTTTCAGCAACGCGAATAAAGGTACGAATGGTTTCCTGATCGAGCATGTTTACCCCTTAAATCAACGGCCTGTAACCAGCGCTGCGCAATGGCGATCCCTAACATCATGTCGGCGCCAGAGGTGTGTCCCGTCGCCAGCAACCGACCAATCGCACGCTGTGGCGAACGCCCGGACTGTAAACGGCGCATAACCCGCAGTACGGGGGTAGAAAATTCCCCTACCCTGGCGCTGTTCAGATAGCTACAGCTTACCGAAGTTGTCAGCGAAGCGAGTTGATCGTTCGGGGGTAAAAAAAGCCGAACCGGCAGCGCGACGGCGTGAAAGACCGCCAACATGCCGGTTAACATATCATCTCCGCTGGGCGTTAACCCCGGCCCACAGCCAATTAGCCAGCGCCAGTCAGGCGCAACACCGGCCTGCCAGCGCGACAGCTGCGCGGCTATTTGCGGGAAAACAGACAGTGACGCGACGGCATGATTAAGCGGGCCGCCAAGACCGGTTGGCGAGGTAAAAGGTGAGAGATCCGCTGGCTGTAAGCTCCCGGGCGTCAGGCGCAGCGTCAGTTGCCGCAGTGGTCGTAAGGTCAGTCTCCGTCCATAAAGCTGTGCGTCCCGCTTGATCATTGTTGCATGCTGTGCGCACCGGGAGAAGACATCATCAGCCAGCAAGACGCCCGACGGCCCCATGCCTTTACCGTAGCGATACAATGTCAGCAGTTCGCCTCCGGCATGGATGAAATTGATCGCCTGCGAAAAACGGCTATGCAGCAGCCATTCGCCGTCAGGAAGTCGATTAAGCCCGGCACTGGCCAGCGCATTAAAGGTGACCATAACTTTGCTCCGCTATGCCGGATGGCGGCTACGCCTTGTCCGGCCTCCAACAGCATTGCCATGCAGGCCCGGTAAGCACTGCGCCACCGGGCCATGACACTACGCGGTGATGTGATGTGCTTCCGCCAGCGCTTCCAGCGCTTTTTCAAAACAGAGCAGCGGCGCACGTACAGTGCCCGCGCCGACCTGACCGATCCCCGCCTCACGGTGCGCAATCCCGGTATTGATCAGCGGCGTAATCCCCGTTTCCACCACCCGACGAATATCCAACCCCAGGCACGCGCCTTTGAAATCCCAGGATGGGATCTGGAACAGCGGGTTGTGATCCAGATAAATTTCCGCCATCTCTTCAGAGGTTTCCAGCGCCGCGCCCATACCGCCCGCGCCGACAAATCGCGTCACGCCGGGGGCGGCAATCATCGCCGCGCCGCCAATGCCCAGCGTTTCGGTAATGGCGCTGTCACCGATATCCGGGTTGGCGTCAGCCTGGCTGTAGCCGGTAAAAAACAAGCCCTGCGGCGTGTTCACCGGCGCAGTAAACCACCGATCCCCCGTGCCGCTAACGCGAATGCCAAATTCGCGACCGTTACGCGTCATCGCCGTGACAACGGAACCGGCCTTAATCTCTGCTGCCGCGTCCATGACCGCTTTGCTGTAGGCCATCGCCAGATTAAGAAAGAACTGGTCGGTGACGCTGAGGAACTGCATCACGTCGACAATCCCGGCCTTTGGTCGGTCCAGTCCGGCGATCGCCGGTGACAACGTGCGAAGCAGCAGCGAAGAAGCGGCGATATTGCGCTGATGGAATTCGTCGCCCATGGTGATCGCCTGAGCCATCAACGCGGTCAGATCAACGCCGTTTTCCATGCGTGATAACGCCTCCTGCAGCACTGGCGCCAGCGTATCGCGCATCCAGCGAAGGCGGGTCTGGACGTCGTCGCCGTAAGCGCCAAAGCGCATCACTTTACCGATCCCTTCGTTCAGATTGCAGTACGACTGATTGCCGTGTACCGTGTCGCGCACCACCAGGACGGGCATATTTGCAGAGGTGATCCCTCCCATCGGCCCGACCGCGCCAACGTGATGACAGGGAATGAATGCCACTTCGCCCTTGTTTAACAGCGCCAGCGCCTCTGCTTCACTGGCCGCCCATCCTTCAAACAGCGACGCGCCAATACACGCGCCACGCATCGGGCCGGTCATCTCTTCCCAGGCGATCGGTGGCCCCGCGTGAAGCAGTTTTCGGCCTGTCGCCAGCGTCTCTATGACCTCTTTCGCCGGACGGACGGCAATCCAGTGCGGGCGAGCAGCTTTAATGCGTTCAATAATGGCGTCGTTGGCCTGAGCAATAGATGAATACATATCGGTACCTCTGAAATTAATGTAACTGCTTGAGTAAACTGGCGAGACGGGCGTTGCCACCGGCAACGGGCGCCCACTGATAATGCACAACCGGCGTGCCGCTGCTTTGCAGATCCAGTGCGAAGCTGCGTAGCCCGGCGTTAATCACCTGAATGCCGTCCAGCAGAGCGCTATGACGGGTTGCAGAACCGACGTCCTGATGGCGCGTCAGGCTAACGGCAAGCAGAACGGCTTCTTCGAGGGTTTCCACCACCGCGATACCGGCAGCGCGCAAGATGTCGGTTTGATCACTACGTCCCTGCGGATCGCCGTCGGTACCGGTCAGGGTGGCAATGGTGACCAAAGGCGCGTCGCGTTTCGCGCGGACTTGCTCAACGGCCTCAACAACCGCGCCTGCCGGGTCAGCACAGGCGCCATAGCCCAACACCACGTCCAGTAGCAGCACGCCGACCTCCGACATTGCGGCCAGTTTTTCAATCTCAATACTGCGGGTGGTCGGGTCGATCATGGGATGTGGCCGGCCCAGGGTGTAGCTGTCATCGCCAAGATCGACAATGCGATGCCCTTCGGCTTCCAGCATGACGCCGTCGGCGTGCGTTTCGCTCACCGGGACGCCAAGCCCGGCAGACAGCAACATTGCGGCCTCTGCGGCAAGGGTGCCGCCGGCATACAGACCATAAATGGTTTTGCCCACCACCGCGGGCTGGCTGACGCGCTGTTGCGCAACGCGCATCAACAGCACCGCCAACTGCGCGGCATCTGACAGCGAATTTGCCAACCAGACGTTTCCTTCCCTGCGCCGTTCCGGCTTACTGCCGAGAAACAGCGCAACCACCGGTTTTCCAACCTTTTGCATCGCAGTAATAATGCGTGTTCTGACCTGCGGCGACGGCGGCTTGGAGACAAAAGCGATGACTCGTGTGGCGTCGTCACCTGCCAGCATCTCAAGAGCGGTTAAGGCGCTGATCCCGCCGACTTCCGCGCTGAGATCGCGCCCCCCCAGACCAATGGCGTGGCTGATCCCCTGATGGCGCAGCGCAATCTGCGACGTCACTTCCTGAATACCGGTGCCAGACGCGCCAATAACCCCGATTCCGCCTTCCGGCAGGACGTTGGCAAACGCCAGCGGACTACCGGCAATCATCGCCGTCCCGCAGTCCGGTCCCATCACGATCAGCCCACGCTCGCGCGCCAGCGTTTTCAGTTCGACCTCCTGCGCCAACGGCACGTTGTCCGAAAACAGCATAACGTTCTTACCTGCCAGCAGCCCTTCTCTGGCAACTGACGCCGCGTACTCTCCGGCAACGGAAACCAGCAGCAGATTGGCCTGCGGCAGCTTCTGGCAGGCGCTTTCCCAACGGCGCGCTTTCAGCAATTGTTGCGAACTGCCTGACGCGTTAGCGATCGCGCTGAGTTCTTTTTCCAGTTGCTCACGAACGAGGTCAAGGATCCCCGGACGCGCCTCCTGAGTTCGCACCGCCACGCAAATATCGTTCGGCGTGGCCTCGGCAAAATCGTCGTGCCAGAAACCGGTGGAGTCCAGCATGGCTTTATTGGCTGGCGTTCCCATCATGACCGATACCTGATCCACTTCCGGCCGTTCGCTCAATTTGCGGGAAATAATCATCAGGCTGACCGAGTCCTGAAAACTTCCCTTTTTAATAAAGGCGTAAATCATTACCGCTACCTCTTATGTGCGTTTTTCTTTCAAAAACAGCATGGCAATCAGACCAATGCCCAACAGAATGGCTGAAACATAAAAACTGGAGGCCAGGCTACCGGTAATATCGCGCGCGGCCCCGGCAATAATCGGTGCAAGGATCGATGAACTCATGCCGATAAAATTAAATAAGCCAAACGCGGTGCTGTAATTATTTTCATCGACGCTGTCAGCAACCAGTGCCACCAGTACCGGATCCAGCGCCAGTTTGCCGACAAGGCCGTAAACGCACAGTGCGATCACTACCCCGGTCATATTGGGCATCCAGATAATTGACAGCATGCTGATAATCGCAACCGGCACGAGGAACATAATTAACGGTTTGCGCTTACCTAATTTGTCAGACAGGCTGGAGAATAACAGCGCGCCAGGAATTGAAATCCACGCCACCAGCGACGAAATAAAACCCGTTTCGCTACCGGCGATTCCACGTTCACTTTGCAGATAATACGGAAGCCAAGTCAGGATAACGAAGAATCCAAACAGGCTGCAAAACACCATAATATACGTCAACAGCAGATTACGGTTTTTCAGCAGGTCGCTGAATTTGCCTTTTTTAGCCTGTGTGCCATCGGTATCGGCGGTGCGTTTTTTTTCTTTGACCAAAAACCAGATCGCCAGGCCAACCAACACCGAGGGGATTGCCATCGCATAAAACGGCATCCGCCATGAATATCCCTGATCGTACACCAGCCAGCTCGACGTCATCAGCCCCAGCGCAATACCAAACGCCATGCCGCTGTTGATAATGGCGCTCCCCAGTGAGCGGTATTTTTTCGGGATCTGCTCGGAAGATAAGCCATACTGCGGACCATAATAGGTGCCTTCTCCGGCGCCTGTTACCACGCGGGCAAACAGCAAGGTGTACCAGCTTTTCGCCCAGCCGGTAACGGCCGTAAAAACGCCAAACAGAATAAATCCGGGCACCAGCACTTTTTTCTTGCCGATTTTGTCACCGAGAATACCGGCCGGAACCTGTAATAACGCATAAGAAAAATAGAACACCGAGTTGAGAATACCTAATTGCGTTCCGCTCAGGCCAAACTCTTTTTCCAGCTCGCCCATAACCGGATTCAATATTGTCCGGTCGGCATACCTAAAAATCCATCCCAGCCAGAACAGGAAAATAGTGACCCACCAGGCCGGTATTCCTTTTTTATTTGTGACATCAGTCACTTCACATGAACCAGACATAAACTGTCTCCCGGTATTAAATTCCCCAAACGATGAGGGTTGATGTTTAAACTGTCATTACCTTATCGGGCAAATCCCCCTTTTCTTTTGAACAAAGTCACACAAAACTCATTGTTATAAATTTCTGGGGACTGGCGTCTTAATTATTAAAAAATATCTAATAATCATTTTTAAAGGATTTTAAATAAACACGTGACGCATTAATCAGATATTTTTTGGGGTAACAGCTTTGTCGACGCAATCACAATATCCGTTCTCAATATCGCTATTTTTGCCGCGAGATAATTTATTTATTGAGGCTAAAATGAAAAAGAAACTGGTTATTGCTCTGGGCGGCAATGCGCTTTTGCAGCGCGGAGAGGTTTTGAGCGCGGAGAATCAGCAGCGGAGCATTGAGCTTTTTGCACAAACCGTGACAAGCCTGGCGCGTGACTATCAGCTGGTGATTGTTCATGGCAACGGACCGCAGGTGGGTTTACTGGCGCTGCAAAATGCGGCGTACACCGGCTCTCCCGCCTGGCCGCTGGATATTCTGGTGGCTGAAAGCCAGGGCATGATCGGCGTCGCTATTGCCCAGGCATTAACGCAATGTGCAGGCGGAACGCCCGTGACGACGCTGATGACGCGCGTGGAAGTCGATCCTGATGACGCAGCGTTCGCCACGCCCGGCAAATACATTGGGCCGGTATATCCTCCCGAACAGCAGAGCGAACTGGAGAAGCGTTATGGCTGGACGATAAAAGCCGACGGTCAGCACATTCGTCGGGTTGTACCTTCCCCAGCGCCAAAAAACATTGTCGACGGTGATGCTATTCAAACGCTGCTGGCGGCAGGCCATACGGTAATCTGCTGCGGCGGAGGCGGCGTCCCGGTTGTGGCGCAGGGAGATAGCTATCGGGGAACCGAAGCGGTGATCGACAAAGATTTAACGGCAGCGGTGCTGGCATGTACTCTCGACGCCGATCATCTGCTGATCCTCACCGATGCCGACGCGGTGTATGAGCACTGGGGCAAGCCGCAAGCGCGGGCATTGCGTCACGTCACGCCAGAGGAACTGGCTCCCTTCGCTGCGCCGGACGGCGCGATGGGCCCGAAAGCCGCCGCCGTGATCCAGTTTGTCAAGCAGAGCGGGAATGCGGCCTTTATTGGCGCGCTCAAAGATGCGCCGCAGATCCTGGCTGGCGAAAAAGGAACCTGCGTGACGCGATAATGTCTGCGTGCAGGATGACGCTATCACTTCACGGGACGGATGAGGTGATAGCCCCCTCCGGCTGACGGACAAAAAAATGGCTTCCCGAAGGAAGCCATTTCAACAATCTGCGAGGCTGAAATTACAGAACGTCTACCGCGTTCAGTTCTTTGAAAGCCTGTTCCAGACGGGTGATCATGGAAGTCTGGCCTGCACGCAGCCATACGCGCGGATCGTAGTATTTCTTGTTCGGCTGATCTTCGCCTTTCGGGTTACCCAGCTGCCCCTGCAGATACGCTTCGTTATCTTTGTAGTACTTCAGAACACCTTCCCAGGTTGCCCATTGGGTATCGGTATCGATGTTCATTTTGATAACACCGTAGCTTACGGAATCTTTGATTTCCTGAGCAGTAGAACCGGAACCGCCGTGGAAAACGAAGTTCAGGCTGTTGTGCGGCAGGTTGTGTTTCTTAGAAACGTATTCCTGAGAGTCGCGCAGGATGGTCGGGGTCAGAACCACGTTACCCGGCTTGTAAACGCCGTGTACGTTACCGAAGGAAGCCGCGATGGTGAAACGCGGGCTGATTTTGCTCAGTTCGGTGTACGCGTAATCAACGTCTTCCGGCTGGGTATACAGAGCGGAAGCGTCCATGTGGCTGTTATCCACGCCGTCTTCTTCGCCGCCGGTGCAGCCCAGTTCGATTTCCAGGGTCATGCCGATTTTGGACATGCGCGCCAGGTATTTGGAGCAGATTTCGATGTTCTCTTCCAAAGACTCTTCAGACAGGTCAATCATGTGAGACGAGAACAGCGGTTTACCGGTCTCCGCGAAGTGTTTCTCACCCGCGTCCAGCAGACCGTCGATCCACGGCAGCAGTTTCTTCGCGCAGTGGTCGGTGTGCAGAATAACCGGAACACCGTAGTGTTCAGCCATCTGGTGAACGTGATGCGCACCGGAGATCGCACCCAGGATAGCAGCGCCCTGAGGAACGTCAGTTTTTACGCCTTTGCCCGCGATGAAAGAAGCGCCACCGTTGGAGAACTGAACGATAACCGGCGCTTTCACTTTTGCAGCGGTTTCCAGAACGGCGTTGATGGAGTCGGTGCCGACGCAGTTTACTGCTGGCAGAGCAAAGTTGTTTTCTTTAGCTACCTGGAAAACTTTCTGTACGTCATCGCCAGTGATAACGCCAGGTTTTACGAAATCAAAAATTTTAGACATGTTGCGAGTCCTGTTTCTGTATCTTCGACCGTTAAAACGGGGGAGCGGGCCTTTCAGCGCGCTGAAAAACAGGCGGGTTTCCCCGCCTGAACAAATTTACTGCTTCGCGCGCTCCTCGAGCATCGCTACGGCTGGCAGAACTTTGCCTTCCACGAATTCGAGGAATGCGCCGCCGCCAGTGGAGATGTAGGAGATTTTGTCTGCAATACCGAACAGATCGATAGCCGCCAGAGTGTCACCGCCGCCAGCGATAGAGAACGCTTCGCTGTCTGCAATAGCGTTAGCCACGATTTCAGTCCCTTTACGGAAGTTCGGGAATTCAAATACGCCGACCGGACCGTTCCACAGAATGGTTTTCGCATTCTTCAGGATCTCAGCCAGTTGCTGTGCAGACGCGTCGCCGATGTCCAGGATCTGCTCGTCTTCTTTCACGTCAGAGACAGATTTCAGCGTAGCCGCAGCGGTTTCGGAGAACTCGGTGGCAACGCGAACGTCAGTCGGCACCGGGATATCACAGGTGGTCAGCAGACGTTTTGCTTCGTCAACCAGGTCAGCTTCGTACAGGGATTTCCCTACGCTGTGGCCCTGAGCGGCAACGAAGGTGTTGGCGATACCGCCGCCCACGATCAGCTGGTCAGCGATTTTGGACAGGGAGTCCAGTACCGTCAGTTTGGTAGAGACTTTAGAACCGCCGACGATAGCGACCATCGGACGAGCCGGTTCTTTCAACGCTTTACCCAGCGCGTCCAGTTCAGCCGCCAGCAACGGGCCGGCACAGGCTACGTCAGCAAATTTGCCGATACCGTGAGTAGACGCCTGCGCACGGTGAGCCGTACCAAATGCGTCCATGACGAACACGTCGCACAGCGCCGCGTATTTTTTGGACAGCGCTTCGTCGTCTTTCTTCTCGCCTTTGTTAAAGCGAACGTTTTCCAGAACCACCAGCTCACCGGCCGCCACTTCAACGCCGTCCAGGTAATCTTTAACCAGACGAACCGGGTTGGACAGTTTGTCTTTCAGGTAGTTAACAACCGGCAGCAGAGAGAATTCTTCGTTGTACTCGCCTTCGGTAGGACGACCCAGGTGGGAAGTGACCATCACTTTCGCACCCTGTTTCAGCGCCAGTTCGATAGTCGGCAGGGAAGCACGGATACGCGCGTCGCTGGTTACTTTCCCTTCTTTAACTGGCACGTTCAGATCCGCACGGATGAAAACGCGTTTACCAGCAAGATCCAGATCGGTCATCTTGATTACAGACATGGTGAATCCTCTCGTTGATTCTTAAAGTTTTGCAAGCGCTTACGCGCTTTACCTGAAACCAATAGCGGCCATGGCTAACGTGGTGTCGAGCATTCTGTTAGCAAAGCCCCATTCATTATCGCACCAGACCAGCGTCTTTATCAGGTGCCCACCACTGACTCGCGTTTGTGTGCCATCGACGATGGCGCTGTGCGGGTCATGGTTAAAATCTACTGAGACCAACGGTAAATCCGTATAGTCAACTATATCATGAAATGCACCTTGTGCCGCTTTTTGCAGCAACTGGTTGACTTCATTGGCTTTTACCGGTTTCTTCACCGTGACGCTTAAGTCGATTGCCGTGACGTTTATCGTGGGAACACGCACCGCAATGGCCTCAAAACGATCGTTAAACTGCGGAAAAATACGGGTAATGCCTGCCGCCAGTTTGGTATCGACCGGAATGATCGACTGACTCGCCGCACGCGTACGCCGCAGGTCAGGATGGTATGCATCGATAACCTGCTGATCGTGCATGGCGGAGTGTATTGTGGTCACCGTACCAGACTCGATGCCATAGGCATCATCTAATAATTTGATGACGGGAATGATGCAGTTCGTCGTGCAGGACGCGTTTGACACAATGCGGTCTTGTGCCCGCAGGCGATCCTGATTGACGCCAAACACAACGGTGGCGTCGAGATCGTGGCTGCCAGGATGTGAAAAGAGCACTTTCTTCGCGCCTGCGGCGATATGCGCTTCGCCGTGTTCGCGGCTGCCGTATACGCCCGTGCAGTCGAGGACAATATCAACGCCCAGTTCACGCCAGGGCAACGCGGCAAGCGAAGGCTGATGCAGGATGCGGATCGAATCGTCGCCGACAATGAGCTGCTCGCGCTCATGGCGAACGTCCCATGCAAAACGTCCATGGCTGGTGTCATATTTCAACAAATGCGCCATGCCTGCGGCATCCGCCAGTTCGTTGATGGCCACCACGGTGATTTCCGCCCGACGTCCGGATTCGTATAAAGCGCGAACCACGTTACGTCCGATGCGACCGAAGCCATTAATCGCTACGCGTACGGTCATAGATCTCCTGCAAGGCTATCCTGATTCAGATGTGGCTGACAGAGTAATCCAGCGCATCGTTCAGGGAAACCTTACCTGTCGCAAACTGCGACTGATTGATTATTTGTCGAACATTTAATCGACTGAAACGCTTCAGCTAGAATAAGCGAAACGAGGAATAAAAGGAATGATTGTCCAGTTGATTAAGCCAGCTATATGACTTACATCACATTTCACGCCCCTGGTTCGCAGAAATTATTCCACCCAGGAGTAATAGCGGTTGCCCCGGCGCCGATTCCAGGAATCGTACGCCAGGCGGTCCTCTTAGCAGAGCCGATACTCACCTGTCGGCGTCATGATTAACGTAAGGTCGGCCGGTCGACTGTTTTGCAGAACCCGACGCACGTTCGGCCCATCAGTGCGTTCATAGAACGCTTCGGCATCACCCTGAGACGATCCTCCCGCCAGTTTACGGGCGATCAGGCGCGATCGAAGCGCCTCTTCCGGTGCGCGTATAAAGATCGAATAATCGCAAAACTCCGCCAGTGCCTGCCAACGCGGTTCCTTCAGCAAAAGCCAGTTTCCTTCAACAATCACCAACGACGCGGTTACCGGGATGGCATTTTCAACCGGCTCATGGGTTTGCCGATCGTACTGCGGCCAGGCGCCTTCCGCTTCCCTGATCTGACGCAGATTGCGCGCCAGTTTATCAACGTCAAAGGTGTCCGGCGCGCCTTTACTGGCTCGCAAGTTATGCGCCTCCAGCCACGCGTTGTAATGATGAAAGCCATCCATCGGCAGAGTCTGGATCGTTGGCAGACTGGCATCCTGTTGACAGAGATACTCCCAAAATGTGGTTAGCGTGGATTTGCCGGTCCCGGGAGGGGCGCAGAGAAAAATAAGGGTTCGTTGTCCAGTATGCGTAGCGTTTATTTTCGCCAGCTGTCGCAATAGGGGTTTATGGACGATTTCAATTTCATCGTCGTGGTAATGCGCGGTAACGTCCAGCCCATTAACCGTCAGTCCGATTTTCACGGCGTTAATTCCTTTAAAATTGTCGTTACCGCCAGCGTCATCGCCGTCTTGATCATGCCGGTAAAGCGAACCTCGGACCAGGTGGCGAAGTCGGCAAACTTCATCGACTCAAGCGCGCCATATAAGGTTGCATTACGGGTAATACTGTTTACGTTACTGACAAAATCCCAGGTGATGTCATCCGTAAAGCCCGGGATCGTGTCCTGTTCCTTAAGGTAGCGATAAAACTGGGAAAAATGGGTGATGTCGGCATACAGCCATTTTTCCATTTTTCCCAACGCATAAATCAGGCGTAACGCAACGTCGATATCATCAAGCGGCCCACTCTGCGCGAGTAACGGCTTCACTGCATACTCCACGATCTCTTCATCATTATCGACAAACAGCGACGGCAGAAAGCGTTTAATGCCCTGAAGCAAAATGTCATGTGCCGTCGTCATAAACGAAAGTAAATTGGTCTGAGCGTCCAGTTGCTCAAGCACATCGTCTTCTGTCAGCGTCGTCATTTGTGTCCCGATAAATCACCATGAATGCAGAGAGTCTATTATATTACACGTTCGATCCGCGCCGCCGATCAGTAAAGTTTGCGGGCGCACACCCTTCTCAACCTGTTGGATCCCCTTCAGAAGGTCTCCCCCCGTCACGCCCGTTGCACTAAAGAGAATGTCATTTCCCTTTACTAACGTGTCGATCGCATAGACGCGGTTAATCTCGACGCCCATCTCCGCACAGCGTTGTCGTTCACGGACAGCGATCACGCGATTATCTGCGGTATCGCCTTTCGCTTCACAAAAGTCGATCAGCTCTGCCTGCATATCGCCCCCGAGCGCTTTTACCGCACAGGCGGAAATCACCCCTTCCGGTGCACCGCCGAGCGTATACATCAGGTCATACGGATTGTCCTGCAGACAGGTCAGAACGCTGGCCGCCACATCGCCATCGGGCAGGGCAAAAACCTTTACGCCGAGCTGTGTTGCCTCGGCAATCGCCGGATGAAGCCGGGGTTTGTCCAGCGTGACCATGCGCAAGCGATCCAGCGGTTTTCCCAGCGCCGCCGCCACATTGCGTAAATTGTCGGCTAACGGAAGCGCCAGATCGATCGCGCCTTTTGCCTGGGCATTAACAACCAGCTTTTTCATATACATGTCAGGTGCGTGAAGCAAACTGCCGCGCGGGGCGAAAGCCATGACCGCCAGCGCATTGCTCTGCCCCATTGCGACCATACGGGTTCCTTCAATAGGATCGACAGCGATATCCACCTCCGGCCCGCTGCCTGTTCCGACCTCCTCACCGATCCATAACATCGGCGCACAATCGATTTCCCCCTCGCCAATGACAATTCTTCCACGGATAGCCACCTCGTTCAGAGCCTGTCGCATCGCGCTGACCGCGAGACCATCGATCCGGTTTTTGTCGCCGCATCCGGTTTGCGGCCAGGCTGCCAGCGCCGCCCGTTCCGTTGTGCGAAATAGCGGCCATGTCAGAGAGATCATGCAGCAGCCTCCCCTACGTCCACGCCAAATTGCGCCAGCAGGAATCTCTCAGCCTTTTCGTTCCAGATACCGTGCGTCTCTTCAACCAGACGCGCCAGTTCACGAAACAACGGATCGGTTTTGCCTTTTTCCGCGAAATCAGCGATCGCCGTCAGCGGCATCGTGACACCGTTATAAATCAGCTTTTTGCCGCCCGGAATATCGGGAAGATTGAGGACCGTATCCGGCACCGCATCCAGCCCGCCGATATGGGTGACCATAAAAGACGGTTGCAGTTGTCCCGTAGCGCTTAATGCAATCGCCTCTTTCATATCGTCGGTGGAACCGCCGGATGTTCCGACCACATGTGTACTGTTGTAATGCACGTTGTAAAAGTTGAACGGCACCCTGAAGCGACTGTCCGTCGGCCCGGCAAAAAAGTTCAGGCAACCGTCTTCCGCGAGAAGCTCATCCGCCAGTTCGACAAGGGCCGGAACAGCGGCATAGACAAATACGTCATCAAAACCGCTACCGTCCGTAAGATCGCGAAGCATGGCTGCGGGCTCTTTTATTCCGGCGGTATTCACATAAATAAGCTCAATGCCCTTACTGGCCGCGTGCTCAACCGTTAGCAAGCGGCTGGCCTGGGCCAGTCGCGTTTCATCGATATCCACCACCACGACCCGCGACGGCTGGATCCCGCCATTAATGGCATAGTCAATGGCGCCTATCCCCATCGGCCCGGCACAGGCTAATAGCGCGATATTGCCGCCAGGTTTAATGCCCATCCGGTGATCGTAAACGTAAGGCGTAGTGTGATAATTGGCGTTATAAGCGCCAATTATGCAGCACATCGGTTCCGCCAGCGATGCGGCGGCGAAATAAGAGCCGTGATAGGGTAAAACGCAGCCCAACTTAATCGCGATCTCCGGGATAATCATATACGTCGCATTACCGCCAAAATATTCATAGCTGTATCCGGCAGAATAACCACTCGGCAAGCCCATTGCGGGTTGTAAAACGAAGCGCTCGCCCTTTTTATATTTATCGGTTAGATTTTTCCCGACGTCGACAATGATCCCGGCACATTCATGACCGGTAATCACCGGATGATTCTCCAGATCATCTGGCACACGTTTATGTTCGCTGCCTAATGTTGCCGCTTTCCAGGTAGACAAACAGACGCTGTCAGAAATAACGCTGACTAATAATTCATTATCCGTAATGTCAGGTAGTTCAAATTCACGGATACGGACATCCCGCTTGCCATAGATGGCTGCCACTTTCGTTTTCATATTTACTCCAGAAACCAGAAATATTACTTCGTCGTAAGGTGATGAAATAAATCGTCGAGCAACGGGTCGCCAATATAGTTTTTAATCAGAACGACGGGTTTGTCGCTAACCCGTTTAACGCGCCCTTCCAGGCTGGCATGCGTCACGATAATATCGGCATCCTCGGGAACATTTTCGATCGCATAATGTTTGACATCGACCGTTAATCCCGCTTTTTCCAGGCGTTTACGAAACGTCGTTGCCCCCATAGCGCTCGACCCCATTCCCGCATCGCAAACAAATGCTATTCGTTTCACATCACGGTAAGAGAATTTACCCTCCTGCTTCATTGCCTGGACGGCTTTCGTGGAATCACTGAAGGTATCTTCACTTTCGCCAGCGCTATTTTTTTCCATTTTTAATATGAAAGAGGTCACCACAAAGGTCACCAGCGTTCCCGCCGTAACACCGGCAATCGTCGCCAGGAAAGCCCCCTTCGGCGTCAGCGCCAGGTAAGCGAAAATCGACCCAGGGCTCGGCCCGGCGACCAGCCCGCCGCCTAATACATTAAAGACCCACGTTCCGCTCATCCCGCCCGCAATCATGCCGATCAGCGTCAACGGTTTCATCAGCACATACGGGAAATACAGTTCATGGATACCGCCCAGGAAATGGATGATCATGGCGCCGGGTGCAGACTTCTTCGCCATCCCTTTACCAAACAAGGTGAACGCAAGCAGTAAACCCAGACCCGGCCCCGGGTTAGACGCCACCATAAAGAAAATGGATTTTCCTGTCTCCGAGGCTTGCTGCATACCCAGTGGATAATAAACGCCCTGGTCAATCGCATTGTTTAAAAAAAGGATTTTTGCTGGTTCATTAATTAACGACAGTAGCGGCAGGTAGCCCGCATGTACCAACGATTCAATACACTCCTTCACAAAGTTATTGGCAACCAGTACCGCCGGGCCAATGACCTCAAACCCCAGCAGACACAAGATCATCCCGGCGATACCCAGGGAGAAGTTATTAATCACCATTTCAAAACCGGCAGGAATGCGCCTGTCCAGCAGTCGGTCAATATATTTAATCACCAGCCCGCCTAGCGGTCCCATGATCATTGAACCGAGGAACATTGGGATATCCGCGCCAATAATGACGCCAATCGTACCAATGCCTCCCATCACCGCTCCCCGTTTGCCCCCCACCAGATGTCCACCGGTCGAACCAATCATCACCGGCAGTAAATAGGTAATCATCGGGCCGACAATTTTGGCGAAATGTTCGTTCGGCAACCATCCGGTTGGAATAAATAATGCGGTAATAAAGCCCCAGGCAATAAAGGCGCCGATATTCGGGATGACCATTGCAGTCAAAAACCCGCCAAAAGCCTGGACCTTAGCACGAGCAGACTTGTGTTCCATATTAATATCCTGTCAAGGAGAGAATAATTATGCGTGAGCGATAATATCCGCTAACTGTTTTTCTGACTTTGCCGCTAACAGCGCGTTTATCGTTTGTTCTTCACATAACAGCTCGCTTAATGCCTGGATAGCTTCAATATGTGAATCGGCATTTGCTGCCGATAAACCGATTAATAACCTGATACCTTCTTCACCTTCACTGAACTGCACTTCCTGTTTGAGTAACGTTAACGACATTCCTGTTTTTAACGCTCCATACTCTGGTCGCGCATGAGGCATAGCCACGCCGGGAGCCAGAATATAATAAGGGCCGTTGCTGAGAGTCGAATCTTTAATAGCCTGAATATAATTTGAATTAATATAATGGTTAGTCAGCAGGGAAGACATGCAAAAATCAATGGCCTGCTGCCAGTTTTCTACCGATGACTTTATCGAGATAGATGCTTCAGGAAAATAATCAATCAACCGCATACGTAATCCTTATTTTATTTTTAGGGTACAATGTTGCGCTGAAAATAAAATACGCGCGCGATAAAATGAAAGCAACAGGGGTCAACGTCAGGGCGAGAAAGAAGCGTGTTTTATAAAATCAAATAAAAACAATGATATAAAAACAAAAAATTAAAAAGCAACTGTAATTACGTGATGTGAATTGCAATTTTTGAATATGAATTAATGTTCATTTTGCAATGGTGATCACAAATGCGCTATTGCCATCATTAAAAAATTACCACTCTCCCTGAAGCCGTTACGCATTAATCGCGTAAAAAAAAGGCCATCTGTGAATACAGACGGCCTAAGGGGGTAATGTGTAAATTCCCGCCAGACGATATGGCGGGGAAAGGGACGACTTAGCTCAAGAGCGAGTGATCAAATTGAATGATGACAGTGGCGTAGGCGTCGATGGTGGTTTCACGCATCAGAGGTACCCAGCGCGGCATGTCGCTATGGCGCGTGACGCCGGACATGCTCATGTCGCCATTCCACTGCTTGTGCTCCGGCGTTTTCGGCATGTCCATACCCGTCTGACCGGTTGCAGACCCAGGAGAAAGCTTCACGTCACTGCCATCACCGGAAGACGGCGCCACGCCGTTGGTCATGTCACCGTTCGCCTGCTTGTGCTCTGGCGTTTTCGGCATATCCATCCCGGTCTGACCGGTAGACGATCCCGGGGACAGCTTCGCACTGTCGCCGTTGCCGGAAGACGGCGCCACGCCGTTGGTCATGTCACCGTTCCACTGCTTGTGCTCCGGCGTTTTCGGCATGTCCATCCCGGTCTGACCGGTAGACGATCCCGGGGACAGCTTCGCGCTGTCACCGTTGCCGGAAGACGGTGCCACGCCGTTGGTCATGTCACCGTTCCACTGCTTGTGCTCCGGCGTTTTCGGCATGTCCATTCCGGTCTGACCGGTAGACGATCCCGGGGACAGCTTGGCACTGTCGCCGTTACCGGAAGATGGCGCCACGCCGTTGGTCATGTCACCGTTCCACTGCTTGTGCTTCGGCGTCTTCGGCGTGTCCATTCCGGTTTTGCCGGTTGCGGAACCTGGAGACAGCGTCGGGTAGTTCGTATTCGGAACAGGCCATTTCTTAGTCGGCGTCGTAGTATCAGCCGCGGCTGGCGTCGGCGTGGTGTCCGATTTCGTTTCGCTGTCTGCCGGTTTCAGATCGTCTGCTTTCTGCGGCGTGACGGCCGGAACGTCTTCACTGTGCGCGGTCTGCGACGGCGTGGTATCCGTCTTCGTTTCGCTGTCTGCCGGTTTCGGCGC
>NZ_JAOWIB010000106.1:170681-521006 GCF_030332325.1 Citrobacter sp. Cs237 | reverse complement strand
GTCTTCGTTTCGCTGTCTGCCGGTTTCGGCGCCGGTTTCAGATCCTCTGACTTCTGCGGCGTGACGGCCGGAACGTCTTCGCTACGCGGCGGTTTGCCCGGAGTGAAATCTGTCTTTTTCTCGCCGGTGCTACCGTTGCCTTTGTTCTTAGGCGCATCTGGCGTATCAAGGTCATAGCTGCCTTTATTTTTCTTACCGATGCCCGGATCGGCCAGCGTAAAGGAGATATTGTTGCCCGCTTCCTTCTCATCACGCGTGACGACAGACATTTCGTCTTTATTGGTATTGATCTCGCCGGTCGTGCCTTTACTGGTGATATCACCAACGGAAATGGTCGATTTTTGCGTTTCATCACGATGAATTTCATCAACCGTATCAACATAAAGGTTTGCCGATGGCACGCCGCCTTTCTTGCCCGGCACGCCACCGATACCCACACCACCGCCACCGTACAGACCATCCTGTTCCACACTGTCTTCGAGGGTCCGGGCGTTAATGTCGCCAGCCACGTTCACGGAGCCGGTACCCTCTTCAGAGACAATATTCGCCCCTGTCATGTTCAGGTCGCCGCCGGTTTTCACATTCACTTCGCCATTCGTGTGAATGCCGGATTGTTTTGCCGTGGTCGCTGCGTCATGCGCCTCGGAGCCACCACCCGCGTTTACCGCAGCGGTGGGCGTAACCCCTTTACCCGATACGGCGACACCCACCGACGCTCCCCAGTTCTGTCGGGCATTTTCGGTATGAACCGTATCCTGGACGGAGGTAATATCCAGATCCCCTGCCACGTCGACATCCGCGGTATTGGCCTCGATATTTGCCCCGGTCATGGACATATCGCCGCCAGTTTTGATCTTCACGTTATCGGCGGTGATAGTGCTGTTGGTGTAGGTGGTTGAGTCACCGGAACCATTTTCTTTATTACCGCTGTAGTCAACGGACGCACCGCCGCTGATTCCGGTCAGATCCACACCAACGCCTGCCGTGACCCCTCCAGAATGTTCTTCGCTGGAGTTGGAATAGCTGGAAGTCGATTTCGCCGCATTCATCGACACGTCGCCACCGGCGTTAATTTCTACCTCCTCGCCCTTAATATCGACACCATTGAGGGTGGTGTCTTTTTTAGTATTGATAGAGATATTTTTCGCATTAATGTTGGTGATATTTTCCGATGTCGTTTCGGTAGTGGATGTCGATTTCTTCGAACCGCCGCCAATCGTTATGGACGCGCCCGCAATATCGTTAAGTAACAAATTCGACGCATCGCCAAGCACTTCTGCGGCTGTGGTCCCCGCATTAAGCTCCTGGCCATCCTGCGATTTCTCGACCAGGTTACCGGCCTTATCGGCGGAATCGGCAAGGGTACTGTGCGCTTCGCCAGAAATACCAAAATTCATCTCTTTATGCGTGGTGGTGGTCTTCTCTTCATCGAGGTATTTAGTGCTGGTGACATCTTCAGCATTAATACTCAGAGAGTCGCCCGCGCTCAGGTCAGCACCACCGATATCCACGGTTTTATTGGCGTTGATCGATCCCGACTCGGCAAAACTGATCGAGGCATTCGTATTCTTTTTACTGTCAGTAACGGTAGAATCACTTTGAGAATTAAATTCGAGACTGAAACCCGCGGTATCGTTTACCGGCGCGCGTCCAGGCTTTTTACCAATAGCCGACGTATCGGATTGTGAACCGGCACTAACGTAATCGCCTGTCGTGGTTGTATTAGACCCACCCGACATCGTGCCATAGTCCGTTTCCACTGTCTGACCACCACCGCTGACCCCAGCCCCCATACGGAATTCGCGGCTGGAGGTGTGCTCTTCCGAATGAGAGACATCCTCTGAGGTTTTAATCGTGACATTGTTTTCTGCCGAGATCGAGCCGGTCTGCGCAGAATAGGTGCCGCCTTCCATCACAACATCATTTTTAGCCTCAATGTTCATATTCCCGCCAGCCGACACATTACTGCCAATAGCGGTGCCCGTCGTGGTGGAGGTATCTGATAACGAGAAATTAAAGGCATTTTGCACATCGTTATCAATGGTGCGGGTCGCATCAATTTCATGCAGGTCGTTGAAGGTCACGTCCCCCTCTGTGGCCTTCATATTGACATCCTGACCCGCGGTAATATCTGACGCGTTTGAGGTGATTGATTTCGCTTCCATGCTGATGCTACCGCCAGCAGTCACGCCATCATCGTAGGCATGAATAATCTGCTTGCCATCTTCACCCCGACCCACGCTTGCCGTCATGGTGATATCGCCATTTTCAGCGCTCATCGCAATATCACCGTCGGCACTGATAGCCGCGCCATTATTGTTGATATCGCCATTGGTGGTCGTCATGCTCATATCGCCACCCGCGGAAATACCGGAGTTCATACCGTTACTGACGTTATTAATATCGCCGTCAGAGACCAGCGTCATGTCGCCGCCAGACGAAATTGAGCCATTCATATTGTTGATTTCACTGGCATCAACGTTCATGTCATTACCAGCATGGATTGTCGCGCTGCCGCCGTTAACGTCGCCGCTTTCCATCTGACGCAGCGTTTCCGGGCACAGATAAACAACCGGAACCAATACATCCACACCGTTTACATTTTGGTTAACAAACCAGACGATATCTTTATCCAGATTGCTACGCTGCTCCTGAGACAACGGTTCGCCAACCACCAGGCCAAGCTCGCTATCCTTCGCCGCTTCACCTGCGTTATCCATTAATGCCTGGACAAGCGCATCGCCCTCCAGGCCGTCGCGAATTGAGAAGAAGCTGCCAACCGAAGCGGAAATTTCGCGGCGAATCAGCTCAGAGGTAAAATAATTGTCGCCGATCACATTGACCGGTTGTTGCGGATCGTAACCCACCTGATCAAAGAAATAGTCCGATCCGGTATAACCGCTCTGGTCTATCATTGATGGACGGGTTTCAAAAATCGGCACGATATTGTTAGCGGGTCCCGGATAATCCTCGCCATTTTTCGCCGCTTCTGTGGTTTTCTTGAAATCGGTGGAGATTTCAAACATTCCCGGGATCGAGATCATATCTTTGATGGTCGGCATGGGGCTGATACCCATGGACAGCTCATCAATAGTTTTGGTATTGACGTTAACATCATAGCCCGCAATAACGGTGTCAACGGTATAATCACCTACATCAATATCGCTGATATTGGCGTTGGCGTTAATCACCCCTGCCCCGGCAATACCATTATCCAGCACCCCACCATTCTGCGTGAAGTTGCCGCCAGCGGTAATTTCGCCTTTTTCCTGCGGCACATAATAGGTTTTATTGGCCTTCAGCCCTGCATTGTCTGATGCGGTTTGTTGCGCCCAAATATTACACAATTTGTTATAATTAGACGTTTGCCAGTTTTCGCCGAAAATTCGGATCATCATGCTGTTAAATAATGTTGATTGATTACCTAACATCACTACTGCGTTAAACCAGAGCTCTTTTTCCGCATCAGTGCCGCCCCCTTTTGAGTCAATTTTGTTTGCCGCACTGCCCCCGCCGAATTCAAAGTCAAGGAATTGATAAAGCGTATCGAATTCCCAGCTTGACTGGTGCTCTGATGCAAGCTCCCAGCGATAGGTAAGGGATCCTTGCTTGCTGAGCGGAAGTTGCAAGTAATCGTAAAGCGTGAGTTCGCCATAGCGCGGCGAGTTATAGACGTTACCTGTGATGGTGATATCTTTCGCCGCCTGTATCAGACCACCGGTATTAAACACATCGTGGGTATCGTAAATATCACGCTGGTTGATATTGATATTGCCACCTGCGCTGATCTCCGCCTGGTTTTCCAGTTGCAGGCCGGATGTGACGGTCGGCATATCTAACCCAATATGCGTAAAAGATTTCGTCAATGCATGCTCGATCGTCTCATACGATACAGTCGCAATCTGCGCACCAGTGACTGAAATTTCATCACCGCTGTAGGTGCTTTCATTGGTAATGACTTCAGCATCCAGATAAATATCTTTTTCTGCCCGGATTATCCCCGCCTGGTTCCAGATTTCTTTCGCGATAATTGACAAATCACCCATGCTAAGCACGTTGCCGCCAACGGCATTGATAAACTGTCCGTTGCGCGCTTCAAGACTCAAATCGCCCATTGTCCACAGCAGACTTTGCGCGCCATTAGTCACATTCTTCGCATTAATATCTAAATCACCGCCGGTGACAATGGACATGTTATTGACGAAGTCGCCTTCGGCGTCCACGTTCATATCGCCGATGATTTCCAGCATGGCATTGTTCGTAAAATCACCCTGCGTCGAAATGTTTAGCTCACTTCCTGCCCGAATGTTTTTACTGAGATTGTCAAGGGTCAAACTGGCGTCGAGATCAAGAGACAAAATCCGCCCGGCTTCCAGAATACCAGAGGTATTATTCAGGCTGGCCAGTTTGAGCGTCAGATCGCGATCGGCAACAATAGACGAGTTGTCATCATTCGCCATAGCCCTGGCGTTGACGTTAATATCATAACCGGCGATAAGCGAATCAGCGCTGTTGTTAATATCACCGTTCGTCACGTTCAGCGTGGTGGTTCGGCCACCGACGATTACCGCCGAATTTGTGTTATTTAAAACCTGCGCAATATTCAGCGTCAGGTTATTATCAGACGAGACAATAGCGCCGCCATCATCATTCGTCAGATTATTAGCATCGATAGTCAGGTCGCCGCCCGCGACCAGAGTCGATACGTATTCCCCCGTGCCGCCGCTGTTGGTCAAGGTATCCGCGGCGATAGTCAGCGTACCGTCAACCGCCTGAATCAAGGAACCTGACAGGTTCGTCAGCAGACCGATCGCAGTGAGTACAGTATGCATACTTGCTGTAATCACGGCCTGGTCGGCGTTGGTCAGGGCATCCACATCTTCAATCGTCAGGTTACGCAAGGCCATTAACACATGGTCGCTCCCCTGGTTAATCAGGTTTCTGATATTGCGGATAATCAGATCGGTTCCGGCCTGTACAACGCCTTCATTTTTAAGCGTATCGCCATTTTGCAGGGTGATCGCACTGTTGCTAAGGATGACAGCCTGGTTAGTCAGTTCCCGAACGCCGTCAAACGTCATATCGCCTGACGCCACAATGGAAGCGTCGGAAGCGTTATTCAGCGTATCAACGGAAGTTATATTGAGCGCGCCACCTGCCTGAATCACCGCGCCACCGCTGTTGGTTAATGAATCAACATTGTTGATGGCAAGCTGCGTGCCACTGACCACCACCGCGCCATTCTGGTTTGAAATGTCGGACAGATGGCTGAGTGAAAGAGCGCCTTCGGCAATCAGCTGGGAATTATCGTTTTTAAGGGATTCAATATTCGACAATTGCAGGCTATCACCGCTGTAGATTGTCCCGGTATTGACGTTATTAAGCGTATCAATCTGATCGAGCAGGAGCGTCGTCGCCTGAATTGTCGATGCGTCATTCGTCAGCGTATTAATACCGGTAAGCGTAAGATCTTCCGTGGCTAAGATAACCCCATCCTGGGTATTAGACAGCGACGCAAGATTGGTCAACGAAACGGACTTGCCCTGGATCCAACCGGCATCGTCATTCACCACTGTCGTCACATTTTCGCCATCCAGTGACAGTTTACCCGCCGCCAGAATTTCACCGCCGCTGGTGTTGGCGAGCTGCTTGCTCACCTTCAATTCCATATCGCCCGACGAACTGAGCGTACCGCCAGTATTGCTTAGCTTCGCGGTCTTCACCTGAACTTTCTGTTTAGCATTCACGGTGCCGCGGTTTTCAAGAGTGGCATCTGCATCAGAAGTCGTTAGCGCGATACTGCGGCCTTCAATGGCGCCGGTATTTTTCAGCGACTTGCCTTTCGCAGTGACGGTAACGTCATTTTTATTGCTGATGATATTGCCGCTGTTGTCGATATCACCTTCAGCACTTACATCGATGGTTGCATCGTCGCTACTGATCGTACCGCTATTGATAAGGTTTCCGCGGCTGGCAAGCTGCATTTCCCCTTGCGTGACGCCGATTACCCCTTTGTTATTGAGGGCGCTGGCATTCATCACCAGTTTTTTATCGGCAAAGATTCGGCCGCTGTTATCCAGGTCGCCAACGGTGAGCGTCTGGGTGCCAGACGCATAGATCACGCCATTATTTTTCGCCGATCCGGAAGCGATAACGATATTGCCGCTGGCGTTAACGGCACCGCTGCTTTCAAACGCGCCAGTCAGATTAACCTGCAAAGTGCCTTTTTTCGCCAGTACAGAGCCGCCGTTATTGGTCATACTGCCAGCGGTAATCTGAATATCTCCGCTGTGGCTGATAACCTGAACATCCGATACCAGTGAGCTGAACGCGACTTCCTTGCCGTCCACCAGGACGACGAAGTCACCCTTTTTCAGCGTCACAACGCCATTGCTGATGATATTGCCATTTGCATCCAGCGCCTGGAGTTTGCCATTCAGCGTATATTGTCCGGCAACGTTGATCTGGATGGCTGGTACAGAGGTCGTCGCCGTCGCGTTGGTAATCAGCGAGGCGGCATTTTGCACCAGCGAACTGGCGTCAATACGGATCTTACCCGCAGAGGAAATCACATCGTTATTGAGGGTAACGCCAGCAAGCGCATTAAACACAATGTCATTTTGCGCTTCAACGCCCATCGCGCTATTGCTGGATTTGGTGGTCGCAATATTGTTGCCGTTTAGCGTAATATTTTTATCGCTGTGCAGGCTGGCCAGCGTGATATCCCCGTCTGCGCTAATTTCTAAATCACCGCTGGAAATAATACCACCTGCGTGGCGCACACCCGCGCCAGATTCGGTGCTGATTAACTGAATTTTACCGCCGTACATGGAACCCAGCGCGCTACCATCGATAGCAACAGCAGGCCCCTGCCCATCGCCCTGGCTACGAACGGTATGGCTACGGCTGGCAAGCTCATAGTCGTTCTGTCCGGCCAAAACCTTCAGGTCTGCCTTACCGGCGATTTCGCCTTCAAGCTGGGCGCTGCGGCTGACGATATCAAAATAGCTTAAGCCTTCAGTGTTAATACCCTGCCCGGTGACGGTGATGTTTCCCTTATCGACGGCAAGTTTATAAGTACCGTCCTGATTTGCCTGTACTTTACCGGTGCTGAGGGTCAGACTATTGGCGTTAATGGTCGTCGCGCCGTTGACGCTAATACCATTTTCGTTCGCAATAATAATGTCGGCTTTTTTACCGAAAACTTCCATCGTGCCATTAATATACGAGGCCTTCGCACCTGTGACTTCGCTGATAATCGCACTGGCTTCCTGCTGCAGTTGACCATTTTTAACCGCGTAACCTCCAATTTTGGTCACGCCTTCTTGCATGCTGTTATTAAAGACAACGCCTTTCTGGTCAACGTTAAATTCAGTGAATTTATTTAATGAAACGCCCTTCGCATTAGGGTTAGCGATATTAATCAACGGCGTGCCATTCGCCGTCTGGCCCATCGTGGGACCGTTTGATTGACGATTGTCCGGTGTGGTGGCTGCTTCAACGGCAGGCGATAAAATACTCGCCAATGACAGATATAATGGGCCAAGTTTTTTATGCAAGTTGCTGGCATTCAACTTCTCAGCTTTAACATTTTGTCGATTCATAATGTGTCCCTAAATTAAAAAGTAATTTCCGTTTTGTAATAGACAACTGCATCATCTACAGTCTGTTCATCCATTGAATCTGGTTTTCTGATGGGCCAACCTGCCATAACATAGGAGGAGAAATATTTACCGCTTGCTTTGATACCTACTGACGCGCCCATCATGAACTGCCCATCACACGCATCGACACCCTCAGGACAATTATCTTTAGTGAATCCGAGATCGTAGCCCATATAAGGCGTCAACTGATAAACACCAGCCACACCCACATCAAAAGGGAATTGCAGAGTATTTGCGATCCATGCTCCGCTATCGCTCATTACATTATCGTCTTTGAAGCCCCGAACCGTATATTCATCGCCAATTGTGACTTTTGCGTCACTCACCAGCACATCTGGCGAATACTGGAAGCCACTGTTTAATTCATACGTAACCCCCAGCCTTCCCACTTTATAAAGAGGGCGAGTCCAGCTGACAATGCCGTTATATTTAATATAATTGAGGTCAAAACCCTCCAGGTCCGGATCGCCTTTCCAGGCAGAACCAAACCATGGAACCCCAGCCGTTACGCCAATATCACCATAGACCCAACCACCGCCCAGCGCGCCGACATACGTCAGGCCAGTAGCAAGCGAGGTGTATTTTTTTGAACTGACATCAATTTGCGAATGTTCAATTCCATTGTAGTTATCCCGGCGCTCAACTTTCATCCACGCACTTGTTTTACCGGTTGCACCACGCATAAGCATACGGCTTATACGCAGTGACGCGCGTTCTGAGTTTCCGTCTGACTCATAAATGTCGTACCCACCATCAATGCTTTTAGTGTATTGAGATTTATAGTAATTCGCATCAAATCCCCAGTATCCCAATGGGACACCATAGCTAAAAGACCAGGAGTCCTGTTTGTCATCCGGATTATTAAGGTTGTTCCAGGAGTAATAAGCATTAAAAATATCATTTAGCCCGGCAATATTTTTACCGGTAAAACTGCCATAGTATTGCTGCCAGCCCTCCGCCTGAGTGCCCGAGTTATTGAGACCTGCGGTGAGAGATACCGGAAATGATGGCTGATGCAGTAAATTGAGATCGGAATAGCCATTAATCACCGAGGGCTGAACATGAATATTGTCAGCATCCGATACGCGTAATAAATTTTCCACGCTCTGGTCAATATCCTGCATATTGAGCACCTTCCCTTTGGCAAAGGGATAGGCGGTAAATAAACGCGTGTGTTCACGAAATGAAGGTTCTTGACCGTTCACTTTAAAATCGTTAATCTTTCCCCACAGTACACGAAGCGTTAACGAGCCGCTTTTAATATTACCAGGTTCAATACTTATAAGGGTTGTAGCATAGCCACGAGCAATATAAAAATCCGTCAGTTCTTTGACCAACGAAAAAATTTCGGCTTTTCCCAGTTCCTTTCCCACATAGCGCTGAACGATTTCTTCTCGTTGCGGCGAGCTGTCGAACCGAGCGTCATCCAGAATGACAATTTTATCGACTTTAAATTTCCACTGTGAATCAGCTGGCAGCCCGCCTTCTTCTTCGCTACCGCGCAGCGCTCTTTGTTTTTGCAAAAGCGCTTCTGTACGTTTCGCCTCTTCAATTAAGAACTGATTACTTTGTCTTTCGAGTCTGTCCAGTTCTTGCTTATTTTGCTGACCGGGAAGCATAGCGGCATGTGCCACTTGTAAAAGTGGCACAATTAAAACCATCTGTTTTAATAAAAATCGTGAATATATCATCACATCATTCCCTGATATTTATATTTAATTAATCATTGTGTATACAACAACGCCCACAACTTTTCCGGCTGTCAGCTGCGAATCGCGCTGGATGTCGGCCGGCACATATATTTGTGCCTGATAGGTATTGGTCCGCATTGATGTGACCGGGTACTCTTTAGCTTGTCCAAGCGTTAGCGCAGTAGAGCTGTAACGGCTTTTTTCATAAAGACGTATCGCAAAATTTTTCGCGTATCCCTCGCCTGTCTCAACACCCAGTACCCCTGTGAGAGAAGCGAACTGTGGGTTAATCACTGTGTCAAACTGCAGCTTGACGTTTGCGGGTTCGGGGCAGGTCACAGTAATAGTGAACTCTTTTTTATCCCCTTGCTTCGAATTATCTTTAACAAAATCAGCCAGACTATAGGTTCCCAAATCGATATAATTTGTTGATGGATAAAGAGTGCACGAATAGGGTTTAACTTTAATCGCCGTGCCAAAATTAATTGATAAGATGGATAATTTATCGCTGGAATCTGCTGTCGGAATAACCGAGGCCTCTGCAACGCTTCCTACCGGAATATAACTCTCCCCAGCATTGAGCGTCCCCGTCTGAACAAACTCGACCAGCACCGTGCTATTTTTTATCGAACATCCGGCAGCACACGTCACCGCAGCCCCTGAGTTACCGGGTAACCAGGCGTCAGCGGCCTGAGTAGGCCACTTCATGCGGATACCGATACCCGGAATTTCCGTGACATAGACATTATCGATCTGCGAGGTAATGTAATTGCGCGTATAAGAGGAATGCCAGGTTGACTGCGTAGCGCTATTACACTTATAGCTAATATCCGGCACCGAAAAGGTTTTACTCCAGAGTACAGTACCTGCAGCTCCCTTCTCTGCAGGCTTAAGTGTAATATCATCTGTGATATTCAACATCGCCAACGGTGACGTTAATTCACAAAGCGCAGCATAAGCTTGATTACTACTGACCGAAAACAGTATGCCCGCCGCTAACATCAATAGCCCTGATAAAATCCGTTTCATTTTGTTAATTCTTCCTTTTCGCAATGAATATCGACAGCTTTAAAAGCGCTCTCTGATTCATCAGCATTATGTTCTTTTTCAGTCACGTCATAACTTGACCGGCACTGGAATGACTGCTTTTGTTTTTTCCATTTAATTAAAAGCGTATTTTTCCCTTTTTGCAGTGAAACCATAGCAAGACCATTCTGGCCCACCATGCCAATATTATCCCCCTCGCCATTGAGTATGGGCGCGCCAAAAGGAATAATCTCCCCCGTATTCAATACGAAATGGACAAAAGTTTGCTTATCCTTTTGCGCATCCATTTTTATGAGGACGGCTGCCCCGGCGGTAGGAACAATTGTACGGCGCGTATCATCGACTTCTACGTCAAAGCGAGTACCTTTAGGATCGGCGTACACTTCATTGTATCTGTAGGGTGACAGATAACTGATAATCCCATATCCATTATCTTTAATGATTGCATTCGAGTCCGGATACACATGCGATCCTTCAGCCCCTTTCGCTTCAACAATACCAATGGTATCAGCGAGCATTGGCACAAAGTTAACCCCGCCCTGGTGCACTACCATTCCGCCGTTGAAGTTCACGCCTGCCATGAAACTGTCTCTGGACTGGCTGTAGGTCACGCCGCCGGAAGCGCTTTCTCCCGTATAGGATAGGTTCATACCGAAGTTGGTTTCTGGCTGGTTTGACTGGCTGAAGTAACCGCCAAAACCGAACTGCGAACGCTCGCCGGCAGAGCCATTTAAGGAGGTTCGGAAATTCGCGTCGTCGCTGTTATAGCTAAAGTTAGCGCCGAGGCGCACGTTTCTGTCGTACTGGTTGCCGAGCGGCAGACTGACGTTTAGGTAAACCGTGTCTTCACGTTCGCCATCTTCGCTATGCGTGCGGCCAAAAGAGATACCCCAGGTCGTTCTGCCAAACTGGTTGTTATACCCAACGACAAAGTTGGACTTTTCATTCTGTCCTAACTCATCATTCCAGACGTTGCCAACAAATCCGCTCACATAAAAACTTCCCCAACCGGGAGGTAATGTCTGATTGATGTTGGCTTCAAGACGCTCGCGATAGCGTGATGGATAGTAATCCGTATCGCCCGTATCAAGGCTGCGTTTAAGGCTTATCGCATCGGACAAGGAGTAGTAATTTTTGCTCGAATAACGGTAGCCGACCAAACTGAAGTTGGTGCCGATATCCGGCAGGCTCTTCGCCAGGCTTATCCGCAGACTCATATCGCAAAATGTACCGCAATCCTGAGTCTCCGGCTGATCGTCGAAGTGAGTAAAAGACCGTGTTACATCAAGACCCAGCGCGCCGAGGCGGGTATTCACCGCTAAACCTGTCATTAATGAAGCGTAGTCGCCGTCGAAAGCGCTTTGCCCACCGAGATAACCCGTGAGGTTATTGAGCAGACCATATTGGATGGTCCCTTCCAGCAGTTGCGGATCCTCGGAAAGCCACGTGTCGCGGATCTCGCCGGCAGACACGGAGTAGCGTGAATAGCCTTCTCGCAACAACTGCGGGACGCTGGAATACGGTACGGAGAAATGCGTTTCATCGCCATTGGTTTCCTTGACGGTGACCTCCAGGTCGCCGTTGTAACCGGTGGCATACAGATCGCTAATCGCAAACTCGCCCGGTGGGACGACTTTTTCGAAAATCGTATTCCCTGCCTGCGTGATAGTAACCGTGGCGTTGCTGTTCGCAATCCCACGCACTACAGGCGCGTAATTACGCACGGAATCCGGTAACATCCGATCGTCCGTCGCCAGGCGCGCGCCCCGTAGCGCCGTAGTATCGAAAAAATCACCAGTGGTGTTGAGGTCGCCCAACACAATTGTCGACTTAATCGGCGCAATGGCGCGTTCGGCATAAGCCTGAATATGTTGTATACCAGACTCACTCGTATCACTGCCGGACATCATGCTGTCATAGGTTGTAAAACGCCACGCCCCTAAAGACAACGAGTTGTGCATGTTACCATAGAGGTAATTCGAGTTATCCTCCCCTGGTCGATAGCGCGCGCTGGTTGCGCTAAAGGTGTAGGAAGACATTAACGCAGGCACACCGTCATCCCATAATTCCGGACTGATATACCCTACCGGCGTATTTAACAGCATCGCCTGAGGAATGGTGACGTCAAGCTGTTCATCGTCCTGATTGTATTTCACGGTAGCGCCAGGAATTAACGCCGGCAGGATAATGCAGTCTGCGTTCTTCCAGTTCTCCGGCAGCTTTGAGGTATCAACGTCAAAGCGGATGATCATTTCGGGTTTCAGGCAGGCGTTGACCCCCTGTTCGTTTTGCGCCGCAACGAATGTGATCATCCATGCGTCAATTTTTGTACGATTGCTGTAGACCTCCAGCTTATAGTTGCCGGGTAGGATTTTGTCTTTGCCGTCGAACTGCGTGAGGTCAATTCCGCTATCATAAAACTTCATAAACCCACGAGAAAAATTTATGGCCTGGCCTTCACTCGCCGCCGATGCGGAAAATGAGGACAGTACCGCAACAGCAACCCAGGTCGTCATAAGTCGCTTGATTTGATGTTGTGTTATTTCTTTTTTAATAAAAGGGAACATGCAGCAACCATCCTGGCAACAATATCCTTAACGTTTAGAACGTATAAGTACGTTTGATATAAGCACCTAAATCGGTAATGTAGTTGTATTTAAATACGCCTTTCCCCTGTACAGCATTAACCTGCGGAAAGTGGTAAGTCAGTTGGCTGTAAGGGGCAAGTATCTGTCCTTCCACTTCACTCTCTTTACCCTCGGCGTTGAGCAGCCAGGCGTTCGTCATACTGACGTAATAAGGCGATCTATTCGTACCCGTAACGGCATAGCCTTTCGCGGTTTTTTGTAATTCCCATGTTAAATTATCCGCAGCTTCCATCGGGTTTCCTTTCAAACCTGCCGGACGGTAGAAGAATTTAATCAGCGTCCTGAATGCCATTTTTATCTGATTCTTGTTCGCATCTTCAGGTAATTCAGGTGGGATATCTAATACGTTCAACCAGAGCATGGTTTCACGATCTTTAGGGTATTTATTAATGGCCTCGTCGGTCTGGAAGATACGGAATACTTTCCCTTTTTGGCTGTTAATGCGGGCTACCGGCGGGTTAATAAAGAAGGGTAACTGCTCCTTCTCGGCACCGATGTTTTTCTCTGTGGTAGATAGCCACACTTGCGTTAATGTGGGCTGGGCCCCCACGTTGTTAATACGCACGCTTTGTTCTTTTTCTGCCGCATTAAGCACAACGCGCGTCGACATAATTTGAATCGTCGACATGGCCTGAAACGAGCAAGCCAGACTTAACACCGCCGCGATACCGACACTCAACTTCCTTATCATTCAACCTGCTCCTTCAGATGAATTTAATGGCGGATGTTCTCCGCCATTTGGCTAATACATGATTAATTTATTAGGGGATCACTGATATTTGATGGAATAAACCACTTCAGTACTGACCTCACCAGCGGTAGCCGCGCCGCCGGTAGCAACATACTGCGCCCAGTAGTCAAACTGCGCAGTATTACCGCTCACCGTTTTGGTGATCGCTGATTCGTTGGCCGTCGTCAGATTCAGAATCGCTTTATTAGCATCAAGCAAACCCACCTGCACTTTATTCGCGCCGCCGCTATCTGCAGCAACGGTGTTTTTCAGGTTACCGGTAGCATTGTCGATATTTGTACTTTGCGCGAGTTCAAAGAAGACGCTGGCAACCTTTCCGTTCGCACAGTTTGCGCCGCTGAGTTTAATAAAGAATGGTGTGTCCCCTGCACGCTCACCATCCGCCGCTAATGCCGTGATGCTGATGGGTGGCAGATGTACAGTAAAGTCCGGGGTCGTGGAGGTGCCGGTAGCATCGCCCCCCGTTATTGTACAGGTCGCATCGCTAATCGTCCCTTCAAAGGTAATTGTTCCATCTTCCGCAGCGGCAACATTCCCGGCACAAATGAGAACCGTCAGTAATGCACTTTTCGCAATATAATTCATACTATATCCATATATAAAATAATAGTGAAATGAGGATGCATTCTAGTTTTTTTTGCTTGTGTCAACTACATTTCGGTCCTAAATAAAATCCTAAAATGGACCAATATTTATTTTATGAATGGTTATTGGACTGTTTAAGTTTGAATACAGCTGATATATAAGGGATAATTACTTTTATTACTTGAATCAATATTTATTAAATAAATATATGGCACGTGCAGTGTCCAAATATGGAGTTGCTTTTTTTCAAGAAATTCATTGAGTAAAATAAATTTTTATGATGTTTTTTTGCGCGGGTAAGAGGAGAAAAAAGAGAAAAAAAATCCGGAAATGCGTGTCATTTCCGGATTCAGATTTTAGCGCGAATGAACTCGCGTTATGTTGCTATGCGGTCCATTTCAAGCAAGTACGCCATTATCGCAGCAGGTCTTTCGCTTTAGCCACCACGTTGTCCACGGTGAAGCCAAATTCTTCGAACAGTTGCTCAGCAGGCGCGGATTCGCCGAAGGTCGTCATGCCCACAATAGCGCCGTTGAGGCCTACGTATTTGAACCAGTAGTCAGCGATGCCGGCTTCAACCGCCACGCGTGCGGTAACGGCTTTTGGCAGTACCGTTTCACGATAGGCGGCATCCTGCTTGTCAAACGCGTCGGTAGACGGCATGGAGACCACACGCGCCTTCACGCCTTCTGCGGTCAGTTTGTCCCATGCGGCCACCGCCAGCTCAACTTCTGAACCGGTAGCGATGAAGATCAGCTCAGGTTGACCAGCACAGTCTTTCAGCACGTAACCACCGCGCGCGATGTTCGCCAGTTGCTCTTCGGTACGTTCCTGCTGAGCCAGATTCTGACGGGAAAGAATCAGTGCGGTCGGACCGTCCTGACGCTCAACGCCGTATTTCCACGCCACGGCGGATTCCACCTGGTCGCACGGGCGCCATGTGCTCATGTTCGGGGTCACGCGCAGGGAAGCCACCTGTTCAACCGGCTGGTGAGTCGGACCGTCTTCACCCAGACCGATGGAGTCGTGGGTGTAAACCATCACCTGACGCTGTTTCATCAGCGCAGCCATACGCACCGCGTTACGGGCGTATTCAACAAACATCAGGAAGGTGGAGGTATACGGCAGGAAACCACCGTGCAGAGAGATACCGTTAGCGATAGCGGTCATACCGAATTCACGCACGCCGTAATGGATGTAGTTACCGGCAGTGTCTTCGTTGATCGGCTTAGAACCAGACCACAGGGTCAGGTTAGAAGGCGCCAGGTCAGCGGAGCCGCCGAGGAATTCAGGCAGCAGAGGACCAAAGGCTTCGATCGCATTCTGAGACGCTTTACGGCTGGCGATTTTAGACGGATTCGCCTGCAGCTTCGCGATAAACTCGTTCGCTTTTGCGTCGAAGTCAGCCGGCATTTCACCTTTCATACGACGGGTGAATTCTGCCGCTTCCTGTGGGAAAGCCTTCGCGTAGGCAGCGAATTTCTCGTTCCAGGCCGACTCTTTTGCCTGGCCGGCTTCTTTCGCATCCCATTGAGCATAGATTTCAGACGGGATTTCAAACGGCGCGTATTTCCAGCCCAGTTGTTCGCGGGTCAGCGCGATTTCGGCATCGCCCAGCGGCGCACCGTGGGAGTCGTGGGTACCCGCTTTATTCGGAGAACCGAAACCAATGATGGTTTTGCACATCAGCAGGGACGGTTTGTCGGTGACAGCGCGCGCTTCTTCTACCGCACGTTTGATTGCGTCAGCGTCGTGACCGTCTACGCCGCGCACCACGTGCCAGCCGTAGGCTTCGAAACGCTTCGCGGTATCGTCAGTGAACCAGCCTTCAACGTGACCATCGATGGAGATCCCGTTGTCATCGTAGAACGCCACCAGTTTACCGAGTTTCAGGGTACCAGCCAGCGAGCAGACCTCGTGAGAGATGCCTTCCATCATACAGCCGTCGCCCATAAACGCGTAGGTGTAATGGTTAACAATGTCATGACCCGGGCGGTTAAACTGGGCGGCCAGCGTTTTTTCCGCAATCGCCATGCCCACTGCGTTAGCAATACCCTGTCCCAGCGGGCCGGTCGTGGTTTCAACACCAGCGGTGTAGCCCACTTCCGGGTGCCCCGGGGTTTTGGAATGCAGCTGACGGAAGTTCTGCAGTTCAGACATTGGCAGATCGTAGCCAGTGAGGTGCAGCAGGCTGTAAATCAGCATGGAGCCGTGGCCGTTAGACAGCACAAAGCGGTCACGGTCAGCCCAGGACGGGTTGCTCGGGTTGTGGTTCAGGAAATCACGCCACAGGACTTCGGCAATGTCAGCCATACCCATAGGGGCGCCCGGGTGACCGGATTTGGCTTTCTGTACTGCGTCCATGCTCAGCGCACGAATAGCATTAGCAAGCTCTTTACGTGAGGACATTTTGACTCCAGATCGGATGATGAAGGCCATGCCCGTAACGACTTGACGACAGCGCGTTTTGGGCTACGCCGGAAAAAAGTGCGAACAATGTAACCCAAGCCGCCTGCCATGTACATGGAGCATCCTTTTGCCGCTTCAGAAATCTCCGGATCGTGCTCGCATGTTGCGCAATCTGCTCGCCCGCTTGTTGTTCTTTTCTTTATACTTAGTCATAAGCGCCGGTTCATCTGCTCAGGCGCACTTTTAGAACAATCCTCATTTCATGCGGAAGAAAAAAACATGAAGATTCGCGCTTTACTGCTTGCTATGGGCATGGCGACGGTGTTGACCGGCTGCCAGAATATGGACTCCAACGGACTGCTTTCATCGGGCGCCGAAGCGTTTCAGGCCTACAGCCTGAGCGATGCGCAGGTGAAAGCGCTAAGCGACCAGGCTTGCGCAGAGATGGACGGGAAAGCCACTCTCGCGCCTGCCAGCAGCGAGTACGCGAAGCGCCTGAGTAAAATCGCCGCCGCGCTGGGCGATAACATCAACGGACAGGCGGTTAACTATAAGGTTTACATGGCGAAAGACGTGAACGCTTTTGCTATGGCGAACGGCTGTATCCGCGTCTACAGCGGCCTGATGGACATGATGACGGATAACGAAGTGGAAGCGGTTATCGGTCACGAAATGGGTCACGTGGCGCTCGGTCACGTGAAGAAAGGGATGCAAGTTGCGCTGGGCACCAATGCTGTACGCGCGGCGGCGGCATCCGCGGGCGGAATTGTCGGCAGTCTGTCCCAGTCACAGCTCGGGGATCTGGGTGAAAAACTGGTGAACTCGCAGTTCTCCCAGCGCCAGGAATCAGAAGCCGATGACTACTCTTACGACTTATTGCGCAAACGCGGCCTCAGTCCGGCGGGTCTGGCGACCAGTTTCGAGAAACTGGCGAAGCTGGAAGAAGGCCGTCAAAGCTCTATGTTTGACGATCACCCGGCATCGGCAGAACGTGCGCAGCATATTCGCGATCGCATGAAAGCGGACGGTATCAAGTAACGATTTTTAACCCCGGCAACGCCGGTTATGACACGGGCAGCGCGCTGCCCGCTTTCAAAATGGCGTGATTATTCGCCTTTCTTCGCCGCCTGGATATAAAGCATCTCTAATGCCAGCGTCGCGGCAGCCAGTGCGGTAATTTCCGACTGGTCATAAGCTGGCGCGACTTCCACCACGTCCATACCAACGATATTCAGATCCTTCAGGCCACGAACCAGCTTAATGGCGCGATCGGAAGTCAGACCGCCAATAACCGGCGTACCGGTTCCCGGAGCAAACGCCGGATCCAGACAGTCGATGTCAAACGTCAGGTAAACCGGCATGTCGCCGACGATCTGTTTCACCTGCGCGAGGATATCGTCCACACCGCGATCGTTGACCTGGCAGGCGTCCAGCACGGTAAAGCCGTTGTCTTTGTCAAACTCGGTACGAATACCGATCTGTACAGAATGATTCGGGTCGATCAAGCCTTCGTTCGGCGCGGTGTAGAACATGGTGCCATGGTCAAATTCACAGCCGTTTGCGTAGGTGTCGGTATGCGCATCAAAGTGCACCAGCGCCATTTTGCCGAAGTGCTTCGCGTGGGCGCGCAGCAGCGGCAGAGTCACGAAGTGGTCGCCACCGAAGGAGAGCATCCGCTTGCCGGCAGCCAGTAATTTCTCTGCGTGCGCCTGCAGCTTTTCGCTCATTTCACGGGCATCGCCGAACGCATACACCAGATCGCCGCAGTCCACCACGTTCAGGCGCTCGCGCATATCGAAGTTCCACGGGAAGCGGTTGTGCTCCCAGGCGAGGTTAGTCGAAACCTGACGAATCGCAGCCGGGCCATGACGCCCGCCTGCGCGCCCCGACGTCGCCATATCAAACGGAACGCCGGTGATCACCCAATCAGCGTCGCTGTCGTACGGCTGGAAGTTCATTGGAAGGCGTAAAAAACCAAACGCGTTAGATACCAGAGAGTTATCGTACTGATGACCTAAAGTGCTCATGACCAGACCTCTTTTAAAGTCGATACATTAAAAACAGATGAAAAAAAATCCCTTCCGCGTCGTTAAACCCGACGAGGAAGGGATTGATTCGTAAATCGCTTATTGGGACGAATTATCGCCGTTAATTCATACGGGTTCAAGTGAGTATAGCATCCTGCCGGTTGACGGATTCACCCTATCCGGCGCGGAATTGTCGGCCCGGACAGCGCAGCGCCGCCGGGCATCAACCGCTACTCGTCTTCCAGATACGTGTACCCGTAAAGACCGGCTTCAAACTCTTCAAGGAACTGCTGCTGCAGCGCATCGTCCAGTCCGGTCTGTTTCACCTGATCGCGGAAGTGGGTCAGCAGCGTTTTCGGATCTAATTGCACATATTGCAACATGTCCGCCACGGTATCCCCTTCGTCTGACAGCTCAACCTCGACGCTGCCATCAGGGAAGACAAACACGTCAACCGCTTCGGTGTCGCCAAACAGGTTATGCATGTTGCCAAGGATCTCCTGATACGCGCCGACCATAAAGAAGCCAAGCATTGGCGGGTTATCCGGATCGTATTCCGGCATCGGCATCGTGGTAGCGATACCGTCACCGTCGATATAGTGATCGATAGCGCCGTCAGAATCGCAGGTGATGTCCAGCAGTACCGCGCGGCGCTCCGGCACCTGATCCAGTCCTTCCAGCGGCAATACCGGGAACAACTGATCGATCCCCCACGCATCCGGCATCGACTGGAACAGGGAAAAGTTGACGTACATTTTGTCCGCCATCCGCTCCTGCAGTTCGTCGATGATCGGGCGATGCGCGCGGTTGCTCGGGTCGAGCTGTTTCTGCACTTCATGACACATGTTCAGATACAGCTGCTCGGCCCAGGCGCGTTCCTGAAGGCTAAAGGTTCCGGACGAATAACCCACATGAATATCGTGCAGGTCCATCTGGCTATCATGCAGCCATTCACGCAGCGAACGGCGGGTGCCTGGTTCATGCATTTCCTGCCAGGTTTCCCACATGCTTTGCAGCGCGCGCGGCGCGTCGTCCGCAGGCGGCGTTGCTTCCGTGTATTCGTTACGCTCTACGCCGATGATATTGGAAACCAGCACCGTATGGTGCGCGGTAACGGCGCGACCTGACTCGGTGATCACCGTCGGGTGCGGCAGGCCGTGCTCGTCGCAGGCATCGCCAATCGCCCAAATAATGTTGTTAGCGTATTCATTAAGGCCGTAGTTTACCGAGCAGTCAGACTGCGAGCGGGTGCCTTCATAGTCCACACCAAGACCACCACCAACGTCGAAACACTGGATGTTCACGCCCAGTTTGTGCAGCTCTACGTAGAAACGCGCCGACTCACGCACACCAGTGGCGATATCGCGAATGTTGGCCATTTGCGAACCGAGATGGAAGTGCAGCAGTTGAATACTGTCGAGACGCCCGCGTTCGCGCAGAATCTCCACCAGTTGCAGCACCTGCGCCGCCGCCAGGCCGAATTTCGACTTTTCGCCGCCGGAAGACTGCCATTTACCCGAGCCTTGCGAGGCCAGACGGGCGCGCACGCCGAGGCGCGGCACGACGTTCAGACGCTCGGCCTCTTCCAGCACGATAGCGATTTCCGTCATCTTCTCGATAACCAGATAGACCTTATGGCCCATCTTTTCGCCAATCAGCGCCAGACGGATGTATTCACGGTCTTTATAACCGTTACACACGATCACGCTACGGGTCATGCCCGCGTGCGCCAGTACCGCCATCAGCTCAGCTTTTGACCCCGCCTCCAGCCCCAGCGGTTCGCCAGAGTGGATCAAGGATTCAATGACGCGACGGTGCTGGTTTACTTTGATCGGGTAAACGAGGAAATAGTCGCCGTTATAGCCATACGATTCCCGCGCGCGTTTAAACGCGGCGTTAATGGAACGCAGACGGTGTTGCAGGATCTGCGGAAAGCAGAAGAGTGCAGGCAGGCGCTGCCCCTGCGCTTCGCGAGCCTTCACCAGTTTGGCGAGGTCGACGCGCGCTTGCGGAACGTCAGGATCCGGGCACACGCTGATGTGGCCCAGCTCGTTGACGTCATAGTAATTATTGCCCCACCAGGCAATATTGTAAGTACGCAGCATCTTGCTGGCTTCCTGGGAGCTCATTGCAACCTCCTGCATGGAGCGTAGTACACCCTGTTCGCCCGCTGACGAAGGCGAACCCATAGACATATCGTCAGACATAGCGAACCTCAACTCTTTGTATTAAGTGTAAAACAGTTGACTACTATCGCAGCGTAACACTGCGATAACAACCCATAAACGGCGCTAAGTTTCAGCACATTGTGCTGAAAGCGAGGCCGTGCGACCGGTTTCTTATTCATATCATTGTAAAACACGTAACCGAACTTAAGTATGACAAGGTTCGGCGAAACCACGAGAAACCTCCTGAGATTCAGGAGTGCCCTTGTTCAGAAATCACAAAGCGATCAACCGGCCCTGGAGTCCTGAGAAGCGCCGAGATGGGTATAACATCGGCAGGTATGCAAAACAGAGATGCAGAATGCGGGGGACATGCGCACACCAGAACGGTGCGTCAGATTCAGCAGTAAACAACGGTTCATTATTTCGTATCACCTCCACGGCCGCCCCGCAGGACAAGCCAAAAGCCAAAGCATTCGTTTTAACCCGGCTGGAAGTGGCGACACGATGAATCCATCGAGCGCTTTTTTGTGTGAGCCGCGCGCCGCGATTTATACCGATAAGCGATTTAAAAAGCAAAACATAAATGCGCAGATTGCCATCAGTGTTTGTAAAAATTTCCACACTCGTTTACAACGCAGTGAGAGATGATTCAAAAAAAACTGGAAATCGGGTGAAGAAGTAACCTAAAATAGCCGTCCAGATGTTAATCCATCCATACTGATTAACACTCAGACTGCCAGTGTCACTAACCTGCAAGCCCTGGTGGAATCTTCTACCCTGGCTTTTCCGCACAGCAGTTTGAGCTAACCAAATTCTCCTTAGGTGAAACAAAAAATGGCTAAACACCTTTTTACGTCCGAGTCCGTATCAGAAGGGCATCCTGACAAAATCGCTGACCAAATCTCTGATGCCGTGCTGGATGCGATCCTGGAACAGGATCCGAAAGCGCGCGTCGCCTGTGAAACCTACGTCAAAACCGGTATGGTTTTAGTGGGTGGTGAAATCACCACCAGCGCATGGGTCGATATCGAAGAGATCACCCGTAACACCGTGCGCGAAATTGGCTATGTGCATTCCGACATGGGCTTTGACGCCAACTCTTGTGCGGTTCTGAGCGCCATTGGCAAACAGTCGCCAGACATCAACCAGGGTGTAGACCGTGCCGATCCGCTGGAGCAAGGCGCGGGCGACCAGGGCCTGATGTTCGGCTATGCCACCAACGAAACCGACGTGCTGATGCCTGCGCCGGTCACCTACGCGCACCGTCTGGTACAACGTCAGGCTGAAGTCCGTAAAAACGGCACCCTGCCGTGGCTGCGTCCGGATGCGAAAAGCCAGGTCACCTTCCAGTACGATGACGGTAAAATTGTCGGCATCGACGCGGTCGTGCTGTCCACCCAGCATGCTGAAGATATCGAGCAGAAAACGCTGCAGGAAGCGGTGATGGAAGAGATCATCAAGCCGATTCTGCCAACCGAATGGCTGTCTTCCGCCACCAAATTCTTCATCAACCCGACCGGTCGTTTCGTTATCGGCGGCCCGATGGGCGACTGTGGTCTGACTGGCCGTAAAATCATCGTCGATACTTACGGCGGTATGGCGCGTCACGGCGGCGGCGCATTCTCCGGTAAAGATCCATCAAAAGTTGACCGTTCCGCAGCCTACGCGGCGCGTTACGTGGCGAAAAACATCGTTGCAGCGGGTCTGGCTGACCGTTGTGAAATCCAGGTGTCTTATGCCATCGGGGTGGCTGAACCGACTTCCATCATGGTGGAAACCTTCGGTACGGAAAAAGTGTCGACTGAACAGTTAACCCTGCTGGTGCGTGAATTCTTTGATCTTCGCCCTTACGGCCTGATTCAGATGCTGGATCTGCTGCACCCGATCTACAAAGAAACCGCTGCGTATGGTCACTTTGGCCGCGAGCATTTCCCGTGGGAAAAAACCGACAAAGCGCAGGTACTGCGCGACGCTGCTGGTCTGAAATAATCCCTTCTCTGCGTATCCGGCCCGCATCCTACAACGCAGGCCGGATACGCGTTGCCCTTCCGGCAAAACCTCCCTGCGTCATCTACACTTTACACGGCCTCATAACGTATTCATGAAAGCGATTACATTCGCTTTTCTCCCCCTCTGACCGCCATTTCCCTTCGCCATGATCCCGCTCGCAGAGTTGTTACATTGTTTTTCAGCTTTGTCTTAAATTCAGACAAACGCTCCCGTACTAAGGTTAGTAAAAGGTTTTAATTTCAGTAAGTTAAAACATTAATGGGATAAATGATAGTGTAACCGATTACACCAACGTGATAACAATCACATATTTTTACGGTGCACTGACCTACCCTTACCATCATCAAAACTGATAACCCAATCGGAGGGCATAATGCCTGACAATAAAAAACAGGGGCGTTCAAATAAGGCGATGACATTTTTTGTCTGCTTCCTTGCAGCCCTGGCAGGATTACTTTTTGGCCTGGATATCGGCGTTATTGCCGGCGCGTTACCGTTTATTACTGACGAGTTCCAGATTTCCGCCCACACCCAGGAGTGGGTTGTCAGCTCCATGATGTTCGGTGCGGCAGTGGGCGCCGTCGGCAGCGGCTGGCTCTCCTTCAAGCTCGGGCGTAAGAAAAGCCTGATGATTGGCGCGATCCTGTTTGTTGCTGGTTCGCTGTTTTCCGCCGCTGCGCCTAACGTCGAGGTGCTGATTCTTTCCCGCGTGCTGCTGGGGCTGGCCGTCGGCGTCGCCTCTTACACCGCCCCGCTGTATCTGTCTGAGATTGCGCCGGAGAAAATTCGCGGCAGTATGATTTCCATGTATCAGTTGATGATCACCATTGGTATTCTCGGCGCCTATCTCTCAGATACCGCCTTTAGCTACAGCGGCGCATGGCGCTGGATGCTGGGCATTATCATCATTCCGGCTATCCTGCTGCTGATCGGCGTTTTCTTCCTCCCCGACAGCCCGCGCTGGTTTGCCGCGAAACGCCGCTTCCACGACGCGGAACGGGTGCTGCTGCGCCTGCGTGACACCAGCGCCGAAGCGAAGCGCGAGCTGGACGAAATCCGTGAAAGTTTGCAGGTAAAACAAAGCGGCTGGGCGCTGTTTAAAGAGAACAGCAACTTCCGCCGCGCGGTATTCCTCGGCGTGCTGTTACAGGTGATGCAGCAGTTCACCGGGATGAACGTCATCATGTATTACGCGCCGAAAATCTTCGAACTGGCGGGTTACACGAACACCACCGAACAGATGTGGGGTACCGTTATTGTCGGTCTGACTAACGTACTGGCCACCTTTATCGCTATCGGCCTGGTTGACCGCTGGGGCCGTAAGCCGACGTTGACGCTGGGCTTCCTGGTCATGGCGGCAGGGATGGGAATTATGGGGACGATGATGCACGTTGGCATCCACTCGCCGGCAGCCCAGTACTTCGCCATCGCCATGCTGTTGATGTTTATCATCGGGTTCGCCATGAGCGCCGGTCCGCTGATCTGGGTCCTGTGTTCTGAAATTCAGCCGCTGAAAGGTCGCGATTTCGGTATCACCTGCTCTACCGCCACCAACTGGATCGCCAACATGATCGTCGGGGCAACATTCCTGACCATGCTCAACAACCTGGGCAGCGCTAACACCTTCTGGGTGTACGCCGCGCTGAACGTGCTGTTCATTCTGCTCACGCTGTGGCTGGTGCCGGAAACCAAACATGTGTCGCTGGAACACATCGAGCGTAACCTGATGAAAGGCCGCAAGCTGCGCGAAATCGGCGCGCACGACTAATCTTCCCTGCGCGTCCTCTCGTCTGAGAGGACGCCCGTTTCTCTTAACCCTTAGCTTCCCCGATAGGTCGAGTAACCGTATTGACTCAGCAGTAAGGGAACGTGGTAGTGTTCGCTGGTATTGCTGATATGAAATTCAACGGGAACTTCAGGGAAAAAACTCGCCTGCTGTTTGCTGTCGAAGTACGGTTTGGTTTTAAACGTTACGCGATAATCCCCTGGTTTTGCCGCCTGTTCAGGCCATAGCGCCTTAATTCTGCCGTCCCGATCGGTGCGGCCGCTGTTTAACTGCTGCCAGCCGTCCTGACGTTTTTGCTCAAGGATAACCTCAACATTCGCCGCAGGCTTGCCGGTTTGCTGATCGAGAATATGTACGCTCAGCAGGTTAGTGGCTGCCGCCATCGCCATGGCGGGTACAGCCATTGCGCTGAGTAACGCTACGGTCAAAATAGTTTTTTTCATGTGTCGCTCCGTATGGGGTGAGTGAGACAAATGTAGATGAACCGCCCGCTGCTAACCTGACATTCGCATTACATTTTCGTCATCTTTGGTGTTATTTTTAGCCGTGACCCGCCGCGTGTGACATAGTGAATTCCATGAAGATTTTGCTGATTGAAGATAACCAGAAAACCCGCGACTGGGTAAGCCAGGGGCTGACGGAAGCAGGCTATGTCGTCGACCAGGCCAGCGATGGCAAAATGGGACTCCGTCTCGCGCTGCATGAACCTTATAGCCTGATCGTTCTGGATATCATGCTGCCAGAACTGGACGGCTGGCAGGTGTTGAAAGCGATCAGAACCGCACAGCAAACGCCGGTCATTTGTCTGACCGCTCGCGACGCCATTGAGGACCGGGTAAAAGGGCTGGAGTCCGGCGCCAATGATTATCTGGTGAAGCCTTTTTCCTTCGCCGAACTGCTGGCGCGGGTGCGCGCGCTGTTGAGAAATCACAGTCGCGGCCAGACCCGAATAAAAATCAGCGGGCTGGAAATGGACTCCGTCAGGCAAAGCGTTTCCCGCGAAGGAAAGGCCATTGTCTTAACCCGGAAAGAGTTTCTGCTGCTCTGGCTGCTGGCGTCCAGAGCCGGAGAAATCATCCCCAGAGCGGTCATCGCCAGCGAGGTATGGGGAATCAATTTCGACAGTGAGACCAACACGGTAGACGTCGCCATCCGCCGCCTGCGGGCAAAAATCGACGATCCGTTTGAGGTGAAGCTGATCGGCACTGTCAGAGGGATGGGTTACCGCCTGTGCGCCGGAGAAAACAATGAAGCGTGAACTCTCCATGACGTTGCGCCTGACGTTGTTATTTGTGCTGGTGCTGACTCTCGCCTGCGCAGGCGTCAGCTGGACGCTGTATCGCGCGCTGAGTAAAGAGCTGACCTGGCGTGATGACATCACTCTGATTAACCGCGCGGAGCAAATCCGACAACTGCTTGTTGACGGCGCGAAAGCGGAAAATCTTCCCCTTTATTTCAACCGGATGATGGACACCCGCCAGGACATTCTGCTTATCCACTCCCCCACGTCGGAAAATATTGCCGTTAATCATACCGGGGTCAATCCAGCGGTTCTGGATGCCCTTCCGGCGCAGCAAAAACCGACGCTGGCGTCCCTCGCCAAAAGGGATATTGCCGGTACGCAACTTTCAGCGGTACGCATCATCGCGAGTAGCGACGCCCGCCCTGTCACCATTACCGTCGCAAGACTGGCATCGGAACGCCAGGACATGCTTGAGCAGTACCGGAATAACAGCCTGGCGATCGGCATTCTCGCCATCCTGGTGTGCTCAGCGCTCACCCCCTTTCTGGTCAGGCGAGGGCTAAAAGCGATAACATCGCTCAGTCAGCAGACGGCTAATATCGACAGTCGCGGGCTGAGCCAGCCGCTGGACGAAAATGCGCTCCCCGTCGAGTTGAAGCCGTTGGGCAGCGCGCTGAACGTGATGCGCCAGAAGCTCTGTGATGACTTTACGCGCCTGAATCAGTTTGCTGACGATCTGGCGCACGAGCTGCGTACCCCGGTCAATATTCTGTTGGGCCATAACCAGGTGGCGTTAAGCAAAGCGCGCACGGCAGAACAATATCAACACACGCTGGCGAGCAATATTGAGGAGCTTGAGGGACTGTCGCGTCTAACGGAAAACATCCTTTTCCTCGCCAGGGCGGAGCATCATACTATTTTGCTCGCCAAAGAAGCGGTGGCTTACTCCGCGATCATCAACAACCTTGTCGAGTTTCTTGAGTACGAAGCCGAAGAAAAGAACATCCGCTTTTTCGTATCAGGCGATGCAACGATTCAGGCGGACCGGACGTTGCTGCAAAGGGTATTAATGAACCTGCTCAGTAATGCGATCCGCTATTCGCCAGCACAGGCCACCGTGGAGATTGAGGCCAGTGGCAACCCTGACCAAACGGTTATCGAGATCCGTAATCCAGGCACCGCCGCCCTGAACGCCGATAAGCTGTTTCATCGCTTCTGGCGAGGAGACAATGCCCGTCAGTCTGCGGGTTATGGGCTGGGATTATCGCTGGTTAAAGCCATTATGACTCTGCATTCCGCCACAGTGAGCTACCGCTTTCGCGACGGAAAACATATTTTCGCCCTGCACTTTCCTGCCTGACAGGTAAGCGCTGGTTGCAGTCGCCTTTTTTAGCCATTATTCTCTGCCGTTATGAAAACAGCCCGTCTCCCCATCGCCGTCCAGCAGGCCGTTATGCGCAGCCTGCGGGAAAATCTCGCCAGGGCAAACCTGAAACTGGCGCGCAGCTATCCTGAACCTAAGCTGATTTATCAGCAGCGTGGCACCTCCGCCGGCACCGCCTGGCTGGAAAGCTACGAAATTCGCCTGAACCCGGTCTTGCTGATGGAGAACACCGACGCATTTATCAGCGAAGTGGTTCCCCACGAGCTGGCGCATTTGCTGGTCTGGAAGCACTTTGGCCGCGTGGCGCCGCACGGTAAAGAGTGGAAATGGATGATGGAAAGCGTACTTGGCGTGCCTGCACGGCGCACCCATGAGTTTGCGCTCCAGTCAGTGCGCCGCAATACCTATCCTTATCGCTGTCAGTGTCAGGAACATCAATTGACCGTCCGCCGCCATAATCGTGTGGTACGCGGTGAGGCCACCTACCGCTGCGTTCACTGCGGCGAACCCTTAGTGCCACTGAAATAATAAGAACTATCAGGAACTTTCCTGATCTGACTGATTGCATCCCAAATCATCTTTCGCTACGTTGCGGGCTCGTTTTGACACGGAGTGTGTGATGTACCGTCATTTGAGTGTTACCGCTGCGCTGCTGGCAACGGTATTTTCAGGCCCGGCCCTTGCTGCCGGAATCAACAGCTTTTCACAAGCCAAAGCCGCTGGCGTCAAGATCTACGCCGACGTACCTGGCGACTTCTACTGCGGATGTAAAATCAACTGGCAGGGGAAAAAAGGGGTCGTTGATCTCGCATCCTGCGGCTATAAAGTGCGTAAAAATGAAAACCGCGCCAGCCGAATTGAATGGGAACACGTGGTTCCTGCATGGCAGTTTGGCCACCAGCGTCAGTGCTGGCAGGACGGTGGGCGTAAAAACTGCGCCAAAGACCCGGTCTATCGCAAAATGGAAAGCGACATGCATAACCTGCAGCCCGCCGTTGGCGAGGTCAACGGCGATCGCGGCAACTTTATGTACAGCCAATGGAACGGCGGCGATGGTCAATACGGGCAGTGTGCAATGAAGGTCGACTTTAAAGCGAAGGCCGCCGAGCCGCCCGCCCGCGCTCGCGGCGCCATCGCCCGGACGTACTTTTACATGCGCGACCAGTACGATCTGACCCTATCCCGCCAGCAAACCCAACTTTTCAACGCGTGGAATAAGATGTACCCGGTCAGCGACTGGGAGTGCGAGCGCGACGAACGTATCGCGAAGGTGCAAGGCAACCACAACCCGTATGTGCAACGCGCTTGCCAGGCGCAAAAGAGCTAACCTACACTAGCGGGATTCATATTAAACCTCCCCGCGCCAACGGGCGTGGGGCAAGACGCGGACTGTTAACCATGCGTATTCCCCGCATTTATCACCCTGAACCCATTACCGCTAACACGCAGTTTTCATTGTGCGAAGATGCCGCGAATCATATCGGGCGCGTTCTGCGGATGGGGCCGGGTCAGGCGCTGCAGCTGTTTGACGGCAGCAATCAGGTTTTTGACGCCGAAATTACCCATGCCAGTAAAAAGAGCGTGGAGGTAAAGGTTCTGCGCGGAGAAACAGACGATCGCGAATCGCCGTTACATATTCACCTTGGACAGGTGATGTCGCGCGGTGAAAAAATGGAATTCACCATCCAGAAATCGATCGAGCTTGGTGTAAGCCTCATTACGCCACTTTTTTCTGAGCGCTGCGGCGTTAAACTGGATAATGAACGTCTGAACAAGAAGCTGCAGCAGTGGCAGAAAATCGCCATCGCCGCCTGCGAACAGTGTGGCCGCAACCGGGTGCCGGAAATCCGCCCGGCGATGGATCTGGAAGCCTGGTGCGCGGAACAGGAAGAAGGGTTAAAACTGAACCTTCATCCCCGCGCCAGCAACAGTATTAATACGCTGCCGCTGCCGGTTGAGCGCGTTCGTCTGCTGATTGGCCCGGAAGGCGGGCTGTCGGCAGATGAAATCGCCATGACCGCACGCTACCAGTTTACTGATATTCTGTTAGGACCTCGCGTTCTGCGTACTGAGACAACTGCGCTCACCGCCATCACCGCGCTGCAGGTGCGTTTTGGCGATCTGGGCTAACGGAGAAGAATAATGATCAAGCTCGGCATCGTGATGGACCCCATCGCAAGCATCAACATCAAGAAAGACTCCAGCTTCGCTATGCTGCTGGAAGCGCAACGTCGTGGTTACGAACTTCATTATATGGAGATGGCCGATCTTTATTTGATCAATGGTGAAGCCCGCGCGCATACGCGCACGCTGAGCGTCGAGCAGAACTACGACAAATGGTATGATTTTACCGGCGAGCAGGATCTGGCGCTGGCGGATCTCGACGTGATTCTGATGCGTAAAGATCCGCCGTTTGATACCGAATTTATTTACGCCACCTACATTCTGGAGCGCGCCGAAGAGAAAGGTACGCTGATCGTGAACAAACCGCAGAGTCTGCGCGACTGTAATGAAAAACTGTTCACCGCCTGGTTCTCTGACCTGACGCCGGAAACGCTGGTCACCCGCAACAAAGCACAGTTGAAAGCCTTCTGGCAGAAACACAGCGACATTATTCTTAAGCCGCTGGACGGCATGGGCGGCGCGTCCATTTTCCGGGTGAAAGAGGGAGATCCGAACCTCGGGGTGATTGCCGAGACCCTGACCGAGCATGGCACCCGTTACTGCATGGCGCAGAACTATCTGCCGGCGATTGTCGATGGCGATAAGCGCGTGCTGGTGGTGGATGGCGAGCCGGTGCCGTACTGCCTGGCGCGTATCCCGCAGGGCGGCGAAACCCGTGGCAACCTCGCCGCGGGCGGTCGTGGCGAACCGCGTCCATTAACCGACAGCGACTGGGAAATCGCGCGCCGCATTGGGCCAACGCTGAAAGCTAAAGGGCTGATTTTTGTCGGTCTGGACATCATTGGCGATCGCCTGACCGAGATTAACGTCACCAGCCCGACCTGTATTCGCGAGATTGAAGCGGAGTTCCCCGTCTCCATTACCGGCATGCTGATGGACGCCATCGAAGCGCGCCTTGCCAGGTAAAATCTGACGCCGGACGCGACGCCTGGGCGTCGTGTCCGGCTGACATTTTGCGTCCCTGTTCGCCAGATAAAGCGAAGCCCCATCCGGCAACGCGTTTCTGAGAGTGACAATTTAACGCTTTCCACACATACTGACCCCTGTTGATTTTTTAAACTAGGACACAGAACCTCTGACAATGAATTTACAGCATCACTTTCTTATTGCCATGCCTGCTCTCCAGGATCCGATTTTCCGCCGCTCTGTGGTCTATATTTGCGAACATAATGAAGATGGCGCAATGGGGATTATTGTTAACAAACCGCTGGAAAACTTGCAGATTGAAGGAATTCTGGAAAAGCTGAAAATCACCCCGGAACCGCGCGATCCGGCTATTCGCCTGGATAAAGCGGTGATGCTCGGCGGCCCGCTGGCGGAAGATCGCGGGTTTATCCTGCACACCCCTCCGTCGCGTTTTTCATCAAGCATTCGCATTTCCGATAACACGGTCATTACCACTTCCCGTGACGTACTGGAAACCTTAGGCACCCACGAACAACCCTCTGAAGTGCTGGTCGCGCTGGGCTACGCGTCGTGGGATAAAGGCCAACTGGAGCAAGAGTTGCTGGATAACGCCTGGCTGACCGCACCCGCCGATCTCAATATTCTGTTCAAAACGCCTATAGCCGACCGCTGGCGCGACGCTGCCAGACTGATTGGCATCGACATTCAGACCATGCCCGGCGTGGCGGGGCATGCCTGATGAGCGGAACGTTACTGGCCTTTGATTTTGGCACCAAAAGTATCGGCGTGGCGATTGGTCAACGCGTCACCGGCACCGCCCGCCCGCTTCCGGCGATAAAAGCGCAGGACGGCACGCCGGACTGGCTACTCGTCGAACGCCTGCTCAAAGAGTGGCAGCCGGATGAAATCATCGTTGGCTTGCCGCTAAACATGGACGGCACCGAGCAACCGCTCACTGCCCGCGCGCGCAAATTTGCTAACCGCATCCATGGTCGATTTGGCGTGACGGTAACGCTGCATGACGAACGCCTGAGCACCGTTGAAGCACGGTCTGGCCTGTTTGAGCAAGGCGGCTATCGCGCGCTCAACAAAGGTAAGATTGACTCCGCTTCTGCAGTCATCATTCTCGAAAGCTATTTCGAGCAGGGTTATTGAGGCGCCCTCCGCGTTGACACGCCGCTTAGCTGGCTACACTCGCCCCTGCGCCTGACGCTGCTGCCAACTCTGGGCAAAAGTCATCATTCCTGCCTGCTGTCCGGTCTGAATGACATGGGGTAGTTGGTGCGTTTTGCCCTCACGAATTAAATTTCCCGTCGCTGGGGTGTTGATCAGCAATTCAAACAGCGCAACGCGCCCTTCCTGCTTATCGGGCTCCAGCTTTTGCGACAAAACGGCGCGCAGACTGCCCGCCAGTTGGCTGCGCACCGGCTCTTTTTCCTGCGCCGGAAAGGTATCCAGCAGCCGCTCGACGGCCTGCGCCGCGCCGCGGGTATGTAGCGTCGCCAATACCAGATGCCCGGTTTCCGCCGCCGTCAGCGCCAGGCGGATGGTCTCGCTGTCCCGCAGTTCCCCGAGCAGAATAACGTCTGGGTCTTCCCGCAGCGCCGCGCGTAATCCCGCGGCAAACGATGAGCAATGCATACCGATCTCACGCTGTTGAATCAGGCAGCGTTGGCTGGCGTAAATGTACTCAATGGGATCTTCCAGCGTCAGAATATGTCCGTCGGTATGGCGGTTGAGCCAGTCCACCATTGCCGCCAGGGTGGTGGATTTACCGCTGCCCGTCGCTCCGGTCACCAGTATCAGTCCGTTCTCGCTGGCAAGCAGTTCAGGCAGTGCCGCAGGCGTCGCCAGCGCTTCCAGGGTGGCGCAACGGGAGGGCAACAAGCGCAGCGCCAGCGATATCCCCCGCTGTTGACGAAAGGCGCTGGCCCGCAAGCGTTGGTTACCCGTAAGCGTGACGGCGAAATCAAGCTGCCCTTCCTGCTGAAACACCGCCAGCTGTCGCGCATCAAGCCATTGCGCCAACAGGCTGTCCATATCCGGTATAGGGAATGGCGCCGCCTCAAGCCGTCCTCGCTTGCGCCATCGCGCCGGCCACGCATTGCTTAGGTGTAGATCCGAGACATTATGCTTTACACTAAGGGCCACAATTTCTTCCATATTCATAGATGCATCCTCGGAAAATGAACGATATCGCGCATAACCTGGCACAGGTCCGGGACAAAATCTCAGCCGCCGCATCGCGTTGCGGTCGCGCTTCAGAAGAAGTTACGTTGCTTGCAGTCAGTAAAACCAAACCTGCGAGCGCCATCGAAGAAGCCATCGCTGCCGGACAGCGTGCATTTGGCGAAAATTACGTGCAGGAAGGAGTGGAGAAAATCCGCCATTTTCAGGCGCAAGGCGTTGAAGGCCTGCAATGGCACTTTATCGGCCCGCTACAGTCCAATAAAAGCCGTCTGGTGGCAGAGCATTTTGACTGGTGCCATACCATTGACCGTCTGCGCATCGCCGCGCGTCTGAGCGAGCAACGTCCGGCTGAACTTCCTCCACTTAACGTGCTGATTCAAATCAATATTAGTGATGAGAACAGCAAGTCCGGGATTTCACTGGAGGCCCTGGATGCGCTTGCTGCGGAGGTCGCTGAATTACCCCATCTTCGCCTGCGTGGTCTGATGGCGATTCCGGCGCCAGAGTCAGATTATGTAAGGCAGTTTGAAGTCGCACGCCAAATGGCTGTAGCATTTGCCGGGCTGCAAGCGCGCTATCCTGACGTCGACACGCTGTCACTGGGCATGTCGGACGATATGGATGCCGCTATCGCCGCCGGTAGTACGATGGTCCGTATCGGCACCGCCATCTTTGGCGCCCGGGATTACACAAAAAATTAAGGAAAACTGAGGAACGCGATGAATACGTTGACCTTCCTGCTCTCAACGGTAATTGAGCTGTACACCATGGTGCTGTTGTTGCGCGTGTGGATGCAGTGGGCTCGCTGCGATTTTTACAACCCTTTCTCCCAGTTCGTGGTGAAAGTCACGCAGCCGATTATTGGCCCCTTGCGCCGCATCATTCCACCGATGGGCCCCATCGACAGCGCCTCTTTGCTGGTGGCGTTTATCCTCAGCTTTATCAAAGCGATCGTGCTGTTTAAGGTGGTGACCTTCCTGCCGATTATCTGGATTGCCGCGCTGCTGATCGTGCTGAAGACTATCGGTCTGCTGATTTTCTGGGTGCTGCTGGTGATGGCGATTATGAGTTGGGTCAGCCAGGGCCGCAGCCCGATCGAATTCGTGCTGATGCAGTTGGCCGACCCGCTGCTGCGCCCGATACGCCGCATTTTGCCCGGTATGGGCGGTATTGATTTCTCCCCGATGATCCTTGTTCTGTTGCTGTATGTGATCAACATGGGGATTGGCGAGCTGTTACAGGCCACCGGAAACATGCTGCTGCCGGGGCTGTGGATGGCGCTATGAGTGCCGTAACGCGCTGCGAAGACGGTCTGGTTTTACGGTTGTATATTCAGCCGAAAGCCAGCCGTGACAGCATTGCTGGTTTACACGGCGACGAACTGAAAGTCGCCATTACCGCTCCGCCGGTAGACGGCCAGGCGAACAGCCATCTGGTGAAGTTTCTCGGCAAGCAGTTCCGCGTGGCGAAAAGCCAGGTCATTATTGAAAAGGGCGAACTTGGCCGCCATAAACAGGTTAAAATTCTTCATCCGCAACAGATCCCGCCCGAAGTCTCGGCGTTAACAGATTAGGTATCCTATGCAAAAAGTTGTCCTCGCTACCGGCAATGCCGGTAAAGTGCGTGAGCTTGCATCGCTGCTGAGCGATTTCGGGCTTGAAGTCGTGGCGCAAACGGCACTCGGCGTCGATTCCGCCGAAGAGACCGGCCTGACTTTCATTGAAAATGCGATCCTGAAAGCGCGCCATGCGGCTCAGGTTACCGGTTTACCGGCGATTGCCGACGACTCCGGTCTGGCGGTTGACGCGCTGGGCGGCGCGCCGGGGATCTACTCCGCGCGCTACGCCGGTGAGGAAGCCACTGACCAGCAGAATCTGGAAAAGCTGTTGCACACAATGCAGGACATTCCGGACGATAAACGTCAGGCGCGTTTCCACTGTGTGCTGGTTTATCTGCGCCACGCGGACGATCCGACCCCACTGGTCTGCCACGGCAGTTGGCCGGGCGTTATCACACGCGAAGCGGCAGGTAGCGGCGGCTTTGGCTACGACCCCATCTTCTTTGTCCCTTCGGAAGGCAAAACGGCGGCTGAACTGACCCGCGAAGAAAAAATCGCGATTTCCCACCGTGGACAGGCGCTGAAGCTGTTACTGGAAGCCTTGCGTAATGGTTAAGCTACCGCCGCTGAGTCTTTATATTCACATTCCGTGGTGCGTGCAGAAATGCCCGTACTGCGACTTTAATTCGCATGCGTTAAAGGGCGAAGTGCCGCACGACGATTACGTTCAGCACCTGCTGAGCGATCTGGATGCGGACGTCGCATACGCACAGGGGCGTGAAGTAAAGACCCTTTTCATTGGCGGCGGTACGCCGAGTTTGCTTTCCGGCCCGGCGATGCAAACGCTGCTCGATGGCGTGCGAGCGCGCCTGAATCTGGCCGCCGATGCGGAAATCACCATGGAAGCGAATCCCGGAACGGTAGAGGCCGATCGCTTCGTCGACTATCAACGCGCTGGCGTTAACCGTATCTCCATCGGCGTACAGAGCTTTAGTGAGCCGAAGCTGAAACGGCTTGGGCGTATTCACGGCCCGGAAGAAGCGCTACGTGCGGCGAATCTGGCCTGCGGGCTGGGTCTGCGCAGTTTTAACCTTGATCTGATGCACGGCCTGCCGGACCAGACGCTGGAAGAGGCGCTTGGCGATCTGAAACAGGCGATTGCGCTTAATCCACCGCATCTTTCCTGGTATCAGCTGACCATTGAACCGAACACGCTGTTTGGCTCACGCCCACCGGTACTGCCGGATGACGATGCGCTGTGGGATATTTTCGAACAAGGACACCAGTTGCTGACCGCCGCCGGTTATCAGCAATACGAAACCTCTGCCTATGCCAGACCGGGCTATCAGTGCCAGCACAACCTGAACTACTGGCGCTTTGGCGATTATCTGGGGATTGGCTGCGGCGCACACGGCAAAGTCACCTTCCCGGACGGCAGGATCTTGCGCACCACGAAAACCCGTCATCCGCGCGGCTATATGCAAGGACGGTATCTGGAAAGCCAGCGTGATGTGGCGCAAGCGGACAAACCGTTCGAATTCTTTATGAACCGCTTCCGTTTGCTGGAAGCCGCGCCCCGTCGCGAATTCAGCGAATACACCGGCCTGAGCGAAACGACGATTCGCCGACAAATCGACGACGCGAAAGCGCAGGGTTATCTGACCGAAAGCGAAGAATACTGGCAGATCACCCAGCACGGTAAACTGTTTCTCAACTCTCTCCTCGAACTATTTCTTGCCGAATAAATAGCGCGCGCCTTTTTAAAGGCGCCCATTCCCCCGACCAATAAATTCGATAAAACCGAACGGTAAGTGCGGTATTTCCACATAATATTCTTCTTCATTATTTTTATTGAAATAAAAAATCCCTGTACTGCGAAAAATATATCCAACATGGCGCACAAAACAGATACAAACTCCTTTCGGCTGACGTATTAGTGATTAAGATGGCGCACAGATGTACGACAACTATGTCAATCTATCATACAGAAATTAAATTACTGACAGCAGATATAAACCACTATCTTCCCTCTGGAGCATGGAGCCTACCTTATGAAGATCAGATCGTTTTCTCGTTCATTATTATGCGCTTCCCTTCTTGCACTATTGAGCGCCGGCGCCAGCGCGGCGGAAAAAGTGACGCTAAAACTGGCGCACAATCTCGAGCGTAGCCATGTCGTCCATCAGGCGTTTGAAGAGCTGGCAAAAGAGGTGAAACAACTTTCTGACGGTAAAATGACGGTGCGTATTTACCCCAGCAGCCAAATGGGCAATGCCCGCGAAACAATGGAACTGCTACAAAATGGCGCGCTGGATATGACAAAAGGTTCCGCCAGCGATCTGGAATCTTTTGATAACGTCTACGCAATTTATAATTTGCCTTTCTTATTTAAAGATCAGAATCATTTCAATAAAGTGGTATTTGGCGAAGTCGGTAAAGAAATTATGGATTCCACTAAAGACAAAGGATTCTTTGCCCTTTCCGCCTATGTTGCCGGTACGCGTAGCTTTTACGCCAAAAAACCCATTACCCGGCCTGAAGACCTGAAAGGTTTAAAAATCCGCGTTCAGGCCAGCCCGACGACCATTAAAATGATCGAGCTGATGGGCGGTTCGCCCACGCCCATCTCCTTTGGGGAAGTTTATACCGCCATGCAACAAGGGGTGGTAGATGGCGCGGAGAACAACGTGCCTTCCTGGGTACAGACGCGTCACATTGAAATCGCCAAAGTGTTTTCTGAGGACGAGCATGCCTCTATTCCTGATTTTCTGGTGATCTCAACGAAAACCTGGGACAAGCTCACGCCTGAACAGCAGCAGATCCTGAGTACCGCAGCGAAAAACTCTGAAGCTCATCAGCAAAAACTGTGGGACAAGATCGACGCCGATACCCGCGCGCAAGCGAAAGCCATGGGCGGCGAAATCATAAAAGTCGAGAAAGCCCCGTTCCGTGCAGCGGTACAGCCCCTGTTTGATGACTTCAAGAAAGATTCCAGGCAAGCCGCGCTGCTGGAAAAATTTGAAAACGCCGCGCAATAACCACTCTTCCGGGCCAGCCGCTGGCCCGGCACACCGGGATTTTAATGATGATATTTAACCGCCTAAAACTTGCGGTAGACCGCGTCATTGCCGCATTTTCCGTCATCGTCATGATTGCGCTGGTGATCTGCGTGGTCTGGCAGGTTTTTAGCCGCTATGTGCTCAACCAGCCCAGCACGTTAACCGATGAACTGGCGCGCTTTTTAATGATTTGGGTTGGCCTGTTGGGCGCGGCCTATACGGTCGGCGCACAGCGCCACCTGTCAATTGACCTGCTGGCGATGTCGCTCGACAAACGCAAGCAGGCCCTGCTTAGTCTGCTGATCAACGTGATGATTTTCGGCTTCGCCGGATCCGTCATCGTTACCGGTGGCCTGAAGCTGATCGAGAAAACGCTGGCGACAGCGCAGGTGTCTGCGGCGATGCAGATCCCGATGGGCTACGTGTACTTTATCCTGCCGCTGTGCGGCGTGGTGATGATGTTCTATGCCCTGTGCTTTATTTATCAAAGCCTTCAAAAACTGAAAAACGGTACGCAGGGAGTCGTCTGATGGACAGTTATATCGCTCTCACCCTCTTTGGCTGCTTCTTTATTCTGGTCTTTATTGGCGTTCCGATTTCCTTTTCCATCGGCATTGCCACCGTCGCCTCGATGCTGTTGATGTTCCCGTGGGATATCGCCGTTATCACTGTTTCACAGCGACTGGCAAACGGCCTGGATAACTTTGCGCTGCTGGCCATTCCCTTCTTTATTTTCGCCGGTACGCTGATGAACAGCGGTGGCATCGCCATCCGCCTGATCAATCTGGCGCAGGTGATGGTGGGCCGGGTACCGGGATCGCTTGGCCATGTCAACGTACTGGCCAACATGATGTTTGGCTCCATTTCGGGTTCGGCGGTAGCCGCTGCCGCCGCAGTGGGCGGTACGCTTAACCCGATCCAGACAAAACAAGGTTACGATCCCACGTTTTCCACCGCGGTGAACGTCTCCTCCTGTATCACCGGACTGTTGATCCCACCTTCCAATGTGCTGATCGTCTTTTCACTTACCGCAGGCGGCGTTTCGGTGGCCTCGCTGTTTATGGCGGGTTATTTGCCGGGCATTCTGATGGGACTGGCGATCATGGTGGTCTGCGCGATCATCGCCAAACGCCGCCATTATCCGCTTTCAGAACGCCCAACCTGCGCTCAGGCCTTCAGGGCATTGATTGACGCTCTGCCCAGCCTGCTGCTGGTGATTATCGTTATGGGCGGCATTCTCGGCGGGATTTTTACCGCGACGGAAGCCTCTGCCATTGCGGTGGTGTATACCTTTATCCTGTCGGTGCTGATTTATCGTGAAGTGAAATGGCGTGACCTGCCGAAGCTGATTCTGGAGTCAGTGGTGACGACCTCGATCGTCCTGCTCCTGATCGGCTTCTCGGTCGGGATGTCATGGGCGATGACCAACGCGGACATTCCGTACATGATCAGCGACACGCTGATGGGCATTTCGGACAATCCGATCATCATTCTGCTGTTAATCAATATCGTGTTGCTGATCGTCGGTATCTTTATGGATATGACGCCCGCCGTACTGATCTTCACGCCCATCTTCCTGCCTATCGCGCAGGAGCTGGGAATGGATCCGGTTCATTTCGGTATTATGATGGTTTCCAACCTCTGTATCGGGTTGCTTACGCCACCGGTGGGAAGCGCGCTGTTTGTCGGCTGTTCCATTTCCGGCGTGAAGATTCAGCAGCTGATTCGGCCACTGCTGCCGTTTTACGCCGCGCTGCTGATCGCGCTGATGATGATCGTCTACATCCCGCAAATTTCGCTGTTCGTGCCGCAACTGCTGGGTTTAATGTAAACACGAAAAGCCGGGTGAGGCAGGACCTTCACCCGGCAAGCGCCTGATGGCGCTACGCTTCTCTGGGCTACAACGACACGTAGCCGCCCAGCGCTATTAGTACTGATTAAACATCGTCTGGATTTGCTTCGGATCTTTAGTCTGGGTTAACGCCAGTTGCAGCAGCACGCGCGCTTTCTGCGGGTTCAGCGTACCGGAAGCCACAAAACCGTACTTCGCGTCGTCGATTTCTGCATCCTGAGTGGTAGAACCGGTCGGAACGCGAGAAGAACGCACCACTACCGTACCTTTATGCGCCGCCGTCGCCAGGGTATCGAAAACCGTTTTATACAGGTTGCCGTTACCCACGCCCGCGCTCACAATCCCTTCATAACCGGCATCCACCAGCGCTTTAGCCGGCAGGTCAGAAGCGTTGGCGTAGTTATACACAATGCCTACTTTCGGCAGTTCGCTCAGCTTAGAGACGTCGAATGGCGTGGATGTCGTGTGCTTACGCGCCGGGGTGCGCTGATAGTCAATTTTACCGTTGTGAATGTAGCCCAGCGGCCCGTAGTTAACGGACTTAAAGGTGGCGACATCGGTGGTGTTAGTCTTGGTCACGTCACGCCCGTCAAGCACAGTATCGTTCATCACCACCAGCACGCCGCGGTTAGCGGAGGCTTTGTCTGCCGCCGTTACGACCGCATTATAAAGGTTGAACGGACCGTCGGCGCTCATCGACGTGGATGGACGCATCGCCCCCACCAGCACCACCGGCTTGTTGCATTTCACGGTAAGATCGAGGAAATAGGCCGTTTCTTCCATGGTGTCGGTACCGTGGGTGATCACGAAACCATCGGTGCTGTCGCATTCGTTATTGATTTTCTTCGCCAGGGTTAACCAGACCTCGTCGTTCATATCCTGCGAGCCGATATTCACCACCTGTTCGCCTTTGACGTTCGCGATCTCCTTTAACTGAGGTACTGCGTTCACCAGGTTTTCCACACCGACTTTGCCCGCTGTGTAGTTAGATTTGGTGGCGGAATCACCGCCGCCAGCAATGGTGCCACCGGTCGCTAAAATAGTGACGTTCGGTAAGGCCAGCGCCGCGCCGCTAAAGCCCATCACCAGTGCGGCAAGTGCCGTTTTCCTGAAAAACTCCATGTTATTTCTCCAGTTACGTGAATTTGCCGCATTATCCCAATGCCACAGATGAATAATGTGATTTCATCCAATTAACCAGATAAATATATTTTTCAGATTGTTAAATTTAGAGGTGGCTATCAAAACGAAGCGGAAAGGGAAGATAAAACGGCACAGAGACGATCTGTGCCATTGTTTTTTAAGAAAGAATTATTTCAGGCTGCTGACCAGCGCCTTGCGGTTGTCTTCCAGGGTAACCACACGGCTACAAACATCTTTGCCGAACTGCTGGAAGTCTTTTTCCTGATTCTTCCATTCATTCTGGATGGCGGTTTGCAAACCACCGAGGCTGCCGAGTACGCCCTGGAGCGGATTACCGCCGCCTTTGAGCACGGCTTTCGCCCCCATCTCGTTAATGCTGTCCTGCAAAATGCCGCCCATCGCCTGGTTCACCAGTTGCTGACCGTCGGCGCGCACTTGATCGATCGCTTTATAGTGGAACGTCAGACCGTCGGTACGGTGCTCAATGATCCGGTTCATTTGCTCTTTAAGCTGAGCATCAAGTTTGGTCAGGCGACCGCGCATGTTGCTGCTCTCGCCGACTTCTTTAGCGATAATGTTGTCCAGTGCGACGCGGCCTTTTTCCACGCGTGAGCGGGCGCCTTCATCAATCCACGGCAGGGTGCTGCGCAGCGCCGCCTGATAATCTTTCGCCTGTTCGCGTTGCGCCGCGCTCAGGGAGTATTGCTTGCCGTTGTACATCACATTGCCGTCCGGCGTGATGACCAGATTGCCGTTTTCGCCCTTCACTTGCACAGTTTGCGGGCTAAGAATCACATCGTCACGCGGCGTGACGCTGCACTGGTAATCTGCATGGGCGGACATCGCAGTAACAGAAAGCGCTGCCGCCAGCAGCATTTTGCGCATCATAACTTTCCCTCAAGACAAATCGGGCCGGCATTTGCCGACCCTTTGCTTTATTAGTCCCACCAAACGTCAAAAAGTTCGCTGGTGCGCACTTCTTCAAGCTTGTGATCTTCTAACCATTTACGCACGATGGTCTGGTGCTCTTCCGTGCATTTGCCGATTTCCTGCATGCAGATCAGACCTTCCCAGGCCAGATAACCGCTGCCGTCAAAGGCCAGTTTGTTCGGTTCGATCACGTCGTTGATAAAGTCATCAACGGTTTTATCAATCTGATCTTCAGAAGTGCCTTCCGGGAAACGCCATGCAACCGAAAACCCTAATTCCTGGAATTCGTCGATGTGCATTTTTTTACGCAGACGACGGCTACGGTTCTTTGCCATTATTTCACCCTCTCGAACATTAAGTCCCATACGCCGTGACCAAGACGATGGCCACGTTGTTCAAATTTGGTTACCGGGCGCGAGGCCGGGCGCGGTACGTAATCGTGACTCTCAGACAGGTTTTTATAGCCGTCAATTGAAGACATCACTTCCAGCATATGTTCCGCATAGGCTTCCCAGTCGGTCGCCATGTGGAACACGCCGCCCAGCTTCAGCTTGCTTTTCACCAGTTCAGCAAACGGCACCTGAACGATACGGCGTTTATTATGACGTGCTTTATGCCACGGGTCAGGGAAAAAGAGTTGAACCATCGATAAAGAATTGTCAGGAATCATTTTGTGCAGTACTTCAACGGCGTCGTGACACATCACGCGCAGGTTTTCGACGCCTTCTTCATGGGCGGAAGCCAGACACGCCCCCACGCCCGGCGAATGCACTTCAATACCGAGGAAGTTTTGCTCCGGGCGCGCTTTCGCCATCGCCACCAGCGAAGCCCCCATGCCGAAACCAATCTCAAGCGTCACCGGCGCTTCGCGGCCAAACAGCGTCGCGAATTCCACGGGATCTTCGCTAAACTCAACGCCCATCACCGGCCAGTAGTTTTCCAGCGCGTGTTCCTGCCCTTTGGTCAGTCGCCCCTGGCGACGCACAAAACTGCGAATCCGGCGCAGCGGGCGGCCGTTTTCATCAAATTCCGGTGAAATGACGTCGTTTTTCATAAAAGTTAAGTCTGCTTGTGATTGAGTTCTGAAAACGGGCATTATCCAAAGTTAGTTGCCGGATGCAAGTAAAGGAAGATGACACGCTGCGGAAAGTTCCGGTTTACACCCTGTTGCCGCTGTGCTGCAATCTGGCCCCCGACAATAATGATTTTGGTGACCATGCAAGCGTCTCAATTTTCAGCCCAGGTTCTGGACTGGTACGACAAATACGGGCGAAAAACCCTGCCCTGGCAAATTGACAAGACGCCTTACAAAGTATGGCTCTCGGAAGTGATGTTGCAACAAACGCAGGTTGCGACGGTTATTCCCTATTTTGAACGGTTTATGCGTCATTTCCCGACGGTGACCGATCTCGCTAACGCGCCGCTGGACGAAGTGTTGCATCTGTGGACCGGACTGGGCTACTACGCCCGCGCGCGCAACCTGCACAAAGCCGCTCAGCAGGTCGCCACGCTGCACCACGGCGTCTTTCCGGAAACGTTTGATGAGGTTGCGGCGCTGCCCGGCGTTGGCCGTTCCACCGCCGGAGCGGTACTTTCTCTGTCACTGGATAAACCTTTTCCGATTCTCGACGGCAACGTCAAACGCGTGCTGGCACGCTGCTATGCTGTTAGCGGCTGGCCGGGGAAAAAAGAGGTCGAGAAAAAACTGTGGGATCTGAGCGAAGACGTGACGCCGGTCAACGGCGTGGCCCGTTTTAACCAGGCGATGATGGATTTAGGCGCGATGGTCTGCACACGCTCAAAACCGAAATGTACGATTTGTCCGCTACAGCACGGTTGCGTGGCGGCGGCCACCGACAGTTGGTCGCGTTATCCCGGGAAAAAACCGAAACAAACGCTGCCCGAGCGTACTGGCTATTTTTTACTGATGCAGCATCAAGATGAAGTCTTACTCACCCAGCGTCCACCCAGCGGACTGTGGGGTGGGCTGTACTGCTTCCCGCAGTTTGCCAACGAAACAGAATTACGCGAGTGGCTGGCGCAACGGCAGGTTAACGCGGATACTTTGACCCAGCTTAACGCGTTTCGCCATACCTTCAGCCATTTCCACTTAGATATTGTGCCTATGTGGCTGAGCGTGTCCTCAACGGGTTCCTGCATGGATGAAGGCAGCGCGCTCTGGTATAACTTAGCGCAACCGCCGTCCGTTGGTCTGGCTGCTCCCGTGGAGCGTTTATTACAGCAGTTACGCACCGGCGCGCCGGTTTGACGCATCGGTCGATAAAGAGGATTTGTTATGAGCAGAACGATTTTTTGCACTTTCCTGCAGCGTGAAGCAGAAGGCCAGGATTTCCAGCTGTACCCGGGCGAACTGGGAAAACGCATTTATAACGAGATTTCAAAAGAAGCATGGGCGCAGTGGCAACACAAGCAGACCATGCTGATCAACGAAAAGAAACTCAACATGATGAACGTCGAGCACCGCAAACTGCTGGAGCAGGAAATGGTCAACTTCCTGTTTGAAGGCAAAGACGTGCATATCGAAGGGTATACGCCGGAAGACGGTAAATAATGCGTTGCCGGATAGCGCCGCGCTTATCCGGCCCGGACATCATGCCGTCTCCAGGACGAGTATCCTGCGGCGAAATGGCATAACGACAAACACAACACGCACTCCCGGAATGATGAAAAAATTACTCGCGCTTGCCGTTATTGCGCCGTTGCTCATCTCCTGTTCCAGCTCGACCAAAAAAGGCGATTCTTATAACGAAGCCTGGGTCAAGGATACCAACGGTTTTGACATTTTGATGGGGCAGTTTGCCCATAACATTGAAAACTTGTGGGGCTATCAGGAAGTGCTGATTGCCGGTCCGAAGGACTATGTAAAGTATACCGATCAGTATCAGACCCGCAGCCATATTAACTTCGACGCCGGTACGATTACCGTTGAAACCATTGCCGGAACAGATCCCGCCGCGCATTTGCGTCGCGCAATCATAAAAACGCTGCTGATGGGCGACGATCCGAGTTCGGTCGACCTGTACTCGGATGTGGATGACATCCAGATCTCCCGTGAGCCGTTCCTGTATGGCCAGGTACTGGATAACACAGGTCAACCGATCCGCTGGGAAGGCCGCGCCACCCAATTCGCCGATTACCTGTTACAAACGCGCCTGCAAAGCCGCAGCAATGGGATCCGCAAAATCTTCAGCGTAACGATCAATCTGGTGCCGAATCACCTGGATAAACGTGCGCACAAATACCTCGGTATGGTGCGCAAAGCGTCGCACAAATATGGCGTTGACGAGTCGCTGATTCTGGCGATTATGCAGACTGAGTCGTCATTTAACCCTTATGCAGTGAGCCGCTCCGACGCTCTGGGCCTGATGCAGGTTGTGCAGCACACCGCAGGCAAAGATGTCTTCCGCTCCCAGGGGCGTTCCGGAACGCCAAGCCGCAGCTATCTGTTTGATCCGGCAAGTAACATTGATACCGGGACGGCCTATCTGGCAATGCTCAGCAATGTTTACCTGGGCGGCATCGACAACCCGACTTCCCGACGCTATGCGGTGATCACCGCCTATAACGGCGGCGCGGGGAGCGTCCTGCGCGTCTTCTCAAACGATAAAGTTCAGGCGGCGAATATTATTAACAGTATGACGCCAGGAGATGTCTACCAGACCCTGACCACCCGCCACCCGTCGTCGGAATCGCGTCGCTACCTTTATAAAGTGAACTCCGCGCAGAAATCCTACCGTCGTCAGTAATCCCCTCTGCCCGCCCGGCAAATTTGCCGGTCGGGCAGCTCCAGAATGTTAACTTCGTCACTCTTTTGCATTGCAAAAAGATATTGTTTGCAATTATTTGTCACAGCTAACAAAAAACCAGCCGTAGTCGTTGATAGAATTACATCATATTGAAACGGCAAATGTGCCAATTGGAACATTCAATCGCCTTTTGGTGTGAGGAAATTAACATGAATCTTAAGCTGCAGCTGAAAATACTTTCTTTTCTGCAGTTCTGCCTGTGGGGTAGCTGGCTGACGACGCTCGGTTCCTATATGTTTGTCACCCTCAAATTTGACGGTGCTTCCATTGGCGCGGTGTATAGCTCGCTGGGGATCGCGGCAGTCTTTATGCCGACGCTACTGGGGATCGTTGCCGACAAATGGCTGAGCGCGAAATGGGTTTACGCCCTCTGTCATATCGTCGGGGCGGCAACGCTATTTATGGCCGCGGAAGTTACCACGCCGGGCGCGATGTTCTTTGTGATCCTGCTGAACTCGCTGGCCTATATGCCGACGCTCGGTCTGATCAACACCATTTCCTATTATCGTCTCCAGTCTGCGGGGATGGACATCGTCACCGACTTCCCGCCAATCCGCATCTGGGGCACCATCGGGTTTATCATGGCGATGTGGGGCGTGAGCTTCTCCGGCTTTGAACTGAGCCATATGCAGCTGTACATTGGCGCAGCGCTGTCGGTACTGCTGGTGCTGTTCACCCTGACGCTGCCGCATATTCCGGTTGCAAATCAACAGAAGAACCAGAGCTGGTCCTCCATGCTGGGTCTGGACGCGTTTGCGCTGTTCAAAAACAAGCGTATGGCGATCTTCTTTATCTTCTCCATGATGCTGGGCGCGGAGCTGCAAATTACCAATATGTTCGGGAATACCTTCCTGCACAGCTTCGATAACAACCCGCTGTTCTCCGGAAGCTTTATCGTGGAACACGCGTCGGTGATGATGTCGATTTCGCAGATCTCCGAAACGCTGTTCATCCTGACCATTCCGTTCTTCCTTAGCCGCTACGGCATCAAAAACGTTATGCTGATCAGTATTGTAGCGTGGATGCTGCGCTTCGGTCTGTTCGCCTACGGTGACCCGACGCCGTTCGGTACCGTGCTGCTGGTTCTGTCGATGATTGTGTACGGCTGCGCCTTCGACTTTTTCAACATCTCCGGTTCGGTGTTTGTGGAAAAAGAGGTTCGCCCGGAAATCCGCGCCAGCGCGCAGGGCATGTTCCTGATGATGACCAACGGCTTCGGTTGTATTCTCGGCGGCGTGGTAAGCGGAAAAGTGGTGGAGCATTACACCCTGAACGGCATTACCGACTGGCAAACCGTGTGGCTGATCTTCGCGGGCTACTCGCTGGTGCTGGCCTTCGCCTTCGTGGCGCTGTTTAAGTACAAGCACGTTCGCGTACCGACGGGTACGCAGTCTGTGGCGCATTAAGCCGATTGCCGGATGGCGTTCGCCATCCGGCCTGGACGCGGCGTTACTTCAACACGTAGCCATACAGCCGCTTAATGCCATCGGCGTCTTTTTCACTGTAAACTCCCTGTAATTCCGGCGAGAAGCCCGGCAGCATATTCACCCCTTCTTCCAGCGCCAGGAAATAGCGCTGTACCGCGCCGCCCCACACTTCACCCGGCACCACGCACAGCACGCCCGGCGGATACGGCAGTGCGCCTTCTGCGGCAATACGCCCTTCGGCATCGCTAATGCGTACCAACTCAACGTCGCCGCGAATAAAGGCGCTGTTGGCATCCTGTGGGTTCATTGCCACTTTCGGCAGGCTTTCCTGACGGAACATTGCCTTTTGCAACTCTTTGACGTTAAAGCTGACATACACATCGTGCATTTCCTGACACAGCTCGCGCAGCGTGTAATCGCGGTAGCGCACGGGATATTTGTTGAAGATGGTCGGCAGTACGTCCGCAAGCGGCGTGTCGTCTTCGATATGCTGTTCAAACTGGGCCAGCATCGCCACCAGGTGGGCCATTTTCTCTGCGCTTTCGGCAGGCGTCAGCAGAAACAGGATGGAGTTGAGATCGCATTTTTCCGGTACAATGCCGTTTTCCCGCAGGTAGTGGGCGAGTATCGTCGCCGGAATGCCAAAGTCGGTATAGCGTCCGGTTTCGGCATCAATGCCCGGCGTTGTGAGCAGCAGCTTACACGGATCGACAAAATACTGGTCATCGGCATAGCCTGCAAATCCGTGCCATTTGGCGCCCGGCTCAAAGCTGAAGAAACGTCGCTCGCGGGCAATCCGTTCCGTCGGATAATCCTGCCAGGCTTTGCCGTCCACCACGGGCGGGATAAACGGCTGGAGCAGTTTACAGCTGGCGAGGATGGCTTTACGCGCTTCAATTCCCAGTTCTACGCACTCCGCCCACAGTCGTCGGCCGCTCTCCCCTTCATGGATTTTGGCGTTCACATCCAGTGCGGCAAACAGTGGATAAAACGGGCTGGTGGACGCATGCAGCATAAACGCGTTGTTTAGTCGCTTATGCGGACAAAAACGCGCCTGACCACGAAGGTGGTTATCTTTTTTATGGATTTGTGAAGTCTGCGAGAACCCGGCCTGCTGCTTGTGTACCGACTGGGTGACGAAAATACCCGGATCGTTTTCATTCAGTTCCAGCAGCAGCGGTGAACCGTCCGCCATCATCGGGATAAACTGCTCGTAGCCCACCCAGGCGGAATCAAACAAAATGTAGTCGCACAGATGGCCGATGTTGTCGATCACCTGTCGGGCGTTATAGATGGTGCCGTCATAGGTGCCAAGCTGGATAATCGCCAGGCGAAACGGACGCGGCGCCCCGGCTTTGTGCGGCGCTACGCGACGAATCTGCGCACGCAGGTAGTCTTCATTAAAACAGTGATTATCGATCCCGCCGATAAAACCAAACGGATTGCGCGCCGCTTCCAGATACACCGGCGTCGCCCCGGCCTGGATCAGCGCCCCATGATGGTTTGACTTGTGGTTATTACGGTCGAACAGCACCAGATCGCCACGGGTCAGCAGCGCATTCGTTACCACTTTATTGGCCGCCGACGTGCCGTTCAGCACAAAGTAGGTTTTATCGGCGTGAAACACTTTTGCCGCAAACTTTTGCGCATGTTTTGCCGATCCTTCGTGGATCAGCAGATCGCCGAGCTTAACGTCGGCGTTACACATGTCCGCGCGGAAAACGTTCTCGCCAAAGAAGTCATAAAAATGCCGCCCGGCCGGATGCTTTTTAAAAAACGCGCCATGCTGATGACCCGGGCAGGCAAAGGTGCTGTTGCCCATTTCCACATACTGCGTCAGGGTGTCGTAAAAGGGCGGCAGGAGATTTTCTTCATACTGGCAGGCAGCGGCTTCCAGCTCAAGCCACTCCTGCGCATTGCCGCTGATGATCGCCTGCACGCCTGCTGGCGTATCGGTTTTCTCATCACTCAGGATAAATACCGGCAGATGGAATCCCGTACGCTTAAGCAGCGCCAGAATGCCGCTACGGCTGTCGGCGACAGTCAGCACGACGGCGGCCACATCGGTAAAGTCGGTGCTGTCCAGCGCGACTACGCCACGGTGAGTAGATAAACGCGAGACCAGTTCACTACTGGCGGCAATGTTCATAGATTTCATAAGCGCAAAAGCCCGTTTCGGGAGAAAAAAGTCCCGGACAAGGCGTATCGCCCTGTCCCACGAGATGTTGGGTCAAACTGGTCACCAGCTCCGACCGCCAGACATCAGTAAAAGCAGACCGTTTCTGATCTTACTGTTGTCCCGCGTGAGCATGCGCTACCCTCACCGCATGGTGAGTAAAGAAAGGGGAGTAACGAGAAGGGGCACGCATCGCACCAGACGGCGATGATGATAAAGGCGATGTGAAGACGCGACATTCATCCCATGCGGCCCCAACAGACTGGAGAAAATTCGCGCAATGATGGCACCTTTACCCGGCAGGCGCAAGATCAAATCTCTATGCACACAGGCCACGGATAAACAAGCATTAAAGGTGAGAACCAGGTCATAATAATGCACTCTGACAAAATATTTAGCAGGAGCTAACGTGGTAATCGGACCTTTCATTAACGCCAGCGCAGTGTTGCTCGGCGGCGTTATCGGTGCCCTTCTCAGCCAACGTTTACCGGAACGGATTCGTGTCTCAATGACGTCGATTTTCGGCCTGGCGTCGCTTGGCATTGGTATTTTACTGGTGGTCAAATGCGCCAATCTGCCGGTCATGGTTCTGGCAACGCTGATCGGCGCACTGATAGGCGAGTTTTGCTATCTGGAAAAAGGCATCAACAATGCGGTGGCGAAAGCGCAGGCGCTCTTTTCAAGGCCGGGGAAAAAACAACCACATGAGTCGTTTATTCAGAACTTTGTCGCCATTATCGTTCTGTTTTGCGCCAGCGGCACCGGCATTTTCGGTGCGATGCGCGAAGGGATGACTGGCGATCCCAGTATCCTGATTGCCAAATCTTTTCTCGATTTTTTTACGGCGATGATTTTCGCCTGCTCGCTCGGTATTGCCGTGTCGGCCATTTCGGCGCCAATGCTGTTAATCCAGCTGTCGCTGGCAGCCTGCGCGGCGCTGATCCTGCCGCTCACCACGCCAGCGATGATGGCAGACTTTAGTGCCGTTGGCGGATTACTGCTGGTCGCCACCGGTTTGCGCATTTGCGGCATCAAGATGTTCGCAGTGGTCAATATGCTCCCTGCTCTACTGCTGGCAATGCCGCTTTCCGCCGCCTGGACGGCATTTTTCGCCTGAGAATGCGTGCAATAACAGCAAAGTGGTGATAGATTGTGCAGTCTGCGTTGATTTGAAGAAATTTCGTTGACGAAACGAGGCGGATCGGTTTTAATGCGCCCCGTTGCCCGGATAGCTCAGTCGGTAGAGCAGGGGATTGAAAATCCCCGTGTCCTTGGTTCGATTCCGAGTCCGGGCACCAAATTCATAAGACCTCGCTGCAAAGCGAGGCTTTTCCTTTTCTGGCTACGGTAGATTTTTGGTTGTTACGATACGCTATCGACTTGCTTTCTTAAATGCCTGTTGCCGTTACGACCTCCATCACCTCAAATGGTCTCTACTTACCTGCTACAGCCTATACCATTTCTCTCTTCTCAAATTAACTATTATAATCTGGGAATTAATGAAGGATTCCCCCAACGACTATACCGGGCAGTCATATTTATATAAGGTTGCGTATATTAAGTATCACAAATCTCTGATTGCCAAACATGCAAAGGAAACAGGTCTATCCCATTTATTACTGGCTGGTGTTGCATGGGAAGAAGTCGGTGGGAACCCTGATCGGCTAAAACCATTTGCTTAACGTTCAGGCAAGCAGTTGATTATTTTATTCGACATTTTTCCCTCGTGGCTATGGATTCGATTCAGTACGAGAATACCCCGTCCTACTGATAATGTTTCAGATCGTCGCCATAATTCAACGTCTGATGTAGAGTTGATTTACTGATACCGACTCACCAAATCTTTAACCGCTGTTGCATAGGTTTTTTGTTTAAGCTGAGTAATTTGTTGCTCCGTGGTAGCTGTGCCGCTATTACTCGTCAGCAAGGGAAGAACAGCCTCTTCATAGTTGACTGGCGTCCAGGTGGACCAGCCTCCTGTCGCCACATCCACGAGCGTAAAACGCACCAGGAAACGCAGCGAAGCCGCATCCGTCAGCTTCTCATTTTTATAGTCCGACCACGTCGTCGTTTTGGTTGTGGGATCGTATTTACCGGACTGCAATATATCTTGATAAACAACGATCGCTTTCTGATGCCCCTTCGCGCCGACGTAACGCAGCGCCTGCATCCAGTTCATATTCTCACTGGCAACCACATCGCCGTTCTCATTTTTATTGCAGGAAATCACTTTTTGCCTGTCCGGAATCCCGGAAAAGGTCGCGACAGTATAATATTTCCGCATTTCTTGCTGCATCGCCGTTTCTGGCGCGCGGCTACCGGACTGTACGAGAATAACAGAGGAATTCAGCGGTACACGAAACTCATCCTCTTCCAGCGCCGCCTGGATATCCTCTTCGGACACCGCCAATGTGGTTTCGTTACCAAAAATATCCTTGTCCGTCAGCTGCTGTGCTGAAGCATTTTTATTGACGCCGCTCTCCGCCCGCAGCCCCGTTTTCTTCGCATCGATGGAGGAGCGTGGCGCACAACCCGCCAGCAGGAATGCGACCACACATAAAAATATTGCTGACCGGGTATTCATAGTGCATGCTCCCTCATCTGGATCTGAATTCGTGTATTATTTCCCTGAAAAATCCCAATAATTATATACCTACAAAAGAAGCTGGCAAAAGAGAATTATTTCTGCAGATGAAACATTTATTGCATAAATAATAAATCAAAATTTAAAACGATGATGAATATACCAGCAAGACACGATCAAGAACTATTTCTCCCGTATAGGTTTAAAAAATTGATGAAGAATCTCTTTTTAAAAATAGTCTTAACGCTCTCTGATATTCCTGCCTCTGGGGAACGCCTCTTTATCCTGGCTGTTGCGGAATAACGCCGTGCCGGCGGCGGCTTCACGCTGTAAAAAGCCCGCCCGAAGGCGGGTTTAGATTTATGTAGCGCTTACCGTATTGAGGCCTGCCGTCACATCGCAGGTCTGTAAGCGTCTATTCTTTCACGACAATCAGCGGTTCGATATCGCTCTCTTTTTTAATGACCAACGACTCGTCGCCGCGCAGGCAGGTGCCGCCGTAGTTGCCGCCAACAGTAAACGTGCAGACCTGAATGTACTTCCCGTCGACGTTTGGCAGACACCACAGTTGCTGATAAATGTTCTTCTGCTCGGCGAATTTCCCGCTGGTTTTATCCAGCAGTTCTTCCTGATGACTGACCAGATCGATATTGCTGCCGCAGCGTCCGGCAATCGGTTTCACCGCATAACCGGTTTGCGCCAGTTCGTCGTTCACTGTGAAATCGGTGTCCAGCAGATAACGATGATGCGGGAACAGTTGCCACAGAATCGGCAGGATCGCTTTGTTTCCGGGGATCACTGTCCACAGTGGTTCAAACACCAGCACCTCCGGGCGCAGCAGGACGTCTATCAGGCGGACGTCCTGATTGGTATGCCCGGTGCGGATCGGCACAGCGGCGTATTCGGTTTCACTGACTTCGCGAATCTGCTCAATCGCTGTTTCCCAGGCCCACGTTTTCCAGACGCAGTTCACCAGGCGATCGTCACCGTCAATCAGTTGCCCCGCGTCGTCCCAGCGCAACTCATCCAGCCCGCGCAGGATTTTGCTTTCAAACCCGGCCTGGCGCAGCGCCTGCTGCATAAACTGGGCGTGGTAATTTTCCTCAATGTCTTTATCCTGCATGATATGCACGAAAGGCCGCGCATGGCTGTGTTTCCACGCCCCGGCCAGTTCATTGATCAGCCCTTCTGCGGGATTATGGCCCTGTCCCGTATAGCCCTGTTCAGCCCAACGTTCAAGAATCAGCCCCGCCTCGGTATGACAGGAGGCGGAATCCGCGTTGTACTCGTAAACCTTCAGCCCGCGTTCATCCATACAAAAATCCATACGACCGGTGATCATATGATGACGGCGACGCTGCCAGGACAAACGTAAACGCGGCCAGAGAATTTTGGGGATATCGAACAGCGCCAGCAGATTGTCATCTTTCAGCACCTTGTCGGTGGCATGAAGATACATCAGATGCAGTTCGTTGGTCGCTTTAATCAGCTCCTGCTCGGCGCTCTCGGTGATGGTGAAATACTGGTACGGATCCTGATTTATCACGTGCCCGTTAGCGGCCACATACGCCTTTTGCAGCGGATCGTGTTCATCCAGCCATTTGCCGGCGAACTGGCCTTTCTCCGCCAGACGCGCGCCGCGGATCTTCAGTGAGTCATTGGCGTTCCCCGGCTGCGGCAGGCTGTGCTGCGTGTCATCAGTCTGGATCATCCACCCCAGAATCGTGGTATCGTCAAAGGTATCTTTCAGCGTGTAGTGACCCTTTTCTACCACCATCTCCAGCTCGCGCGTCCACTGCTGGCCGGGAGGGAGCGGCGTGTGGATGACGTTCTGCTCGGCGATACGGATCTTATCCTCCAGCAACTGGGTGATAATCGCCACATGACCGGTCTCGTTAAATTCACCGCCCTTTTGCCAGATTAACAGCGCCCCGGCGACCGGCGCTCGAGGCGAACCGTTAGGAAAGGCCTGCAGCGGCAGGATATTGTCGTTTACCACTTCGCGCAGAAAACGCAGTGAGAAGATCTCCCACGCCATACCGACATCGGTAAACACAACACCATAGTTAAGAAACAAAAAACGGCGGGCGAACTCTACGCACTGCCATTTATGCCCCATATACTCGTTGTCGATGTAGCTGCGAAACGCGGCGTCGTCGGCATAGTCCCGTGGGTCAAGGGAGCTGTAATCTGAAGAATAGATGGCTACACCACCGGGGGCATAGCCCAATAATGTCCCAAAGGGGGCATCCTGACTGCTCGTTCCTGTGCTCATCCAACTTACCTCAATCTGTACAGCCTGAGCGGCATCTGCTTGCCTGCCCAACAACATTCATCATCATACACCTCCACGCAGCGGCCAGACGCCCGAAGGCAAAAAATAGCAGGGCGTAAATGTGCCAATCTGTTAAATGCCTCAATGGCGACCTGCTACACTGCTTCAACACAACCCATCAGAAGGCAGGTCAACATGTCAGATAACACTTATCAGCCCGCAAACGTCTGGACGTGGGATAAATCCGGCGGCGGCGCATTCGCCAACATCAACCGTCCGATCTCCGGCCCAACCCATGACAAGACATTGCCCGTCGGTAAACACCCGTTGCAGCTCTACTCGCTGGGCACGCCGAACGGTCAGAAAGTGACGATCATGCTGGAAGAACTGCTCGCACTGGGCGTCACCGGCGCAGAGTATGACGCCTGGTTGATCCGCATCGGCGAAGGCGATCAGTTCTCCAGCGGCTTTGTTGAGGTCAACCCTAACTCGAAGATCCCGGCCCTGCGCGATCATTCGCAAAATCCGCCGGTGCGCGTGTTTGAGTCGGGATCGATCCTGCTGTATCTGGCGGAAAAATTTGGCTATTTCCTGCCGCAGGATCTGGCAAAACGCACGGAAACCCTGAACTGGCTGTTCTGGCTACAGGGCGCAGCACCGTTTCTTGGCGGCGGCTTCGGCCATTTTTATCACTATGCGCCGGTGAAGATCGAATACGCCATTAACCGTTTCACCATGGAAGCGAAACGTCTGCTGGACGTGCTGGATAAACAGTTAGCGAATCACCCCTATGTCGCGGGCGACGACTATACGATTGCCGATATGGCAATCTGGCCATGGTTCGGCAATGTGGTGCTCGGCAACGTGTACGACGCCGCGGAATTTCTCGACGCAGGCAGCTACAAGAACGTGCAGCGCTGGGCGAAAGAGATTGCCGCACGTCCGGCGGTGAAACGGGGAAGAATAGTGAACAAGACCAACGGTCCGCTGAACGAACAGCTGCATGAGCGGCACGACGCCAGCGACGTTGAAAACAAGACGGAAGATAAGCGACAGGGATAAGTTCCTGGCCGGATGACGGCGCGCAGTGCGCCTTATCCGGCCAGGAAGGTCGCGAAATGAGAGCGGTATTACGCGCTGGTCACGTCGTAATCCATACGGCGCAGCGCGTCTAATGTAGCGTTGGCCTCATGCTCATCAATTATGCTCATCGCAAAGCCAACGTGAACCAGCACCCACTGCCCAACCAGTTCCGCAGGGTTGCCTTCGCAGATCAGGGCGATATTGACATCGCGCTTGATACCACACACTTCCACCTGCGCCAGTTGATGAATATCTTCACCCACCGCCAGAACCTGACCCGGAACGCCAATACACATAATTAACCACCCAGAGGTTTATTCAACTTCAATACTCTTCACTTTTAGCGAATCGCCGGTATCCACGCGCAGACGATCGCCATGGCAGCGCGGACATTGCGCATCGTGCCGGGCGATCTCAACCAACTGACTGCAATCCCAACACCATGCCTGCGCTGGCGTGTAGTCGATGTGCAGCACACAGCCCTGCGCCACTGTCCCCTGGCAGACAATGTCAAAGCTAAAACGGACGGCGCTCTCCTCGACGCAGGAAAGCGCGCCAATCTCCAGCCACACGCCAGTGACTCGCTTAACGCCGTGCTGTTCTGCCTGCTGTTGAATGATCTCAACCGCGCTCTGGCAAAGAGACAGCTCATGCATTTTCACTACTCCGGCGGCCAAACAGCAATGCACGGCGGCTGGTTTGCGGCGCATCAGGATTACTGACCGGCAGCGACAGCAGCATCCGCGCGCAGTCGTCTGCCAGACGGACGCCCTCTTCCGCCGACATCGCATGATTCAGCGGCGACATCAACGAGCAGGAGAGATATTGCGATACGCCGTCAAGCTCGCCAACGGTAAACGTCATATCGCCATACGGCAGACGCAGCCCGAGTTTTTCGCTCACCTTGCGTACCGGCCAGAGTTGATCCGGCCCGGGGAAAATCAGCGCGCTCAGCATCCACGGCGTGATAACACATCCCGTCCACTGTCCTTCATACAGCGTAAAGTCAGAGACATACACCGGCATATCAGGATGCAAAAAAGAGAGATCGTGCATTGAACGCTGCGCGATGGCGTCAAATGCGGCCTGAACCTGCGCCTTCGGGGCGGTCTGGAACCCTGAAATCTCCTCAGGCATGCGCAACCTCCCGTGGGACGGCATCCACACCAGACTCGCGCAGCGCGGCAAGAACCTGCGCAAGCGCAGGTTCAATCATCGCTTCCACCGTCGGCGTTAAGCCAATGTGCGGCTCCAGCGACTCAGGAATGACGCCCACCAGGGTCAGCTTCTTCGGGAACTCGCCGGTAAAACGCAGGGCCGACAGAACGTCGGCCAGGCCAAGCTGGTGCGGGGAAATTTTATTGGTAAACAGCGCAGGCACTTCATCGTCCCGCAGGACCATGATCGTACCCGGCGTGTTTTTTCTGGACACAATGGCGTCCGCGATGATCAGATGATCGCGGTTCGCCATGTCACCCAGCAATTCCATTCCCGCCGTGCCGCCATCGAGGACCTCTACGAAATCCGGCAGTACGTATCGCTGCGCTAACGCTTCAACGATCCGCACTCCGATGGCTTCATCGGTCAGCAAAATATTGCCGACCCCTAAGACTAAAATCCGCATTACAGAACCTTCACAGAGACCACTTCGTTCCCGTCAGCGTCGACAACATGCACCGCGCACGCCATACAGGGGTCGAAAGAGTGAATAGTACGTACCACTTCCAGCGGTTTTTCCGGATCGGCAATCGGCGTACCCACCAGCGACTGTTCATACGGGCCGACATCGTCGTTAAAGTTACGCGGGCCTGAGTTCCACGTTGACGGTACGACCGCCTGGTAGTTGCTGATAATGCCGTCTTTGATCACCATCCAGTGAGAAAGCATCCCGCGCGGCGCTTCAAGGAAGCCGACGCCTTTGAACTCGCCAGTGGACGGAATATCCGGCTTCACAAACGTAGTGTGATCGCCTTTACCAATGTTGGCGATCAGCGCGCCGTACTGGTTCTGCAAAATACCCTGCAGTTCGCAGCAGTGAACGGTACGGCCAATAATGCGCCCCAGCGTGGAGTGCAGTTGCGCCACTTCCAGCGTTTTACCGGTCAGCTTCTGGTAGATAGCGACAATTTCATTCAGCTTCGCCTGCGTGGACTCGCGTCCCGCCGCCAGTTTAACCAGCATATTCGCCAGCGGTCCCACTTCGACGGTTTTGCCGTAGAAGGTCGGCGATTTCACCCACGAATATTTACCGTCATCCGCCCAGCCGTTGTATTCCGGGATGGTGGTGCCTTCCCACGGCGCCTGCGGCGCTTCGTCTTTATACCAGGCGTGCTTCGCGCTCTCCTGGATACCCTTGATCAGGTATTCATCGGAGTGAGAGCTGATTGGACGGTAGGTCGACAGATCGGCGTTTTCAATGTAGCCGCCAGGGAACAGGAAGCTGCCGTTTTTGCCGTCGGTCGGGAATTCCGGCGCGCTCAGGTAGTTCACCGCGCCTTTACCCCGTTCCAGCCATTCCGGATAAAACGCGGCGATCACCGCGGTATCGACCTTATAAACTTGCTCAACGAAGTCGCTCAGCTTGTCGATGAATGACTTAATGTACATCAGGCGTTCAAGGTTCAGCACGCCCAGACCGTCGAGGTTGATCGGGTTGGCTACCCCGCCCACCGCCAGGTTCTGAATGTGCGGCGTTTTACCGCCCAACAGCGCCACCACACGGTTGGCGTCACGCTGGCATTCCAGCGCCTGCAGGTAGTGCGCGACCGCGATCAGGTTCACTTCCGGCGGCAGTTTCATCGCCGGATGTCCCCAGTAGCCGTTAGCGAAAATGCCCAACTGACCGCTGGCAACCAGATCTTTGATCTTGTTCTGCACTTTCGTGAACTCTTCCGCGCTGTTCAGGTGCCAGTTGGAAACGCCTTTCAGCAGCGCTTCGGCTTTTGCCGGGTCGGCATTCAGCGCGGAGGTGATGTCCACCCAGTCCAGCGCGGACAGCTGGTAAAAGTGAACGATGTGGTCATGCGTGGTATGCGCCGCCAGAATAATGTTGCGGATATACTGCGCGTTCACCGGCACGTCGATGTTCAGCGCGCTTTCCGCCGCACGCACCGAAGAGATGGCATGTGTGGTCGTACAGACGCCGCAAATGCGCTGCACAATCATCCACGCGTCGCGCGGATCGCGGTTCTTCACGATCTCTTCCATGCCGCGCCACATGGTGCCGGACGCCCATGCTTTCGATACAACGCCATTTTCGATTTCGCAATCGATGCGTAAATGCCCCTCGATACGGGTTACCGGATCAATAGTAATTCTCTGGCTCATGCTTTGCTCGCCTCATGACGATTATGATCGTTTTGTTTTAAAGGAGGAAGTATCGGCAGTAGACGAATGAGAACGATGTAAGCGCAAATCTCAATAGCCACAAAACCAATAGAAATCAACAGTTCTTCCCAGGTTGGGAAGTAGTGGTAGCCGCCGCCTGGATTGAAGGCCACCAGCGAATAGGAGAGTCGCCAGGTCGCGCAGCCCAGCAGCGCGCTCAGCGCAGACAGGTACAACATCCGCGAATCGTTGCGCAGTTTCGCCACGCGCAGCACCACCAGCGGGAAGACCATCAGCACGACTTCAATCCAGAACATCAGGGAATAGAGGTCGCCTGCGAACGCGTACGATAACTTGTCGCGATAGATCAGCTCGCCAAAGCGCAGCACGACGAATATCGCCAGCAGTACGCTGATGGTGTTCGTCAGTTTGATAAACAAGCTCTTTTCATCCGGGCCGTTGCCTTTCAGACCCGCCTGAACCAGCGAACCTTCAAAGATAACGATTGAGAAGCCCATGATAAAGGCGGTTAGCACCGAAAACAGCGGCAGCATTTCGTAGCTTTGCCACAACGGATGCACCTTGTAGCCGGCCGAAATCATCAGCGATCCCATTGAGGACTGGTGCATGGTCGGCAGCAGCGCGCCGAGGGCGATGATAAAGAACATCACCTTGTTCAGACGCTTCAGCGACACTTTCCAGCCCAGGCGTTCGAACACCGCCGGGGCAAACTCCAGCGCCATCACGCCGATGTAGATGGTCATACAGACCGCCGTCTCAAACAGCACCGAGTTCACATTGAAGTGACCCGGAATGTAGAAGTACGGCAGGTTCCAGTAACGCCCCACGTCAATCGTGATAGACAGACCGCCCAGCGAATATCCAAACAGACTGGCCAGCAGCGCCGGACGCACCAGCGGGTGGTATTGTCCCCGGTTGAAAACATACACCGCCCATGCCAGCGCCCAGCCGCCACAGGCAAAGCCAGTGCCGATCAGCAGGTCGAAGGCGATCCAGACGCCCCATGGGAAGCCGCCGTTCAGATCGGAGACGGACCCCAATCCAAACACCAGACGCTTCACGATAAGAAGCATACAAAGGATGATTAGCGGCCCGAAAATAATGACCGGTTTACTGATAATTTTGCCGCCCAGCGGTTTAGGATCATGACTCATGATCGTCTCCTCCGTCGTGATGGTCGTTTTTAGTGTTACGACGAACCAGCACGGATAAGCCCGCCAGCGCAGCCAGGGGTAATATCATGCCTTTATACAGCGTGTGTTGAACGTGTTCGGATCGCGCGCCGGTAGAGAGGTCGTCCAGCTTCGGTAGATCCAGATTTTCGTAAGGTACCCCGGTCAGCACCAGCACCTGCGTACCGCCGCCCTCTTTTTCGCCATACAGATGCGGGTAATACTTCGGCACGGTATGCACGTAGGTGTCGCCGGTTTTCAGGGTCTGACGCGGATAGTGATACTGACTGCCCGGTTCAAGCGAAAGACGCTTTTTCGCCTCGGCCATCAGCTCTTCGCGAGTGCCGAAGATCACCGCGCCCGCCGGACACACTTCCACACAGCCTGGAAGACCGCCCTTATCGAGTCGCTCAACACCTTTCTGGTTACACAGTTCACACTTGTGTAGCGCGCCAAACGGGTTGTTGTAGTCGTACTTCGGCACGTTGTACGGACACGCGACCATGCAATAGCGGCAACCGGTACAGACGTCTTTGTTGTAATGGACGATGCCGGTTTTCGGATCTTTTTTCAGCGCGGAAACCGGGCAGACAGAGACGCAGTTAGGGTCGACGCAGTGCATACACTGTTTCTTAATGTACGCATAGCCGTTATCGACCTGGTCTTTGTTCACGCCGTCGCCGCTACGCCACACCTGAATAATGTTATTGGTGTAGGGCGACAGTTTGTCGTTGTTTGACCAGGTCTGTTCCCCTTCGGGGTTGCGCGCCGGAAAGTTGATGTCCTGACATTTGGTCACGCAGGCCTGACAGCCGACGCACAGCGTCGAGTCATACAACATACCGAGTGAACCGGGTATCGGCGGGCGGTTTTGCGCAGCCGCATGGCTGACAGACGGCGCGGCGCCTAACAGCAATGCCCCGCTGGAGGCTGCTTTAATAAAGTTACGTCTGTTCACGGTTATTCTCCCCGTGAGTCAGCGTTATCTTTCTTTTGCTGACGACCCAGTTCACGCACCGCCATCACGCTGACGCCTGCCACAAGTCCGACGACGCCGCCGAGTAAACCAATGGCGCCGGCAGAGACGTTGCCGCCTTCTTTCATATTTACGTCAGGTTTTTCAGAACGCGGTGTCTGGTTTTCCACGTGAGCAAGCTGGTGAATGCCCTTATGGAATCCCACGCCCTCTTCGTTACAGCCGTAGCAAGGATGCCCGATCGCCACCGGCCACACGCCGCCCACGTCGCAGAACTGCAGCGTGGAGCAGTTGCCCCAGGTTTCCGGTCCTTTACAGCCAAGATGGTAGAGGCACCATCCTTCACGGTGACCTTCATCGCCGAACTCTTTGGCAAAGCGACCGGCGTCGAAGTGCGGACGGCGCTCACAGTGCTCGTGGATCAGGCGGCCATAGGCGAAGGTGGGACGATTTTTCGCATCCAGCTTCGGCGGCTTACCGTAAGTGATGATGTGCGCGACCGTCGCCAGGAAGTTATGCGGGTTCGGCGGACAGCCTGGAATGTTAATCACGGTTTTGCCTGGCAGTACTTCCTGCAGACCCACCGCGCCGGTTGGGTTCACGCCCGCAGCGGCGACGCCGCCCCAGGCGGAACAGGAGCCGATAGCGATAATCGCCGCCGCGCCTTCCGCCGCTTTGCGGATATGGTCCACAATCGGCTCACCGGCAACCATGCAGTAAATACCGTTATCTTTTAAGGGGATGGAACCATCGACGACCAACACATACTGCCCTTTATACTTCTCAAGCGCGTTGTGTTTATTCTCTTCAACCTGATGGCCGAACGCGGCGGAAAGCACCTCGTGATACTCCAGAGAGATGGTCTCCAGAACAAGGTTTTCTACCGTGGGGTGGGTCGCACGAAGGAGGGATTCGGTACACCCCGTACACTCCTGAGCGCCAATCCAGATAACTGGCGGGCGCTGCGGGCGGGATACCGATTCGGCCATTTCTGCGGCGGCTTTGCTGCTGAGCCCCATGGTGGCGGCGAGTGCTGCACAAAGCTTCATGAAATCACGACGGTTAACGCCGTGAGAATTAATGAGAGTATTATCTCCAGTCATTTTATAGTTATTCCGTTGCGAAGACCTGGCTTTTATTTTGCATCAATCGCGCAAACGTTATTGCGATCGGTGCGCCATTTACCACATTTTTATTATGGTTATGTAGTCTATGATACTGCGCAGGAATACTAAAACGAAGGGAGTAGCCGGTAGTGTAATTAATAAAACCGGCCCAATACCCCTTTCGGATCAATGTTCGGTTCGAAAGTCAGCGTTATCGCTTTGCGAAAGACGGAATTTTTGCACCGAACGCTGAAGTTCTTCGGTTTGACGCTCCAGCGCGGCGGCGGCGGCAGAAACCTGTTCCACCAACGCGGCATTTTGCTGCGTGACGCCATCCATCTGCGTAATGGCGACGCCAACCTGCGAAATGCCTTTACTCTGCTCTTCTGAAGCCGAAGCGATTTGCTTCATTATGGCCTCCACTTCTGACACCCCGCGCAGAATCGCCTCCATGGTCGAACCGGTGTCTTTCACCAGTTGCGCCCCCTGATCGACACGGCGAACGGATTCGGCGATCAGCGTTTCGATCTCTTTCGCGGCATTCGCGCTGCGACTTGCCAGGTTACGCACTTCACCGGCAACCACCGCGAATCCACGCCCCTGTTCACCGGCACGCGCGGCTTCGACCGCCGCATTGAGGGCGAGAATATTGGTCTGAAAGGCAATGCTGTTAATCACGGTGGTAATTTCGGCAATCTGCTTCGAGCTGGCGGAAATGCCGTTCATGGTGTCCACCACGTCTGACACCAGCGAACCACCCTGGCTGGCGGTACGGGAGGCCGAGTCCGCAAGCTGGCTGGCCTGACGCGCGTTATCCGCGTTCAGTTTTACCGTCGCGGTTAGCTGTTCCATACTGGCGGCGGTCTCTTCCAGCGCGGCGGCCTGCTCCTCGGTACGCGATGAGAGATCGTTGTTGCCGCTGGAAATTTCGGTCGCTCCCCGCCAGATATTATCGCTGCCTGCGCGAATCGCGCTGACCGCCTCGCGTAAACTGTCCTGCATCGCTCGCAGTAGGGGCACCAACTGGCCCACACAGTTACGCCCGATATCGTCAATCGGCTGGCTGAGATCGCCCTGGGCTATCTGGCGAAACTGCTGACGGATCCGCCCCAACGGCTTCACCAGCATCGCCACAAGATAGCGGTCGGTAAAAAACAGGATCGCAATTCCCAGGATTACCGCGCTGACGATCAGCGTGCGGATCACCGCCGTTTTGCCATCGACCATAACCCGGGTTTGATCGAGCATGACCGCAGCGGCGGTATTGAATCGCTCTGCGCTTGCGCCGAAGGCGCGGCTCAATGCTGGCGTCACGTTATTCGCCTGCGCACTCCACGCGGTCAGCGTGCCCTGCTGCGCAAGTTGCATTTGCGGCGTGACGCCTTTATCGAGCAGATCCTGCCATTTAGCCAGCACATCGGCGGCAACCTGGGGATCCATCGGGCCTGGAGAAAGGGTTTTCATCTCCTGTAACTTTTTACTCATGTTATCCAGCGCCTGTTGTACGGGCGCAAAATCGGGCGTCCCTCCGCCGATTTTAACGTCCATGGCGCGGCTGAGACGGGTCACGAAGCGAAAATACTGATCGTTGCCCTGGCTGAGCACCGTCATCTGGCGAACAAGATGGCGATCCACCTCGTTGCCCTCCGCGACGCGAGAAAGAGACCAGGTGCTGTAAAGCCCCACACCGACCCACATTAAACAGAAAATGCCGAGGATCGTCAGCATGACAACCCGGATAGTGAAATTACGAAGCATGTACATATGTTTTCCTTGCCGTGAGGGAGAAGTCGCCCAGAGGCGCGTCTAACCTCGTTATCGGCAGGAAGCGGCGAAGGTATAATTTTTCGCGCGTAATTTTATAAAAATTTTTACTCCACAAGAAAGTTAATGAAAACGATAATCGCCGGGCGAGAAATCCACATTGCGTTAACGTGTTTTTATCTTTCAATAGTTGTAAAAATGTAAAACAGCCGCGCAGTAAATTACCGAAATACCCCTAAAGAATTATTGGGTTTGAGGCGTTCTTTTGAACTATATCGATGCCGCTGGATAAAATTGGCATAAACAGCTTATTATTTAAGCTTAAACATTCACGAGAAAAATGTATTCATAATAATTAATTTATCAGGCCGTGATTAAAACATTATTTTTTCTTAAGACCATTTTAAGATTTTATTACATCACTCTCCTTTCAGAAGATTCTTAATCCAACGTATTTCCATTAAAAAGAAAGCGGATTCATCTTGATATTAATGGAATAAAAAATGCGCAAATTAATGAACCGCACGTTGCTCTCGCAATGTGTATTAGTGGCTTTAGCTTCCTTCAGTTCCTGTGTTTCTGCTGCCTCCAGCACGCCGTGCGTTGGTGACGATACGTCGCACACCTGCGGTCTACGGGCTGCGGAGTCCGTGGGCGATATTAGCGTTTACCAACAAGATAACGGTGTCGCTAACGCCGTAATGGCGGACCCAACCTCCGGGTCGATCTTCATGAACGGGCATTTCAACACCGGAGAAACCCAATCATTAACTGTCAACGGCACCGATATGACCGGCAGCTATATTCAGGGAAGCAATGGCGGGACGGCAAATATCACCGTCACCAACGGCGCGAAAGTGGATATGATTGAAGTCGGCAATATTAAAGAGACCACGAACACTACCGTCACCGTTGATCATTCAACCCTGAATGGCGAAAACGACGATGTGCTTTATCCGAATAAAAAAGACTACATGATGGGTGCGTCTATCTATCTCGATCCGCAGGATAATGGCTATCATACCGCCAATATTATTAACGGCAGCGATCTGCACGGCAGTATTATCAGCGGCGGTAATGGGGTTCAGACAATATCCATGAGCGACAGTTCATTGGATAAAGGCGGTATTTATGCCGGTAGCGAAAAATCGGATACGACACTCTCGCTCACCAATGCCTCCGTCGACGGTACCGACAGTGAAGTGGCGCAGAATATTGAAAAAGCGTCACAATTTTTGAGTCAGACAATCTTTAAAGATATCAACCTTGACGCGTTTGGCGACGTTACCATCGCCATGCTGGGCACTACCCACACCAGCCTGACGATGAATAACAGCACCGTGACCGGCGATATTGGCGTCGTGAATGAAAAAGGGTACGCCAGCCTTTCACTCACCAATCAAAGCGTGATTAACGGGAACGTCACTCTGGCCGGTGATTCCACCAATTCCCTTCTGCTGGACAACAGCACCATCAACGGTGACGTCAACACCAGCGCCAATAAAGGCAATACCACCATCACGCTGCAAAACAACGCCAACGTCAACGGCGATGTTACCACCGGTAAAGGCGACGACACGCTGGTGCTGACCAATCAGTCTCACGTTAACGGCAACGTGGACGGCGGCGACGGCAGCGATACGCTGTCCATGGACGCGGGCAGTTCGATCACCGGTCAGATAAGCCAGTTCGAAACGGTAAACACCACCAGCGATAACAGCATCAGCATCGACAAAATCAACGACGCGACCACCTGGGATCTGCAAAACGGATCAAGCCTGATCGCCAGCACCACCGGGAGCAATGCCTCGGTCAGCATGAGCACCGACAGTTTCGTTAACTTCGGCACGATCACCGGCAGTAATAACGCCGTGGTGGTCAACAGCATCACGCCGTCTGCGATCAATCGTTCCGGCGTTCTTCTTGGGACTTTTACGACCACCGGCACTGCTGCGCCGCAGGACTATGCGGGTGCCACGTTCACTAACGGCCAGCAGACAGTGGAAAATCGCAGCGGCGCGTACAACTACGACAACAGTCTGGACATTGTCGCCGCCGACAGCGCGCCACAGGCCATGCTGAAAGCCAGTGACAGCCAGAGCTGGAATATTCTGTTTAACAGCGCGCAAGGTTCGCTGGCCAGCGACGTGCAGGGGTTAATTGCCGGTCTGGATGCGGCTGAACAGGCGGGTCATCAGGTCGCTGACGACATCAGCAATCACATGAACCAGGTACATCTGGCCAGCCTGTTGGGCGAACAACAGGAGGGAGCGCAGGTATGGGGCGATTTCCTGTACCAGAACGGTAATTTCAGCAACGATGTCGACTACAAGAGCGTTACCCAGGGCGCGCAGGGTGGTGTGGACTGGACGGCGCATTTAACTAACGGCGACAGCGTCACTGGCGGTATCGCCCTGGCCTGGACCCGCAGCCGCGTGCAGGACACCAGCGACAGCGCCGACAGCTTCAAGGACAGCGTGTACGGGAATTACTACAGCCTGTACGGCGGATGGCAGCAGGCGCTGAATGGCGATACCTGGGGACTGTTCGCGGACGGTAGCTTCAGCTATGGCGATATGCGTTATTCGCTGTCTGCCAACAACGTCACCGGCAATACCAGCGGGATGACAGAAGCGCTGAACGGCTCGACCGACGGAAGCCTGTATATGGCGCAAGCGCGTACCGGCGTAAACGTCCTGCTGCCGGGCGAAACCCTGCTGCAGCCGTATGCCACTCTGGGCTGGGATCAGACCAAAGCCGACGGCTTCTCCGATCAGGAGATCACCTTCTCTGACAGTCAGGTATCTTCCTGGAACGGCGGCGCTGGCGTCCGTCTGACCACCACGCTTCGCGATCTGAACAAAGGCGTGCAGCTGATGCCGTGGATTGACGCGCGCTTCCAGAAAGAGTTCAGCGACGATACCGACATCAAGGCGGCGGACTATCACAACACCACAGGCCACAACAACACGATGGGCATTTTTGGCGCAGGCATCAACGCCACCATCGCCCACAACTTCACGTTAAATACCGGCGTGTATGTGGGAACCGGCGATGTGGATAACGACGCCAGCGTCCAGGCAGGGATGAGCTATAGCTTCTGATGCCTGAATTGCCGGGTGGCGGCTTCGCCTTACCCGGCTAACCCTACCAAAAGCCCGGCAGGCGTCGCGTCGCCGGGCTTTAGCGCAAATACGTTTCAAACCACGCCAGCGTGCGCTTCCAGGCCAGTTCGGCCGCGGGTTCATCATAGCGTGGGGTTGAGTCGTTATGAAATCCGTGATTTACGCCGGGATAAATCCAGGCTTGATAAACCTTATTATTCGCTTTCAGTGCGGCCTCATAGGCGGGCCAGCCTTCATTAATATTTTTATCCCGCTCGGCATAATGTAGCAAAATCGGCGCGTTGATCTTCGGCACGTCCGCCGCTGCGACCTGGCGACCATAAAACGGCACCGCGCACGCCAGCTCCGGATACGCCACAGCGGCGGCATTTGATACCCCGCCGCCATAGCAAAAACCGGTGATCCCGACCTTGCCCGTAGCGTCTGGGTGTTTCTGCATAAACTCAATGGCGGCAAAAAAGTCGTTCATCAGCTTTGTCGGATCGACCTTTTGCTGTAAGGCTTTTCCTTCTTCATCGTTTCCGGGATACCCCCCAACCGAGCTTAAACCATCCGGCGCCAGCGCTATATAGCCCGCTTTCGCCACCCGCCGCGCTACATCTTCAATATAAGGATTCAGCCCGCGGTTTTCATGTACGACCACCACAGCCGGAACCTTACCCGTCGTTTTTGCCGGTTTTACCAGATAGCCGCGCACATCGCCGTGCCCGTTTGGCGACGGGTAGTGGATGTACTCCGGCAGGATAGCGGGATCGGTGAATTTCACCTGCTCAGCCAGCGCGTAATTGGGCCTGAGCATGTTGAACAGCGCCAGCGCCGTCACCCCGCCGGCGGCATATTTTGCCGCGAGGTTGAGAAACTCTCGTTTTGAGATTTTCCCGTGCGCGTAATAGTCGTAGTAGTCGAGCAGTTCTTGCGGAAAATCTTTCGCGGTCAGACGGGCCATCGCATATCTCCAGGATTTGTGATTTGATAAGCATAGAATGAAAACGCTGTTTCGAAAATTCATCACAAGAAAGGAGACATCATGTCCTGGAACGCCTCCCCTGACCGCTACGACACTATGCTTTACCGCTACTGTGGTAAAAGCGGACTCCGGCTGCCCGCCCTGTCGCTCGGCCTGTGGCACAGTTTCGGCCACGCGCAGGCGCTGGATTCTCAGCGCGCACTGCTGCGTAAAGCTTTCGATCTGGGTATTACCCACTTCGACTTAGCCAATAACTATGGTCCGCCGCCGGGCAGTGCGGAAGAAAATTTCGGTCGCCTGCTGCGCACCGATTTCGCCCCTTTTCGCGACGAACTGATCATTTCCACCAAAGCCGGTTACGACATGTGGCCTGGTCCCTATGGCTCCGGCGGCTCACGTAAGTACCTGCTCGCCAGCCTCGATCAAAGCCTGAAGCGCATGGGGCTGGATTACGTTGATATCTTTTACTCGCATCGCGTGGATGAAAACACGCCCATGGAAGAAACCGCCTCAGCGCTCGCCCACGCCGTACAAAGCGGTAAAGCGCTGTATGTGGGTATCTCTTCTTACTCACCGGAACGCACGCAGAAAATGGCGGCGCTGCTTCGCGAGTGGAAGATCCCGCTGTTGATTCATCAGCCTTCCTATAACCTGCTGAATCGCTGGGTGGATAAAAGCGGTCTGCTGGATACGCTGGCGGAAAATGGCGTTGGCTGTATCGCGTTTACCCCGCTGGCGCAGGGACTGTTAACCGGTAAATATTTAAACGGTATCCCGGAAGGCTCACGGATGCAGCGCGAAGGGAAAAAAGTGCGCGGCCTGACGGAAAACATGCTGACGGAAGCGAATCTCAGCAGCCTGCGCCTGCTCAACGCCATGGCGCAACAGCGCGGTCAGTCGATGGCGCAAATGGCGTTAAGCTGGCTGCTGAAAGATGAGCGCGTCACTTCGGTACTCATTGGCGCGAGCCGCCCTGAACAGCTGGAAGAAAACGTACAGGCGCTGAAGAATCTGGCGTTTACCGCCGGGGAACTGGCGCAGATTGATAAGCATGTCGCGGACGGCCAACTGAACCTGTGGCAGGCGTCCTCCGACAAATAAACCGTCATCGCCGTCGGGCGAGACACCCTGCCGGATGGCGCTACCGCCATCCGGCGCGAGGAGTGAAGATCGCTTACTCGTGTTTATGCCGGGTGAGTCTGTCGAGATAACCCATTACAAACGCCGACAGCACAAAGGTGAGGTGGATAATCACATACCACATCAGCTTATTGTCCGGCACGTTTTTCGCGTCCATAAACACGCGCAGAAGATGGATAGAAGAGATCGCCACAATCGACGCGGCCACTTTGTTTTTCAGCGAGGTCGCATCCATTTTCCCCAGCCAGTTGAGCTTTTCCCGACCTTCTGAGATATCCAGCTGTGAGACGAAATTTTCATAACCGGAAAACATCACCATCACCAGCAACCCGCCGACGAGGGTCATATCCACCAGCGACAGCAGCACCAGAATCAGGTCCGCTTCCGCCATCGAAAAGACGTTAGGCAGGACGTGAAAGATCTCCTGAAAGAACTTCAGCGCCAGCGCCACCAGCGCAAGCGACAGACCAAAGTAGACGGGGGCGAGCAACCAGCGAGACGCGTACATTACGTTTTCGAGAAAGCGTTCCATATATTCCTGTCATGTAGCAAAACCGGGGAACAGTATATCTCAACAGGGCAACATCAGATCAACATCCCTTAAACTTCCCCGGGGGTGATCCACGGGCGCTGATACTCGGGCCACACCAGCGCCACCAGCGACGGATAGGCTTCAAGGCTAAATTCCCGGAAGCACTGTCGCAGATTGAGGACATCCAGATCGGAATGCGGCACTTTTTCACCATTCAGGCAGCGTTTTTTTATCGTGTCGTAGTATTTATACACGGCGGAATTGAGATCGCTACAGCGACGCTGGGCATCAAATAGCCCGGGGGTTTCATTCAATTGCGCCATTGTCATTCGCTTTACCGTGGCGTGCAGGAAATCAATATATTCATGATTAACTCGCCAGTACCATACCGGCGTAATGGCATTCATCAGCGTGGAAAAATGATCTTCCCCCTCGTCTTTGGTTAACGGCGGGAGTGGAACGTCGGGAGAATGTTCTTCGGCACCGCGCGGCTTATTAAACTCGCGTATTAAAAAAAGTATGGCTCCGATGAGCAATAGCAGAGTAATAACAGAATAAAAAATACTGTTCATAAAATGGCTCCATTTTTTTTGATTTTAAAATTACCCCATGTTATTGTCAACGCGACCTGTCAATAAGAATAATTATACACCTGATAATAAAGGATAATGTGACATGCTTCCCGAGCATCTTGTCCCGCCGCGTTTTCATCTGTCTGCGTCAGGCCAGACGGAAGGATCCGCAGAAAACGCTAATAATTTCACTCAGGGAAAGAAAAACCTTCGCGATTACGAAGCCGATATTTTAATTAGCGCGGCATCTACCGGGCAATCTAAAAATATGCTGCTCGAAGAACACGATCGCCATTTTAAAGAGCGCCTGTGTCGGGTGGCGAAAATTGAAACCTTTGCCCGTGTGATTAATACCTTACAGGCGGAAGGTGACATTGATGCCCAGACCTTAAGTAAAATATTGGCTGACACCACCAACCATATTAATGAAAATGGCAACGAAATTTGGCTTAATTTAATTACGCGAGAAAAATCTTCCCCGATTTTTTATTCTCTGGATGATGAACAATGATCAAAGATGTTGAAGATAACAATGTCTATCTGGCTTTGGACGATAATAAAAGCGATCAATTTGCCTTAAAGCAGAATCTTGCGGCGCTGGTCGCGCATAAGAATGCGCTGCTGGAAAACGTGGCGCAGGAAGCGACGTCCATTCCTGCGGCGCTGGTTCGGTTGAAGTGGCAGAACCGTCGGGAAATGTACGCGCTGCAAATTAAGGAAGAAATTTACGGCGCGGTGATAAATGCCCTTATTCGGCAACGCCCTGAATTACATGACAAAATCATGAGGCGTCTGGAAAGCCACTGGCAACAATTGCTGGATCGCGAAACGGCGACGCTGCGCCTGACGCGTAAGCTTGCCGAAGGTCGCTACCGCACGCTGAACATCACCAGCGTCGCGCTGGATGAACAACTCGTCGTAAAGAAAACGTAGCCTGTCCGGGCGATCAGGATCGTCCTGGTTCCCCCCGCTTTCCCGCACAGCGTCTACCCTTAAGGTATGTTTAACCTGAAGGGAGAAATGGCATGTCGACTCTACAAGACCCCACCACACAGTACTACACCGGTGAATATCCCCAACAGAAACAGCCCGCGCCAGGCGTACAGGCGAAAATGACCCCAGTGCCTGACTGTGGCGAAAAAAGCTACGTGGGCAGCGGTCGCCTTAAAGATCGTAAGGCACTGGTGACAGGGGGCGACTCCGGCATAGGACGGGCTGCCGCCATTGCTTACGCGCGTGAAGGCGCAGACGTGGCGATAAACTATCTGCCAGCGGAAGAAGAAGACGCGCAACAGGTTAAAGCCCTTATTGAAGAGAGCGGGCGCAAAGCGGTGCTTATTCCCGGCGATCTGAGCGATGAATCCTTTGCCCGCTCGCTGGTACATAAGGCGCGCGAGGCGCTGGGGGGTCTGGATACGCTGGCGCTGGTCGCCGGTAAACAGGTGGCGATTCCTGAAATTAAGGACCTGACAAGTGAACAGTTCCAGAAAACCTTTGCGGTGAACGTGTTTGCGCTGTTCTGGATCACGCAAGAGGCCATCCCGTTGCTGCCGAAAGGCGCCAGCATTATCACCACCTCGTCAATTCAGGCGTATCAGCCAAGTCCGCATCTGCTGGATTATGCGTCGACTAAGGCGGCGATCCTTAACTACAGCCGGGGTCTGGCGAAACAGGTCGCCGGGAAAGGGATCCGGGTAAACGTTGTCGCGCCCGGCCCTATCTGGACCGCACTGCAAATTTCGGGCGGTCAGACGCAGGATAAAATTCCGCAGTTTGGTCAGCAGACGCCCATGAAGCGCGCTGGTCAGCCCGCGGAACTGGCGCCGGTCTATGTCTATCTGGCGAGTCAGGAATCAAGCTATGTGACCGCAGAAGTACACGGCGTGTGCGGCGGTGAGCATTTAGGCTAGTTGAGTACGGTAAACCATTGGCCTGATACGCGACGCGCCATCAGGCCATAAAAAAGCCGGGTAGCGGCTTTGCCTTACCCGGCCTACTTCTTCCGTCAGCGAAAAGCGCCGGTTATTTCGCCTTCGCGACCTCTTCCCCGACCAGGCCAATCTTCAGATACCCCGCCTGATGCAGCGTATCCATGACCTTCATCATGGTTTCGTAGTTCACGGTTTTGTCCGCGCGGAAGAAAATCGTGGTGTCCTTCTTCCCTTCCGTCAGGGCGTTAAGCTCCGCAATCATGCTTTCTTCGGTCACCTGATCGTTACCGATAAACATGCTGTTGTCGGCTTTCACTGACAGATACACCGGTTTTTCCGGACGCGGCTGCGGCGTGCTGGAAGATGCGGGCAGATTCACCTTCACATCCACCGTCGCCAGCGGGGCCGCCACCATAAAGATGATCAGCAGCACCAGCATGACGTCGATAAACGGCGTCACGTTGATTTCATGCATTTCACCGTTATCGTCCAGGTTTTCGTTAAGACGCATTGCCATGAAACGTTATCCTACACGTAATTTCTGCGCGGTACGTACCGGATGCGCGGAGGCGCTTGCATCCAGGTCCAGGTCGCGGCTTTGCAGCAGCAACACCTGCGCGGCGATATCGCCGAGCGTTGCTTTCAGACCGCCAATCTGACGGGCGAAAATGTTATAGATGACGACGGCTGGAATCGCAGCAACCAGACCAATCGCGGTCGCCAGCAGCGCTTCAGCGATACCCGGCGCGACCACAGCAAGGTTAGTGGTTTGCGTTTGGGCGATACCGATGAAGCTGTTCATGATACCCCATACGGTACCGAACAAACCGACAAACGGGGAGATCGCCCCGATGGTCGCCAGGTAACCATTTCCGCGTCCCATCTGACGTCCTGCCGCCGCAACGCGACGCTCAAGGCGAAAACCGGTACGCTCTTTGATCCCTTCGTTGTCTTCGCTGCCTTCAGACAGCTCCAGCTCGTTCTGCGCTTCGTTGAGCAACTGGGTACTCAGGCTTTTCGCGCCGAACTTAGCGGCAATATCGCTTGCCTGATCCAGAGAGCGGGCTTCCGCCAGCAGTTGCTGTTCGCGCTTCAGGCGACGCTTCTGGGAGAAGAAATCCACGCTTTTACTGAAGAAGATAGCCCAGGTGACCACTGACGCCAGAATCAGACCAATCATCACGCACTTCACTACGATATCGGCGTGCTGATACATACCCCAGACGGAGAGATCCGTCTGCATCAAATTATTACCCACTCTGTATCTCCAGGACGCAAATCACAAAATCTGAGCATAATAATATCAAAACGACGTCGAATTGATAGTCGTTCTCATTACTATTTACATAGTGCCGCACCTTTGGTTTCTTTTCCTTGCGCTTACGCAGTAAAACATCACGAGCGGAGAATTTGGGAAAATATTGTGCTTTATATAAGAGGACGGGATGCGCATTTTGACATTCGTGGTAGTTTAGACATCCAGACGTATAAAAACAGGAAAAACTGACATGGCAGATAAGCAACTGGAGACCCGACTGGTCAGCGCGGGACGCCGTAAGAAGTACACGCTCGGCTCCGTCAACAGCGTGATTCAGCGCGCCTCATCGCTGGTCTTCGACACCGTCGAAGCCAAAAAACACGCCACCCGTAACCGCGCAAACGGCGAACTGTTTTATGGACGTCGCGGCACGCTCACGCATTTCTCACTCCAGGAAGCGATGTGTGAACTGGAAGGCGGCGCCGGATGCGCGCTGTTTCCCTGCGGCGCTGCGGCGGTCGCCAATACCATTCTGGCGTTTGTGGAACAAGGCGATCATGTGCTAATGACCAACACCGCCTATGAACCGAGTCAGGATTTCTGCCGCAAAATCCTCGGCAAACTTGGCGTGACCACCAGTTGGTTCGATCCTCTCGTCGGCGCGGATATCGCAAAGCATATTCAGCCCAACACCAAAGTGGTGTTTCTGGAGTCGCCCGGCTCCATTACGATGGAAGTGCATGATGTTCCGGCGATCGTCAGCGCGGTAAGAAGCGTCGCGCCGGAGGCCATCATTATGATCGATAATACCTGGGCGGCGGGGATCCTGTTCAACGCGCTCGACTTCGGTATCGACATCTCTATACAGGCCGCGACAAAGTATCTGGTTGGTCATTCAGACGCGATGATCGGCACGGCGGTCGCTAATGCCCGCTGCTGGGATCAACTGCGTGAAAACGCCTATCTGATGGGACAAATGGTCGACGCCGACACCGCTTATATCACCAGTCGCGGACTGCGCACGCTCGGCGTGCGTCTGCGTCAGCACCATGAAAGTAGCCTCAGGGTTGCCGAGTGGCTGGCCGCGCATCCCCAGGTGGCGCGAGTGAATCACCCGGCCCTGCCCGGTAGCAAAGGTCATGAATACTGGAAACGAGACTTTACGGGCAGCAGCGGGCTGTTCTCGTTTGTACTGAACAAAAAGCTGACCAACGAAGAACTCTCCGCCTATCTGGATCACTTTAGTCTGTTCAGCATGGCCTACTCGTGGGGCGGCTTTGAGTCGTTGATTCTGGCGAACCAGCCGGAACAGATTGCGGAGATCCGCCCGCAAGGCAACGTCGATTTCGACGGCACGCTCATCCGTTTGCATATTGGTTTAGAGAATGTTGACGATCTGATTGCAGATTTAGCCGCCGGTTTCTCCCGCATCGTATAATATTGACGCCAATGGACATGAATGCAGACACATCGACCGAAATTGTCTGCATTTGTTGCGCCTCGGATCAAGGCATCCGGGCCTGTAAGGGAGTATAATGGGTAAATTAAGCGCCCATTCCGTTCGGCTCAGGGGCGTAAACGCTGTTCCACAGGAAAGTCCATGTCTGTCATTCAAGATATTATCGCTGCGCTCTGGCAACACGATTTTGCGGCGCTGGCGGATCCCCATATTGTTAGCGTCGTCTACTTTGTGATGTTCGCCACGCTGTTTTTAGAAAATGGCCTGTTACCGGCCTCATTCTTGCCTGGCGACAGTTTGCTGCTGCTGGCGGGCGCGCTGGTTGCGCAAGGGGTGATGAGCTTTGTCCCGACGCTGTTCATTCTGACGACCGCCGCCAGCCTGGGCTGTTGGCTGAGCTATATTCAGGGACGCTGGCTGGGCAATACCAAAACGGTAAAAGGCTGGCTGGCGCAGTTGCCGGTGAAATATCACCAGCGCGCGACCTGCATGTTCGACCGCCACGGCCTGCTGGCGCTGCTGGCTGGCCGTTTTCTGGCCTTCGTGCGTACCCTGCTGCCAACCATGGCGGGCATTTCCGGGCTTTCCAATCGCCGCTTCCAGTTCTTTAACTGGCTGAGCGGGCTGCTGTGGGTCGGCGTGGTCACCAGCTTTGGCTACGCGCTGAGCATGATCCCGTTTGTGAAGCGTCACGAAGACCAGGTGATGACTTTTTTAATGATCCTGCCGATCGTCCTGTTAGCAGCGGGTTTACTGGGCACGCTGGTCGTGGTGATCAAAAAGAAATACTGCAACGCCTGAATGCTGAATGCCGGATAGCGCTTCGCTTATCCGGCGTGGAACAGGCAAGTTAACTTCCTTGTAAAGTGCGGATCCGCGCCGCATCTTCTCCCGGCGTGACGCCGAAGTAGCGCTTAAACTCGCGGCTGAACTGCGACGCGCTTTCATAACCCACCCGCATCGCCGCCGCGCTGGCCTTCATCCCGTCGTGAAGAATCATCATCCGGGCCTTATGCAGCCGATACGTTTTCAGGTACTGCAACGGTGATGTGCTGGTCACAGACTTAAAGTTATGGTGAAACGCCGACACGCTCATATTGGCTTCCGCCGCCAGTTGCTCGACGTTCAGGCTCTCGGTGTATTTGTTCTCAATGCGCTTTATCACCCGGCTGATCAGGCTGAAATGGGTTTGTCGGCTCACCAGCGCCAACAGCGCGCCGCCACGTGGTCCGGTCAGCACGTGATACAGGATCTCACGGATAATCTGTTTCCCTAAAATACGCGCGTCGAGCGGTCGCTCCATCACGTCCAGCAGGCGTTCCGCCGCGCACAGGATCTCATCAGACAGCGTTGCAGAGTTAATACCGCTTGCCGCCATCGACGGCTGAAAACGTTCATCCTCGCCGATGTCCATCAGCAGTTCCTGTAGCTGCAGCATGTCGACGTTAATGCGAATGCCAGCCAGCGGCACCTCCGGCGTCGCATAGGTTTCACATTCAAACGGCAACGGCACCGTCAGCAGCAGATATTCATTAGCGTCATAACGGAAAACGCGCTCGTTGATATAACCAATTTTATAGCCCGAAAAGAGAAATATGATGCCGGGATCGTACATCACCGGCGTGCGCGGCCCCGGCTCAGTGCCGTACAGCAGGCGGATGTCCGGCAACCGCTCCCCCTGGTTTTTCTCACTATCTTTCAGATGCTTAATTTTATCTGTCAGCAACAGACAAATCTCTTCACGGTTCATGACGGCTTATTTTCGCAACGAGTATCGATGAATTGATTGTGCGCAAATTTAGTGTTTTTCTCCAGCGTTCTGGAGGAATAGGCAAAACATTGGCAGAAATGAGCATTGAGAGGCAGCGTGGGGACGCCCACAATGTTTCCATCAGGCAGACCGACGCCTGCCCTCTTTTTACCCACATAAGGGAACGAGCAATGAATAACTTTAATCTGCATACCCCAACCCGCATTCTGTTTGGTAAAGGCGCGATTGCCGACCTGCGCGATCAAATCCCACAGGACGCGCGTGTCATGATCACCTATGGCGGCGGCAGCGTGAAAAAGACTGGCGTGCTGGCTCAGGTTCAGGATGCGCTGAAAGGCATGGACGTGCGTGAGTTTGGCGGCATTGAGCCAAACCCGTCTTATGAAACCCTGATGAACGCGGTGAAAATCGCCCGCGAAGACAAGGTCACCTTCCTGCTGGCAGTGGGCGGCGGTTCGGTGCTTGACGGCACCAAATTTATTGCTGCGGCGGCACACTATCCGACAGACATTGACCCATGGCACATTCTGCAAACCAGCGGCAGCGAGATTAAAAGCGCCATCCCGATGGGCTCCGTGCTGACGCTACCCGCCACCGGTTCTGAATCCAACAAAGGCGCGGTGATTTCGCGCAAAACTACCGGTGACAAACAGGCGTTTCATTCCGAACACGTGCAGCCAGTCTTCGCCGTACTGGATCCGGTATACACCTACACCCTGCCGCCGCGCCAGGTGGCGAACGGCGTAGTTGATGCCTTTGTCCATACCGTTGAGCAATACGTGACTTATCCGGTTGACGCCAAAATTCAGGATCGCTTTGCGGAAGGCATCCTGTTGACGCTGATCGAAGACGGTCCGAAAGCGCTGAAAGAGCCGGAAAACTACGATGTGCGCGCCAACGTGATGTGGGCGGCGACGCAGGCGCTGAATGGTTTGATTGGCGCAGGCGTACCGCAGGACTGGGCCACCCATATGCTCGGTCACGAACTGACGGCGATGCACGGTCTCGATCACGCCCAGACGCTGGCGGTGGTGCTGCCCGCGCTGTGGAATGAAAAACGCGACACCAAACGCGCCAAACTGCTGCAGTACGCTGAACGCGTGTGGAACATCCGCGAAGGGTCGGACGCTGAACGTATTGATGCCGCTATTGCGGCGACGCGCAACTTCTTCGAGCAGCTTGGCGTACCGACACGCCTTTCCGGCTACGGTCTGGATGGCAGTTCTATCCCGGCGCTGCTGGCGAAGTTAGAAGAGCACGGTATGACGCAACTCGGTGAAAATAAAGACATTACACTTGACGTCAGCCGCCGTATTTACGAAGCCGCGCGCTAAGCTTTTTTCGCCTCTGCCTTTCGTTTTTGGACATTTCGTCCAGACTTAAGTCACACCGCATCACCGGAGGCTTCCTCCGGTGATGAGCACATGAAGGAGGAAAAATGGCAAACCAAACCGTAATTAAGCTTCAGGATGGCAATGTAATGCCCCAGTTGGGGTTAGGCGTATGGAAAGCCGGTAACGACGAGGTCGTCTCCGCCATTCATAAAGCACTGGACGTCGGCTACCGCTCAATAGACACCGCCGCCGCATACAAAAATGAAGACGGCGTGGGCAAAGCATTAGCCAGCGCTGGCGTTCCTCGCGATGAACTGTTCATCACCACCAAGCTGTGGAATGACGATCAAAAACGTCCGCGTGAAGCCCTGCAGGAGAGTCTGGAAAAACTTCAGCTCGACTACCTTGATCTGTATCTGATGCACTGGCCGGTTCCGGCAATCGATCATTACGTTGACGCCTGGCAGGGTATGATCGATCTGCAAAAAGAGGGGTTAATCAAGAGCATCGGCGTCTGCAACTTTCAGGTCAATCATCTGCAACGACTGATCGATGAAACGGGCGTCACGCCGGTGATCAACCAGATCGAGCTGCACCCGCTGATGCAACAGCGCCAGCTTCACGCCTGGAATGCGACGCATAAAATCCAGACGGAATCCTGGAGTCCGCTGGCGCAGGGCGGCGAAGGCGTTTTCGATCAGAAAATCATTCGCGATCTCGCGGACAAGTACGGTAAAACCCCGGCGCAGATCGTTATCCGCTGGCATCTGGACAACGGCCTGGTGGTGATCCCGAAATCGGTCACCCCGTCGCGTATTGCCGAAAACTTTGACGTCTGGGATTTCCGCCTTGATAAAGACGAACTGGGCGAAATTGCCAAACTGGAGCAAGGCAAGCGGCTCGGCCCCGACCCGGATCAGTTCGGCGGCTAATCTTCCTTCCCAGCCCGGTATTCTGCCGGGCTTTTTCTGCGCCTATGACCCGAACGAGCAGGCCATCTCACCGGGTGTATCCGGGACTCTGCAAACAACCTTGAACACGTCGCCTTCAAGCTCGAACGGCCCACCGACGCCCCCGCCGGTCTCCGCTTCGTATGCCTTACCGTTGGCATTCACCTGCAGCGAGGTAGCGTAAAACCAGTCCATTGGACCTATCGGCAGAAAAAAGGCCCATTCGTGTTGGGGCGGAAAGGCAAAACGCCCCTCTTTATCTGATAAGGTCGTCACCGGCTTCTCAGCATGGCTCGCCAGTACGACTGTTGCGCCGCTAACTGGCTTGCCGGCGCTGTCGATCAGCCGTCCTTCCACTTCCGGCTGCGTCTGGCGATGTATCATGCAACCAGATTGCAGCAAGGCGATTGCAATTATCCCTGCCAGCATCCCTGCTTTCATCTCTGCGTCTCCGCCCTATGGGCCACGGTTTTCCTGGCCCGACAAACGCGCGTCATCGGGCACTCTGATTAACGCCCCGCGACCTTGCCGCGTTTTTTGTTCGCCGCCGGGGTCTGACGCTGATGCGACACTGGCGTATGCTTGGTCAACGCCGGACGAGTATGCCGGTTCTGACGACGCGCCTCGCGCATCTCTTCGATCGTTGGCGCCGGAACCAGACATTCGCGACGCCCGCCGATCAGATGCTTTTTGCCCATCTCTTCCAGCGCCTGACGGATTAGCGGCCAGTTAGCCGGATCGTGATAGCGCAGCAGCGCTTTATGCAGACGGCGCTGCTTATCCCCCTTCGGCACCACCACATCTTCACTCTTATAGCCAATTTTACCCAGCGGGTTTTTGCCGGTGTAATACATGGTCGTCGAGTTAGCGAGCGGCGACGGATAGAAGTTCTGCACCTGATCGAGACGGAAGCGATGTTTCTTCAGCCACAGCGCCAGATTCACCATATCTTCATCGCGCGTCCCGGGGTGTGCGGAAATAAAGTACGGGATCAGATACTGTTCTTTGCCCGCCTGTTTCGAATAGAGATCGAACAGCTCTTTGAAGCGGTCATAGCTGCCCATGCCCGGCTTCATCATCTTCGACAACGGTCCTTCTTCGGTATGCTCCGGCGCAATCTTCAGATAGCCGCCAACGTGATGGGTCGCCAGCTCCTTGATATAGCGCGGATCTTCCACCGCAATGTCATAACGCACGCCGGAGGCGATAAGGATCTTCTTGATGCCTTTCAGATCGCGGGCGCGGCGATACAGATTGATTGTCGGCTCGTGATTGGTGTCCATATGCGGACAAATATCCGGATAAACGCACGACAGACGGCGGCAGGTCTGCTCCGCGCGCGGCGACTTACAGCGCAGCATGTACATGTTGGCCGTCGGCCCGCCGAGATCGGAGATCACGCCGGTAAATCCCGGCACGGTGTCGCGGATCGCTTCAATCTCATTGATGATTGAATCTTCAGAGCGGCTCTGAATGATGCGCCCTTCGTGTTCAGTTATTGAACAGAAAGAACAGCCGCCGAAGCAGCCGCGCATGATGTTGATGGAAAAGCGGATCATCTCATAGGCCGGAATGCGGCTGTTGCCGTAGGCCGGATGCGGCACACGTTTGTACGGCAGCGCAAATACGCTGTCCATCTCTTCGGTCGAGAGGGGAATAGCCGGCGGGTTGATCCAGATATAACGATCGCCATGCTTTTGCATCAGCGCGCGCGCACAGCCCGGGTTGGTTTCATGGTGCAGAATGCGCGAGGCGTGAGCGTAGAGGACTTTGTCACCCTTCACTTTTTCAAAGGAGGGCAGCAGCACGTAGGTTTTTTCCCACGGCTTCGGGCGCGGCGGCTGCACGGTGACGGCTTTCGCCTCCTGCTTTTTCGGCGCGACCGGCTTATTGTCCGCACACGGCAGGTCTTCTCCGTACGGATGCGGAATTGGGTCGATTTTTCCCGGCGTGTCGAGACGGGTCGAGTCGACACCGCTCCAGCCCGGCAGCGCTTCTTTTACCATAATCGCGGTATTACGCACATCGCGGATCTGGTCGATGGTTTCGCCCATTGCCAGACGATGCGCCACTTCCACCAGCGGACGCTCGCCGTTGCCAAACATCAGCATGTCGGCTTTGGCGTCCACCAGCACCGAACGGCGCACGGTATCAGACCAGTAGTCATAATGGGCGGTACGGCGCAGGCTGGCCTCGATGCCGCCGAGGATCACTGGCACCTCTTTCCACGCCTCTTTACAGCGCTGGGTGTAGACCAGCGTGGCCCGGTCCGGACGCTTGCCCGCCACATTATCTGGCGTATAGGCGTCGTCATGGCGCAGACGGCGATCGGCGGTGTAGCGGTTGATCATCGAGTCCATGTTGCCCGCGGTCACGCCGAAGAACAGATTCGGTTTGCCCAGACGCATAAAGTCGTCTTTGCTGTTCCAGTCCGGTTGGGCGATGATGCCCACGCGGAAGCCCTGCGCTTCCAGCATACGGCCACAAATCGCCATGCCGAAGCTCGGGTGGTCGACATACGCGTCGCCCGTCACCAAAATAATGTCGCAGCTATCCCAGCCAAGTTGATCCATTTCGTCGCGAGACATCGGCAAAAAAGGGGCTGGACCAAAGCAGGCCGCCCAGTACTGAGGCCAGTAGAAGAGGTCTCTGTCTGGCTGGATCAGGGATATTGCGCTCATATTGCTTCCAAAAAATGGTAAAAAAATAATCAAAGGCCGGGGATTATAAGCCGGAACGAAAGAGAAATCGAAAGGTATTCACTCGCCCGGAAGGGCGAGTGGGTGACGCGTCACGGCGCCGGGTTGACCAGAATCTGGCCGATAGAGCCGCGATCGGCCATCTCCAGGGTCTGGCTGTTAAAGTAGAACGGGAAATGCGCCCAGGACGGCTGGCCGTAGTACACCAGCAGCTCAACCTGACCGTCTACCCAGACGGTATCTTTCCAGCCGCGATCTTCCGGGAACGGCATCGCGCCGTTAACGTTACGCACCAGGAAAGAAACGCCTTCAATGTGGAACGACTGCGGCATGTCGGCGCGCACCGTCCAACGCTCCCAGGTGCCCTGCTGCGCGGTGATATCAATGCGGTTTACATCCCACAGTTGACCGTTAATCCCCGGATCGTCTCCCAGGCTGATATCGCGGCTGCGAATCGGCGCGCCGCCCAGGATTTCCGTCGGGAGCAGGCGCATCGGCAGGCTGTCGGTGACCAGCGGCAGCAGCCCGGTCGGACGCAGCGTTAACACCAGCGTGGACACCAGAATACTGGACGGCTCGAAGAAACCGCGGATCCGGTCGACGATGCTTGCCGCTTCGCCGCAGGTGATCGACACTTCATCACCGTTGGTCATGTCGACCAGAATCTCACGGCGCTCGCCCGGCGCCAGCGATAGCTGTTTCACCGACACCGGCGCGGGCAAAAATCCCTGATCGCCAGAGATAACGTGCAGCGCGCGCCCGTCGCTCATTTGCAGCTGATAGCGGCGCGCGTTGGAGGCGTTTAGCAAGCGCAAACGTACCCAACCGCGAGAAACGTCTACGTATGGGCTTTGCGCGCCATTCACCAGCAGCGTATCGCCGATGAAACCGCCGCTTCCCGGCTCACTGTATTCCGGCGTACCGAAGTTATCCAGCCGCTTATCCTGAATTATGATCGGAAAATCATCCACCCCGTAATGATTGGGGATAGGCAGCGTTTTACTGACCTCATCTTCCACCAGCCACATACCGGCCAGGCCATTGTAGACCTGCTGAGCGGTACGGTTTGGCGTATTGGCGTGATACCACAGCGTGGCGGCGTTCTGACGAACAGGCAACACGGGCGCCCAGTCGGCATTCGGCGACATCATCCGCGCCGGTCCCCCCATCAACGGTCCTGGCACCTGTAATCCGGCGATGGTCATAGAGACGTTTTCGGTCAGACGGTTGCTGTAGATAAGCTTAACGTCATCGCCTTTCCAGACGCGGATCGTCGGGCCAAGATAGCGTCCGTTAATACCCCATACCGGCGCGCGCGTCCCCTGGGTAAAAGACCAGTGGGTACGCTGTAAGGTCATAAATAACGGCTGACCGCGGCGGGACTCCAGCAGCGGCGGAACGGGCAGCGGCTGTTGCTGACCGGCAGCATTTGCCCTCAGCGGAACTGCACCTGCGCACAGTGCGATCCCCGATGCCTGAATGAACTGACGCCGACTGAGTGACATATAAGCTCCCTGTAAAACTGGCTAAACGACGGGCAGAAAAAGGAGGCCTGTTCTCTGCAAATAACGCGTGCTTAATTAAACTTTTCCGGCAGCTTCCCGCCCGGCGACTTCTTTATCGAGTTCTGCAATCTTTTGTTCCATCAGCGAACGGCAATGGGCGGCCAGCTCGCGAACCTGGTCTTTACCGTACTGGCTCACATCCACCGGCGGCAGCATCTCGACAATCACCAGACCATTCTTCAGACGGTTGAGGTTAATCTTATTTGAGGTATTCGAAACGCACACCGGAATAATCGGTACGCCTGCGGCAATGGCGGCGTGAAACGCGCCCGTTTTAAACGGCAGCAGCCCACGACCGCGGCTACGGGTCCCTTCCGGGAACATCCAGATAGAAATACGGCGCTTTTTGAAATGGTTCACCACTTCGGCAATCGTGCCGTGGGCTTTCGCACGGTTGTTACGGTCAATCAAAAGGTTACCCGTCAGCCAGTAAAGCTGGCCGAAAAACGGGATCCACAGCAGGCTCTTTTTTCCCACCGTAACGGTTGGCGGCTGGACAATATTCGCTGCGGTCACCATATCGTAATTATTCTGGTGATTCGCAATATAGATGGCGTTGCCGTAGCTTTCGGCATCGGCAGGTTTGCGGCATTCGACTTTCAGGCCAAACACCGGCGCCAGGCGACCAAACATATGCCCGAATGTCGCGACATGTTTTGGATTACGCGGGCTGAAAAGGCAGTAAATCGATCCAAAAACACAAACCAGAATGGAGTAAATAACGGTAATAATAAATCGAAAAATAAATAGCATAACAACCTCTGAAGGCCTAAGAGCCCGGGATTCTACGTCACCTGCTATCAGGTTAGGGTATTGTTGATGTGGCTCTCTGGAAAACTGTATTGTTAATCGCTATTCACGAATAAACAACGGTTTTACGGGAAATTTTAATGTACATCCGGCCCAGCGGCAGGGTTAAAACCGCAGGCCGGAAAAGTATTAACAACGCCATCCGCTACGACGGACGGGCCTGACGGCGACGCATTGCGTCTTTTCAGGCCCGTCCGCGTTTCAGGCGTTAAAAAACCTCTTACTCTTCGCTGTCGCCCTGGCTTGCGCGACGCGGCGAATCAATCTCAACGTGATCGATACGCTGGAGACCGCGCATCAGTGTACCGCGACGACCGCGCTCGCCGGTCACCTTCTGCAACTCTTCCGGACGCAGCTTGATTTTGCGCTTCCCGACATGAATGGTCAGGGTGCTTTGCGGCGGTAGTACGTAGAGGTGCGCAAGGCCGTCATCCCCTTTCGCCGCTTCCGCCGACGGGATGTTGATGATCTTATTGCCTTTACCTTTGGACAACTGCGGCAGATCGCTCACCGGGAACATCAGCATCCGTCCGGCCTGGGTGATCGCCAACAGCATATCGCTTTCGTCGCTGATCACCACCGGCGGCATAACGTGAGCGTTTTCCGGCAGCGTAATCAACGCTTTACCGGCACGGTTGCGCGCCACCAGATCGTTAAAGGTGCAGACAAAACCGTAGCCCGCGTTCGATGCCATTAGCAGCTTCTGATCGTCGCCTTCCATCAGCATGTGCTCTACGGTCGCGCCCGGCGGCAGCGTCAGCTTACCGGTCAACGGCTCGCCCTGACCGCGCGCCGACGGCAGCGTAATCGGATCAATGGCGTAGCTTCGCCCGGTTGTGTCGATAAACACCACCGGCTGGTTGCTCTTGCCCTTCACGTCCGATTTGTAGCTGTCGCCCGCTTTATAGTTCAACCCCTGGGCGTCGATGTCATGACCTTTGGCGCTACGCACCCAGCCCATCTGCGACAGTACGATGGTTACCGGTTCGGACGGCAGCATATCGTGCTCGCTCATCGCCTTCGCTTCTTCGCGCTCGTGCAGCGGCGAACGACGATCGTCGCCGTAAGCGTCTGAATCCGCCTGCAGCTCTTTTTTCAGCAGCGTATTCATCTTCCGCTCAGAAGCGAGGATCCCTTGTAACTGATCGCGCTCTTTCTCCAGTTCGTCCTGCTCGCCGCGGATCTTCATCTCTTCCAGTTTGGCGAGATGACGCAATTTCAGCTCAAGGATCGCTTCGGCCTGGGTTTCGCTGATGCCAAAGCGCGACATCAGCGCTGGCTTCGGCTCATCTTCCGTACGGATGATCTCGATCACTTCGTCGATATTGAGAAACGCCACCAGCAAACCTTCGAGGATATGCAGGCGCTTCAGGACTTTCTCCAGACGATAGTTCAGGCGGCGACGCACGGTATCACGGCGGAACGCCAGCCACTCGGTAAGGATCTCCAGCAGGTTTTTCACCGCCGGGCGACCGTCCAGACCGATCATGTTCAGGTTAATGCGGTAGCTTTTTTCCAGATCGGTGGTGGCGAACAGGTGGTTCATCACCTGCTCCATATCCACGCGATTAGAGCGCGGCACGACCACCAGTCGGGTTGGGTTTTCGTGATCCGACTCGTCGCGCAGGTCGTCGACCATCGGCAGCTTTTTATTGCGCATCTGGGCGGCGATTTGCTCCAGCACCTTGGCGCCGGAAACCTGATGCGGCAGCGCGGTAATCACCACCGCGCCGTCTTCTTTGGTCCACACCGCGCGCATACGTACCGAACCGCGGCCATTTTCGTAAATTTTACGAATTTCAGCGCGGGATGTGATGATTTCCGCTTCGGTCGGGAAGTCCGGCCCCTGAACGATATCCAGCAGTTGATCCAGCGTGGTCTTTGGCTGCTCGATCAGGGTAATCGCCGCTTTCGCTACTTCGCGCAGGTTGTGCGGCGGGATATCCGTCGCCATGCCGACGGCGATGCCGGTGGTGCCGTTCAGCAGGATGTTCGGCAGACGCGCAGGCAGCATTTTTGGCTCCTGCATCGTGCCGTCAAAGTTTGGCACCCAGTCGGCGGTCCCCTGTCCCAGTTCGCTCAGTAAGACTTCGGCATACTTCGACAGACGCGATTCGGTATAACGCATCGCCGCAAAGGATTTCGGATCGTCCGGCGCGCCCCAGTTCCCCTGACCGTCAACCAGCGGGTAACGGTAAGAAAACGGCTGCGCCATTAGCACCATGGCTTCATAACAGGCGCTGTCGCCATGCGGATGGTATTTACCCAGCACGTCGCCGACGGTACGGGCGGATTTTTTAAATTTGGCGCTGGCATTCAGCCCCAGCTCGGACATCGCGTACACGATGCGACGCTGTACGGGTTTCAGACCATCACCAATAAACGGCAACGCACGGTCCATGATGACGTACATGGAGTAATTCAGATAAGCGTTTTCCGTAAATTCATGCAGCGCAAGGCGCTCTGCCATATCGCTCATTAATCGTGATTCCTCAACTGTAAGCCCGCCAGATACCCGGTATCTTTTCAGGCAATATTGCCGCAGATACTACCTTATCTGGCGCGTTGAGTCACAAAGAAAAGGGCCGCGAAAGCGGCCCTGATGGGGATTATTTGCTGACTTTCCTGATTTGCTTCACGTCAATTTCTACGGAATTCCAGTCTTTATCCACTTCTCCCTGAATTTCAACGGTATCCTGCGGGGTGACGGTCAGGCCGTTCCAGCGTTTATCGTCAATATCAACGTTGATGGTGCCGGTAGCGTCCTTGAACAGATAGAGGTCATCGGAAACACGCTCAACGATGTTCCCGCGCAGGGTAACCCAGGTATCGTCACGCAGCGATTTTGCGCTTTCTACGGTTGCGCTACTGCCGTTCGGTCCGACGAAGCCACCGCCCTGCGTCTGCGTTTGTGTGGCCGAGGGACCGGAAAAACCGCCCTGCTGAGCTGCCAGAACCGGTGCGGAGCTGAGTGCCAGAACGGCAAAGATAGCTGCTAATTTTTTCACGATCGTTTCTCCCTTTCATGTCATTTCATGTCCATTACATAAGTTAATCCTTAACAAGTTCTTAAGCCAAAAAAAAGACATTTTTTTACTGTACATCGCGGGCGACCTCGGGGTTTACTTGCCGTGATGAAGGCGGATCCAGGGAAGAAAAGATGCGGATTTTACTGGTTGAAGACGACGCGCTGATTGGCGACGGCATCAAAGCGGGGTTGAGTAAAATGGGGTTTAGCGTCGACTGGTTTACCGAAGGGCGCCAGGGAAAAGAGGCGCTTTACAGCGCGCCTTACGACGCGGTCATTCTCGACCTGTCGCTGCCAGGCATGGACGGGCGCGATATTCTGCGCGACTGGCGCGAACAGGGTAAACGCGAACCGGTACTGATTCTGACCGCGCGCGATGCGCTGGCGGAGCGGGTTGAAGGTTTACGCCTCGGCGCGGACGATTATCTCTGCAAGCCCTTTGCGCTGATTGAGGTCGCCGCCAGGCTGGAAGCGCTTATGCGCCGCGCCAGCGGGCAGGCCAGCAGCGAACTCCACCACGGTCAGGTGACGCTGGATCCCGGCGGTCTGACCGCCACGCTGGCGGGTGAAAACTTAGCGCTCAAGCCAAAAGAGTTCGCGCTGCTGGAATTGCTGATGCGCAATAAAGGCCGGGTGCTGCCGCGAAAACGTATCGAAGAAAAACTGTATAACTGGGACGAAGAGGTCACCAGCAACGCCGTTGAGGTTCACGTTCATCATCTGCGCCGTAAGTTGGGTAGCGATTTCATTCGCACCGTGCACGGCATCGGTTACACGCTCGGTGAGGCATAACGGTGACAAAACGGCTCAGCCTGCGGGTCAGGCTCACACTCATCTTTTTGATGCTGGCGGCGGTGACCTGGGGAGCATCGAGTTTCGTCGCCTGGAAACAGACCACCGACAATGTGGACGAGCTGTTTGACACGCAGTTGATGCTGTTCGCCAAACGGCTGATTACGCTGGACATTGATGAACTTAAAGCCTCCGAGCGGATGGCCCATACGCCAAAGACATTTAAACACGGCCATATCGACGATGACGTTCTGGTGTTCGCCGTTTACACCCTCAACGGCAAAATGGTGCTGCACGATGGCGACAACGGTCAGTACATCCCCTACAGCTACCGCCGGGAAGGGTTTGACAATGGACGATTGATCGGCGACGACGATCTCTGGCGTTTTGTCTGGCTGACGTCCGCCGACGGTAATTACCGCATTGTGGTGGGTCAGGAGTGGGAATACCGCGAAGACATGGCGCTGGCGATCGTCAGCGCGCAGCTCATCCCCTGGCTTATCGCCCTGCCGCTGATGCTGCTGCTGTTGATTATGCTACTGCATCGCGAACTGAAACCGCTGAAAAAGATGGCCCGGACGTTAGGTTTACGCGACCCGGAATCCAACGAGCCGCTCAGTTCACAGGGCGTACCAAGCGAAGTGCGTCCGCTGATCGACTCGCTGAACCAGCTTTTTACCCGCACGCACGACATGATGATGCGCGAGCGGCGCTTCACCTCGGACGCGGCCCATGAGCTGCGCAGTCCGCTGGCGGCGTTGCAGGTGCAAACCGAAGTGGCGCAACTGTCTGACGATGACCCGCAGGCGCGGAAAAAGGCGCTACTCCAGTTGCATACTGGCATCGACCGCGCAACCCGCCTGGTCGATCAGCTCCTGACGCTTTCCCGGCTCGACTCGCTGGATAATCTGCAGGACGTCACCACGCTTGCGCTTGATGACGTCCTGCAGTCTGCGGTGATGGACATTTACCATCCGGCGCAACAGGCGAATATCGATGTGCGCCTGCACCTCGTCGCGCACGATGTAAAGCGTACAGGTCAGCCGCTGCTGCTCAGCCTGCTGGTGCGCAATCTGCTGGATAACGCCATTCGCTACAGTCCGCAGGGCAGTATTGTCCAGGTCACGCTGCGGCATAATGGTTTTTCCGTTAAAGACAACGGCCCTGGCGTTACGCCAGAGGCGCTGGACCACATTGGCAAGCGCTTTTACCGCCCCCCGGGGCAGCGCGTTACCGGCAGCGGCCTGGGCTTATCGATTGTCCGCCGCATCGCCACGCTGCACGGCATGACGGTGGCGTTTGGCAATGCGCCCGACGGTGGATTCGAAGCCACGGTGAACTGGCGATAGCGGATTGTTGCGTCAGAAGCAAAAGACTTTGCACATTTTGCTCATTTCACCGCGCCGTTTTGCGGCGTAAAATGGCCCTCAAACGCATTTTCCAGAGGGTAAAAAATGAGCAACATTCTGATCGTCAACGGCGCGAAAAAATTCGCCCACTCTAATGGTCAACTTAACGACACCCTGACCGAAGTCGCGGACGGCACGCTGCGCGACCTCGGGCATGATGTTCGCATCGTTCGCGCTGACGGCGAGTACGATGTAAAAGAAGAAGTGCAGAACTTCGTCTGGGCTGACGTGGTGATCTGGCAGATGCCGGGCTGGTGGATGGGCGCGCCGTGGACGGTAAAAAAATATATCGATGATGTGTTCACCGAAGGCCACGGTACGCTGTACGCCAGCGATGGCCGTACCCGCTCCGACGCATCGAAGAAATACGGTTCCGGCGGTCTGATTCAGGGCACCAAATACATGCTCTCTCTGACCTGGAACGCCCCGATGGAAGCCTTTACCGAGAAAGATCAGTTCTTCCACGGCGTGGGCGTTGACGGCGTGTATCTGCCGTTCCACAAAGCGAATCAGTTCCTGGGCATGACGCCGCTGCCGACCTATATCGCTAATGACGTCATTAAAATGCCGGACGTTCCGCGTCACATTGCAGAATATCGCGAGCATCTGAACGCAATTTTTGGTTAACTAGTCGTCTGGAATTAGAAGGAGTTAACCATGCTTACAGTTATTGCTGAAATTCGCACCCGTCCGGGTCAACATCACCGCCAGGCAGTACTGGATCAGTTTGCAAAAATCGTTCCTACCGTCCTGAAGGAAGAAGGCTGCCACGGCTATGCGCCGATGGTGGATCACGCCGCGGGCGTGAGTTTTCAGACCACTGCGCCTGACTCAATCGTGATGATTGAGCAGTGGGAAAGCATCGCGCATCTTGAAGCGCACCTGCAAACCCCGCATATGAAAGCCTATAGCGAAGCGGTAAAAGGCGACGTGCTGGAGATGAATATCCGTATTCTCGAATCCGGCATTTAAGCGTCTCCTGCGTCACGCCGGGTCGACACACCATCGCGACCCGGCGATTTTTTTACGGCAGCGCCCTTTTCAGTCTGCGCACCGCTTCTTCCAGTTCATTCTTCGTTGGCGTGGCAAAAGAGAGTCGCAGCGTGCGCTTGTCCGGGTTATCGCTATAGAAAAACTCCCCCGGAACATACACGACCTTTTCCTCCAGCGTACGGGAAAGCCAGGCCGTGGTGTCGACGTCGTAACGGAAGGTCCCCCACAGGAACATCCCCCCCTGCGGCATATGGAAAGTAATATGCTCGCCCAGTTCACTGCGCATCATATCGGCGAGGAAATAGCACTTCTCACGATAAGCCTGACGGATCACCGTAATCTGCTCTGCTAAGCGTCCCAGCGACAGATAGCTGGCCGCCAACGCCTGTGAGTGCGCGCTGGTATGCAGATCGGTCGCCTGCTTCACGATAGTCGCCTTCTGCCCCATCCATTCCGGCAACACCACCCAGCCCACGCGCAGCCCCGGCGCCAGAATTTTGGAGAAGGTCGACGTATAAATGACCTGCTCCGGGCAACCGGCTTGCGCCGCATGCTGGAAGAGGGTTGTGCAGGACTGGCCGGTAAAGTTGATTTCACCGTAAGGATCGTCTTCGATAATCACAAAGTTGTGCTGTTTCGCCAGTTGCACCAGCTTCTGGCGACGGTCATCGCTCAGCACCACTCCGCCCGGATTGCCAAAGGTAGGAACGACATACAGGGCTTTGATGGTATGGCGCTGCAACAACTGCTCCAGCTCGTCAACGATCATGCCGTCTTTGTCTGTACCGACAGAGAGGATATTCGCCTGCGACAGCTGCAATACCTGTAGAGCGGCAAGGTAGGTCGGGCGCTCAACCACCACTTTATCGCCCGGATTAATCAACGTTCTGACCAGAATATCCAGCGACTGTTGAGACCCGTTGGTGATCAGAATTCGCTCCGGCGCGGCATGAATCCCGCGCCCCAGGCAAAGCTGGCTGATGGCCTCACGCAGCGGAGGATATCCCTCGCTCAGACCGTACTGAAACGCGTCCAGAAACTGCGTCGCCATCATTTTTTGGGTGGCGAGTTCAAGACCGGTTTTGTCGAACAGTTCAGGACTGGGAATTCCGCCGCCGAGGGAAATGACGCCGGGCATTTTGCTATGTTTTAATAATTCGCGGATCGCCGACGGTTTTAACGCGTCGACGTTTCGGGCGAGATGTGTGTTGTTCATTCTGTTTCCTTATCACGTAGTTCGGCGTCCATCCCCGGTATCAGCTATCCACCTGTCGATACCCGCCAGATTACGTTCCTGCACACCCGCGTTCTCGCCTTCGTTTGAGCGTAATAGACCTCTCTGTCTGGATCAATAAGATATTCTCCGCGTCAGGGATTGCCTGACGCGGAAAGGGCTTACCAGTACAGCTTCCAGCACTGGGTGAAACGCATCAGCGCTTCCACATAGAAATAATCCCCCCAGCTCGCGCATTCATCGACGCCCTTATGACTGGAGAGATGATATACCGAATGCTTCAGCAAGCCGTTGCCCTTCTCGTCCTTCGCCATCACATAATGCGCCGTCAGCGAGGACATAATACCCATCGCCCACTGCTGATAGCGTTCACGATCCGGATCGGTAACCGGCAGATGCTTGATCAGCTCCAGCAGGCCGCAAACCGCAATGGCCGCCGACGAGGCGTCGCGTAGCGCGTCGGTTCCCACCAGCGCCAGATCCCAGTGGCAGACGGCATCTTCCGGCAGACGGTTGAGGAAATAGTTCGCCAGCTTTTTCGACAGCGAGACCATCTCTTTATCGCCGGTGTAGATATAGCTCAACAAGAAGCCGTAAATGCCCCACGCCTGCCCGCGCGACCAGCATGAATCGTCGGCGTAGCCCTGCTGTGTGTTGCCATAGCGCGGCGCGCCGGTTTTGACATCCATGTAGTAGGTGTGAAACGTCGAGGCATCTTCACGAATCAGATATTTCGCCGCCTGCGACACGTGCGCTTTTGCCGCCTCGGCAAAACGCATGTCGCCCGTCTGCTCGCTCGCCCAGTAGAGCAACGGCAGATTCATGTTGCAGTCAATGATCATGCGTCCGGCCTGCTCCGGATCGTTAAGATCGCCCCATGCCTGGATGATCCGCGCCTTTTCGTGGAAGCGCTCAAGGAGCGCCTCTGCCGCCATCAATGAAAAGCCTCGGGCGTCGCGATTGCCCGTCAGCCGCCAGGCCGCCACGCAAGATAACGTATACAGAAAGCCAAGGTCATGGGTGTTGGTGTCATGACGTCCGGCAATCCGCAAACCGAATGAGCGCACGTGCTTTTCCGCCATCTCGCGGAACTTCGCGTCGCCGCTCATCTCCCAGGCCAGCCAGAGTTGCCCGGTCCAGAAACTGGTGGTCCACTCAACGTTGTCCGTTAACGGGTAAAAACCTTTGACGCAGGTCTCGGCGGGGAATTTATCACCGAATTCCGTTAAATGACGGCTAATCAGCTCAAGGACATGCTGCCGCGCACTGCTCATTTGATCCTGAAATGCCCCCACATTGACCGGGCTGCCAGGAAATTCGCGCAACGTTTCCTCAACGATATGATTTAACATTTTTCGGTTCCTTTTGACGTAATTTATCTTGAAGCGTTATTTTCAGCGATATCCAGCGCGGCAGTATTCCGGCGCTTACTTTGACATGCCGATAAGGTAAAGGCGGAAATCAACGTAAAGGTCAGAGCAATAACGCCCATAATGATATAGGTTTTCTCAAAACCAATACGGTCATACATTAATCCAGCGGGCGAGGAGACGACCACGTTGCCGACGTACAGCATCGCCTGATAGCCCAACAAATACATGGTCGCATTGACGCGTTTATCAAAATGTTCCGCGATATATTTAAATACCGATACCAGCAGCAAACAAATTTCCAGACCGTACAGCGGCTTAAGAATGGAAATAAGCAGATGGGAATCGCAGATTCCGGAAATAACCAGTCGCGCCCCGACCACTACCCCAACAATCAATAACCCGCGTTTCGCGCCAATGGCATTCACGAACAGAGGAATGACCATATACATCACAAATTCCATGCCCGACTGTACGGTGCCGAGATAGCCAAACACGGCATTTCCTTCATTAACATCCGAGAAGAAGGTGACGAAATAGCGTGAAAATTGCTGTTCGGCGATAAACATCATCCACGCCACGCCCGCGACATACAGGCAGAAAGCCCAGAATTTACGGTTACGCAACAGCGCGTAAACGTCCGCCGGAACGATCTTATCTTTCGTCAGGACGTCCGCCGCGTTAGCCGCGTTGACGTTGACCTTCAGGCTCAACAGGACGATCAGCATCACCACCGACGCCACGCTGCCAAGAATAAAGTTATAAGCCGGCGAGAGGTTAAACAGCAGACCGGAAAACGAGGACGCGACAGCCCAGCCGAGGGAGCCCCACATACGGATCTGACCGAACTCCATTCCGTTAAGACGGCTATAGCGATCCGAATAGGATTCGCAGGCCGCCACACCAGCATACCAGGCAAAGCTCAGGTAGATTGCGCCGATAATAATCCCCAGCATCGTATTGGACATCAACAGCGGCTGGTAGACGTAAATAAAGAACGGCGCCATTAACGCAGACATGATCACCACAAAATAGAGCAGATATTTGCTCATGCCGATCTTATCGAGAATATAGCCGTAAATGGGTTTAAGAATGACTGAAAATATGCCATTCACGGCAAACACGGTGCCAATTACCGTTCCACTGAGCTGTGCTTTTTGTCCTAACCAAATAGCCAAAAGACCAATACTGGCTGACCAGGTAAAGAAGTAGAGGAATATAAAGCTACTAATTTTGTAATATTCCACTCTGTTATTAAGTGAGAGTTTATTCATATCATCCTCGCCGACGCACTGGGCGCCAGTTTTTATAAAATGAACGACAGTTGACGTAAGCTTCCAGGTTCGCGAATAACGACCTGGTCTGTGTTTATTTCCAGTTGCGGAACAGCCGCATCGCTTTTCTGCTGAGCCGACACTGCGCAGCACAGCCAGGTTTCGCCCGGGGTAATTGTTGTTAACAGCAGGGGGATGGACGCGCACTCTGCGAACATAATGCTGCTGTTCGGCGGCGTGACGACGCTGTCCGGTTGACGACGGATCGCTGGCGACAGATCGACAATCGCGCTGCTGCCGTTGCTGGCGTTGATTTCGCAGCCGCGTTCGCTTACCCGATGATCCGCTTTCATCACCGCAAATCCGCCTTCCGCCGTCTGTAAGGTACGGGCGCTGTGGATACGGTGCAGGCGAATATGCCATTCACCAAACGGCGCCAGCCAGGTGTCGATAATGACGTCATGCCACGGCGACCAGCGCGAAAAGATGACGTTTTCACGTACGCTGACCGCGTCGCAACCCCGTCGACCGCGATAATAGTTGTCGCCGTCCGCCAGCAGCAGCATGGAGTCGCACGCCGCGTGTTTCAGGCCATAGCGTCCGCGTTCGACGGTGAAACCAAAGCGGCTGGAGTAAGCAAATTTGGTGTATTTGGCTTCGGTGTTGACATAGTTGTTCAACTCAAGTTGGCCGGAGGTCAACAGGGTGACATGTTGCGAACGCTCGCTGTGCTGCAAAATTTGCCCGGCGTGCGGGACGGTCCGCGTTTCGCTAAGCGCAGGAAGCGGCAGTTCCTCCGCTTGCCAGAAAGGATGCGTTGACGGCAGGGCGAGGATTAAAAATACCTTCAGCGCCCAGTAAGGGGAACCGGGCGAGTTGTAGTCCTCGCACATGACCAGATTCGGGTAGGCAAAACCCAGCGTCAGGATACCCTCACGATCGAAAATCGACTGCTGTTGCCACCAGCGCAGATGGCGCAGAATGATCCCTTTCACCACACCCGGAGAGAACACGTCGAGCCCGGCAAACGCCACTGCGCTCCAGAACGCCACCATTGCAAAGCGGTAGGTCAGGCTGCGCCCGAACGGCACCGACGCGCCGTCCGCCGCCGACATGTAGATAAAATCCTGCGCAAACAGCCGCGACCGTTCGCGCAGCGTCGCGCCACGTTCAACGTCATCCGGACTGAGGGTGGCGTACAGCAGGCCGTAAAAATGGAAGGCCATTGAGATGTAATAATCTTTCGGCCGCCCGGGACCGTCGGAATACCAGCCGTCGCCGAGGTAATAGGCTTCCATCAGGGCAAAACGGCGATCAATCGCAGCCTGATCGAACGGTAAACCGGCGCGCTTGAACCCGAGCTGCACGATGATAGCAAAGTAGTTCCAGTTACTGTCGGGCATTTGCGCGTCAGTGATTTGATTCAGCCAGCGATGAAGATTTTCCCGTTCGTCAACGCTGAACGCATCAGTCAACCGCGTCTGCAATAGCGCAAGACCCAAACCGTAAGCGGCCATCTCAACCAGGCGCTGATCGTAAGGGCCGGTATCGCCCCAGTACTGAGGACTATGCGGATCGGTGCCCAGCTTAATCGCCTGAATATACTTCTCTGCGAACGGCGCTTCCGCGCCGCCCGCCAGCAACGGAAACAGCCCCCACAGCGCGCGGGAAAGCCCCTCCATGCAGGCGATATCCACGCTGTAATGCGCGCAGGTATTGCCCAGCGAAAACTGCGCCTTCCCCGCCGGAAACTGCTTGTCCAGCGCACGTAAGATGTCATTAACGGCGCGCGTTACGTCTTCGCGTGATGACAAAGGATTTGATGTTTCTTCAGCAGCCGTCCACATAGCCTGTCCTCCAGATTAAGTGGACAAATCATAGTGAATCGCTGATAAGCGGAAATGTTATCTCAGTCACACCGTTATCACCGAAGTAAAACAGTGATTGAGAAAATTTAAAAATAGGGTTTATAAACAAATCCAGGACGATCAAAATTTAAATCTGTTGCACTATGAACGCACCGCTTAATGAAGAACGCCTGGAGTTGATCACCCTGAACGATGCCATTGCCTCGTTCAGCCGCCTGTTTGCCAATACAGTGCGGTATCACCACTGGCATCAGTGTCTTGAGGTGTTGTACGTAGAGGAAGGATTTGGCGTGGTGATTGTCGATCACAAGCAATACACCATGCGTCCGGGGAGGGTGTTCTTTTTCCCGCCCTTTACGCTGCATAAAATTATGGTCGATGAACGGGCCCAGGATGGCTACCGGCGCACCATTATCCATCTCGATCACCATGCGGTGCTGAAGGCGTTACGCGACTTTCCGCATAACCATCGGCGTCTGCAAAACCTGAGTCTGCGCGGCGGCGAAGCCTGGGTGACCGACGCGGCGGATATTCATCCGCACGTCGATTTTCTTTTCAGTCGCTACGAAAAAATGGCCGCCCGCAAGCCGCTCAATACGGAACAGGTCTCTTGCCTGTTGCTCAGTTTATTAAGCCTGTTACCCGAGGATAACGTCAATTTGACAGCGACAGACAGCGGAATCGCCAGCCAGGTGATGTTTTGGCTTGATGAAAATTACCGGCACAAATTCCGGCTCGATGCTCTGGCGGCAGAGGTGGGGAAATCGAAAAGCTACGTCTCGCGCCGCTTTCATTATGAGACGGGCGAAAGCATTCTCGACTATCTCAATACATTACGGTTACGAAAAGCGTGCGAGGCGCTGCTACACAGCAACGCCAGCGTGCGTGATATCGCCCGACAGGTGGGCTTTTCGGACGTGACCTACTTCATCAGCGCGTTTGGCAAGGGAATTGGCGAGACGCCGTTGCAGTACCGGAAAAAACACGCCACCTGATGTTACCGCCGTCATCCGGTACTCTTAGCTTTACCGGATGGCGGCGGCGTAACGGGCTTTGCGCAAAAGCGAACAACTATGCCTCAATATCCGCGAGATCGCCCTTTTCCTGCAACCAGTTGCGACGGTCTTCAGAACGTTTCTTCGCCAGCAGCATATCCATCACCGCGTTGGTACGCTGGTCATCTTCATCGCTGATGGTGAGCTGCACCAGACGGCGGGTGTTCGGGTCCAGCGTTGTCTCACGCAACTGCATCGGGTTCATTTCACCCAGACCTTTAAAGCGCTGAACGTTTGGCTTGCCTTTCTTACGCTTGAGCTGTTCCAGCACGCCCGCTTTTTCTTCTTCCGTTAAGGCGTAATAGACCTCTTTGCCGAGATCGATACGGTATAACGGCGGCAGCGCAACGTAGACGTGCCCCTGCTTCACCAGCGTCCGGAAGTGCTTCACAAACAACGCGCAGAGCAACGTGGCAATGTGCAGGCCGTCGGAGTCGGCGTCCGCAAGGATACAGATCTTGCCGTAGCGCAACTGGCTGAGATCGTCACTGTCCGGATCGATGCCGATCGCCACCGAAATGTCGTGGACTTCCTGAGAGGCCAGCACCTCATCCGAGGAGACTTCCCAGGTGTTGAGGATCTTACCTTTAAGCGGCATGATCGCCTGATATTCACGATCGCGCGCCTGCTTGGCCGAACCGCCCGCCGAGTCCCCTTCGACGAGGAACAGCTCGGTACGATTCAGATCCTGAGCGGTACAGTCCGCCAGTTTCCCCGGCAGCGCCGGACCGCTGGTCAGCTTTTTACGCACCACTTTTTTCGCCGCGCGTAGACGACGCTGAGCGCTGGAGATCGCCATTTCCGCCAGCAGTTCCGCAGCCTGGACGTTCTGGTTCAGCCACAGGGTAAACGCATCTTTCACCACGCCGGAAACGAACGCCGCGCACTGACGCGACGACAGGCGCTCTTTGGTTTGACCGGCAAACTGCGGATCCTGCATCTTCACGGAAAGCACGTAGGCGCAGCGATCCCAGATGTCTTCTGCCGACAGCTTCACGCCGCGCGGCAGAATATTGCGGTATTCGCAGAATTCGCGCATCGCGTCGAGCAGCCCCTGACGCAGACCGTTTACGTGCGTCCCGCCCTGCAGGGTTGGGATCAGGTTGACGTAGCTTTCGGTCAGCAGTTCGCCGCCTTCCGGTAGCCAAAGCAGCGCCCAGTCGACCGCTTCCGTATCGCCTTCGAAATTACCGATAAACGGTTTTTCCGGTAGCGTCGGCAAGCCGTTAACCGCCTCGCCGAGATAGTCGTTCAGACCATCCTGATAGCACCAGCGTTGCTCGCTGTTGTTGACCTCGTCCTTAAAGGTGATTTCCACGCCGGGGCACAACACCGCTTTCGCCTTCAGCACATGCGTTAAGCGCGAAACGGAGAAACGTGGGCTATCAAAAAAGGTTTCGTCCGGCCAGAAGTGAACGCTGGTGCCGGTGTTGCGTTTACCGCACGTCCCGACAACCTGCAAATCCTGCACTTTCTCACCGTTTTCAAACGCAATGTTATACACCTGACCATCGCGGCGCACGTTCACTTCCACGCGCTTCGACAGGGCGTTCACCACCGAGATCCCTACTCCGTGCAGCCCCCCGGAGAACTGGTAGTTCTTGTTGGAGAACTTACCGCCCGCATGCAGTCGGCAAAGGATCAGTTCAACCGCCGGGACGCCTTCCTCAGGATGAATGTCGACGGGCATGCCGCGCCCGTCATCAATGACTTCCAGCGATTGATCGGCATGTAAAATGACGTCCACGCGTTTCGCGTGTCCTGCCAGTGCTTCATCCACACTGTTATCAATCACTTCCTGCCCAAGATGGTTGGGACGGGTGGTATCAGTGTACATCCCCGGGCGGCGGCGCACCGGCTCAAGCCCAGTGAGTACCTCAATGGCATCAGCGTTATAAGTTTGCGTCATGGTTTTAATAGCAGTTCGAAATGATTGTCAGCAACTGTGCAGTCCAAGGAAATCGACAATCTGGTTGAAATAATCTTCGAAGCCCGTGAATGCGTGGTTTCCACCTTCGATTACAGTCTGGCGGCAGGACGCGTAGTACGCCACTGCCTGGCGGTAATCCAGCACTTCATCCCCCGTCTGTTGCAGCAGCCAGATAAGGTCTGGCGCTTCCAGCGGGTCAATCTGCATGACTTTAAGATCGTAAATATGACGAGACTCTAGCACATATTGCTGCCCCGTGTAGGGGTTCTCGTTCTGGCCGAGGTAGTCGGTCAGCAGTTCGAAAGGCCGCACCGCCGGGTTGACCACGACAGCGGGCAGCATAAAGCATTGCGACAGCCAGGTCGCGTAGTAGCCGCCCAAAGAAGACCCGACGACACCCAGCGGTTCCCCACCGTGCTCCAGCACGATCGACTCCAGCATTTCTGCGGCATCGGCCGGGTATGGCGGCAGTTGCGGCACAATCATCTCAATGTCAGGATGCTGTGCGCACAGCCAGTCTTTGAGCAGACAGGCTTTCGCCGAGCGAGGCGAACTGTTGAAGCCGTGAAGATAAAGAAGCGTAGACATCAGTAGCCTTCTGACGCGGTGTCGGGGCGAAACTCAGTCCCCTCTAAACGACAGACGTCCGTATGTAGCGAACCGTCAGCAAACAGCTCCAGCGTACGCCAGCCAGGACCAATCGTGTCGAGGGTAAAGTTAGCGCAGTGCGGTTTGAACTGGACGCAGGTTGATGGCGTCGCCAGCAGGCGGCGGCCATTCCAGTCAAGATCCAGCTCCTGATGAATGTGTCCGCAAAGCAGATATTTCACGCGCGGGAAGTTCACCAGCACGCTGTCCAGCTCCGCGGCGTTGCGCAGACTGTGCTGATCCAGCCAGCTGCAGCCCGCAGGCAGCGGATGATGGTGCAGAAGCAGCAACGTATGACGTTCCGGCGCTTCCGCCAGCTTTTGCTCAAGCCACTCCAGTTGGAATTCGCTCAGTTCGCCGTGGGGTACGCCAAACACCTGGCTGTCGAGCAGCAGGATCTGCCAGTGTTCGCCAATCATCACGCGCTTGGCTGGCGAGATCCCCGCCTCCTGCAACGCGCTGTACATGGCTGGCTGAAAGTCATGGTTGCCTGGCAACCAGACGCAAGGCGCGCGAAAGCTGGCTATGCCTTCAGCAAAATGCTGATAGGCCGCCGCGCTTTGATCCTGCGCTAAATCCCCTGTCGCCACGATCAGATCGTATTCCTGCCCCTCGGCATGAATCGCTTTCAGCACGGCCTGGTAACTTTCCCAGGTGTTCACGCCTAACAGCGTTTCGTGCTTTTCGGCAAACAGGTGAGTATCGGTAATTTGTAAGATCCTGACCCTGGCCTCACCAGCCAGAGGAAGGTTTAACAGGCTTTCCAAATGGTGTCCTTAGGTTTCACGACGCTAGTAAACCGGAATCGCCATCGCTCCATGTGCTAAACAGTATCGCAGCCAGTCGGCTAAAAACTGATTAATTTGATGCTTTTCGTCGCGTTGGTGCAACTTTTTATTGGGATAATCATACCGCGCTTTGAAGCGAAAGATCTGCTGACTTGAACACACTTCAGCCACCATCGCGTCATGATAGAGGCGGACCGTCAGCGACGGCAGGCTCCAGTAGGTGATTGCCGGCGCCGTCTGCTCGATCGTAACAAGCGTAGTGTATCGGGTCGATTCAACAACCGTTAGCCGATATTGTGCGTTGCCCACCTGATAGCTTACTGTTTCGCCAGGCGCGTCATTGCGCGGCAGCAGGCGGCGTAGCTGTGAGAAATTGGTTTCGCACAGACGCATCATTTCAGGAAAGTCAGGTGTATAGCGCTTCATTTTTTCCACTCGTGTATTAACTCTTTATAGTGCAACTGCAACCATTGCAGGGCAATGACGGAAGCCGCGTTATCAATTTTCCCCTCTTCAACCCATTGATAAGCCTGCTCCCGGCTTACCACATGAACCCGAATATCTTCGTTTTCATCAGCCAGACCGTGAATCCCGTTCGCGGTCGTGGCGTCCACTTCACCCACCATAATTGACGAGCGCTCGCTGGTGCCCCCCGGACTTGCCAGATAACTGAGCACCGGTTTCGTCCGTTTCACCACGATGCCGGCTTCTTCCATCGCCTCACGGCGCGCGACGTCGTCGACGGTCTCGCCGTCTTCAATCATGCCGGCTACCAGTTCCAGTAACCACGGCGTGTCGCTGGTGTCATAGGCCGCAATTCGGACCTGCTCGACAAGCACCACTTCGTCCCGCTCAGGGTCAAAGGGTAGCAAGACTGCGGCGTGACCGCGCTCAAAAATTTCGCGCCGCACCTCCTGGCTCATTTCACCGTTGAACAAGCGGTGGCGGAAGCGGTAAAGATCCATCGAAAAAAAACCGCGATATAGCGTTTCTCGTGCAATAATTTCTACATCGTTTTTGGTGAAAGTTACGGGCGAGTTGCCTGATTTACGCATTGTGCCGTCCTGTACCAATAGTGATTTAAATGTGAATTTCAAGGGCGTTTGACTGCTGTTTTAGCGACCTTGTGGTAAATTGGTGCAAATTAACGCCTGATGGCACATAACGCCAACTTTTTGCAGTGGCGGATTCTGCTAGAATCGGCAATTATTTTTCTAAAATTTGATCAGCGCTAAATACTGCTTCACAACAAGGAATGCAAATGAAGAAATTGCTCCCCATCCTTATCGGCCTGAGCCTGTCGGGGTTCAGCACACTGAGCCAGGCAGAGAACCTGATGCAAGTTTATCAGCAAGCACGCCTGAGCAACCCGGAACTGCGTAAATCCGCCGCCGATCGCGATGCTGCATTCGAAAAAATCAACGAAGCACGTAGTCCTTTACTGCCTCAACTGGGTCTGGGTGCCGATTACACCTACAGCAACGGCTACCGTGACGCGAACGGCGTGAACTCTAACGCCACCAGCGCTTCTCTGCAATTAACGCAGACTCTTTTCGATATGTCGAAATGGCGCGCGCTGACCCTGCAGGAAAAATCAGCGGGCATTCAGGACGTCACCTTTCAGACGGACCAGCAAACGCTGATCCTAAACACCGCCAGTGCCTACTTTAAAGTGTTGAACGCCATTGACGTTCTCTCTTACACCCAGGCGCAGAAACAGGCGATTTATCGTCAGTTGGATCAAACCACTCAACGTTTCAACGTGGGTCTGGTGGCCATTACCGACGTGCAGAACGCCCGTTCACAGTACGATACCGTACTGGCGAACGAAGTGACCGCGCGTAACGATCTCGACAACGCTGTCGAAGAACTGCGTCAGGTTACCGGCAACTACTACCCGGAGCTGGCGTCGCTGAACGTCGACAGCTTTAAAACCGACAAGCCGCAGCCGGTAAACGCCCTGCTGAAAGAAGCGGAAAACCGCAACCTGACGCTGTTGCAGGCGCGTCTGAGCCAGGATCTCGCGCGCGAGCAAATTCGCCAGGCGCAGGACGGCCATCTGCCGACACTGGATTTAACCGCCTCGACCGGCGTTTCCGACACCTCATACAGCGGTTCCAAAACCCGTGGCGCTGCCGGTTCGCAATATGACGACAGCAATATGGGCCAAAACAAAGTGGGCCTGAGCTTCTCTCTGCCGATCTATCAGGGCGGTATGGTGAACTCGCAGGTGAAACAGGCGCAGTACAACTTTGTCGGCGCGAGCGAGCAGCTGGAAAGCGCGCACCGCAGCGTGGTACAGACCGTACGTTCGTCTTTCAATAACATTAATGCTTCCATCAGCAGTATTAACGCCTACAAACAGGCGGTTGTTTCTGCGCAAAGCTCATTAGACGCGATGGAAGCAGGTTACTCTGTGGGTACGCGTACGATTGTTGACGTGCTGGATGCGACCACCACGCTGTATAACGCCAAGCAGCAATTGGCGAATGCGCGTTATAACTACCTGATCAACCAGCTCAATATCAAATCCGCACTGGGTACGCTGAACGAGCAGGATCTGGTGGCGCTGAACAACACGTTGGGCAAACCGATTCCGACCAGCCCGGACAGCGTAGCGCCGGAAACCCCGCAGCAGGACGCCGCCGTGGATAACTTTAACGGTAACGCCACTGCCGTACAGCCGGCGTCAGCCCGGACGACCTCCGGCAGTAACCCGTTCCGCAATTAAGACGGCCTTTCGCTTATCGGGCCTACCGCTACGTAGGCCCGATAAGGCGCAGCCGCCGATCGGCACAAAATCGCTGCTGAACGTAAGACAACGTAAAGATCCCACGATTCAGCCGCATTCCTGCCCCTTCTCGCTTCATTTTCAACCACTCATCCTCTATCCTGAGCAGTAATTACCACTGGGTCCTGGAAGACGACAATGAAACGGACAAAATCCATCAAACACGCTGCGTTCCGCAAAAGCTGGAGCGCGCGTCACCTGACGCCTGTGGCGTTAGCCGTTACCGCTGTGTTTATGCTGGCGGGATGTGAAAAGAGCGACGAAACCGTATCGCTGTATCAGAATGCGGATGACTGCTCGGCAGCCAATCCGGGTAAAAGCGCGGAGTGTACTGCAACCTACAACAACGCGCTGAAAGAAGCCGAACGTACCGCGCCGAAATACGCGTCCCGCGAAGACTGCGTGGCCGAATTTGGCGAAGGCCAGTGCCAGCAGGCGCCAGCCCAGGCCGGTATGGCCCCTGAAGGACAGGCGCAAGCGCAGCAGTCCAGCGGCAGCTTCTGGATGCCGTTAATGGCGGGTTACATGATGGGTCGGATGATGGGCGGCGGCGCAGGTTTCGCGCAACAGCCGCTGTTCAGCTCGAAAAACCCGGCCAGCCCGGCATACGGTAAATATACCGACGCAAGCGGCAAAAACTATGGCGCCGCCACGCCAGGTCGCAGCATGACGGTGCCGAAAACCGCCATGGCGCCGAAGCCTGCCACCACTTCGACCGTCACGCGCGGCGGCTTTGGTGAATCTGTCGCCAAACAGAACACCATGCAGCGTAGCGCCAGCGGCACCTCCACGCGTTCAATGGGTGGCTGATCCGCATGGAAAGAGTCAGTATCACTGAGCGCTCGGACTGGCGCGATAAAGCCAACGAATATGGGTTCAATTTTCACACCATGTACGGTGAACCGTACTGGTGTGAAGAGGCATACTACAAGCTGACGCTGGCGCAGGTTGAAAAGCTGGAAGAGGTGACTGCTGAACTGCACCAGATGTGCCTGAAGGTAGTCGAAAAAGTGATCGCCAGCGACGCGCTGATGACCAAATTCCGCATTCCCAAACATACCTGGGGCTTCGTTCGTCAGTCCTGGCAAACGAGCCAGCCCTCGCTCTATTCACGCCTCGATCTGGCGTGGGACGGCACCGGCGAACCTAAGCTGCTGGAAAACAACGCCGATACGCCGACTTCGCTGTATGAAGCCGCATTTTTCCAGTGGATCTGGCTTGAAGATCAGCTCAACGCGGGTAACCTGCCGCAAGGTAGCGACCAGTTTAACAGCCTCCAGGAAAAACTTATCGCGCGTTTCGCCGAGCTGCGCGAGCAGTACGGTTTTCAGCTTCTGCATCTCACCTGTTGCCGGGACACCGTTGAGGATCGCGGAACCATTCAGTATCTGCAGGACTGCGCCGCAGAAGCGGAAATCGCCACCGAATTCCTCTACATCGAAGATATCGGGCTGGGCGAGAAAGGCCAGTTTACGGACCTGCAGGATCAGGTGATCGCCAACCTGTTCAAGCTGTATCCGTGGGAATTTATGCTGCGTGAGATGTTCTCTACCAAGCTGGAAGACGCAGGCGTTCGCTGGCTGGAACCGGCCTGGAAGAGCATTATTTCCAACAAGGCGCTGCTTCCGCTGCTGTGGGAAATGTTTCCTGACCATCCGAATCTGCTGCCTGCGTACTTCGCAGAGGACGATCATCCGCAAATGGAAAAATTTGTCGTGAAGCCGATCTTCTCGCGTGAAGGCGCTAACGTCTCCATCATAGAGAACGGTAAAACGATCGAAGCGGTGGAAGGCCCTTACGGCGAAGAAGGCATGATCGTGCAGCAGTTCCATCCGCTGCCGAAGTTTGGCGACAGCTATATGCTGATCGGTAGTTGGTTGATCAACGATCAGCCTGCCGGGATCGGCATACGTGAAGACCGCGCGCTGATCACTCAGGATCTGTCCCGCTTCTACCCGCATATCTTTGTCGAATGATTAAGGGTGCCGGATGAGAGCGCAAAGCGCCTTATCCGGCCTGACCCACCTGTACCGACAGCATACTCAGACTGCCCATTTCGATCCCCTCTACGGGAAGGGTCACTGGCTCTTTACCATCCCATGCGCCCAATACATACAGTAACGGCAGGAAGTGATCCGGGGTTGGATTCGACAGCGGACCGCCTTCGTGGTCGAGATAGTTGACCAGCGGATGCCGTTCTGTCGGTCCCTGCCAGGTCAGATTCGCTTTAACAAAATCATTGAACGAGGTCGCCCACGGATAAGGCGCGTCGTCACCGTGCCAGCGGACAGTGCGCAAGTTATGCACCACATTACCACTGGCTAGCAGCATAATTCCTTCGTCACGCAGCGCCGCCAGCTTACGTCCAATCTCAAAATGCCAGGCCGCCGGTTTGGTGCTGTCGACGCTCAACTGCACCATGGGAATATCGGCATTCGGATACATTTTGATCAACACGCCCCACGAACCATGGTCAAAACCCCAGGCCTCTTTATCGAGCGTAACCGGCACCGGCGCCAGAAGCTCCACCAGCCGCTGTGCCAGTTCCGGCGAACCGGGAGCCGGATAATGCGTGTCGTACAGCGCCTGCGGAAAACCGCCAAAATCATGAATCGTCTTTGGCGCGTCCATTGCGGTCACGCCAGTACCGCGCGTGTACCAGTGAGCGGACACCACCACAATCGCTTTCGGACGCGGCAGACGCTCCCCCAGTTGCTGCCAGGCGCGGGTATACAGATTATCTTCCAGCACGTTCATGGGGCTGCCGTGCCCCAAAAACAAAGCTGGCATACGAATTGACGACATGATGATATCCTTACTCAGGGAGTCATTTTATGAGTCTTACCATACGCTCTTTCGATATATGAAGAACTCAGATAACCATGATGATGATCATCAGTTATTTTGAAGGTCAGGTGAATTTTTAAGGAGTTATTGATGTCAGTACCTTTACTTCTGACCTTACTGGCGGGCGCCGCCACGTTTATCGGCGCGTTTTTAGGCGTCCTGGGCCAGAAACCCTCGAACCGTCTGCTGGCGTTTTCACTCGGATTTGCCGCCGGGATCATGCTGCTCATCTCTTTAATGGAGATGCTGCCTGCGGCACTGGCCGCGGAAGGCATGTCGCCGCTTCTCGGCTACGGAATGTTTATTATCGGCCTGCTGGGCTATTTTGGCCTCGACCGTCTGCTACCACACGCTCATCCCCAGGATCTGGTACAAAAAACAACGCAGCCGCTTCCAGGTTCGATTAAGCGCACCGCTGTCCTGCTGACGCTCGGTATCAGTTTGCACAACTTTCCGGAGGGCATCGCCACTTACGTTACCGCCAGCAGTAACCTCGAACTTGGATTTGGCGTGGCGCTGGCCGTTGCCTTGCACAACATTCCTGAAGGGCTAGCGGTAGCCGGTCCGGTATACGCCGCGACAGGCTCGAAGCGAACGGCCGTCTTCTGGGCAGGCATTTCCGGCATGGCCGAAATTCTGGGCGGCGTTCTGGCATGGCTGATTCTCGGCAGCCTGGTTTCGCCTGTGGTCATGGCCGCCATTATGGCTGCAGTGGCGGGCATTATGGTGGCGCTGTCGGTCGATGAGCTGATGCCGCTGGCAAAAGAGATCGATCCAAATAACAACCCCAGTTACGGCGTTCTTTGCGGCATGTCAGTGATGGGGCTAAGCCTCGTCGTCCTTCAGACGATGGGGCTGGGATAACGCAGAAAGAGCAGGAAGCGACTATTCCTGCTCTTTAGTCAGAACACGCGTTTGTTCGTCCCGACGCAGCAATGTATTACGAATTTCCAGCAGCGCATCTCTGTCCTGGCGAAACGCTTTGCAGTAACGCTTCATATGGCAGAAATAGCCCACCACGACCAGTACAATTAGCACAATCCAATACCAGGCAATAAACATCCTTTTCCCTTTAAATTTAACATTAACAGATATTTAGCTTTAAAATTAACATACCTATTTTTAGGTATATTTATATACTGGCACAGTATGAAATCGAAATGATGATTTCGATCATAGAGAAAAAGGTTGGGTGTTTATTAACCGATAAGAAGGGCAAATAAGGGAAATTTGCCGGATAAGGTGCTTTAACCACTATCCGGCAAGGAGGTATTAGCTGGCTTTACGTTCGTGGGCCTGACGGTATGCCACCAGGTCTTCGATCGTCACTACCGCCATATTGTGTTTATTGGCAAAGTCGATGCACTCCGGCGCGCGCGCCATGCTGCCATCATCATTGGTCAGTTCACACAGCACGCCCGCAGGTTTGAAACCAGCCAGCGTCACCAGATCGATGGTCGCTTCAGTGTGGCCGCCACGGGTCAACACGCCGCCAGGCTGAGCACGCAGCGGGAAGACGTGTCCCGGACGATTCAGATCGGAAGGCTTCGCGCCATCGGCAATCGCCGCGCGCACGGTGGTGACGCGGTCAGCGGCGGAAACGCCGGTGGTCACGCCTTCAGCGGCTTCAATGGTCACGGTAAAACCGGTGCCGTAAGCGCTGGTGTTATTTTCCACCATCATCGGCAGATCGAGCTGCTTGCGGCGATCTTCGGTGATGCACAGGCAAACAATACCGCTGCCGTGACGAATGGTCAGCGCCATTTGTTCAACGGTCATGGTTTCTGCCGGGAAAATCATATCGCCTTCGTTTTCGCGATCTTCATCGTCAAGCACCATCACACCGCGGCCTTCGCGCAGCGCAGTCAGCGCATGTTCAACACGTTCGAAAGGCGTACCAAAAGAGGAAAGTAGCGTCTGATTCATGGTAAAAAAACCTCACTAAAATTATGGTTACCAGAATCAGGGCAGTCTTAGGAGTACCGACAAGCGGCAAAAAAATAACGTGAGCGGGTCCGTGCCCGACTGGATCGTTACTCTCTCCCATCCGGACTTTAACCGTCGGCCCCGGAATTACACCGGATCTGCTGACCTTCAGATTCGCATCTGAAGCGCTCGCGGGCTTTCAGCCGGTCCTTCAACTTTCACGCCGCTGCAGGATGAACTGCAACACGAAAAGTGATGAACATCGCTGATTTACCGCCGGTGGGGAATTTCGCCCCGCCCTGAGAATAAGCGGAATAACTATAACGCTATTGATTACCTTCATCAACGCCTTTACCCGCATAAGCTTCACACAATTCTGGTTTATGCCTTGCGCATATCGCACTACAATGTGCTTTAACACTTACCAGTTCAGGGAAACCACTATGATTGACCCGAAAAAAATTGAGCAGATCGCTCGCCAGGTTCACGAGTCGATGCCGAAAGGGATCCGGGAGTTCGGGGAAGATGTCGAGAAAAAGATCCGTCAGACGCTGCAGTCTCAGTTGACGCGTCTCGATCTGGTGAGCCGCGAAGAGTTTGACGTGCAGACGCAGGTGCTGTTGCGTACCCGTGAAAAGCTGGCGCTGCTTGAACAGCGGTTGAGCGAGCTGGAAGCGCGTCAGAGCGGTATCAGCGACGAAGTCAAACCCGCGCCTGCCATCCCGCCGGTAGAACCGCAGGAGTAAAAACAGCAACGGGCCGCAAGGCCCGTTGAGTCGTTTAGTGTTCCACTTCTAATTTTCTCGCTTGCATCGCCTGCTGACAGTAGTGTGCATAGCGTTTGCAAAACCAACTGCGGTGCTCCTCATCCATATTGCCTGTCACGGCCTGGATATCCACCGGGCGACCTTCAGCCTGCATTCTGGCAAAACTGCGCGCCAGGAAATCAAAATTGTTCAACGAATAAACCGTGTTGTTCATCAGCATACCCTCCAGTTTGTGAAACTCTGCTAAGGCCATATGCTTTTTCTGATTTCAGTATTTACCCGTCCCGGTGACGGGTTTGTACATAATGTGCGCAATTAAGATGCCGGATATCACACTTTGGCAAGTTACCCGCCAGCGTGGCGTTTATCCGGCGCAGGGCAGCGCTTTTAGTTATCGCTCTCTTTCTGGATTTTTTTAATGATATTGGTGGTTGAGCAACCGTCTTCGAAGTTCAGTACCAACACTTCGCCGCCGTTGGCCCACACTTCTTCGCTGCCGGCGATCTCTTCTGGCTTATAGTCGCCGCCCTTCACCAGCAGATCCGGCAAGATCCCCGCAATCAGGCGCTGCGGCGTGTCTTCTTCAAACGACACCACCCAGTCCACCGCTTCCAGCGCGCCGAGTACGATCATGCGCTGCTCAAGCGGGTTCACCGGCCGCGTTTCGCCTTTCAGGCGTTTGGTTGACGCATCGCTGTTCACCGCGACAATCAGGCGATCGCCCAGTTTGCGCGCATTCGCGAGATACGACACATGCCCTGCGTGCAGAATATCGAACACGCCATTGGTCATCACCACTTTTTCACCGCGTTTACGCGCGGCGGCGACGGCGACCTTCAGTTCGTCTTCGGTCATCACGCCAAAGCCCGTTTCCGCACGGCCACGTACCGCGTTTTCCAGTTCGATCGGCGAAACGGTAGACGTCCCCAGCTTACCGACCACGACGCCTGCCGCCGCGTTGGCAAAGAAACAGGCTTCTTCCAGACTGTTGCCTGCGGCAAGCGTAGCAGCCAGTACGCCAATCACGGTGTCGCCAGCGCCGGTCACGTCATACACTTCCTGCGCCTGGGTCGGCATATGCAGCGGCGCCTTGCCTGGCTGCAGCAGCGTCATCCCCTGCTCGGAGCGGGTCACCAGCAGCGCGGACAGTTCAAAATCGGCGATCAGCTTCATGCCGCGCTCAACAATGTCTTCTTCGCTTTTACATTTCCCGGCCACCGCTTCGAACTCAGAGAGGTTCGGCGTCAGCAGGGTCGCGCCGCGGTAGCGCTCAAAATCGGTGCCTTTCGGGTCGATCAGTACCGGAACGCCCGCTTTACGCGCCAGCGCAATCATCTGCTGAACGCTGGCCAGCGCGCCTTTGGCGTAGTCGGAGAGCACCAACGCGCCAATGGAACTCAGCGCCTGGTTAATACGCTCGTGAAGCGGTTGCGGATCGACGCCCTCGAAGCCTTCTTCAAAATCCAGCCGAATCAGCTGCTGGTTACGCGAAAGCACGCGCAGTTTGGTGATAGTGGGATGGGTCGGTACAGAAACAAAGTCGCATTTCACATTCACATCGGCCAGCGTTTTGCTCAGCGCACGCGCCGCGTCGTCTATACCGGTTAACCCGACCAGACGGGAGTTTGCCCCCAGAGAGGCAATATTCATCGCCACGTTCGCCGCACCGCCCGGACGCTCTTCGATGGTATCCACTTTGACCACAGGCACCGGCGCTTCCGGCGAAATACGGCTGGTTGGCCCATACCAGTAGCGATCCAGCATGACATCGCCAACAACCAAAACTCCTGCACGTTCAAACTCTGGCAGCGTTACTTTCATTCCTGTCTCCTGAGAGATTCAAAATTTGCGCGCGATAATAGCACACTTCAAACGGCGACCAGCCACTTCCGCCAGCTTGCCCGCACCAGCGCGCGTTCGGCTTCAAAGCAGGTTTGCGCCACATGGCCCGGCAGTTCCTGTAAGGCCAGGTGGTGCAGCTCATCGCGCAGCGTGGTATAGGCGCGGGTCAGCGCCATCGCCTCCTGCTCATCCATAATGTCGTTCTGCGCTAACAGCTCCAGTATCCGCACGTTATCCGACCAGCGCGTCAGCTTCGGTTTGTCGTGTGCATAGCGCAGCACCAGATACTGCGTAATAAATTCGATGTCGGTGATCCCGCCTTCATCTGCTTTGATGTCAAAACGATCGCGATGTTTATTGCCCAGATGAGCACGCATTTTTTCGCGCATTTCGCGCACTTCGGTTTGCAACGTGGCGCCGTCGCGCGGCAGGGTCACGATCTCGCGGCGTACCGCGTCAAATTGTGCGGTGAGCTGCGGGTCGCCGTAGACCACGCGGGCGCGGACCAGCGCCTGATGTTCCCAGGTCCAGGCCTCGTTTTTCTGGTAATCCGCGAAAGCCTCGGCGGAGGTCACCAGCATCCCCGCCGCGCCGGACGGGCGCAAACGCGCGTCCACTTCATACAGAATGCCGGAAGACGTCCGCGTGCTGAACAGGTGCATAATGCGCTGCGCCAGGCGCAGATAAAACTGTCGTCCGTCGATTTCGCGATCGCCGTCGGTCATTACGTCAACCGGACAGTCGTGCAGGAAGATGAGATCGAGATCGGAACTGTAGCCCAGTTCCCAGCCGCCCAGTTTACCGTAGCCTACCACCGCGAAACCGCGCCCTTCGCGATCCGCCAGATGTCCCGGCTGTCCGTAGCGCGCCACCATCTGTAGCCACGCCTGCTGCACCACGGCGTCTATCATCGCTTCCGCAAGCCAGGTCAGGTGATCGCTGACCTTCATCACCGGCAGCGTTCCGGCGATATCCGCGGCGGCAATACGCAGCAGCTGCGTCTGCTTAAACTGGCGCAGCGCCTCCAGTTGCTGTTCTTCGTCATCTTCCGGCACGCGCAGCAGATACTGCCGCAGTTCATCACGGTAGGCGTCGGTCGCGGTGGGCTGGTAGAGCGTGTTCGGGTCAAGCAATTCGTCGAGCAACAGCGGGTAACGGGCAAGCTGGCTGGCGACCATCGGCGAGGCGGCGCACAGAGAAATGAGATGCTTCAGCGCGCCGGGGAATTCGCTCAGCAGCTCGAGATAAGTCGTGCGCGTGACGATCCCCACCAGCAGCGGCGTGATGCGTGACAGCGGGACGGAGGCATCCTGACGGACGCAGACATCGCTCAGCAGATGCGGCATCAGATGATCAAGCACCTGTCGCCCACGCGGCCCAATGGTGCGTTTATCAAGCTCTTTACGGAAGTCGGTAATCAGCGCCAGTACCCGGGTCCGGTCTTCGTCGGTCAGGTGAGCCAGGACCGGCGGCGTGTCGTCTTCCTGTAGCGCGTCCTGCCAGAGCTCGCGCCATTGCTCCGAAAGCGTATCTTCCTGCGTTTCGCTTTCATCATCGCCAATCAGTTCATTAAAGACGCGACGAACATTGGCCATATGCGTGTCCAGGATGTCGGTCAGTTGCTGCCAGTCATCCGCATTCATCCCCCACGCCAGACGCGCGCGGTTCAGTTCATCGCCCGGTAACGTTTGGGTCTGTTCGTCGTTAATGCTTTGCAGCAGGTTTTCCAGACGGCGGAGGAACAGATAAGCCGAGCGCAACTGGCTCGCATCGTTATCCGGCAACAAATGCAGCGCGGCGATGGCCTGTAAAGTGGGAAGCAGAGCGCGGGACTGCAACGACGGTTCGCGCCCGCCGCGAATAAGCTGGAAAACCTGAACGATAAATTCAATTTCACGAATACCGCCCGCGCCGAGTTTGATGTTGTCTTTCAGACCGCGACGACGCACTTCCCGGGCAATCATGCCTTTCATGTTGCGCAGTGACTGAATCACGCTGAAATCAATGTAGCGACGGAACACGAACGGACGCAACATGGCGCGCAGTTCGTCAACGTAGCGGCCCTCTGTCTCGCCCATGATACGCGCCTTCACCATCGCGTAGCGTTCCCAGTCACGCCCCTGCTCCTGATAATAATCCTCCAGCGCGGCAAAGCTCAGTACCAGCGGACCGCTGTCGCCAAACGGTCGCAGGCGCATATCCACCCGATAAACGAAGCCGTCCTGCGTGGGCTGATCGAGCACTTTGATCAGCCGCTGGCCCATGCGGGTGAAGAACTGCGCGTTATCCAGCTCGCGACGCCCACCCCGGGTGACGCCGTGTTCCGGCCAGGCGAAAATGAGATCGATATCCGAGGAAAAATTCAGCTCGCCGCCGCCCAGTTTGCCCATGCCTAAGATCAGCAGCGGCTGTGGGATGCCCTCCGGGTTACACGGCGTCCCCCACTCACGGCAGCAGGCGTCATACAGCCAGTCGCGCGCGCTGACAATCAACGTCTCCGCCAGCTGGCTGAGCTGCTGTAAAACCGCAGTATCTTCAATCAGCGAGAGCGCCTGGGCCCAGGCTATCCGCACCATAATACGACGACGAAACAGGCGCAGCTCCCGCATTAGCGCCGCTTCGTCATTCACCTCAGCCAGCGCCGTGTGTAGCCATTCGCCGTAGCGCTGCCATTCGTCCGCCTGCGGCGGCGCATTTTCCAGCCCGCTCAGCCAGTGGGGATGGGCAATAACGCTGTCCCGCACAAAGTCGCTGAATGTGAGCACTGACTTCGCTTGTACGCTAAGCGTAGCGTCAGGCAATTGTTCAGCAACGGTTTGCCAGTACTGCTGTAACGGTGAAGAAAGCGGCTTCATGAAAGGGTTCCTTGTAACGTTGCCGGATGGCGGCGTTCGCCAGAGCCGGCCTACAACGACGCAGCGCCAACAGGCAATCACTTCTGCGTTCGGGAATGACGCGATTTACCGTTTTCCGCTGTGCAACCAGAACGGCGCCTGGTTTATCGCTTCATTGCGGAAATGTTCAATTTCAATACGCTGTCGGGTGGCGATGGCGTGATGCAGCCCCTGCCAGTTTTCCAGCCACGCCTGCGCCACTACAGCATCGTAATACCCGGCCAGCAGTAGCACAGTGTCGATATCACGACGTAAGCGCGGCAGTTGATCCTGATACTGGTCGCCTAACGGCTGAGCAAACACGCTTTTCAGTTCAGCGGCGGTACGTGAAAGATGGATATCCGCGAAACGCTTAAAGGAATCGGCCATTTTGGCCTGTGCTTTAGCATCCAGAAACGGCTGCCAGGCTTTGGTGACCAGCCACTCCGTCAGCGCCAGTTTTGCCATTGCGGTTTGCGGGGTATACACCGCCGTCACGGCAGAGACCGCCGAGGCCAGGGTAGCCTCAGACTGAGTTAACAAATCTCGTAAGTGAGTGCTCGCTTTACGCGGAACGATACCACCGAATAGGGTAAGCGTATGGCGCACCAGCCCCATCGCCGCAGACACCTCCGCTTTCGCCGACTCCACGCCGCGCAGCCACAGTTCCTCGTGGTACTGCCACTGCGCTAAGGCCAGCTCCATCGCCGCTTCCAGCCCCTGCTCAACGCTGGCTTTTGCGGGCAAGGTCAGTACTGTGGTCGGTTTGATCTCGCGCCGGGCGTTTCCCTGGGCCAGGTGATAACCTCGCGCCGCCTTACTCAGGCTGCCCTGACGCAATCCCGCCTGGCTCACCAGTTGATTAGCCAGCTTCAGCACCGCCCGGGTGTCGCCGCTCAGCAGTTCAAGCTCCAGCTCGCAAAGAGGTTCGGTAAATTCGCTGGCCTTAACCTCTCCGAGATCGAGCGCAATTTCAATCTGGCTGCCGTCAATTTCCAGCAGCCATTTCTCGCGATCAAAATCGGTACTGAACAATGGCTGCACGCGGGAAGCGAGATCGGCAGGCAGCTCGCCGTTCGGCCACACTGTCTGCGGAAGTTGCGCTAAATCGAGCGTAGGTTCGCTAAGCGGAATATTATATTCCGGACGCTGATGCAAACCGCCGACCACCCGCCCGGCGATTTTCAGGGTCATTTCATAGCGGCCATTCTCGCCGCGAATGCGTAACCCCATATCGTGGCTGCGTAGCCAGTTATCCGCCGTCTCGTAGTAAATGTTCAGCAGCTTGCTGGGCGCGTGATGTTCGCCGCCAAGCGTATTCAGATGGTCGCGCAGTGCGTCAACCGCATCGTGATTAACGATAAATTTTAATTCGATTTCCTGAGCCATGGCCTTGTACTTAGGGTTATGTCACAGTTGAAGGGATCGACTGCGAACTTCGTGCGTTACTGAGTGTCAGTAGATAGTATTTTGCGCCAAATTGCCATGCAACGAGCAATTTGACGGGCGTAAAAGTTTGACGTAGTGGCGAAGCTGACACAGATGATTCCGATTGATGTCGAATGCTTTGCGTAGAGACACTGATCCCACTACTATCGTTCCACTTTCTATGACAATAACGACAGCCTGATGCCAAAATTACGCCTGATTGGACTAACTTTACTTGCGCTTAGCGCCACTGCCGTCTCCCACGCAGAAGAAACGCGCTATGTCTCTGATGAACTAAGCACCTGGGTCCGCAGCGGTCCGGGAGATAACTATCGCCTCGTCGGCACCATGAACGCCGGCGAACAGGTCACCTTGTTACAGACCGACAATAATTACGGCCAGGTCAAAGACAGCACCGGTCGCACTGCCTGGATCCCGCTGAAAGAGCTGAACACCTCGCCCAGCCTGCGCACCCGCGTACCGGACCTGGAAAATCAGGTCAAAACCCTGACCGATAAGCTGACCAACATTGACACCACCTGGAATCAGCGGACAGCCGACATGCAGCAAAAGGTCGCGCAGAGCGACAGCGTGATCAACGGCCTGAAAGAAGAAAACCAGAAGCTGAAAAACGAGCTGATTGTGGCGCAGAAGAAGGTCAGCGCCGCAAATCTGCAGCTTGATGACAAGCAGCGTACCATCATCATGCAATGGTTTATGTATGGCGGCGGCGTGCTCGGTCTCGGCCTGCTGCTCGGTCTGGTGCTGCCGCATATGATCCCAAGCCGCAAACGCAAAGACCGCTGGATGAACTAAATCGCCTTCTCCGCCACACTGTCATATCATTAAGAAAGTGTATTTCTCAGGAGAGGTGGTGTGGCGTGAAGATTTATCTGGTCGGTGGTGCGGTTAGGGATACGTTGTTAGGGCTACCGGTCAAAGATAAAGATTGGGTGGTGGTAGGCGCCACACCACAGCAAATGCTCGACGCGGGCTACCAGCAGGTAGGCCGCGATTTTCCTGTTTTTCTCCATCCTCAAACACACGAAGAGTACGCCCTTGCGCGCACCGAACGTAAATCCGGTTCCGGTTATACCGGATTCACCTGCTACGCGGCGCCGGACGTCACGCTGGAAGATGACCTACAGCGCCGCGACCTGACCATTAACGCCCTGGCGCAGGATGATGACGGCGCTATCGTCGATCCTTATCACGGACGCGCCGATCTGAAAAACCGCCTGTTGCGCCACGTCTCGCCGGCTTTCAGTGAAGATCCGCTCCGCGTCCTTCGCGTGGCGCGCTTTGCCGCCCGCTATGCGCATCTCAGCTTTCGCATTGCCGACGAAACCATGGCGCTAATGCGCGACATGACCCACGCCGGGGAGCTGGAGCACCTGACGCCTGAGCGCGTGTGGAAAGAGACCGAAAACGCGTTAACCACCCGTAACCCGCAGGTCTATTTTCAGGTCCTGCGCGACTGTGGCGCGCTGCGCGTGCTGTTCCCGGAGGTGGATGCGCTGTTTGGCGTTCCCGCGCCAGCGAAATGGCATCCGGAAATCGATACCGGCGTTCACACGCTCATGACGCTGTCGATGGCGGCGATGCTCAGCCCGGAGGTGGATATCCGTTTCGCCACCCTGTGCCATGACCTGGGAAAAGGGTTGACTCCGCCAGCGCTTTGGCCGCGTCATCACGGTCATGGTCCGGCGGGGGTAAAGCTGGTGGCGCAGCTGTGTCAGCGTCTGCGGGTACCGAACGAAATCCGCGATCTGGCAAAGCTGGTGGCGGAGTTTCACGATCTCATTCATACCTTTCCGATACTGCAGCCTAAGACCATTGTAAAGCTGTTCGACGCGGTTGACGCCTGGCGTAAACCGCAGCGCGTGGAGCAGATAGCCCTCACCAGCGAGGCTGACGTACGCGGGCGTACTGGCTTTGAAGCGGCGGATTATCCGCAGGGTCGTCTGCTGCGCGAAGCATGGCAGGTGGCGCAGTCGGTACCGACAAAAGAGGTTGTGGAGGCCGGATTTAAAGGCGCAGAGATCCGCGAAGAGTTGACGAAGCGGCGAATTGCGGCGGTCGCCAGTTGGAAAGAGACGCGCTGCCCGAAACCCGCCAGCTAAACGGCCCGTGCCGGCAGCGCTACCGCTGACCGGCCTGTGGACAGACGTGCGTGGTTGGCCGGATAAGGCATAGCCGCCATCCGGCACGGTGAATCATCAGAAGAACACCACGTAAACCGCGGCTGCAACGATAAAACGATAAATCGCAAACGGAATGAACGAGATTCGTTTGATCAGTTGCAGGAAGGTTTTAATGGCGATCAGCGCAACCACAAACGCCGTCACGAAACCGACGGCAAACATCGGAATATCGGCGGCGGTCAGGAACGACCAGCTTTTGTAGAGGTCCAGCACCGTTGCGCCCATCATCATCGGCACCGCCAGCAGGAACGAGAACTCCGACGCCGCATAACGGCTCACGCCCATCAGCATCCCGCCGGAAATGGTCGCGCCGGAACGGGAAAAGCCCGGCCACAGCGCCAGACACTGGAAGCAGCCAATCATAAACGCCTGTCGGTAAGTCATATCGTCCAGCCCCGGCGCGCGCGGTTCTTTCGGCTTCAGGCATTCGGCGGCAATCAACAGTAAACCGCCCACCACCAGCGCATACATCACGTTAATGGGGTTAAACAGTGATTTTATCGTATCGTGAAACACCAACCCGAGCACCACGGCGGGGATCATCCCAAGCAGAATGTGAATGAGCGTTAACCGCCCTTTACTTTCCCCTTCGCGCTGCAACGGACGGCCAAAATGAATCCCAATCAGGCCGAACAACCGCCGCCAGAACATCACGACCACCGCCAGAATCGACCCAAGCTGGATCACCACTTCAAAGGTCTTTGCCGTATCACCCTCAAACCCCAGCAGATGGCCAACGATAATCATATGGCCCGTACTGGAAACCGGCAAAAACTCCGTCAATCCTTCGACCACACCCAAAATTGCCGCTATCAGCAGCGAGTGCATATCGCTCATCAATAAACCCCTAAATAGAAAAACTACCGCAAAAAAAAAGTTCCCGCTGTAAGACTCTTTTATATCCGTTTGGTTTAACAATGATGAAGTTAATTATTTTCCTTTCAGATTATGGCTACGCTCGACAATCACGCCCACGTTCGCCGCGCGCGCGACCGCGCCGGGCTTACTGAGCTTGATTCGCACCCACGGTGAATGGAAGCGTCCCAGCAGGAGATCCGCGACCTCTTCCGCGACGCGTTCCACCAGCGCAAAGCGCCTGCCTTCAACGTGCGCGATCACGGTTTCGGCGATATCCGCATAGCTCAGACAGTCGGCGACATCGTCGCTTTTTGCCGCTTTCCGGTTATCCCACGCCATTTCGATATCGAACACCAGCTTTTGCTCGATGGTCTGTTCCCAGTCGTAAACACCAATGGTGGTGATTACCGAAAGTTGCTCTATAAATACAATATCCATCACGACCTGCCCGCTTTTTGGCTAACCCGGATACCACTTCCGGCGAAATATGCGTATTATCCACAGAAGTAGCGTTTTACACGACATTTTCAAAACGGAACAGCTTATGAGTGCAATCGCGCCTGGAATGATCCTCATCGCGTACCTCTGCGGCTCCATTTCCAGTGCCATTCTGGTCTGCCGCATTGCTGGCTTGCCCGACCCGCGTAGCAGCGGATCCGGCAATCCTGGCGCGACCAATGTGTTACGAATCGGTGGCAAGGGAGCAGCCGCAGCGGTGCTGATTTTCGACGTCCTGAAAGGGATGTTGCCCGTCTGGGGCGCATACGCGTTGGGCGTAACCCCCTTCTGGCTGGGCCTGATCGCCATTGCCGCCTGTCTGGGCCATATCTGGCCGGTCTTCTTTGGGTTTAAAGGCGGGAAAGGCGTGGCGACGGCATTCGGCGCTATTGCCCCTATCGGCTGGGATTTAACCGGCGTGATGGCGGGCACCTGGTTGCTCACGGTGCTGCTGAGCGGTTATTCGTCGCTGGGCGCTATCGTCAGCGCGCTGATCGCGCCGTTCTACGTCTGGTGGTTTAAACCTCAGTTCACCTTCCCGGTTTCGATGCTGTCGTGCCTGATCCTGCTGCGCCATCACGACAACATTCAGCGACTGTGGCGTCGTCAGGAGACAAAGATCTGGACGAAGCTGAAGAAAAAACGCGAAAAAGATCCGCAATAGCGTTTTCACCTCGCCGGAAGGTTATCGGGTTCACCACGTCACCCGATAACCTTCATCCGGCCTGCCCAACCGCTGCTGACACCACGCCGCCAGAAACTCCACGCAGACCCGAAGCTTCACGCTGCGATATAGCGGCTCCTGATACACCGCCCAGATATTGGCGCTCTGCGCATAGTCCGGCAGCACCCGCACCAGTTTGCCGCTCGCCAGAAACGGCTGCACGTCCCACTCGGATCGCAGCATGATCCCCTTGCCCTCCAGCGCCCATTGCAGCACAATTTCCCCGCTGTTCGACGAGAGATGCCCGCTCACCTTGACCGATTTTTTCTCCTCGCCGTTTCCCAGCTCCCATATTCCGTGCGTCATATCGCGCTCTTTCGTGATCAGGCAATCGTGACGGCTTAATTCCTGGAGAGTTGTCGGTTCTGAATGTTTTTCGAGATAAGACGGCGCGGCGCACAATATTCTTTTATTCTTTGTTAACAAGTGCGCAATATAATAGTCTGGAATCACATCGTTAATACGAATATCGAGATCGATATTATCCTGCACCAAATCAATTTGCCGATCGAACAGTTCAAAATGCACCTGTAACTCAGGGTAATTGCGCATCAACTCGGTAATAGCCGGGGCAATATGGCTACGCCCGAAACCAAAGCTACAGCCGATACGAATCATGCCTTCCGGACGGGTTTTAATTTGCGTCACCTCATCCACCAGAAGCTGATAGCGGGTCAACACCTCCAGCGCATGTTCATAACATTTTTGCCCACTCTCGGTCAGCGCCACGCCGCGTGCCGAACGGTTCAGCAGCGTGGCGGCGAGAGTGGATTCCAGGATCTGCACCCGCTTGGTCACAAACGCCGGGGTTTGTCCGAGCGCCGCCGCCGCCGCGCTGAAGCTTCCCGTATGAACAATTTCAACCAGCACCTGCAGATCTTTCGCTAAAGGGTATGTGTTCAGCATATTCGGGCACCCATGAAGATAATACCGGCAGTGTAATTCCCTTACTGCCGCTATTCCCTGCCCTTGCTCAATTTTCGCTGATTTTTCACATCATGATTCACGAACTGTTAATTACATATACACAGTGGCAAAAAATATAAAACCCTATTTTTAGTGGTAGTTTGTTTCCCAGAATGTCTTTCCAGACAAATAAAAGCACTGGAGTTGTCATGATGAGCAATGAAAATAAACAAAAAGCGATAAATACGCTGACGGAAATTGTCGCCGGGTTTACGGCAATGATTTCCACCCGGATGCCCGACGACGTCGTGGATAAATTAAAACAGCTGCGCGATGCTGAAACCTCGTCGATGGGAAAAATCATCTATCACACGATGTTCGACAACATGCAGAAAGCGATCGACTTGAACCGTCCGGCCTGTCAGGACACCGGCGAGATCATGTTCTTCGTCAAGGTCGGCTCCCGCTTCCCGCTCCTGGGCGAACTGCAGGCCATTCTGAAGCAGGCCGTGGAAGACGCGACCGTGAAAGCCCCACTTCGTCATAACGCGGTAGAAATTTTTGACGAAGTCAACACCGGCAAAAACACCGGCAGCGGCGTGCCGTGGGTGACATGGGACATTATCCCCGACGGCGACGACGCCGAAATAGAAGTCTATATGGCAGGCGGCGGCTGTACCTTGCCAGGGCGCTCAAAAGTGTTGATGCCGTCCGAAGGCTACGAAGGCGTTGTTAAGTTCGTGTTTGAGAATATCTCCACGCTGGCGGTAAACGCCTGTCCGCCGGTGCTGGTGGGCGTGGGGATCGCCACTTCCGTAGAAACCGCCGCGGTATTGTCGCGCAAAGCGATTCTGCGCCCCATCGGCACCCGCCATCCAAATCCCAAAGCGGCTGAACTGGAACTGCGTCTGGAAGAAGGATTGAACCGTCTGGGGATCGGCCCGCAGGGGTTAACGGGCAACAGCTCCGTCATGGGCGTACACATTGAATCCGCCGCGCGTCACCCCTCGACTATCGGGGTGGCCGTCTCCACCGGCTGCTGGGCGCACCGTCGCGGTACGCTGCTGGTGCATGCCGATCTCTCCTTCGAAAACCTGTCTCATACCCGGAGCGCGCTATGAAAAAGATCCTGACGACCCCGATCAAGGCCGAAGACCTGGAGGATATCCGCGTTGGTGATGTGATCTATCTGACCGGCACGCTGGTCACCTGCCGCGACGTCTGCCATCGCCGCCTGATCGAACTCAAGCGCCCGATCCCTTACGACCTGAACGGTAAAGCCATTTTCCACGCCGGGCCGATCGTGCGCAAAAACGGTGAAAAATGGGAGATGGTTTCCGTCGGCCCGACCACCAGCATGCGCATGGAGGCGTTTGAAAAAGAGTTCATCGAGCAGACAGGCGTCAAACTGGTGGTTGGCAAAGGCGGCATGGGGCCATTGACCGAAGAAGGCTGCCAGAAATTCAAGGCGCTGCACGTGATTTTCCCCGCAGGCTGCGCGGTGCTGGCAGCCACGCAGGTGGAAGAGATAGAGGAAGTCCACTGGATGGAACTCGGCATGCCGGAATCCCTGTGGGTGTGTCGGGTGAAGGAGTTCGGTCCGCTGATCGTCTCTATCGACACCCACGGCAATAACCTGATCGCCGAGAACAAAAAGCAGTTCGCCGAGCGTCGTGGTCCGATCGTCGACGAAATTTGCGAGCACGTTCACTACATCAAATAACCCTTCCGGAGAGGCGCCCCGCCTCTCCCTCTTCGCAGGGATACGACAATGGCACCTTTAGCTGGTTGGTGGCGATACCTGGCTCCGCTGGTGGTCATCGCCATTATTGCTGTTTTGCCCGTCCCCACCGGTCTTGAGAACCACACGTGGCTCTATTTTGCGGTCTTTACCGGCGTCATTGTGGGACTGATTCTGGAACCTGTTCCCGGCGCGGTGGTGGCGATGATCGGCATTTCGACGATCGCCGTCCTCTCGCCGTGGTTGCTGTTCAGCCCCGAACAGCTGGCGCAGGACGGGTTTAAATTCACCGCCAAAGCGCTATCGTGGGCGGTATCTGGTTTTTCTAATTCAGTTATCTGGCTGATCTTTGCCGCTTTTATGTTCGGTACGGGCTATGAAAAAACCGGGCTGGGGCGACGCATCGCGCTATGGCTGGTGAAAAAGATGGGGCACCGCACGCTGTTTCTCGGCTACGCGGTCATGCTCTCTGAGCTGATCCTCGCGCCTGTTACGCCCTCAAACTCCGCGCGCGGCGCCGGGATTATCTACCCGATAATCCGTAATCTGCCGCCGCTGTATCATTCGCAGCCGAATGACGCCAGTTCGCGCTCTATTGGTTCCTACATCATGTGGATGGGGATCACTGCCGACTGCGTCACCAGCGCCATTTTCCTCACCGCGATGGCGCCAAACCTGCTGCTGATTGGCCTGATGAAGGGCGCGGCGCACACGGCGCTAAGCTGGGGCGACTGGTTCTTAGGGATGCTGCCGCTGAGTATTTTGCTGGTTCTGCTGGTCCCGTGGCTTGCTTATGTGCTGTACCCGCCGGTGCTTAAGTCCGGCGATCAGGTGCCGCGCTGGGCAGAAGCGGAGCTGAAGGCGATGGGCCCGCTGAGCACGCGTGAGAAAAAGATGTTAGTGCTGATGGTCGGCGCGCTGGTGCTGTGGATTTTCGGCGGTGACTACATTGACGCGGCGATGGTTGGCTACAGCGTGGTGGCGTTAATGCTGGTGCTGCGCATTATCTGCTGGGATGACATCGTCAGTAATAAAGCCGCATGGAACGTCTTTTTCTGGCTCGCGTCACTGATTACTCTTGCGACCGGGCTGAACAATACCGGTTTTATCACTTGGTTTGGCAACCTGCTGGCAGGCAGCCTGAGCGGTTATCCCCCGACAATGGTGATGGTCGCGCTGATCGTGGTGTTTTATCTGCTGCGTTATTTCTTCGCCAGCGCCACGGCGTACACCTCCGCACTGGCGCCAATGATGATCGCCGCCGCGCTGGCGATGCCGGACATTCCGCTCCCCGTATTTTGCCTGATGGTCGGCGCGGCGATTGGTCTGGGTAGCATTCTTACCCCGTATGCTACCGGCCCCAGCCCCATCTACTACGGTAGCGGTTATTTGCCGACGGCTGACTACTGGCGGCTGGGGGCGATTTTTGGCCTGATCTTCATGCTGCTACTGATCGTCACCGGTTTGCTCTGGATGCCTCTCGTTTTGCTTTAACCCCCGTTGGGGCGGCCGGGCTGCCGCCCCCTTTTTTCTGATTTCCCTCCTTTCCCATAAGCGTCTCATATGACCGCTTTGCCGCCGTGCTGAGGCATACTTTTTGCCATGCACCTATCTTTAAACTGACAGGGGAACGCTCTGGACACGGTTGCGCACGAGACACTCATTCGGGGCTGGCAGGCCGAACTGGACCTGCGGTTTACTCGTGCCGCGCACAAAACGGTGCTCAACTCAGCGCGTCACGTTGGTCCGTTAGCCGTTCAACGACCGTTTTACCCGGAAGATGATGTTTGTCATCTTTATTTGCTTCACCCGCCTGGCGGTATTGTCGGCGGCGATGAACTGCACATTTCCGTCACCCTTGACGCCCACAGCCACGCGTTAATCACCCAGCCCGGCGCGGGAAAGTTTTACCGCAGCGCAGGGCAACTGGCGCAACTGCGTCAGGATTTCACCCTTGCGCCGCACGCCACGCTGGAATGGCTGCCGCAGGATACGATCCTGTTTCCCGGCGCTCGCGCCAGCCTGCGCACCGTGTTCCATCTGACAACCGAAAGCCAGCTGCTCGGCTGGGATCTGCTCTGCCTGGGTCGCCCGGTAATGCAGGAAACGTTCAGCCACGGCACGCTGGTCAACCGGCTGGAAATCTGGCGCGACGGCATACCGCTGCTTATCGAAGGCCTGAAAATTCGCGGGGGCGATCTTTCCGCCGTCGCGAACCAGCCGTGGTGCGGCACGCTGTTTTGCTATCCGGGGACAGAGGCGATGCTGGACGGAGCCCGTGAACGGCTTATGCCGCTTGGCGAATACGCAGGCGCGACGCTCGTTGACTCGCTGCTCACCGTACGCTTTCTGGCGGCAGACAACCTGCTTATCCAACGCGCGATGCGCGATATCTGGCGCTTTTTACGTCCGCTGTTAACTCACAAACAACCGCATCTGCCGCGTATCTGGCAGACCTAAGAGACACCGATGGAACTGACTCCCAGAGAAAAAGACAAGCTGTTGCTCTTTACCGCCGCGCTGGTGGCAGAACGCCGTCTGGCGCGCGGCCTGAAGCTGAATTATCCGGAATCGGTAGCGCTGATCAGCGCCTTCATTATGGAAGGCGCACGCGACGGCAAAAGCGTGGCCTCGCTGATGGAAGACGGCCGCCATGTACTCACCCGCGATCAGGTGATGGAGGGGGTACCGGAGATGATCCCGGACATCCAGGTAGAAGCAACGTTTCCGGACGGATCCAAGCTGGTGACCGTCCACAATCCGATCGTGTAAGGAGAGGTTATGATTCCAGGCGAATACCGGATCGCGGCAGGAAATATTGCGCTCAATCACCAGCGCGAGACCTGCACTCTCGTGGTGGAAAACCACGGCGATCGCCCCGTTCAGGTTGGATCGCATTACCACTTTTTCGAAGCTAACCCCGCCCTGCGCTTCCCGCGCGAGGCGGCGCGCGGATACCGCCTGAATATCCCCGCCGGCACCGCAGTGCGCTTTGAACCGGGGCAAAAGCGCGAGGTCGAGCTGGTGCGCGTGGCAGGCGCGCAGCGTATTTTTGGCTTTCGCGGCGAGGTCATGGGCGCGCTGGAGGTCAACAATGGCTGAGATCTCCCGGCAAGCGTATGCCGATATGTTTGGCCCCACCACCGGCGATAAAGTGCGTCTGGCGGACACAGATTTGTGGATCGAAGTGGAAAACGATCTCACTACCTATGGCGAAGAGGTGAAATTCGGCGGCGGTAAAGTGATCCGCGACGGTATGGGCCAGGGACAGATGCGCGCCGACGTCTGCGTGGATCTGGTGATCACCAACGCGCTGATCGTCGACCACTGGGGGATCGTTAAAGCGGATATCGGCATCAAAGACGGCAGGATCTTCGCCGTCGGCAAAGCCGGTAATCCGGACATTCAGCCTGACGTGACGATCCCGATCGGCGTCGGGACGGAGGCGATCGCCGGAGAAGGTAAGATCGTCACCGCTGGCGGCGTCGATACCCATATTCACTGGATCTGTCCGCAGCAGGCGCAGGAGGCGCTGGTTTCCGGCGTGACGACGATGATCGGCGGCGGCACCGGACCGGCGGCGGGCACCAACGCCACCACCTGTACGCCCGGCCCCTGGAACATCGCCCGGATGTTGCAGGCCGCGGATACCCTGCCGGTCAATATCGGTCTGCTCGGCAAGGGAAATGGCTCCAATCCGGATACGCTGCGCGAGCAGGTGACCGCCGGGGCGATCGGCCTGAAAATTCATGAAGACTGGGGGGCGACGCCTGCGGCTATCGACTGCGCGCTGACCGTCGCCGACGAAATGGATATTCAGGTGGCGCTGCACAGCGACACCCTGAACGAGTCCGGCTTTGTCGAAGACACGCTGGCGGCTATTGGCGATCGCACGATCCATACGTTTCACACCGAAGGCGCGGGCGGCGGCCATGCGCCGGATATCATCACCGCCTGCGCGCACGCCAATATTCTGCCGTCATCAACCAACCCAACGCTGCCTTACACCGTGAATACTATCGATGAGCATCTCGACATGCTGATGGTGTGCCACCATCTCGACCCCGATATCGCCGAAGACGTGGCGTTTGCCGAGTCACGCATTCGGCGCGAAACCATCGCCGCCGAGGACGTGCTGCATGACATTGGCGCGTTTTCGCTGACCTCGTCGGATTCCCAGGCGATGGGCCGCGTCGGCGAAGTGATTCTGCGCACCTGGCAGGTAGCGCACCGGATGAAAGTACAGCGCGGCGCGCTGGCGGAAGAGCGCGGCGATAACGACAACCAGCGGGTGAAACGCTACATCGCCAAGTACACCATTAACCCGGCGCTGACTCACGGTATCGCCCATGAGGTCGGCTCCATTGAGGCCGGAAAACTGGCGGATCTGGCGCTGTGGTCGCCGGCGTTTTTCGGTGTCAAACCCGCCGCCATTATCAAGGGGGGAATGATCGCCTGCGCGCCGATGGGCGATATCAACGCCTCGATCCCCACGCCGCAGCCGGTGCACTACAGGATGATGTTCGGCGCATTGGGCGCTGCGCGTCATCACACCCGGTTAACCTTTTTGTCCCAGGCCGCCCACGACAGCGGCGTCGCTCAGCAGTTGAATTTACACAGCGCCACCGCGGTGGTGAAAGGCTGCCGGACGGTGAAAAAAGCCGACATGATCCACAACAGCCTGCAACCCGATATCACCGTCGACGCCCAGACCTACGAGGTGCGCATTGACGGCGAACGCATTACCAGCGAGCCGGCAGACGTGCTGCCGATGGCGCAACGTTACTTTTTATTTTAAGGAGCCGACATGCTGCTATTAACGCAACGGGTTGAGACGACAGCGCAAGCCACCGCCACCCTGACGCTGCCGATTGATATCCGCGTAAAAAGCCGGGCCAAAGTGCGACTGAACGACGGGCGCGAGGCGGGATTGATGCTGCCGCGCGGCCTGCTGTTGCGCGGCGGCGACCGCCTGCGTAGCGAAGACGGGACGGAAGTGGTGGAGATCATCGCCGCCCATGAAGCGGTTTCGGTGGTGCGCTGCGCCAACCCGTTTCTGCTCGCCAAAGCGTGCTATCACCTCGGCAATCGCCACGTACCGCTGCAAATTTTGCCGGATGAACTGCGCTATCATCACGATCATGTGCTGGACGCCATGCTGCGCCAGTTCGATCTTGACGTGACCTTTGCGCATTTACCGTTTGAGCCGGAAGCGGGCGCCTACGCCAGCGAGTCCCACGGGCATAACCATCATCACGGTCATGCGCACTGATGCGTGACGCCCTCCAGCAGTTGCGCCTGCTACAGCTCGCCAGCAGCAGCCTGCCGGTGGGATCGTTTACCTGGTCTCAGGGGCTGGAGTGGGCGGTGGAGAGCGGTTGGGTCAACAGCGTCGATGCCTTCGCCCGCTGGCAGCTACAGCAAATGGAGCACAATTTTTTTACCGTCGACCTGCCGTTGTTCGCCCGGCTTTATCGCGCCTGCGAGCAGGACGATATCACCGCCGCGCGCCGCTGGACGACGTACCTGCTGGCCTGTCGGGAAACCCGCGAACTGCGTGAAGAAGAGCGCAGCAGAGGCGCGGCGTTTACGCGGCTGGTGGTGGACTGGGTGCCGGAAAGCCCGCCCGCGTGGCGCGCGCTGTTCGCTGACAGCCAGCTCTGCGGGATGGCCTGGCTTGGCGTACAGTGGCGGCTGCCGCTCGCCGATCTGGCCTTAACGCTGGGCTACAGCTGGATCGAAAGCGCCGTGATGGCGGGCGTTAAGCTGGTGCCCTTCGGCCAGCAGACGGCGCAGCGGCTGATGATAACCCTCAGCGAACATTACGCACAGGGTATAACGCAGGCGTTGTGCTGTCCGGATGAACACCTCGGCTCTGCTACGCCGCTGGCGGCTATCGCCTCCGCCCGTCACGAAACCCAATACTGCCGATTATTCCGCTCCTGAGGAGAGACAATGAGTGAGTACAAACATCCCCTGCGCGTCGGCGTGGGCGGCCCGGTAGGATCGGGCAAAACCGCCCTGCTGGAAGCGTTATGCAAAGCCATGCGCGACACCTGGCAACTGGCGGTGGTCACGAACGACATTTACACCAAAGAGGACCAGCGCATCCTGACAGAAGCGGGCGCGCTTGAGCCGGAACGCATCGTCGGCGTCGAAACCGGCGGCTGTCCACACACCGCCATCCGTGAAGACGCCTCAATGAATCTGGCGGCAGTGGATGCATTAAGCGCGAAATTCGGTAATCTGGATCTGATCTTCGTCGAAAGCGGCGGTGACAACCTGAGCGCCACGTTCAGTCCGGAACTGGCGGATCTGACGATCTACGTTATCGACGTAGCTGAAGGAGAGAAGATCCCACGCAAAGGCGGCCCGGGGATCACTAAATCTGACTTTCTGGTGATCAACAAAACCGATCTGGCCCCTTACGTCGGGGCGTCGCTGGAGGTGATGGCGCGCGACACCAACCGCATGCGCGGCGCGCGTCCGTGGACCTTTACTAACCTGAAGACGGGCGACGGTCTGGAGACGATTATTGCGTTTCTGAAAGAGAAAGGGATGCTGCGAATCTGACTAAAAGGGCCTGGCGATAAGCCAGGCCTTCATGGTTATTTGCAGCTGTTATTGGATGTGCCCTGTTGACGCCATGCGCCCCACTGGCCGCCCGTTCCCGGTGTTTCCTGTCCCGGGTTGACATACCACTGGTTGAACCAAATTTTACCGTTGTAAGATACTTTGGTGCATTTGGTCGGATAGGCTATTTTGCCGTTATAGGCTGGCGCCGTATTGGTCGCCGGCACGTCGTCATTTGCCGGCGCGTCGTCCTTCGCCGGCGTATCGTCTTTTGACGGCGTGTCTTCCTTCGCTGGCGTCGCAGGTTTACTTACCATGATGGTCATGCTGTCCTGCGCGGTACGGCCATCAGCCCCTGTCGTTGTCAGCGTAAAGGTAGCCTGCCCTTCCGTATTGGCAGGAATCACCGCATAGGCATGAGCATTGTCGATGCTGTTCACCTGCACGCCGTTCAGTTTTTCCTCCAGGAAGAAGGTGCCAGCACCTTTTGTCACGCTCCAGTTATACGATGTCGCGTTCAGGCTCTTGCTGCCGTCCAGAGGATAGGTGCTTACGCCAGTGGTTGGGGAAACCATAGTGTAGTCTGCTCCTGCGGCGGCGGTAGGAGCAGGAATAGCAGGAATATCGCTGCCATTCTTCAACGCCAGGATCCGGGCGACAGCACGCGCCATATCGGGTTGCGTGCCGACCTTCGCCGAGTCGCCATTCGCAATTGGCGTGCCGGTTTCAGCCAGGATTTGACGCATCTGGCGCGGTGTAACGGTGATCCCGTTCGCTTTGGCAATACCTGACAGGCTGGCCACCACGCCTGCCACAATAGGCGTTGCTGAAGACGTCCCGCCAAAACTTCCGGTATAATTTGCATTGGTTCTGTTATAGAGATTGCCATAGCCCGTCGTTGTGACATCACTACAGCCTCTTGATGAACTGGTGACACGCGACCCATAGGTGCTAAAGTTCGCTTTTTTACCGTCTTTTGAACAGAATGCCCCGGCGATAATCGCGCCTGAATCACGCACTTGCGTATCCCAACGACCATTAAAGGCGGGAGAGTCCAGATTAATATTGCCATTCCCTGCGGAAGTAATCACAAACACGCCTTTATCCGTGAGCGCCTTGATGACGTTGAAATAACTGTCCAGATATTCAATGGGAATATAACAGGCTGATTTACAGGTCCCGGTAATTTCTCCGCCATACGTCTGCATATTTAACGAGACAACATCACCCGCTTTTAATAACGGAATAACATTAAAGAGATTCGACGCAGGCCAGGCCGCATAGCCCACTTTGCTTTTATAACTTAGACCACGAACACCAGAACCAATATCGCGCGCAGCTAAAATACCAACAGAAGCCGTATTATGTTCCCGCTCATTGCAGGTATCTTTATTTGGTCCCTGAACGAATGAAGCAGGTGGTAAATTCACATGATTTGCATTCCAGCCGCAGTTCTCAGAAGAAACAATAGTGATATCCTCACCCTCGTTCCCTATATACTGATTAACGCTGTCGCGGTTCACCCCACCAATATAATAACCAGAACGCTTGTCATCCGGGGCTTTTAAATAATCCTGCTGCTGTCGATAATCGGGCACAGACACGGCCGACAGGCCGCTGTTCACTGTCGATTTTAATAGGGTTGAAGACTGACCCGCTTCTTGCTTTTCTGCCTGAAAACCTACGGGCATAGCTTCAGGATAAACAGTCTCAACATCCTGATTTTGTTGAATAGTGTTGATCACATGTTCGATATAATTTCGATCTTGCTTTTTATTTTCTGGCAGCTCAATACGCAGATAACGATCGAATCCATACCGTGCGTTTAGCTCCGCAATTTCAGCTGCGCGTTCGCGGCTCAGGTTGTCCGCGTGGTACATGCGGGTGGCGACGAGTGCGGGATCGTCAAGTTTTAACGGGTAGGTTTGAGATTTACCCGGTTTTAGCTTAACGACAATAGCGTCATACGAAACGCCTTCCTGAACCTCTTGCGCCTGATGTACATGCTGTAAGGCGGTGCCGGTTTGAGCGTAAGCCGCACAGGTTACTGCTGCGCAAATTAACATTGATAAAATGCTTTTTTTCATGTTAGCCGATATTCCTTTATGACATGATCTGTGTTGTTCCTTTTTTCAGCTTAAAATAGTCATTACCCAACGGCCAAGTAGAGCTTTCTTTTAAAGAATAAGAAAATTCTTTTTCTTTCGCGCCGAGCTAAAAAGCAGAGGCGTTACACAAGTCAACTCATAAAAAAGATAAAAACGGTCAAAATAAAAAAATCGTATATCGACATTAATGCAAGCACATTTTTATATGAAAGTGTTCTTTTAATTTTACTCACCAACGTATGGTGCTTATAAAATATTCGCCTTCTTATGCTGGAGAACGTGATGTCAGTAAAAATAGCGATTGCCGATGAGCACCCCCTGATCCGCCGGGGTATACGTGCAATGATTGAAGGGTTAGACAGATCATGCGCGAGCTCTGGTTCCCATTTCTCGCTGCTGGAAGACGTCGGGTCGACCTCTTCCTTGCTTACGTTGCTGGCAGGAGAAACTCCCGACATCCTGCTGTTGGGATATATGCTTAACACCGTACAACACCTTCATCCGCACTGTGATTTGGACGGACTGGCGCTGATTAAAAAATTGCACCAGAAATACCCTGCGTTAAAAGTGGTGCTGATAGCCCCGTTTAAAAGCCCGCAGCTTATCCGGCTGACGCTTGAAGCCGGGGCAAAAGCCTATGTCAGTCACGCCCTCAGTGAGACAGTCCTGCGCGATACGCTTAATTGCGTCATAAAAGATGAGGTCTACATCGAACCGTCGCTAATGAAAGGCTTCCTTCAAAACGAGGAGTCGCTCTCCGCCAGAGAAATAGACGTGTTGCGTTTTCTGTGCAAAGGGGGAAATCTGACGGATGTCTCTCGTCAGATGCACCTGAGTATTAAAACCGTAAGCGCGCATAAAATACGGGCAATGGAGAAATTGCGGGTGAAAAATGACAGTCAGCTCTATTGCCTGCTGGCCAGATCCCGGATATTAGATATTATGACCTGACATCCGGGATGACACGCCGCCTCAGGCGGCAGGCAACTCCGCCAGCGGCCAGCGCGGACGCACGCTGACGCCCAGGTCGGCCAGCGCGCCCGCTTTAAAACGCACCATACCGGCATAGGCGATCATCGCGCCATTGTCAGTGCAAAATTCCGGGCGGGCGTAAAAGACTTCGCCACGGCGTTTTTGCATCATCTCTGCCAGCTTCGCGCGCAGGGTACGGTTAGCGCTGACGCCCCCCGCCATCACCAGACGTTTGAAACCGGTTTGATCCAGCGCGCGTTTGCATTTGATCATCAGCGTATCGACGACCGCGTCTTCAAATGCGCGGGCGATATCGGCGCGGGTCTGATCGTCGTCGCCATTGCTGCGAATGGTGTTAGCAGCAAAGGTTTTCAGGCCGGAAAAGCTGAAGTCCAGCCCAGGGCGATCGGTCATCGGGCGTGGGAAGACAAAGCGCCCGGCGGTACCCTGTGCGGCCATTTTCGACAGCATCGGACCACCAGGATAGTCCAGCCCCAGCAGCTTCGCGGTTTTATCAAACGCTTCGCCAGCGGCATCGTCAATCGACTCGCCCAGCAGGGTATACTGACCGACGCCGGTCACGCTGATAAGCTGCGTATGGCCGCCGGAAACCAGCAGCGCCACAAAAGGGAATTCTGGCGGGTTATCTTCCAGCATTGGCGCCAGCAGATGCCCTTCCATATGGTGTACAGGAATGGCCGGCACGTTCCAGGCGAATGCCAACGAACGTCCAACCGTTGCGCCCACCAGCAGCGCGCCAACCAGACCCGGACCGGCGGTATACGCCACCGCGTCAATCTCTTTGGCGTTCAATCCGGCTTCTTTCAGCGCCGCCTGGATCAACGGTACCGTTTTGCGGACGTGATCGCGTGAAGCCAGCTCAGGCACCACGCCGCCGTAGTCAGCGTGTAATTTCACCTGACTATACAATTGGTTGGCTAACAGACCTTTTTCGTCGTCGTAAATGGCGATGCCGGTTTCATCGCAGGATGTTTCAATTCCCAGTACACGCATGACTTGTTTTACCTCACTCTTATACCGCGCAGTTTAGGTCGAATGCGGGTCGATGTATACCCTGCGACCTGACTTCGTGTATACTCTGGCCCCTTACAAAAGTCCCTTTCAAAAAAGGCCGCGGTGCTTTACAAAGCAGCAGCAATTGCAGTAAAATTCCGCACCATTTTGAAATAAGCTGGCGTTGATGCCAGCGGCAAACCGATTTAATCAAAGGTGAGAGGCACATGCCGGTAATTAAAGTACGTGAAAACGAGCCGTTCGACGTAGCTCTGCGTCGCTTCAAGCGTTCCTGCGAAAAAGCAGGTGTTCTGGCGGAAGTTCGTCGTCGTGAGTTTTATGAAAAACCGACGACCGAACGTAAGCGCGCTAAAGCTTCTGCAGTGAAACGTCACGCGAAGAAACTGGCTCGCGAAAACGCACGCCGTACTCGTCTGTACTAATCTGTTGAGGGCCAGGGCTCTCAATTCAGACAGAGTTGTAGTTGTAAGGCCGTGCTTCCGAAAGGAATGCGCGGCTTGTTTTCGTTTATGAATCAGCAATTACACAACATCATTCACCCTGTATCAAGGCGGCAAGTGAGTGAATCCCCGGAGCCTAGAGAAGTCAGTAACTGGGGGGGAACGAGCGCAGCCAACGCAGAGACAGCTTGAAGGATGAAGTTTACTAACGGGGCTTATGGCTGGACGAATCCCACGCGTATTTATTAATGACCTGCTGGCGCGCACCGACATCGTCGATCTGATCGACGCGCGGGTGAAGCTCAAAAAGCAGGGCAAGAATTATCATGCGTGCTGTCCGTTCCATAATGAAAAAACCCCCTCTTTCACCGTAAACGGTGAAAAACAGTTTTATCACTGCTTTGGATGCGGCGCGCACGGCAACGCGATCGATTTCCTGATGAACTACGACAAGCTCGAGTTCGTGGAAACCGTCGAAGAGCTGGCGGCAATGCACAATCTTGAGGTTCCATTTGAAGCAGGCACTGGCCCCAGTCAGATAGAGCGCCATCAACGGCAAAGCCTTTATCAATTGATGGACGGTCTGAACACGTTTTATCAGCAATCTCTGATGCAACCCGCCGCTACCCCTGCGCGCCAGTATCTGGAAAAGCGAGGACTCAGTAGCGAAGTGATCGCGCGTTTTGCTATTGGTTTTGCGCCCCCCGGCTGGGACAACGTCCTGAAACGGTTTGGCGGCAATAGCGAAAATCGCCAGTCGCTGGTCGACGCGGGCATGTTGGTCACCAACGATCAGGGACGCAGCTATGACCGCTTCCGCGAACGGGTGATGTTCCCCATACGCGACAAGCGTGGCCGGGTGATTGGCTTTGGTGGTCGGGTGCTGGGCGATGCCCTGCCGAAGTACCTCAACTCCCCGGAAACCGATATTTTTCATAAAGGCCGTCAGCTGTATGGTCTGTATGAAGCGCAGCAGGATAACGCCGATCCACAGCGACTGCTGGTTGTGGAAGGTTATATGGATGTGGTGGCGCTGGCGCAATACGGCATTAACTACGCCGTGGCGTCGTTGGGCACCTCGACCACCGCCGATCACATTCAGCTCCTGTTTCGCGCGACCAACACGGTGATTTGCTGTTATGACGGCGACCGGGCAGGACGAGACGCCGCCTGGCGCGCGCTGGAAACCGCGCTGCCGTATATGACCGATGGTCGTCAGCTACGCTTTATGTTCCTGCCTGACGGCGAAGACCCGGATACGCTGGTGCGTAAAGAGGGTAAAGAAGCGTTTGAAACCCGGATGGAGCAGGCGTTACCGCTCTCCGCGTTTTTGTTTAACAGCCTGCTGCCGCAGGTCGATTTGAGCACCCCGGACGGACGCGCGCAGCTCAGTACGCTGGCATTACCGTTAATCACTCAGGTGCCGGGCGAAACGCTGCGCATTTACCTGCGCCAGGAGTTGGGCAACAAGCTGGGCATCCTTGACGACAGCCAGCTTGAACGATTAATGCCAAAATTGTCTGAAAATGGCCCTTCCCGGCCCGCTCCACAGCTAAAACGCACGACCATGCGTATACTGATAGGACTGCTGGTGCAAAATCCGGAACTGGCGCCACTGGTCCCACCGTTGAACGGTCTGGATCATAATAAGCTGCCCGGACTTGGCTTATTTGCAGAACTGGTCAACACTTGTTTGTCCCAGCCAGGTCTGACCACCGGGCAACTTTTAGAACACTATCGTGGCACAAATGATGCGGCCACCCTTGAAAAACTGTCGATGTGGGACGATATAGCTGATAAGGACATTGCTGAAAAAACCTTCACCGACTCACTCAACCATATGTTTGATTCGATGCTTGAGCTGCGCCAGGAAGAGTTGATTGCTCGTGAGCGCACACATGGTTTAAGCAGCGAAGAACGCCGGGAGCTCTGGACTCTGAACCAGGAGCTGGCGAAGAGATAACTGAAAGACAACATCATTCGCGTTGTATCAAGGGCAGCATGAAATGCAACCCGGGAGAGTAAAGCTCGGGAACTCAGCGCCCCCAGGGACAACGTAAATGAGGAAGTATTTAACGGCTTAAGTGCCGAATAGCGATCGGGGAGACCCCGACAGCCGCACTGAGAGGCAGCGGCAAAAAAACAAATACGCCCTCGCTTTAAATGTTGGCGGCAACGCTGGCTGACACCAATCAAACGAATTAAGTGTGGATACCGTCTTATGGAGCAAAACCCGCAGTCACAGCTGAAGCTTCTTGTTACCCGTGGTAAGGAGCAAGGCTATCTGACCTATGCCGAGGTCAATGACCATCTGCCGGAAGATATCGTCGATTCAGATCAGATCGAAGATATCATCCAAATGATCAACGACATGGGTATTCAGGTGATGGAAGAAGCACCGGATGCCGATGATCTGCTGCTTGCTGAAAACACGACCAGTACCGATGAAGACGCAGAAGAAGCGGCTGCGCAGGTTCTCTCCAGCGTAGAGTCGGAAATCGGTCGCACCACCGATCCGGTGCGCATGTACATGCGCGAAATGGGCACCGTTGAACTGTTGACCCGCGAAGGCGAAATCGACATCGCAAAACGCATTGAAGACGGGATCAACCAGGTTCAGTGTTCTGTTGCGGAATACCCGGAAGCCATTACCTATCTTCTGGAACAATACGATCGCGTTGAAGCAGAAGAAGCGCGTCTGTCCGATCTGATCACCGGTTTCGTTGATCCAAACGCGGAAGAAGATCTGGCGCCTACCGCCACCCACGTCGGCTCAGAACTGTCTCAGGAAGACATGGACGACGATGAGGATGAAGATGAGGAAGACGGCGACGACGACAGCGCGGATGACGACAACAGCATCGACCCGGAACTGGCGCGCGAGAAATTCGCTGAACTGCGTACGCAGTATGAAGTGACGCGTGACACCATCAAAGCGAAAGGCCGTAGTCATGCGGATGCGCAGACCGAGATCCTCAAGCTTTCTGAAGTGTTCAAGCAGTTCCGCCTGGTACCGAAGCAGTTCGACTACCTCGTGAACAGCATGCGCGTGATGATGGACCGTGTGCGTACTCAGGAACGCCTGATCATGAAGCTCTGCGTTGAGCAGTGTAAAATGCCGAAGAAGAACTTCATCACCCTGTTCACCGGCAACGAGACCAGCGAAACCTGGTTCAACGCGGCTATCGCGATGAACAAACCGTGGTCTGAAAAGCTGCACGACGTGGCCGATGACGTTCACCGCGGCCTGCAAAAACTGCAGCAGATTGAAGAAGAGACCGGCCTGACCATCGAGCAGGTGAAAGACATCAACCGTCGTATGTCCATCGGCGAAGCAAAAGCCCGCCGTGCGAAGAAAGAGATGGTTGAAGCGAACTTACGTCTGGTTATCTCTATCGCCAAGAAATACACCAACCGTGGCCTGCAGTTCCTGGATCTGATTCAGGAAGGCAACATCGGTCTGATGAAAGCGGTAGACAAGTTTGAATACCGTCGTGGTTACAAGTTCTCCACCTATGCGACCTGGTGGATCCGTCAGGCGATCACCCGCTCTATCGCAGACCAGGCGCGCACCATCCGTATCCCGGTGCATATGATTGAGACCATCAACAAGCTCAACCGTATCTCCCGCCAGATGCTGCAAGAGATGGGGCGTGAACCAACGCCGGAAGAACTGGCCGAACGTATGCTGATGCCGGAAGACAAGATCCGTAAAGTGCTGAAGATCGCCAAAGAGCCGATCTCCATGGAAACCCCGATCGGTGACGATGAAGATTCGCATCTGGGTGATTTCATTGAGGATACCACCCTCGAGCTGCCGCTGGACTCTGCCACTACCGAGAGCCTGCGTGCCGCCACGCACGACGTTCTGGCTGGCCTGACCGCTCGTGAAGCCAAAGTGCTGCGTATGCGTTTCGGTATCGACATGAATACCGACCACACGCTGGAAGAAGTGGGTAAACAGTTTGACGTTACCCGCGAACGTATCCGTCAGATCGAAGCGAAGGCGCTGCGTAAACTACGCCACCCGAGCCGCTCTGAAGTGTTGCGTAGCTTCCTCGACGATTAATTTCGTCGTCTGTATCACTGACGCCACCTTCGGGTGGCGTTTTTTTTTACTGCTCGGTAGATCCTGCATCGGGGCAATACTATCCCGCGCTACAATCCGCGGGTGATCAGCGCCTCGTCCAGCTCCCTGAATGCCTCGACCAGTTTATCCAGCGTAATGCGGCTCAGCCCGCTGGTATTGGGTAACACCCACACCTCGGTGGCGCCAATGGTGATGCCCTGTTTTCCCCATTGGACGCCCCGCTGGCTGAATCCCTGTTCAAACGCCTGCTTACCTAAAATGGCCAGCGCCTGCGGCTGATAATCTTCGATCTTCGCGATCAGATTACGCCCACCGTCATGCAGTTCTTTGCGCGTCACTTCATTTGCCTGAACCGTAGGCCTGTCGACCAGTTTAGTGACGCCGCAGCGAAAGTCTAACAGCCGTTCAGCCTCTTCCGGCTTAAGCTGGCGGTCGGTAAATCCGGCCTGATGAATCACTTTCCAGAAACGATTTGCCGGATGCGCAAACGGAAACCCCGTTCCCGCCGACGAAAGCCCGGGATTGATGCCACAGAACACCACCCGCAGCCCCGGGGCCAAAATATCCTTAACCATATTTTCTCCAGAACAATACAACACGAGAAAAGTATAACGGATTGAAAATACGTTGTTTAATAAAACAGCACCTGTGCGGTTATGGCTGGATTGCAGGAGGGAGTTACTTTATAATTCACCGCCACGGCCCCTTAGCTCAGTGGTTAGAGCAGGCGACTCATAATCGCTTGGTCGCTGGTTCAAGTCCAGCAGGGGCCACCAAATTTTAGTTTTAGATTCATTTACTTAAGCCACCTTTAACAGGTGGCTTTTTTATTTAACAGATATGAGTGTCGCAAAAGTGTCGCAGGAATATTGTGATTTATGCGATGGCTGTACTCCTAAAACCCCCATCCAGTGAGCATAGGCGGTTATGCCGGCTGGAAGATCCAAGTTGTTGATGATACTGCTGGTGAAACAGGAGGGTATTACCTGATTTTACAGCATGGAGATACTGAAGGTTTTGATTATTGGTTTGAAAAAAAAGAGTATCTTGACAATCAACTAACTGATTTTGATATTAAGTGGAATCGTTAGATGAAAAAAACATCTGTTAACATACTGTTTTATAAAATAAAAAATGATAACCCTACAGTTAATTTCTTTACCGTCTGTGTCTCCTGACTGTCAGACTGTACCATCGCAGGCTTCTGAAGGGCTTAGGACATAACGCTGATTATGCGTGGTTCGCCCCTCTGAACTGCGCATAATTCCCACGTGTTATGTTGAACGGCCGCAGGCTATTTATCCAGTGGACTCTTCACCGGGGCGGTAGCGTGTTCAGGTGAAAAAAGCGCGTCGGGACAAAAAGTTGGCGGGCAGGAAATACAATAGGAAAAATCGGCTGTAACTCACGGAAAGAACAGGGAAAAACCGGGTTCATCGCAGCAACCAGCGTCGGAAAGAGTTGTTGTTGAGAATAACTCGCTGAGTGGCTGGGAGAATCTGCCAAAAGGGTTGACGGATACAGGAAAGGCAGCCACATCCTGGGTGAAATACGCGCAGGACCACAATCTTTCGCCGGAACAGGTTCAGGCCGGGCTGACGGATATTGTGCGGGGTGACTTACCGGAAAGTGCGGACATTATCAAAGCGATCCTGGAAAATAATCCAGGGAGCGATACGGTAATGGCCCTGCTATCAGCATAAGATGCGAAAGACTATGCTCTGGCATTGCTGACGTCGATCCCGGCAGAAAAGGCTTTATCACTGGTTGGTAAAGGCCTGAAGGTCATTGATAACAAAACCCTGATCAGTGCTGCGGAGAAGATCTCAACAGCGAAGCCCGGTTTGTAGTCAGCAGCACCGAGAGATCTGAATGAGCAACTGTTCTGGAAGCAAGTCGAATCAAATCCTTCACAAGGTGGTAAGTTACCGGGTATGAATAATGACCTTCGATTCCCTACATCTGCTGGATTCCAGAAAATGGAAGCGACACATTATCTTCCTGATGGATCGTCAATATCAGTACATTACCAGTACAATGTTAATACTGGTAAAGCATATGATATGAAAATTGTTACACCACAAAGAAATCCGTTACAACCAGGTCCTTCACTGACCGATGGAGGTAAAAAATGAAAATAAGAGACCCTCGAGACCCATTGGGCAGGATCGTTGATATTTTTAGCGTTTATTGGTTTGGTGATGAAAATTATTTTTTAGGTTTACTGAAAGGATATGGTGGGTTGATGGCATATAGAGCGACTCAAGTATCAATGATCTCTCCTGAAATAGATTTTCAAGCCATATATTTCAAAAACGGTATTTATCACTGGGCTCTAATTAAAGAAAAATTGCTTGATGATATCATCGAACGTGATGAAATTGCCTACAAGCGATTTCTGGAGATACTGAAATCCGAAGGGCATGTTGATGAGGAATTTTATTAATTGATTTTATTAGATTATAAATAATAAAAAAGGAGACTCCGACAGTTAATCTCTTAGCCGTCAGAGTCTCTTGGCTATCAACCTGCACCATCGCAGGCTTCTGAAGGGCGCAAAACATAACGCTGATTATGCATGGTTCATCCTCCTGAACTGTGCATAACCCTGCATTATGTTGAATAGCTGCAGGCAATTTACCCGGAGAGTGGGTTCTTCAACGGTGGAGGTAGCGTGTTCAGGCGAAAAAGGCGCGTTGGGGCAAAAGTTGTCGCACCGGAAGTGCGGCGGGCAAAAAGACGGTAACCATCGGAAAGTAAAGGGGAAAATTGGCTTCGCCTCAGCAATCCACGTCAGGGAGAGTTGATGTTGAGAATAACTCGCTCGGAGATGGCTGGAACAGTTTGCTGTCAACCGGAGAGAGACTACGTTGATGCTGCTGCGTCCTGGAAGCAGTTTGCGACAACTCAGGGATTGTCACCGGAAGAAACACAGGCCGGACTGGATAAGATCGCAAAAGGCGAATTACCGGAAGGTGCTAATATCGCAAAAGTGATCGTGGAAGGTTATCAGGACGGTGTAATGATAGCGGGGGCATGGTACCTGGGGCCTGCCGCTTCGGTCGGTAAAATGGTCAGTGGTGGAGTTATCGCGGAGATAGCCAATGGAAGTTACCAGTGGTTTGATTTAAGCCAGCCAGGCAATGAAAACAAAAGCTGGGACTGGAAAAGCAGTGCCAGTTCAGGCATTGCGGGTATGCTTGCACCAGGAAGAACTGTCGGACAGAACGTCGGAATTGCGATGGGTGGTGCATTCTTTAATGATGGTCCAGATACTGGTTCTATTGGTGGGGCGGCTATTGGTGCATGGTTCGGTGGTAAATTTGGTGAGTTTGCTCCTTTCCCTGGGGAGGTAAATGACCTGATTGGTGGTATCGGTGGGGAAGTTATAAGTAATAAAATTAAAGATAAGGTTAGTGAAAATGAAAAATAAAACCACGTTATCTGTTTTTCTTCTGAGTACTATTTACTACGGACTTTGTTTTTATGCTTTTATTTTCCTAGTAAATAATGTAATTATTGAATTATTGATATCGGGATATGTTGACTTTTCCAAAAAATCATTAACTTATTTATCTGTTGTGAGTTTGATTATTGGGTTGGCTTCAGGTGCAAAAATATGGATCTTCGCGAAACTTGACGAGCGAAAATCGCGTAAGGTGCCTCCGTCAGATCCTGAGTGAGATTTGCAACAATCCTAACTCATATAGTTGAAATTGTTGTTGAGAATAACTCGCGGAGTCTGCCTAAAGGGCTGAATGATATTGATTTATCTCAACAGTCGCTTGCGGCCAGTATGATCCAGAATGGCGTTTCACCGGGTGAACTTACGGCGGCGCTGGTTAAAAATTCGCAGAGCCAGATACCTGAAGGGCAGGATGCCGTTAAAGGATTGCTGACAGCATGGACAGAGTTTTTTTGGGGCCCGGTTAGTGCGTTGACGGCTGACGGAGAAATGACGCCGCAACGGGCAGCATAAATCCTGGCGAGTGGTGTGCCGACGAGTGAAGCCAAGCTGGTGCAATACGTAGCTGCTAAAGCCTTTTTGTCTATTGCGAAAAGTTCAGATCTTGGACTATCACCTTCAAACCAGAAATATGTTTATATCCTTTCACCAGAAGCGAAACAGCATATTTTATATGGGGATAGCCCAACGCAAGGTAGACATCTCTATCCTGGAAATCCAGAAAAAATTGTCTTTTCTCAAAGTTGGTCAGCAGATAAGGTTGTTCATACTGTGGGAGACATTGCTACCTCCCCCGATACTCAATAGTTTGCTCAGACCGGAACTGATGGAGCGTATACAAACGCAGAAAGGCCAGCAAGGTAGGTTGCCTGGGAAGAACGAGTGATGTCAGAGTTTGTGTGGTATACGAGCCCGCCAGGGGGAAAATTGTAACAGTGTTCCCGGATAGTAATCCGACTCCTCCAACTTTCAGACCTATTAAAAAAATAGCGTGGGTGAAATGGGTATTAATGACGAAATTAGAGAATTTGGTGAAGGATTAAAAGATCGTCTGGAACCTTCGTTAGTTGACTTTGCCCTTGGTTATCTTGGGTTTTCAGAGAATATATTAGCATTCGAAACGCTATGTGATCATATTACTGATTATGATGTTGTGATCAGTAAGGATGAGTACACACAAGTGATTAAAATAGTTAATTATCTTGGTCTGGAAATTGTTAGTAGGTATACATATATAAATCCAGAAAAATAACCGCTAAAACGTACAAATGCTCCCAACACCAACGTCAGGAGCATTTTTAAAATCCTAACAATGCGCCAGGTGCTCTTGGCCAGCGGTAGCATATGAAGATGAAAAAGGCGCGTCGGGGCAAAAAGTTGTCGCACCGGAAGTGCGGAAGGTAAAAACGACGGTAATCAACGGAAAGTAACGGGAAAAATCGGCCTCGCCTCTGTAATCCGCGTCAGAGAGATTTGTTGTTGAGAATAGCTCGTTCAGTGACTTAACCGAAGCCGAATCGCAGAGTAAGACTCCTCAGCAGGTCGCGAAAGTAACGCGTCGAAGCAGAAAATGAGCGCTATAAGAAGGAAAACTGTGCCGGGATGAGCGCGGAAGTGTGCTCGGTAAAAATGTACACTCAGCGTCAGGAAGAACTGAAAGATATCCTGTCAACGGGCGCAGACTTTATCCCGGTGGTCGGGACCATCAAAAGCTGGCGTGTGCACAGGGAAAGCCTCAACACGTTCTTCGGCTATCCACCGGATATCCGCAAAGCTATCGACACCACGAATGCTATCGAATCGTTGTGCAGTGTGATCCGTGCCGCGATTAAGAAACGCAAAATATAGAAACTAGCTGGAAGATTTGCACTAAGGAGGAGGTTTCATTAGATCTCAATGATAAACTTCATCATCTTGTTGATTTAATTGAGGACAAAGTAAAACCACTTTGTGACATTAAATATTCACTGGGTGTTAACTTTGTTTTCTCTTTTATAGTGAAAATAGAAAATGGTGGACAGTTTTCTGTCTATAAAACGCCTGATGAACATCATCGGGCGTTTTGTATTTCAGGGCCAAGTGTGGCCGCTCTGGTCATAAATTGCCACGGATTCTTTTACCATTTTCCGGGCTTGGACCAGATCTACAGGGCGCGAGAGTAAAAACTCATTTTTCAGGATCCCGTTTAGTCGCTCAGCCAGTGCATTCTAACCATCGGTCATTGAACAGGATATTCCGTTTCTCTCATGGACTGTTACACACCCCGATTAAATATCCAGTAGCCATCAGCAACCCAGGTATCACGATTGGTGGCAAACAGACGCTCTTTCAATACATCCTGCTTTAGTGCAACGCAATATACAGGCCGGTAACGCTCAAAGCGCCAGCTGCCACTTAACTCACCTGCATCCACAACGTCGAAACCGATACTTTCAATGAAATTCGCTACCGTGGACTTCGCTTCGATATTATCACTGGCGATCGGAATTGCCCGGCGATCAATCATTCCTTTTGGCCGCGCATCACGATGTAAATCCTCAACCGTAATAGAGTTAAAAGCCTTAACAATAATGGCACCTGGTACGTTTTTTGCAAATAGCTCGCTTGTTGTTATCTCACCATTTTTTAACGACTGGATAACGCCATCACGATGAGGGAAGTAATTTAGCGGATCAACAACGATTTTATTTATAAGTAATTCTTTTGGTAATTTTGGTATAGCATAGAGGGGAACTGCGGCTATCACTATATCACCAAAATTGATTGCCTGTTCAGGTGTAGCCGCCTTGCATTCTAATGTTCTTATTAATAACTCGAGAGATTCGGGACCACGAGTATTACTAACCATAACCTCAAATCCATTTCTTACCGCTTGTAACGTAATAGCCTGTGCCATTGCTCCTGCACCAATAATTCCCACTTTCAAACTCATAATATCCATCTCCATATCATTAAATAGCAATAACGCCAATTATATTTGGCAAAAAATCTATCGGAAATAGATGCCAACTCTGAAAGATATTTACATTCAATAAATTTTTATAAGCCAGAAGTTTTTCATCAACAAGTGGAACCTTAATTTCCTTCGCATCACCAGAGAAGCCACAACCGATACATTTCAGCACAGCCTCTTTTCTTGTCCATGCGCGTAAAAAACACTCTGGCCAATCAGCCTTACTTAGGATTTCTTCGGCTTCTTCATCTGTAAATATATAGCCCGCAAGATGTTGATGTATTGGACGATTTTTTAGCTCAATATCAATACCAAGAGGCTTGTTTTTCGAGAACGCGATTACAATAACGTTACCCGTATGGGACACATTAAAGTTTATCTTTTGATCAAAATCCACTATGTATGGTTTACCATACTCATTTTTTGATATAGCCCCTTGAAAGGGCGCCGTGTTAAACATAAACCCTAGTGCTCTGCGTAAAAAAGCTTTACCTGCAATATATCGGTTACGTGCAGAAACACTCGAAAATTCCTGAGACATTATTTTCTCGTCTTCAGAAAGGAAGATGGCATCATCCTGTGTAAAATCAGAATAATTTCCCACGAAAACGGTAATGTCTTCACCATCGTTATCTTTTAAGTAAGCTACTTCGCGCCAAAGCATATAATTATTTACCCCACTTCATACTAATAAATAGTATAGAGATGTACCCATCAGAATACCGACCCTTCTACAGGGTCGGATAAAAACTAATTCTCTATATTTTTTAACGAAAGTTGAATTTTATCATTAATAAAGCTCAACATTTTACCATATGTTTTAAACGGGGAGTTTTGAAATGAAAGATCTTGCTCTGTTGCAAGTTTAATTTTATATCCAAGCACCTTAAATAACTGTTGTTCTACATCTGAAATGATAGTCAACAGACTCAATGAATCTAGCTGTCCCGTTGAAGAATACAGTTCAGTATCATCTCCTTCAGAAAAATCAAAAGGTTGGTCCATAAATGGCTCTTGTCGATAAATAGCAGTTTTTAAAATATCGTTAAGTCCGTTCTCCATAATAACCCCAAAATGTAAACTGTAATTATTTCATTTGTAAAAAATATACCAAAGTTCATAGAATATTTCTTAACTCTATAAACTCACCGCTTATGATTCCTTTGCATTCTTGCTCAATGATCCTTTGATAAATTTCTATTGCACGTTTCTCAGGACTAACTGCGTATCCGGGCTTATTAAACCTTTCTCTTAATTTTAAATGCTCGGGAAATTCGTATAATCGATCCTTTGAAATTATCCCTAAAGATAAATCAGTCAGAATATTACACATACCTAATACAGCAAAAAACACGTCTGGGTTTTCTTGAGCATAAACGCCGCACAATGCATTCAAGGCAGCCTTAGATATACTATATGACAACATACCAGCACGGTATCGTGTACCAGCAATAGAAGCTGATGCCACAACAAGTGCCGGTTTAAAACCTGATAGAAAAAGCACGTCAAGAATTAACTTATTAGCCAGAACATTAACCATCATGGCCTGTTGTAATTGTGAAAGATCATATTCATCAGTATGCAATGGTGCATTCGAAGAAACACCAGCATTAAGATGTATAACCGACACACCCAGTGTAATAACAGGGTTAAATTCTTGTTCAAATAATGCTGCGACCTGCTCAGGATCTTGCAAATCACACGATTTGAAAATAAACCGATCGTGCCCGGCAAGCTGAGTCGGTTTATGTCGTGCTGTACCGTATACTGTCCAACCTTTATCGAGATAAACACAAGCCAGAGCCAGACCTAAGCCTCTGCTCACTCCAGTAATGAATACTCTCTTAGAGGCTTCCTGCTGTTTCTGGTTCTCGGGTGAACTCAAAGTACGCATGATTTCCCTTAAAATTTCCCGGCACTAAATCCGCCATCAACGGAAAGCAATGTCCCCGTTACATAGGATGACTGCTCACTTAAAAGCCATAATATGGCGGCAGTGATCTCTCCTGGCTCGGCAAAACGTTTCATTGCGGTTGACTGAATTTTCTCTTCTGTTGATGCAGGGTTAGCACGAAGTCGCTCCTCTGTGTTCATTCCACCTAACGTCGGGCCCGGGCAAACCGCATTGATCCTCACCACACTCTTCCCTTCAGGTGGATTAGCACTTTCAACTGCAGCAACCTGTGTCAACATATTTAATGCCGCTTTACTGGTAGAATATGCACTTTGCCGTGGTTGTCCTAAAACTCCGCCACAAGACGAGACATTTACAATTGAACCTTTCTCACCCAGAGCCATAAGGCGAATCTGGTGTGACATCAATAACAATGGTCCAATAAGATTAACCTGTAAAACACGGTTCCACTCGTTTAAATCCAGTTCTTGTACCGAGGCCCTTTTAGTGGTTATACCTGCATTATTAACAGCAAGATCTAAACGCCCATGCTCCTTACGAATTAAATCGAAAAGCTCAATTACGGAACGTTCATTTGTGACGTCAAGCTGAACATAACGTGAATTACTACCCAGTTTTTCCTGCGCATTCAATCCGTCTTCTTTATTTCTTCCCGTGATGTAACAAAAAACACCCTTTTCGATCAAGCTTTTACTTACATTAAACCCAATCCCACGGGTTCCGCCAGAAACTAATGCGATTTTTCCAGTATAAGACATTTTTATTTCTCCTGATATTTTAATTGAATATTATTGGGGCGCAAATAGCGTGGATTCACACAACAAAATACCCTGTCTGCTGATGGTTCTTTCTTATCCCTCAAGCAATACGAATCCCAACGGCAACGGAAAACACTATCATAATCTCCTGCCAACTCTTTATTAACAAACTGATGATCTGCAACAACCGCTCGCCCAAAACCAATAAAATCGGCGTCTCCACTGTCAAGAATCTCATCGGCCAATTTCAGACTATCAATATTAGAAGCAAAACCAATAGGCAAAGCTGTTCTTTGTTTAAAGAAACGCCCAGCCGATCGAGAAATATCAATTGTGAAGTTTTTATCGCTCAAGAACTTACTATAAGTCTCAGCAATTCCTGTAGCACCAATGATTGCATCAGCCCCAGCTTCTTCAATAGCAATAATGACATCACTTAAAATATCGACATGAATTCCTTCTTTACCCAAACCATCATCGATTTGTAGACGCACAAATATTGCCATTTTACCACCAACAGAAATTTTAATTCTGCGAATGATTTCGACCAGAATTAGCGATCTTCCCAGCGGTGAACCGCCCCACTTATCTCTTCGCCGATTAGTTCTCGGTGAGAGAAAAGAACTCAATAGGTAGCCATTAGCTGCATGTATTTGAATTGCAGGCGCACCTATACTTAATGCCAGACACGCAGCCTTATGAAACTGATCAATATATTCTTCAATGCGTTCTTCATTCAAGCATGTCACATCACCAGGAATATTGGATAGATTATTACTTAAAGAATTTTTTTCAGGCTTTACACCATAATGTTGCAATTGAACGCCTAAAATAAATTTTTTATTATTCGCACTTTCAATAACTGGCTTTAAATAATTCGCATGTTCTTCAGAAACAATTTTCATGCTGCGATCTGTATATTGTGACAAAGGGTCAACTGATGCATTTCCTAAAAAGCCAAAACCACATCCTCCTTCCATGAGAGAATCATATATCGAAAAAAATTCTGGAAGAGGCCTTCCCAGTGGGTCACAAAGATCAAACCCAACCGAGGAAAAATACATTCTGTTTGTTGCTAACTGATTTTTCCCAAAAGATATAGGCTGCGTCAAATTTGAATAATCAGACATAATTTCACTCGCTGTTCACGTTAGTGCCAACAGAATTTTCGACAAATCCTCGCTTGATCATCTCTTTAAGACTTTCTAACTCTTCAAATGAGACTCGCTCAAATAACCAAATACTCTCCCCATTTCCTTCACCAACCCTATAAATAGATGTGCTGAAAGATATCGAATTATCATAAACAAAAGTTATAATCGCCTTTTCTATATCTTTATTCTTTACCCTGCTAGTAACACACCCCTTGCCTGATACACTTTTCAATACAACAATATTCTGACTAAGATCATGTGACGTAATCAATACTGTTAGTGGCGAGTGACTTAAAGGCTTAAATACATTATCAGTATTGAGCAGCACATTTCTAGCCAACTTAAATTTCTCAATCGAAATCACGGGTGCCACAGTTTTGATTTTTGCAATCAGCTTCGCCTGTTGATAGAACGAAATTGAATACGCAATTTCCTTTGGCGCTGATGATTTTGTTAAAGTAAAATCATCAACAACAACTTCCACCGGATACATAAGTTCACAATAAGAGTAAAAATCAGCTTGCATTTGACTTAAACTTACAGTGACCTTCCCTAACGGATGTTGAGAGTAGGTATACAATTGATAATAAATTGCCTGTCTGGCTGCTTCCATAAACATAATGCCGGGAACATGCTCATGCTGCTTTCTGTAAAAGAAATAGTGATCTGCATTATTGACTAACTGAAAACTGGTTGAATAACGTTCAACATGGCATTCATTCAGGAAAGAAGTAACATTCTCAGCATTAATAAAATCATGATCGAAATTATTTTTTTTAATCAACAAATCAAGCCTCTGAAATGGAATGCCTTGGTAGATCAGTTCAGTATTACCTTCAAATTCCACTTCTGATAATAACTCGTCATAATCATCAATATAAATATAATCACCATTTACATTACGATGATAAAATGCTTTTAAAGTAACACCAATATTCTTAGAAATAGGGCCTTTCGGCATAACAATGGCGGGCATAACTTTTCTCGGATTGCACAATAACACGTCATCAGCGCTCCCTTTGTGCAATAATTTTGGCGCAATGGTATCTTTATTCTGAATTGCCATCATATCTCCTGTTATGCCGTAACGTTGACTTGGTACTGGTTCATCCAGCGATGCATCCAGAGCACCATTTCAATACTTCCTCGATTGTAAGGCTGGCTTATTTCTGATGAATCTCTTTTTAATAGACTGATAATTTTTTCACGGTCAATCAGTTCGTAAACCGGTGAGCGGTTATTTTCAAGAATCGTACGTAACTCAACTCGGAGTCCATTTTCATATGCACCATCCTGGGTGGCCGGATACGGTGTTTTGATTCGGTTAACAATCCCATCCGGTAGTAGGTGCCGTGTTGCGGCACGCAGTAAACTTTTTTCTCTACCGTCAAAACTTTTCATTTCCCACGGTGTATTAAATACATATTCGACTAACCGATGGTCGCAGAATGGCACGCGAACCTCCAACCCAACCGCCATACTCATACGGTCATTGCGGTCAAGCAATGTGGGTAAAAATCGAGTAATGGCGAGATAAGACGTTTTCCGCATACGCCAATCTATATCGCTTTCTCCTGGCAAAGTAGGGACTTCTTTCACCGCTTCGCTATAGCGTTCAGCTCGATAATCTTCACGTTCTAATGAAGTAACAAAGTCACGTGATAGCAACTGGAGACCACCAAAATAGCGTGACGATCCCGCAGTTAACCAAGGAAATGTATCCGCATCTCTGGCTGCTGGGTTTCTAAACCATTGATAGCCGCCGAAAATTTCATCAGCTCCCTCGCCTGAAAGGGCAACGCTAGAGTGGGTTTTTATCTCGCGAAATAACAGATACAAAGATGGCCACATATCTCCCCAATAAGCAGGTGGCGCATCTACTGCACGTAAGACCTTTTGCCTGACGGATTCATTGAGCATATCTTCACTGCGTAGCAATAACTCAGTGTGTTTGGTGCCCGCGTGCTGGGCGAGCATTCGAGCAAAGGGCGCATCGGCGGCTCCTCTCACCCCATCAGCTTGAAAAGTCTCGATGTTACGACTGAAATCAACAGAGAAGGACGGTAAATACCCTGAAGATAAGGATTTAGCCGCCATCGCGGTGACTGCGGATGAATCAAGCCCTCCCGACAGGAGAGAACATATCGGCACATCTGACACAATTTGTCTGCTCACTGTGTCAGTAAGCAACGTTCTGACTGTGTCAATAGTCGTTTCCAGAGAGTCAACATGTTCCCTAGCTTCCAATGCCCAGTAGGTCTCTTTTTGTAACCCATTTTTATCAAATATCAGCATCGTACCCGGGCGCACTTCAAATACGTCATCATATACAGTACATTCAGGTGTTTTCAGCATATCGAGTATTTCACAAAATCCATTTCTTGAAATACTTGGTTGAACAACACCGCTGACAAACAGAGCTTTCGGCTCTGAAGCAAAAATGACGCCGCTCTCAGTCAAAGCATAATAAAGAGGCTTTATCCCCATGCGATCGCGAAACATAAAAAGCTGATTACGTTGACAATCCCAGATGGCTACCGCGTACATGCCATTAAGATGATGGACAATATTTTCTTGCCAGTGTAAGTAGCCTTTGAGAAGCACCTCCGTGTCACTGGTTGTATCAAAATGATAACCTAATCCTTGTAAATCTCTTCTTAGTTCCTGAAAGTTAAACACTTGTCCATTAAATGCAATCACTGCATGGTTACCATTAAAACCTCTGGCTTCCATTGGTTGAGCACCATGCTCAATATCAATAATAGCTAATCGCTGATGTCCTAGAGATGCATATTTATCATTCCAGACACCTTGACCATCTGGCCCACGATGTGCTAATGATTCCGTCATGGCTTGTACACAAAACGTTCTGTCAGAATTTCTATTTTTAAAATCTACCCATCCAGTAATACCACACATTCCACACCCCTAATTTTTAAAAGTTTTCAGTTATCTAGCACTACTGTGGGCTTAATAATTTTTGTTTTTTCCAGATTTATCAACATCGCATTCCAGGAAAGGCCAACACCAAACCCACAGATGATTATGTTTTTCCGTGAATGACTCCAGTCTTTTCGACTTAACAATAAAGGAATAGAAGTCGAATTTGTATTACCAATACCGTCAACATCTGCAGGCAGTTGTTCATCATTCAGACTCATGACGTCTCTCAGGTATCCAAGAATTAACTCATTTGGCTGATGTAAGGCATAAAGTGCTATTTCATTTTTATCAACATTCGATTCTGATAACAGTGTATCAATAGCTTCAGGAACACGTTTTAGGGCAAAACTCATAACAGCAGCGCCATCCATTTTCAAATAGCCAACCGTTCCGGAAATTGCGCCTTCTTTTTGATAATGCATTCCTACACCAAGGGATTTTCTGCCTTCCCCATCAGCGCCATAAACAAATGTAAAAGTGTCCTCACCACTGGTGATCAATGATACCGATGCAGCATCGCCAAACAGCATTCTGGATTGATACTCTTTGTCATCAATGACACGGGAATTAACATCACCAGTACATACCAACACATTTTTACATACACCCGCCTTGACCAACGCAGCAGCCTGAATCAGCCCATTGGCGTAACCAGAACAACCCGAATTAAGATCAAGTAAAAAACAGTTTTCGCTGAGACCCAAAACCTGATGAAGAGAAAATGAGGTTCCTGGGCTCCATATATCGGGTGTTTGAGTGATAACGATCAAACCATCTATCTTATTCTTCTCAAAATCAATATTGTTTAGTAAATTATTTACTGCGGCAGTCATCAGATCTGTCGTTGATATATGCTTAGCAACCCTGATTGACTTTATTCCTGTTCCTCTAATAACACGTGAGACATTTTTCTCTCCATACATAAGAGTAAAATCAGATGCTTCCATCACCGTAGACGGTATTGCTGCTGTAATTGCTATAATATTAACGCCAAAAATTGAATGAGTATGCATTTTATAAAACCTTATTCCACCAGTAGGAGAACCAGATCATTCACGACTTTGATCTTTTTCATATCTTCTACGGTCACCTGCTTCCCTGTTTCTTTAGTGACTAATGCGACTGCCGCGAGAATTGCAAAAGAGTCCCATTTTTCATTCTCATTTAGATTGGTATATGGATAAATATCTTGAGGTTCCATATCCAAAACTAATGCGAGTTGTGGCCGAATAGTTTCAATATCTTTTTTCATCTTAATGCCCTTGTATTTTATGAGAGCAAAGTGTTACCTGGAGCACTCTGTTCCATAATAGTGACGAATAAAATTTTATTTTTTATCGAAAATGAATTTTAATAAACAGGATATCAGCTTGTTACGACTTTATTTGATCATTTTTTTTGTGAAATAAGGCGTGCCAGTAATCCAAGAATTGCCGGGGCCAATGTGCCGTACAATGTAACCCAACTGATACCATTTACAAAGGCATCATGTGCTGTGGCAACATTCACGCCACCCAGAAGTTCTGCATTGAAGTTGCCTGCGGCAATCGTATTGGCGACACTTGCCAGTGAATCGACATTTACGCTATGAACCAGCTCGGCTGAGACGCCAGATAGCAACACAAACCCCATCACGGCGATATTCACTGCGAGTGAAATCATGCGGGCGCTGAATTCCATTCCCGATGCCATGCCTGCACGTTCTGGAGGCAGTGAGCCGGTCGAGGTATTGGTTACTGGTGTATTTGTCAATCCTAACCCTACTCCAGCAATCAGACAGCCCGGTAGTAATGTCAACCAGCTAGCATGTCCACTGGAAATGGTTACGTGCAGTAACGCAAAGCCAATCGCGATGGTGAATAATCCCACTGGTATAATAAAACCTGGGCCGCGTTTCTGTAACAGGCGCTCAGCATAAGGCGGAACTACAATTGTAGGCAGGGTATAAGCCAGTACAATTAGCCCTGCCACCACGCTGCTGTAGCCCAACACTGACTGTAAATAGAGCGGAAAATAGATAACGAACGGCCAGAATGAAAAATTCATGCCGCTAGCTCCTAACATTGCTATTGAGAAGTTGCGAATGCGGAAAGCTTTAAAATCAAAAATAGGACGTTGGCTCTTCAGCTCAATGATAATGAACAGCAGCAGGCTTGCAATACTGAGCGCAATAATTTCCAGGCCCTTACCCGATGCCAGACTTAATTCATGCCCCTGTGTAATGAGATAGACAAAACCAAATACGGCGATCGGTAAGGTGATAATACCCCCAAGATCAATTTTCACCACGTGCGGATCACTCGACTCCACCACGCCCATCCGGGCAGCAAAAATGGTCACCACGGCAATCACAACATGAATAAGGAACACCCAGTGCCAGCTCAACAGAGCAAGAATACCCCCACCAATAACAGGGCCAAATCCAAGGCCAAGGCCGAACATAATTCCCCACCACCCAAAGGCAACTCCTCGCTCAGGCCCGTCTCTGAACTGATGTGAAAGCACAGCGACCTGACAGGAAAGCATGGCAGCCGCACTGGCACCTTGCAGGAATCTGGCACTAATAAGCACTGGTGCACTGCTTGCCATTCCACAAATGAGGGAGGCAATACCAAAAACAGTAATCCCCACAAGGAAGATACGCTTACGGCCAAATCGATCTGCCAGAGCACCCATAGCAACCAGACAAGAGCACATTGCCAGGGTGTAGGCATTCATAATCCATTGAAGTTGACTGAACTCTGCAGGCAACATTTTTTCGAGCGTTGGTAAAATTGATGGGATACTGGTGATTTCCAGCCCTAACATAATGGCGGATAAGCACACAGCACTCAGTGCTATCTTATTTTTTGATGATATGGTCGCAGCCATTCCTTTTTTGCTCCGTCGATTTAAAAAGATGACATTTCTTATGAAAGCATTTATTAAGATAATGTTTTCTTTTTAGCTAAATGTTCTAACAGTAAAAAAAAGTATCACTTTTCAAATTAATTAGACATGGTAAAATTTGGTATATCTGTGACAACAAAATGGAATAGTTGAGATGACCACGCTGGATATTGATTCCGTACGCGCATTTATCATGATTGCAGAGTCAAAAAGTTTCACTCGTGCGGCGACTGAACTGGGCACAACGCAAGGGGCTTTAAGCGTTAAGCTGAAGCGACTCGAGGATAAGCTTGGGAAAAAATTGATAGAACGTACGCCTCGTCAGGTGCGTCTCTCTGTTTTTGGAGAAAAATTTATCTCATCCGCGCGTGATTTTCTCAGCTCTCATGATCGGGCAATATCCAGCTTAGTAATGACTGATAGCAAATTCAAATTGGGCATTTCATGCTATGTGATGGGACCCGAAGTGCCGGAAATTCTTTCACAAATGAAGTCATTAGACCCTACGTTATTGATAGAGGTGACTGTTGACAGCTCTCACGTGTTAATGAATTCATTTAACAACGGTCAGTTGGATGCAGTGATTGTGCGTAATAATGATGACCGCCGCGAAGGGCTGGAACTGTGCCAGGAACGATTTGGCTGGTTTGCTACCGAAAAATATACCTTTATTCCCGAGCGCCCTGTGCATATCGCCAACCTTTCTCCTGACTGCGGTATACGCGATTTGACTTCTCAACGTTTACGCCAGTCGGGAATTCGTTGGGAAGAAGTGTTCGTCGGGGTGGGTATAACTGCCGTCATCGCTGCACTCAGCGCAGGCATTGCGGTAGGCGTATTGCCTTATCGTATCGCGCCGGTAAACCTGGTCGAAGTGAGCACTAAACTCTCTCTGCCAGCGCTTCCCTCGCTGGCGATCGTATTACATTCTTCGCTGTCAGACCAAAAAACGCGATCCATTATTCGTACTATTCAACGAGTGTACAAAAACCATCACCAGGAAATTGCTGCTCCAGATATTAATACGAATGAAAATCAGACGTTTTTTGAAGTTTTCAAGGTTATGACGTAACCAGAAGTAACCAGACGGAAGGGACACCGCGTACGCGAACTGCCACAGCGTGTGCCGCAACACGGAGACGCAATCATGACCATCGCACAACAGTTCGAACAGAAGGGTATTGAGAAGGGCATCCAAGAGGGTGAACAACGTAGTATTGAAAAAGGCAAACATGAAGTTGCCCGTACCATGCTGCAGAACGGCATTGACCGCAATACCGTCATGAAAATGACAGGTCTGACCGAAGAGGGCCAAGCGCAGATCCGCCACTAATAACCCTTTCCTGGCACTCCCTGTCTGGCCATCAGCGAATACTGGTGGGGCAGGGAGGCACCAGACTCAGGCTCTGCCTGCCACAGCGATTAAACAGCTTCTTTACCCCCGCTACGTTCCCCGTCAGACTCGCTGTCAGCGGATTTATCTGTCGGCCGCTGTCGTCAAAAGCGACATTGAGGTTGCCCCGTGAGAGATAAATGCCATTGACGTCCGCACTGAGCGCCACGGCATTCCGGCCGGACCATTCCCGATCACTCAGCAGACGGTAGTTCCAGTGCATATCTTTGGCTGTTTCCAGCGCATAGGTCAGCCGGAACAGATCGTTCTACTCAGTCAACTCGCCGGTGCAGAAGCGCCAGAGGTAATTCAGTTTGCTGGCCAGCTTCACGCTGACGCCCAGCTGGCGGCCCTGTTTCAGCAGCCACTCGGACATTACGCGAAAAACGACGTTGCTTCAGTGCAGTCGCCAGCCAGCGGGTAAGAAAGAGGTTTTCCTGTGCTGATGACAGCACATCGCCGTTCTGTCTGGCCAGCGCAAGCGCCACTAGGGCACACTATGCCAGATGGCCCGATTTTTCTGTCAGCGTCACTCCGCGCCCTTATCCTTATATTCAGCCCGCAAAATGCTAGCGGTTTCCCGTTAACGTTCATACTGAGTGTAGTTTAAGCGAAACAGTGGCAGAGTGGCATCCGGAAGCACCTGCATCCGCACAACAGTTGTCCCTCGACCTCTACCGGATGCTGAAAACGAAGAATAAATTCCAGTTAAATCAATGGCTCTCTGACGTCAGTCAGAGTGAGCTCGTTAAGCTTCAGCGTGTTGCTACCGGGATGGAAGCCGATGTAACAGCAGTACACGAAGCGATAAGCAGCAGATGGAGTAACAATGTTGTCGAGGGGCATGTAAATCGTCTGAAGATGCTGAAACGGCAGATGTATGGTCGGGAAAGGTTCGAGTTACTGAGACGACGGGTGATAAGTCCTCTGGCAGGAAAATCTCCACCCAAGTTGCGGAAGACCCAGTTTTGCAACGTTGGTAACAGTGGGCTCCTAAATCACCACAGCTGGGTTTACACTTAACCCCGATTTACCTTCGCATAATCAAACGGCGTAATAGCTCTCTCCCGATTCGCATCCAGAAAATCAGCCCACCACTGCAACATCAGCTTGCGCTCATCCAGATGTTCCGCTATATGGATATACGCCGCCCGCACCGAGTTACGTTCCATATGGCTCATCTGGCGCTCCACCGCATCCTTCGACCATAGCCCTGACTCAATTAACGAACTACAGGCCATCGTACGAAAACCGTGACCACAAACCTCAACTTTGGTGTCATAGCCCATCACCCTTAAAGCACTGTTTACCGTGTTCTCGCTCATGGGTTTACGCGGATCATGATCGCCAATAAAGATCAGCTCATGTTCGCCACAGAACCGAAGGCCGGACTCAAAACACAATGTAATAAACTGAAAACAAAGAGAATAAAAAAGAACACATGTTTATGTGCCCCCTTTTGTGCCCCCATGATTTTTTAAGCCCCTTAAGTTCACAACTGATTGGTATTCAAAAGGAAATTGATATTTTCCCCATCGGTTAGGTTCCGATATACGGATCCTAACCGGGGTAATATTGAACATCAGTAAAATTCTTTTTTTCCATATAACTGTTCACACTGTTCACCTTTTCATTTTTCTTTTTAATATCATAACGATAAGTGGTGAATGGTTGGTGAAGAGTGAACAGTCGACTCTTCACCTTTGTGATTTGTGCTCGTTCTGGAACCGTCCGCTCAGGCGATGTGAGGGGTGATAAAAAGTTTTTTCAGGTTTTACTGTTCACACTGTTCACCTCTGGTTTTTTATCAATAATTTCATGGTGATACAGGGTGAATATACGGTGAAGGGTGAACAGTGGATTGTTCACCCTGTGGCAATGGCCAGAAAGGAAAAGACCGGCTGTTGCCGGTCTGAGGTAGGTTATATCGCTGTGGGTTCGTCGCACTTAGGCAGCCAGTCGCCGTAGCTTTCCTCTTTCAGCGACAGGTTAGTCTGTATCCCCTGCTTGGTGTGCCGCTTCTCATAATTCAGGCCGTACTCTTTCAGCATCATGGGCAGCCCCAGCCCGAACATTTTCAGGCTGAGCACGTTTCTGTATCCGTTGGCCTCCATATAGGCCAGATACGCATGATAGAGATATTTACGATAATTACGCGGGATGATGCTGGCATTCCCCATAAACATCCCGTTGGTCTGCGGGAGCATTTCCAGATAGCCGCAAAAATCAAATGTCGGGTCAGCATCGCGCTTGATGCTGAGTGCCTCGTCGGAGTTCTGCTGCGACTGGAGCAGTGCGCGTGCAGTCATCGGGTCGCTGAATTTCTGCATAAGCTGGCGCACAATCACAGCCAGCTCGCGCGCAATTTTATCCCTGAGCTGCGGGTCGCGTTCCTCCGGCGCAATCTGCTCCGGGAAGTGGATAATCACCCGGCGGCGCGACACACCGCCGCTGCGGTCGGTGAAGCGCATGGGGTTGTTGTTCACGGCCAGAATCACCGCCGGAATATGTGTTGAGTATGGGTTCTGGTATTTCGGGTCAACTGAGACCGCATCGCCGCCGGTGATGGCCTTAAGTCCTGCGCCGTCACCGCTCCATTTTTCCTGGTCTGGCAGACGGATAAGCGAGAAGCCAATCAGGGAGGCACGCTTGCGCGGGTCTTCCAGTGTGTCGATATCGGCTGACGTGGCGTTATCTTCCCCGGCGAGCAGGGTCGCAATTTCGGCCAGAATACTTTTACCGCTTCCACCGGGACCGGTGACTTCGAGAAAGAGCTGCCAGTCGTAACGGTTCGCCAGCACCATAAACAGCGCGGCCAGAATCACGTCGCGTTTTTGTGGATTTTTACCGGCCGCACGGTCGAGCCAGCGCCAGAAGTTCGGCGCGTGAGTCTCCAGCGTTTCCCCGTCCACCGGCGGGGTAAAATCCACATCGCACAGCGTGCGCAGCCAGTGCGATTTGTGGTGCGGGCTGAATACGCCGCTTTGGGTGTCGAGTACCCCGTTGCGAAAACCAATCAGACGGCGCGCAGGTGTATCCTGCTGCGGAATAATCAGTTTCAGGGTCTCCACCACCGAGGCGATTTTCCCGGATGAGAACGGGGCGCGTAAGCGCTGGAATAAATCAGCCACATTCCGTGAAAAAGTGGCGGCAGGGATATTTTTCCAGATGCCGTTTTCATAGCGGGACAGGAGCTGGCCGTTCGCATCCACCGCCAGCGCTTCGCCGTAATGCTCATGTACCCGCAAAGCCTTGTCGCTGGCGCTCATGGCGGTAAATTCGGCTTCGCTCATGGTATCAAACGGACTTTGCGCCGGTGGCCGGATAGTGTCATAAATCGCTTTCCGCGTGGCTTCCTCGCCGTACTGCATAAACGCATCATTCCAGTCACCGAACACCGGCGGCAGGGCAACAACGCCTTCACACGCTCCAGCGGCCGCTGCGGCTTTACTCTGGCCGTCGCCGTTAAGGTCACGGTCGGCGGCCAGGACAATCTGACTGGCCGGGTATTTGTGACGGGCAAGGCTCGCCAGAGAAAGGAGGTTCACGGAGGACAGCGCCACCATGACGGTTTCCCCGGTCAGGTGATGCACGGTGAGCGCGGTCGCATAACCCTCCGCAATCCACAGGCGTTTTCCGGCCTGTTTTTTCCCTTCGATGATATGACATGCCCCTTTGACCTGACCGCCTTTCAGGGTGCGCTTGAGACCGTCAGCATTGATAAGCTGAACGTTAACCAGCGCCCCGGCGTCGTCATACAGCGGGACAACCACATCACCGGCGCGGAACGTCACGCCGCCGGTTTTGTGTGTGGCCGTCAGCATGACACACTCATGACCGGGGAAACCCTTACGGGTCAGGTAGGCATTGCCGGTGGCCGGTCGGGTTTTCTCCATGAGCCTGACGGCCAGCGTGGCCGCCGCTTTGCGGTCGGCCTCCGTTTCAGCCTCTGCGACCGCAATCACTTCCGGGGCAACCGGCGGCAGGTTGCCGGTCACGGCATTCACCTTCCCGGCGGCCTCAGACGGGGTCACGCCAAACACTTTTTCTACCAGCTTAAGTCCGTCACCCGCGCCGCACTGGTTACAGAACCACGTCCCGCGCCCCTCTTTATCGTCAAAGCGGAAGCGGTCAGAGCCACCGCACACCGGGCAGGACTGATGGCGGTTTTTAATCACCTTCACACCCAGCGCAGGGAGAATGCGCGGCCAGTGGCCGCAGGCCTGTTTTACCGTTTCTGTTACGTTCATTTTCATTGTTATTTTCTCCCTCAGTGCAGTACAGGCGATGTGATATGACGGGCGCAAAGTTCATCCATCACCGCGAGCCCGAGAAAGGACAGTGAGGGCGCGGCCTTGAGTGGCCCGGCTTCCATTAAATCTTCCAGTAACGAACAGGCAATCTGACGGCCTTTTTCCTCGCCATGCTGACGCAGGTAGAAGCCCTCCAGCTCGGCGGCAATGGCGCTTTCCAGAGTGTCGAGGGTGAGGTGCGGGTAGCGGTGCTGACGTTCGCACAGGGTCAGCCATGCACAGGCCACGGCGCGACGATACAGCGCGGCGCGTAATACGGGCGGTAATGGCTTTTTCATACGTTGCTCTCCCCGGTCAGCCAGTGCTGATTGCAGCGTTCGACCACGCCGTCGAGCTGGGCGGTCATGAGGTAAATCACGGAGGTGAGCTGTAAGTGCTGCGCCGGGTCACGACGAACGGTGGCGCAGTCCTGCACCTGCATCAGGTCGCCGACGAGCTGGCCGACATTGCGCATATGCTCAAGACATTCGAGGTCACGGGCGGTAATGGTGGTGTGTCTCATGCGCGCACCTCCGCAACCGGCAGACGGCCAGCAAACGAGAGGACGTAATCGCGAACGAGAGAAAGGCGTGCGGCGTGCTCATCACCGGCAATGGTGCGGAGCATACAAATACGGGGGGTACGGTCTGCGCGACGAACAGCGGCAAACACAAAGACAAACTGCGGGTGTGATGGGGTGAGGGTCGTAGCCATAGCGGCAACCTCCATAGTTAGCTGATTACAGCTACCACCGAAGTTCTCACGCAATGGTGGTAGCCCAGACGGGGGTGAGAAACCGGCAACTATGGAAACCGGCCAGCCCGAAAGCTGCCCCGCCTGAGCCACCATTATTTTGACGGCGCAACAGACAAAGAACCGTTGCCCGATAAATGGGTGTGCAAAAGCATAGACACAAAAAAAGACGCATGGCGCGTCCGGTGTCGCCACAGTTAAACTCGGGTTCTCACGCCCGGCTGCCGATTTTGCGACAGCGGGAAAACTATACCTGGAAACGGCGAAAAGAAGCAAGCCAGAAAAAGGGGCTGTTTGCTGAACGATCATCATCATGCGTCATAGCCCCGGTTACGTTCGGCAATGCGATCTGCCATCCATGCGGTGATTTCAGACTGCGCCCACGCCACGTTTTTCCCGCCGAGGGAGATTTGTTTCGGGAAGGCTTCCCGGCTGATGAGGTCGTAAATGGTCGAGCGGGACAGGCCGCACAGATGCATCACTTCGGGCAGACGGATAAAGCGCTCGTGAACGGTATCAGAAACCGGCATCAGCGGCGCGGCAGGGGCAGAAGACGGGGAAGAAAAAGCGGTGTGCATCGGGCTACCTCACAAAGTCCATACAGTGCCGGTCGTGTCCGTCCGGCTTCGGGTAGCTCTCTATTTTGTGAATATTTTTACGCAGGGCAACAAGTCATTTTGTAGTACTCCACCACACAACAGAGCAATTTTTATACAGTGGCAAACAGTGACAATTGTTGACAATCTCTGATAACAAAATGGCAAACCGATAATTACTTTTATTTATATACTTACATTATTTAATCGCTAAAAAGTCTAAGCAACGGACTGGTTGAAAAAACCAATGGGTGAACAGTGGTGAACAGACGGTGAACAGTCAGACCTTCAACTGTTCACCCTTTAACTTACTGTATTACTTATATTTTTATTTAAGGTGAACAGTGGTGAATAGTTATAAGTAAAAAAACAAACGGTGAGTAAGGTTTTCCTGCGACCTTTCTCTGGCCAGCCAGTTTTTAAGGTCTGTTTGTGCCAGCATTCTGACAACGGCAATGAATCGTGTTGTTGTGCAGGAGGCGTCAGAATCATTTCAGGTTGAACACACGGAGAACCTGAACATGAAACCCGAACTCATTATCAAAGCCATGCAGACCGTTATCAGTAAACAGGATGAAGGCGCGGAACAACGCATTGCCGGTGCGCTGGCCGCACTTAACGAAGCAAAAGATGCACACACGGCCAGCATGGGTAAACTCAGCGACATTGAGGCTTCCATTCAGCGTTGTGAGCAAGAACGACAGACCGCGCTCAGTGAAAGTGCACAGGCCGAACAGGACTGGCGCAGCCGCTTTCGAACCCTGCGCGGCAACCTCACTCCTGAACTGAAAGCTGAACACAGTAAACGTATCGCCAGCCGCGAACTGGCTGATGAGTTCACCGGTCTGATTACCGAGCTGGAGAAAGACAAAAGCCACGCCATGCTTGGAGCATGCTCCTCCGGTACTGCTTATATCAGCGCCCATGAAAAAGCGTTCACCACTTACGCCAACAGCGAGTGGAAGAAGGCGCTGACCGGTATCAGCCCCGCACTGTTACGTGCCTTTCTGTTGCGTATACGGTCGCTGGAAATGAGCGGAGAAACCTCGCCGCGTGCGACCGTGACCCGCGAGCTGGGCGATGCCCTGAATCTGCAGTCAGCCCTGTATCATTTCGATATGGAGCAGGAGCCGGTTCTGTCCGTAACGGGCATGAATCGCCCGGTCATAACCGGGGTTGATATGGCGCTGTTAAGAAGCCCGGCCAGACGGATGAAGCTTGCCGCTGAACTGGCCGCAAAAGACCACGAACAGGCAGAGGGCTGAATTATGTTTCACTGTCCGTTCTGCAAAAAGACCGCGCACGTCCGTACCAGCCGTTATCTGTCGGAAAACGTCAAACAACGTTATCACCAGTGTACCAATATCGAATGTTCGGCCACTTTCCGCACCATCGAGTCGGTTGACGGTGTGATACGTGCCGCCCCGGAGAAACCCGACCCCGCGCCGGTGGCGCCACCACCGCCGCGTAAGGTGCAGGGCTGCTACAGTTCGCCGTTCCGGCATTAATCAGGAGAGAGACTCGTGACCACTGTGACCATACAGCAGGCCTTTGAGGCCTGTCAGACGAACAAAAATACCTGGCTGAAACGTAAAGCCGAACTGGCAGACCTTGAACGGGAATACCGTGAACAGCTCCTTGCCGGTGACGAACAAATCCCGCGCAGAATGCAGGATTTGCGCGACAATATCGACGTGAAAAAATGGGAGACTAATCAGGCCGCCGGTCGCTATATCCGCTCACATGAGGAAGTGCAGCACATCAGCATCCGCAACCGGCTCCATGACTTTATGCAGCAGCACGGCGCGGAGCTGGCCGCCACGCTGGCACCTGAGCTGATGGGATATCACGAACAAATTCCCGCAGTAAAACAGAGCGCTATGCAGCACTCGGTTGATTATCTGCGTGAAGCCCTGTCGGTGTGGCTGGCCGCAGGTGAAAAAATTAATTATTCCGCGCAGGACAACGACATTTTAACGGCTATCGGATTCAGGCCTGATGCGGCTTCGCGGGATGATAATCGCGAGAAATTCACCCCGGCACAGAACCTGATTTACACCCGCCGACGTGCAGAACTGGCCGCACGGTAGCACGCAAAAAAATCCCCGAAAATTCCGCTATTTTTCCCGAAAAAAGCCATGCATCCATAAGGTGCATGGTTTTGCATGCAAATCCCCGTATTTTTTATCCCACGCAACACCAGTACCGGCGCGGCCTGAGGCCGTTCATGCACCTGCATTAAAAGCGACCTCTTAAACGGGCAGGCGTGGCGGGGATAGCACTGCGCGCCAGCGGTAAAGTATTTATTTAATGATATTTAATTTCGCGGCCTGAGCGCGTCGCTGCGCTGCGCGGGTTCACGGGAGTGCCGGTGGGTGGTGCAGTGCTGTTCGGGGGCGTGATGGGCTTCTGAGGCTGCCAGTTGAGGGGGTAAGTAAAAGCCGCCCGGAGGCGACGGGAATCTGTCATTTCGTCGTTCATTGTATCGCTTCTAAAGCCCCTGACGTATTTGGGCCTGTCGCAATCCGAATCGCCATGCACCTGCATGTAAACCGCCCCACGAAGCGTGGCAGGCGAGGCGGAGAAAGCATTACGCGCTAACGGTGAAAATAATTATTTTTCGCTCACGTAGCGTCATGATGCCTCGACTTTAAGAAATTGCGATGTAATTAATTAATTTTTAATATGGAAGGTGCAACGTGCTAACTTGCAGTTATTCTAGCTCTGAAAATGGAGAGATTTATAACGCCCCAGATCATTATTAAATTGATTCCACTTCTAATCCTTTAACTGGGGTATACTCCCCAACATCTATCACTAACCTTTTACAACCGTTTTGTAATGGCTATATTTTGTTGCTTAAAAGCACTTCTATCCATCTAACTAAATTCGATTCAATTGATATTATTGACCCACTTTAAGATGCACACTTCAATGAATTAAAAAGAAAGTCGAACTCAATACCTTTATATAATAACAACCAAAGGTAAATTGACTTTAGAATAAGATGCAAAGAGATTCAATGGGGAATACCTCCCCATTGAATTCAAGCCACTTCAAATCATAAAGCCGATTTAAATTCTTTAACCCATGAAGACAAAGTTTTTGAGCGACGCTTAGCTGTGTCCACTGCTAATCCATTAGCTTTTTCGATAAGAAACTCTGCAGCGGTAGACTCATCAATTTCGGTGATCTTCTCCACACCACAATATTTCATCCAAGCCCAACCACAATCTGAGTTTTCGAATGCTTCTGCCAGCAAAGATATTTGCTCCTTGGAGTTTTGAGCATAAAAAACTTTCCAGCCAAGAGGTTGGAGAACAAAACCATTAGTTTTAACCAAACCCAACAACTTCGCTGCGTGCTTGTAATAATTTATTTGCCGCGGAGTAATACCCTCAGACTCTTCATTGAATAACTCATTATTACCAACAGAACGAACAAACTTAATAACCCTATGGATATCATCAGCTTGGGGGACAAGCTCACTAGAAAAGTATCTTTGGTTATGCTCTTGAATTTTCTCTTTTTCAGATGCTAATTTTTTTGCATCTATGGTAAATAAAGATGCCCCAGCATTTGACCTAACTTCTAATTTATAGTTGTAAGTTCTTAAACTGGAGAGTAAAGCCTCAAAATCATCCAAATCAACACCAAGACCTTTAATTGCCTCGTAATCAAGTTCAGATGATTTCAAAACAGAAAGAAATTCAATGAAATTGCTTATGAAAACGTCATTATTCTCGGCGATAAATTTTGATTTATAAGAACCTATGGATGAAGTATAAGGTATAAGTGAAAAGTCATCATTACAAATAACTTTGGCTACTTTGTTATATAAAGAATTCCAAGTATTAACAATTTTTTGGATTGGCTCCCACTCAATATTCTTTTCGCTTCGGTCACGATAAATTCTTATTTCATGGACATTATTTAATATCTCTCTCTCATCATTATAGACAACAGAAAACTCACCATCCTCATCTAATGCTATAAAATAGCCAGCTGGCGGAAGCGTTTCTGAGTCAATATCCCGATAAGGAAGAACATCTACTTTGCAGTCAGATAAATCATACGGAGTTGATATAACAATAACATTTTTATTAATAAAAAAATCTCTAACTTGAATAAGTCCAGAATCAAGATTAGAAATCTCTAAGTTATTCATCGGTGCATAATACCATGAATCAAAACTATCAGACTCATCAAACCAATAGACTAAATAGAACTCTTTAGTTTTTGCGCTCTTCGCTAAAAATGTCCTTGGCACATCATAAAAACTATAGATTTTCTCTATAGAAAGCTCACCAAGTTCATTCGTAATTGGTAAGTAATACATAATTAACCTACTATCTTAAAATTATTTTCAATTCGAGTATTTAGTCTTAACCAAGTTTCGAAATGAGATTTTTTATTTGGTTTTGACGCTTTACCATGAACAGGTTCAAGTGTGCCAATTGCAATCTTTTTTTTCCGTAAAGCAGCGTGAAAATTTCTTGCACACTGCACCTGCTCAAAGTCCCTGAACATGGATGTACCATAATCGCTAGGCCTAAGCTTGCCTGTTTTTTTAACGTAAGGTTCCTGGTTATGCCCCACAAAGTCCTTGTCAGTCGGCGGGTCATTTGCCACGATCCGAAAAGCTTCTCCTGTAGCATCGACTGCATCTTCAGGAGGAACATACTCAGGAAAATCAGCCGGCCAAGGATATTCAGAATAATCCATATCAATCCCTCAATTTATCAAAGAGTTAAGCCTCTCAGTCGCAATCCTAAGCGATTCTTTGCTAAGGTCATTACCCAGAAAGAATCTATCATTTTCTAGAGCAGCAACACCTACCGGGCAGGCTCCCATAAATGGATCGCAGACAATTTCACCAGCAATACTACTTTGTTTTAGCAATATTTCCATAAGCTTTGAGGGTTTTTCTGTAGGATATCCCTTCAAAATTCTTGGGCAAGAGAGGACATCAGGAATAGAAAGATCGTTAAGTTTTCGTTTTCCCTTCTCAAAGAATAGAATGAACTCATACTTCGCACGGTAATGGTAGCCCATCCCTATACGTTGTTTATCCCAAACTAAGGGTTTCCAAAACTTAAACCCCACCTTCTCAGCCACCGGCTTAGCGTAAAACGCTGTTTCCTGGTCACAAAAAAGATAAAAATGTGTATTTTTTTTCATGACCCTATAGATTTCTCTAAACAACTCTTCGAATCGTTCATTAGGAAAGATTTCGAACCACTCATTACTTGATTTCGTACTATTTTTTAATCTTGTTGTTGTGCCGACTTTCCGATGTTTTTCAAGTGACTCATAAGCAGGGTCAGTAATGACTAAGTCTAATGAATCATCTTTCAGAGTCTTAAGGAAATCAACAGCATCCATTTGAAAAACATTATATTTATTATTCATTTTTTTTATCACTGTCGGCTAATTATTCACATAAACAATATTGTATATCCATACAGTAATCCTTTCAATCCATCTTAATCTTACTGTGTAGTTTCGAAGTGCGATGTCTTACATGTCAAAATGAAGGCTGAAGTAGATTTACATGCTAAAAGATTTTGCATAATCATAAGGAGTGATGGATTTTTTTATGTTCATCTGAAGATAATCAGCCCACCACTGAACCATCAATCGACGTTCATCCAAATGCTCTGATGTGTGAATGTAAGCCGCACGGACATTATTACGCTCAGTGTGGCTCAACTGACGTTCTATTGCATCATCGCTCCATAACCCTGACTCACCGAGCGCACCACGCGCCATCGTCCTGAACCCATGCCCGCAGACCTCTGTTTTCGTGTCATATCCCATCGCACGCAATGCGCTGTTTACTGTGTTTTCACTCATAACCTTAGTTGCGTCATGATCACCCGGAAAAAGCAGCTCTTTATCACCACTAATCTGCTTTAACTGGGCTAACAAAATCATCGCCTGCCGACTAAGCGGAACGATATGCTCCTCTTTCATCTTCATGCCACGGTATGAGTAACGCACGCCTTTAATTTCTTCTCGCTTTGCAGGTACACGCCAAAGAGATTTATCGAAGTCGAACTCATCCCAACGCGCGAAACGTAACTCACTGGAACGCACAAAAGTTAGTAAGGAAAGCTCAACCGCGATCCGCGTCATTACACGGCCACGATATGCGGCAAGACGAGCAAGAAACTCAGGGAAACGGCTAGAGGGTAAAGCAGGATAGTGTCGTGCTTTGGTTGTTGATAAAGCACCAGCCATATCACTGGCCGGGTTAGAGTCGATGTAATCGTTCTGTACGGCATAACGCATAATGGCCGTGACACGCTGCTGAAGACGCTGTGCGACGTCATGTTTGCCACTGGCATCAACTTTTTTAATCGGGGATAACAGGTGGCTGGTTTTGAGCTGGCGAATGTCGGATGAACCGATATGAGGGAAGATATAAAGCTCAAGATAGCGAAGAACGCGCGATCGATGGTCTTCACTCCAGCGCTTGTTACTGGCATGCCATTCGCGAGCAATGGTTTCGAAAGTATATGCACCCGAATTCTCGGCCTGAGCTTCTTTCTGTTCGGCTTTTGGGTCCATGCCCTGTACTAACAGCTTTTTAGCTTCGTCGCGCTTGGCTCTTGCCTGAGCAAGCGTCACAGTAGGCCAAACACCAAAAGCAAGGCGATCCTCTTTTTTGTCAGAGGGGCGTCTGTATTTCATGCGCCAGTATTTAGACCCCTTAGCCGAAACTTCGAGATACAAACCGCCGCCATCGGCCATTTTGTAGGTTTTGTCTTTGGGCTTTGCGGTCTCTACCTGCCTGGCGTTGAGCTTCATTTTGGGGGCATATTTCTAATCGAAGTTAAGATGCCCCCAATTATGCCCCCAATGACATCCGGATTTCAACGGACAACCTCGGACGACTCAGGACATAAAAATCGCTTCAAGCATTGATTTTTAAGGGATAATTGGACTTTCTCGGATGGTCTTGGAAGTACTAATGGTGCCGAAGGCCGGACTCGAACCGGCACGTATTTCTACGGTTGATTTTGAATCAACTGCGTCTACCGATTTCGCCACTTCGGCACTGAAGAGGTATGCGGAAAACGTTGTGGATTATACCTGTCGCTCGCAACCATGCAAGCAGTAGCATCCGCCTTGTTCACTAAGTGTTGAAAAAATCAGCACACCTTCCCCATCTGACGCCATTATCCCCCCTTCTGCGAAGCATCGCGGTTTTCCATGCTCTACACTTCCAGTTCAACACCACACGAGGGAAACACGATGTCGATGATAAAAAGCTATGCCGCGAAAGAAGCGGGCAGCGAACTCGAACTCTTTGAATATGATGCGGGTGAACTCAAGGCAGAAGATGTCGAGGTAAAGGTGGACTACTGCGGTATCTGCCATTCCGATTTGTCGATGATCGATAACGAGTGGGGTATGTCGAGCTACCCGCTGGTGGCGGGACATGAGGTGATTGGTCGCGTGGCGGCCCTCGGCAGCGCGGCGCAGGATAAAGGGCTGAAGGTCGGTCAGCGCGTAGGCATTGGCTGGACAGCGCGCAGCTGCGGGCATTGCGACGCCTGTATCAGCGGTAACCAGGTCAATTGTCTGGAAGGCGCCGTCCCTACCATTTTGAATCGCGGCGGCTTTGCCGAGAAAATTCGCGCAGACTGGCAATGGGTGATTCCGCTGCCGGACAGCATTGATATTGAATCCGCAGGCCCATTGCTGTGCGGCGGCATCACGGTATTTAAACCGCTGCTGATGCACCACATTACTGCCACCAGCCGTGTTGGGGTAATCGGTATTGGCGGGCTCGGGCATATCGCCATCAAGCTCCTGCATGCGATGGGTTGCGAAGTGACCGCGTTTAGCTCCAATCCGGCGAAAAAGCAGGAAGTATTGGCAATGGGTGCCGATAGCGTGGTGAACAGCCGCGATCCCGAAGCGCTGAAAGCACTGGCTGGACAGTTCGATCTGATCATCAACACCGTCAACGTCGATCTCGACTGGCAACCGTATTTTGAAGCGCTGGCCCACGGCGGCAACTTCCACACCGTCGGTGCGGTGCTGAAGCCGCTGCCTGTCCCGGCGTTTACCCTGATTGCTGGCGATCGCAGCATCTCCGGCTCGGCAACAGGTACGCCTTTTGAACTGCGTAAGCTAATGAAGTTCGCCGGTCGCAGCAAGGTTGCGCCCACCACCGAACTGTTCCCCATGTCGCAAATCAACGAGGCTATCCAGCACGTTCGTGAAGGCAAAGCCCGTTATCGCGTGGTGCTTAAAGCCGACTTTTAATCGCTTCTACCGGGCGGCATTCGCTGCCCGGTCCTCTCCTCCTCTTTGGAACCCTCCTCGCAATCTGTTGAATAAAGCGGTGAAGAGTGCCGCACGGTTGCCTATACTCGACGCAGGATAAACGGAGGAAATCTCATGAGCGCACCCTTGTTAATTGCCCGCACGCCGGACACCGAACTGTTTTTACTGCCTGGTATGGCGAACCGTCACGGCCTGATTACCGGGGCGACAGGGACAGGGAAAACCGTCACGCTGCAAAAGCTCGCCGAGTCGCTATCCGGCATCGGCGTACCGGTATTTATGGCGGATGTTAAAGGCGATCTCACCGGGGTGGCTCAGGAAGGACAAGCCTCCGAGAAGTTGCTTGCCAGACTGCAAAACATCGGCGTCAGCGACTGGCAGCCGCATAATAACCCGGTGGTGCTGTGGGATATCTTTGGCGAGAAGGGACATCCGGTACGCGCCACGATCTCGGACCTCGGACCGCTACTACTGGCGCGCCTGCTGAATCTCAATGAGGTGCAGTCCGGCGTGCTGAACATCATCTTTCGCATTGCCGACGATCAGGGATTTTTACTGCTCGATTTTAAAGACCTGCGGGCGATTACCCAGTATATCGGCGATAACGCGAAATCCTTCCAGAATCAGTATGGCAATATCAGCAGCGCTTCCATCGGCGCGATCCAGCGCGGCCTGTTGACTTTAGAACAACAGGGGGCGAACCATTTCTTCGGCGAGCCGATGCTCGACATCAAAGACTGGATGCGCACCGATGCCAGCGGTAAAGGGATCATCAATATCCTTAGCGCCGAAAAACTCTACCAGATGCCGAAACTCTATGCCGCCAGCCTGCTGTGGATGCTCTCTGAGCTTTACGAGCAACTGCCGGAGGCGGGCGATCTGGAAAAACCGAAGCTGGTGTTCTTTTTCGACGAAGCGCATTTGCTGTTCAACGATGCGCCAGAGGTGCTGCTGGATAAAATCGAACAGGTGATCCGCCTCATCCGTTCGAAGGGCGTTGGCGTCTGGTTCGTCTCACAGAATCCCGCTGATATCCCGGATAACGTGCTCGGTCAACTGGGCAATCGTGTCCAGCACGCCCTGCGGGCCTTTACGCCGAAAGATCAAAAAGCGGTGAAAACCGCCGCGCAAACCATGCGCGCCAATCCAGCGTTCGACACGGAAAAAGCCATTCAGGAACTGGGCACCGGCGAAGCGCTGATCTCCTTCCTGGATGCCAAAGGCAGTCCATCGGTGGTGGAGCGGGCAATGGTGATCGCCCCCTGCTCGCGTATGGGGCCAGTCACTGACGACGAGCGAAACGGGCTGATAAACCACTCTTCACTCTATGGAAAATATGAAGAAGAACGGGATCGCGAATCAGCGTTTGAGTTGCTGCAAAAGGGTGTTCAGGCCGCGACTGAAGAGCAAAACGCGCCTGCAGCGAAAGGCAAAGAAGTAGCGGTTGACGATGGTATCCTGGGCGGGTTAAAGGATATTTTGTTTGGCAGCACCGGTCCGCGCGGCGGCAAGCGCGACGGCGTGGTACAAAGCGTAGCGAAAAGCGCAGCGCGACAGGTTACCAATCAGATCATTCGCGGGATGCTGGGAAGCCTGTTGGGCGGCAGAAAGCGTTAGCCTGACGGACACTGAACGCTGCACCCATTGTGCCCGGCAAGCGTAGCGCCACCGGGCAATCACAAGGATAAAACTGCGGTTACGACTTGCGCATCATCAGCCACAGGCTTATCAAGAAGAACGAAGCGCTCGGCAACAGCGCGCCGACAACCGGCGGTATACCGTAAACCAGCGTCAACGGGCCGAAGATCTGGTCCAGCACATAAAAGACGAAACCAAAGCTGATGCCGGTGACCACACGCACGCCCATCGGTACGCTACGCAGTGGACCGAAAATAAACGACAGGGCCATCAGCATCATTACCGCCACAGACAACGGCTGGAAGATTTTGCTCCACATATTGAGCTGGTAGCGTCCGGCGTCCTGGCCGCTCGACTTCAGATACTTCACGTAGTTGTGCAGGCCGCTAATGGAAAGCGCATCCGGGTCCAGCGCCACCACGCCCAGTTTGTCCGGCGTGAGGTTGGTTTTCCATATACCGCTCACCGTCTGAGAGCCAGTAATCTGTTTAGGATCCTGCAGGTTCGACTCGTCCACCTGCGACAGACGCCAGACTTTCTCGTCCGGGTCGAACGTCGCGGAGGCCGCGTAGCGAACAGACTGCAAACGGCGCTGATCGTTAAAGGCATAAATACTGATGCCGCCTAACTCTTCTTCACCTTTTACCCGTTCGATATAAACAAAACTGTTGCCGTCTTTCGCCCATAACCCCTGCTGGGTGGAAAGCAGCGAACCGCCGTACATCGCCTGCGCACGGTAATTACGCGCCATCTGTTCGCCCTGCGGCGCGACCCATTCGCCGATAGCCATGGTCAGCAGCACCAGCGGAATCGCGGTTTTCATGACGGAAAGCGCGACCTGCATCCGGGTGAAGCCGGAGGCCTGCATCACCACCAGTTCGCTGCGCTGGGCCAGCATGCCAAGGCCCAGCAGCGCGCCAAGCAGCGCGGCCATCGGGAAGAAGATCTGGACATCTTTCGGCACGCTGAGCAGGGTATACATCCCGGCGCCCAGCGCATCGTAGTTCCCCTGCCCGGCCTTTTTCAGCTGGTCGACGAACTTGATGATGCCAGAGAGCGACACCAGCATGAACAGCGTCATCATGATGGTGGTAAAAATGGTTTTACCGATATAGCGGTCAAGGACACCAAATGGCTGCATCACACCGCTCCTTTACGTGAAAAACGGGCACGCAGTCGGCGCACCGGCACGGTATCCCACAGGTTCAGGCCAATGGCTAACGCCAGATACAACAGGTTGACCAACCACATCCAGATAGCCGGATCCAGCTTGCCTTTACCGCCGTTGGATTTCAGCGAGGTCTGGATCAGGAAGAACATCAGGTACAGCAACATCGCCGGTAACATCGAGAGCACACGTCCCTGGCGCGGGTTTACCACGCTCAGCGGCACAACCATCAACGCCATCATAAATACTGTGAATACTAATGTGATACGCCAGTGCAGCTCGGCACGGGCGCGATCGGTGTCGGTCGTCCACAGCGTGCGCATGTCCATCTGGTCGGTATCGTTCGGATCCAGCGCAACCGCCTGATGACCGATAATCGCCCGATAATCCTGGAAGTCAGTAATACGGAAATCGCGCAATAGCGCGGTGCCTTCGAAGCGGGTGCCTTTATTCAGCGTGACCACCTGGGAGCCGTCGCGCAGTTGGGTCAAGTGTCCGGAATCTGCCACGACCACGGATGGACGCGCGTTGCCTTTCGGGCGAATTTGCGCCAGGAAGACATCCTTAAAGTCGCTGCCGTCTACGCTTTCGATAAACAGCACCGAGCTGCCATTGGTCGCCTGCTGGAATTGTCCCTGCGCCAGCGCGGCCATACCCGGGTTGGCTTTGGCTTCCGCCAGCACTTCGTCCTGATGTTTTGACGACCACGGTCCCGCCCACATGACGTTGACCGCGGCGATGATCCCGGTGAACAGCGCCAGTATCATGGCGGCTTTGACCAGCACCGCCTTGCTCAGGCCGCAGGCGTGCATAACCGTAATTTCGCTTTCGGTATAGAGTTTGCCCAGCGTCATCAAAAGCCCGAGGAACAGGCTGAGGGGCAGGATGAGCTGCGCCATTTCAGGTACGCCAAGCCCCAGAAGCGAGAGCACCAGATTTGCCGGAATGTCACCGTCAACCGCCGCGCCGAGGATCCTCACCAGCTTCTGACAGAAAAAGATCAGAAGCAGGATAAAGAGAATCGCCAGTTGGCTCTTGAGCGTCTCCCGCACCAGATATCTTATGATTATCACTTTAAATACGCCCGTAAAAACTCGTCTTTTGCAGGAATTTAGCTTGTTTCATGGCTTATCCGTCATTTATTCTCTTGAGTCGTCGAAATCGTCGCTAAAATTATTATACTCAGCGGATTCGCCGCTCAGAACGCGTTCTGACGTGCCAATGCCGTAATAACGTTAAGATTAACACGAAGTCACCGCAACAGCGGACATGAGTTACGAAAGCTTGCAATTCTAACCGCAGGTGCCGCCGTTGTCTTTAAGATTCAGGAGCGTAGTGCATGGAGTTTAGTGTAAAAAGCGGTAGCCCGGAGAAACAGCGGAGTGCCTGCATTGTCGTGGGCGTCTTTGAACCACGCCGCCTTTCTCCGATTGCAGAACAGCTCGATAAAATCAGCGACGGGTACATCAGTGCCCTGCTGCGCCGTGGCGAACTGGAAGGAAAACCGGGGCAGACGTTGTTACTGCACCATGTTCCAAACGTTCTGTCCGAGCGTATCCTCCTCATCGGTTGTGGCAAAGAGCGCGAGCTGGATGAACGTCAGTATAAGCAGGTTATTCAGAAAACGATAAATACCCTGAATGATACCGGCTCAATGGAAGCCGTCTGCTTCCTGACAGAACTGCACGTCAAAGGCCGCAACAATTACTGGAAAGTGCGTCAGGCGGTGGAAACCGCGAAAGAGACCCTTTACAGCTTCGATCAACTGAAGACCACCAAAAGCGAGCCGCGTCGCCCGTTACGTAAAATGGTCTTTAACGTCCCGACCCGCCGTGAACTGACCAGCGGCGAGCGCGCCATTCAACACGGTCTGGCAATCGCCGCCGGGATCAAAGCGGCGAAAGACCTCGGCAATATGCCGCCAAATATCTGTAACGCCGCCTACCTGGCGTCACAAGCGCGCCAGCTGGCTGACAGTTACAGCAAAAACGTTGTAACCCGTGTCATTGGCGAACAGCAGATGCGCGAACTGGGGATGTGCGCCTATCTCGCGGTCGGACACGGCTCCCAGAACGAATCGCTGATGTCGGTCATTGAATACAAAGGCAGTCCGGACGAAGACGCGCGCCCGATTGTGCTGGTCGGGAAAGGCTTGACCTTTGACTCTGGCGGTATCTCCATCAAACCAGCCGAAGGCATGGATGAGATGAAGTACGACATGTGCGGCGCAGCGGCGGTTTACGGCGTAATGCGTATGGTCGCTGAACTGCAACTGCCGATTAACGTCATTGGCGTGCTGGCGGGATGTGAAAACATGCCGGGCGGTCGCGCCTATCGTCCGGGCGACGTGCTGACCACCATGTCCGGTCAGACCGTCGAAGTGCTGAACACCGACGCCGAAGGCCGTCTGGTGCTCTGTGACGTGTTAACCTACGTTGAGCGTTTTGAGCCGGAAGCGGTGATTGACGTCGCGACCCTGACCGGCGCCTGCGTGATTGCGCTGGGCCACCACATCACTGGACTGATGTCGAACCATAATCCGCTGGCGCACGAGCTTATCGGCGCGTCCGAGCAAGCGGGCGATCGCGCATGGCGTCTGCCGCTGGGTGACGAGTTCCAGGAGCAACTGGAGTCTAACTTTGCCGATATGGCGAACATTGGCGGACGTCCGGGTGGGGCGATTACCGCGGGCTGCTTCCTGTCGCGCTTTACCCGTAAGTACAACTGGGCGCACCTGGATATCGCCGGTACAGCCTGGCGCTCCGGAAAAGCAAAAGGCGCAACCGGTCGTCCGGTAGCACTGCTGTCGCAGTTCCTGCTGAACCGTGCGGGTTTTAACGGCGACGAGTAATTGTCGTCTGTTGCCCGGTGGCGCTAAGCTACCGGGGCGACGTAGAAATGCTGATTGCAGGCCGGATAAGCATCGCGCCATCCGGCTTTGCATATAAATCCACAACAAGAAGCCCCTATATGAGAAACGCAACGTTCTACCTTCTCGACAACGACAACACCGTGGACGGCCTCAGCGCCGTCGAACAGTTGGTGTGTGACATTGCCGCAGAACGTTGGCGCAGCGGCAAGCGCGTACTGATCGCCTGCGAAAATGAAAAGCAGGCGCTGCGTCTGGATGAAGCGCTATGGGCAAGACCTGCGGAAAGCTTTGTTCCGCACAATCTGGCCGGGGAAGGCCCGCGCGGTGGCGCGCCGGTCGAAATCGCCTGGCCGGAAAAGCGCAACAGCAGCCCACGCGATCTGCTCATCAGCCTGCGCGTCGGCTTTGCAGATTTTGCCACCGCTTTCACAGAAGTGATAGACTTCGTTCCTCACGAAGATTCTCTGAAACAATCCGCACGCGAGCGCTACAAAGCCTACCGCGTGGCGGGTTTTAACCTGAATACGGCAACCTGGAAATAATGGAAAAGACATACAACCCGCAAGATATCGAACAGCCGCTTTACGAGCACTGGGAAAAGCAGGGCTATTTCAAACCCAATGGCGATGAAAGCCAGGAGAGTTTCTGCATCATGATCCCGCCGCCGAACGTCACCGGCAGTTTGCATATGGGTCATGCTTTCCAGCAAACCATCATGGACACCATGATTCGCTACCAGCGTATGCAGGGCAAAAACACCTTGTGGCAGGTCGGCACCGACCACGCCGGTATCGCAACCCAGATGGTGGTTGAGCGTAAAATTGCCGCAGAAGAAGGGAAAACCCGTCACGACTACGGCCGTGACGCCTTCATTGATAAAATCTGGCAGTGGAAGGCGGAATCCGGCGGCACGATTACTCGCCAGATGCGCCGTCTCGGCAACTCCGTAGACTGGGAGCGCGAGCGCTTCACCATGGACGAAGGTCTTTCCAATGCCGTGAAAGAAGTGTTCGTCCGTCTGTACAAAGAAGACTTGATCTACCGCGGCAAACGTCTGGTGAACTGGGACCCGAAGCTGCGCACCGCGATCTCTGACCTCGAAGTGGAAAACCGCGAGTCGAAAGGCTCCATGTGGCATATCCGCTATCCGCTGGCCGACGGCGCCAAAACCGCCGACGGTAAAGATTATCTGGTGGTCGCTACCACCCGTCCGGAAACGCTGTTGGGCGATACCGGCGTGGCCGTGAACCCGGAAGATCCGCGTTATAAGGATCTGATTGGCAAGTTCGTGGTGCTGCCGCTGGTGAACCGCCGTATTCCGATTGTCGGCGACGAACACGCCGACATGGAAAAAGGCACCGGCTGCGTGAAGATCACCCCGGCGCACGACTTTAACGACTACGAAGTGGGCCGTCGTCACGCTCTGCCGATGATCAACATTCTGACTTTCGACGGTGACATCCGTGAAAGCGCGGAAGTGTACGACACCAAAGGCAACGAGTCTGACGTTTACTCAAGCGATATCCCGGCTGAGTTCCAGAAGCTGGAACGCTTCGCCGCACGTAAAGCGGTGGTTGCCGCTGTAGACACGCTGGGCCTGCTGGAAGAAATTAAACCGCACGATCTTACCGTGCCGTACGGCGATCGCGGCGGCGTGGTTATCGAACCGATGCTGACCGACCAGTGGTACGTCCGCGCCGACGTGCTGGCCAAACCGGCGGTAGAAGCGGTTGAAAACGGCGACATTCAGTTTGTGCCGAAGCAGTATGAAAACATGTACTTCTCCTGGATGCGCGATATTCAGGACTGGTGTATTTCCCGCCAGCTGTGGTGGGGTCACCGTATCCCGGCATGGTACGACAACGAAGGCAACGTTTATGTCGGCCGCAGCGAAGACGATGTGCGTCAGGAAAATAACCTGTCCGCCGACGTTGCGCTGCGTCAGGACGACGACGTCCTGGATACCTGGTTCTCTTCCGCGCTGTGGACCTTCTCCACCCTCGGCTGGCCGGAAAACACCGACGCCCTGCGTCAGTTCCACCCAACCAGCGTGATGGTATCCGGCTTCGACATCATCTTCTTCTGGATCGCCCGCATGATCATGATGACCATGCACTTCATCAAAGATGAAAACGGCAAGCCGCAGGTGCCGTTTAAGACCGTCTACATGACGGGGCTTATCCGCGACGACGAAGGCCAGAAGATGTCCAAGTCCAAGGGTAATGTGATCGATCCGCTGGATATGGTGGACGGCATCTCCCTGCCGGAACTGCTGGAGAAACGTACCGGCAATATGATGCAGCCGCAGCTGGCAGAGAAGATCGCCAAACGCACTGAGAAGCAGTTCCCGGACGGTATTGAACCGCACGGCACCGACGCCCTGCGCTTCACCCTGGCGGCGCTGGCGTCAACCGGTCGCGACATCAACTGGGATATGAAGCGTCTGGAAGGCTACCGTAACTTCTGTAACAAGCTGTGGAACGCCAGCCGCTTTGTCCTGATGAACACCGAAGATCAGGACTGCGGTTTCAACGGCGGTGAAATGACGCTGTCGCTGGCAGACCGTTGGATCCTCGCGGAATTCAACCGGACCGTAAAAGCGTACCGTGAAGCGCTGGACAGCTTCCGCTTCGACATTGCCGCAGGCATTCTGTATGAATTCACCTGGAACCAGTTCTGTGACTGGTATCTTGAGCTGACCAAGCCGGTGATGAACGGCGGTACAGAAGCAGAACTGCGCGGCACCCGCCATACGCTGGTGACCGTACTGGAAGGTCTGCTGCGCCTGGCACATCCGATCATTCCGTTCATCACGGAAACCATCTGGCAGCGCGTGAAGGTGATTTGCGGCATTAACGCAGACACTATCATGCTCCAGCCGTTCCCGGCTTATGACGCCTCTCAGGTTGACGAAGCGGCGCTGGCGGATACCGAATGGCTGAAGCAGGCGATCGTGGCTGTACGTAATATTCGTGCGGAAATGAACATCGCGCCGGGCAAACCGCTGGCGCTGCTGCTGCGCGGTTGTAGCGAAGATGCCGTTCGTCGCGTGAACGACAACCGTAGCTTCCTGCAAACGCTGGCGCGTCTGGAAAGCATCACCGTACTGCCTGTGGATGATAAAGGTCCGGTTTCCGTAACCAAGATTATCGACGGCGCCGAGCTGCTGATCCCAATGGCGGGCCTGATCGACAAAGAGGCCGAACTGGCGCGTCTGGCGAAGGAAGTGGCGAAGGTGGAAGCCGAAATTGGCCGTATTGAAGGCAAACTGGCCAACGAAGGCTTTGTGGCGCGCGCACCGGAAGCGGTGATCGCCAAAGAACGTGAGAAGCTGGAAGGCTACGCCGAAGCGAAAGCCAAGCTGATTGAGCAGCAGGCGGTGATTGCCGCACTGTAAGCAGACAGCCGGACAACGAGGCAGAATGTCTTGTCCGGCTCACAAGATTAAAGCCGGAGAAGCGGTCACGCCATCCGGCTTTTTTTTTACATAAAATAGAGCGTCGGCATCACGCCGCGGGACAGGCGCGACACCAGGCCGTTATCTAGCCGCTCATCGCTGTCGGTCAGCGCCAGCGTATCCAGATCGCCCACCACGCAGGTGTTCTCCGCCAGCCATTTAATCACCCACACGCGCAGCAGCGGATAGGCCAGCCCGCCGGTAATCCCTGAAATCAGATACAGACCGCCCAACCGGTACACCATCCCATGCCAGCTCAGCGTAGAGCGAAAACGGATATGTCCGTCGGCAAGTTGCAGGTTATTGAGGAAATGGTTACGAAACGCGACGATGAGATAGCTGGTCGATACCGCAAAGCCCAGATAATAAATAATCTGCATCATCATAATCTGTCGTTGGTATTCGATAAGAATTAGCGTCTCTATCTCGTCTTCCGACATCCCCGTCACGTCCAGTTCTGCGGCGGATTTGATCAACGCAACGGCCATAAAACCGATCACCGTGAGAAACGGAATTAACGCCGCCATTGCCAGAATCGCCGACTTAATGCAGTGCCGGAGGTTAATCTGTACCGAAAAACGGTGGATGCCAAAACTGCCTCCCTCGCCCACCATTGCCATCAGGCGACTGTAGAGAAAGCCGCTGATCGTGCCCATTCCCGCCAGCGATATCAGACCCAGCGCAATCGCCGAAAAAATAATTTCGCCCAAACTTTCGCGCGGGCAAACCCGGTACAGGCAATAAACCACCACGACCAGTGCCAATATCAACAATACCGGCAGAAACAGCAGATTCCACATCGCCTTCACAGAAGAAAATCGAAAGCCAAAGCGAACGCCGTTCAGCGAGGTCATCATCGCCTGACATTGCAGATTTTTCATCATCAGTATGGGAAGCGATAAGATCAGCAACGCCAGAATCGTCGCGCCAACCGCAACGTACTCCATGCTAATAAATCCGACGCCTGCGATATATATCACCACCAACATCAGCCAGCTCAGAAATATATCGCCACCTTTCATGTTCCAGCTAAAGGGTTGGCCGTTTAGCGTCATGTTGGCATAAATATAACGGCGGCATTTCATTAGCGCCCAGGGCAAATAAATACCCAGCGTAATTAAAACCAGTAATGAATTGACAAGACAAATAAGAAAATAGCTACCGCCATCGCCGCGAAAATGAAAACGATGAGACGGAGGCTCACTCTTTATAAGATTTTCCTGCATATTAGATCCCTGAAAAATTGTTCCTTAAAAATGCACATAATTAGCAGGCAATAGTTTACCTGTAAAAGAATAATACCTTATTCATGTTTTGATTTACATAATTCCTCCGCGCGATAAGGCGCTTGCATCACTTAGCGGAGGGTGCTATTAGTGCGGATTATTTGCGTAATTTATCCGGATTGTACAATGAATGCTGTCGACTCTTCCCCCACCTTACGTCGCCTGACGGCTAACGATAATCAGGCGATTGCCGCCGTTATCCGCCAGGTTTCCGCCGAATATGGCCTTACTGCTGACAAAGGCTACACCGTTGCCGATCCGAATCTGGATGCGTTATATCAGCTGTATTGCCAGCCGGGTCACGCCTACTGGGTGGTGGAGTGTCAGGGTGAAGTGGTGGGCGGCGGCGGGATTGCGCCGTTGACCTGTAGCGAACCGGACATTTGCGAGCTGCAAAAAATGTACTTTCTGCCGACCATTCGAGGGAAGGGGCTCGCTAAGAAACTGGCGCTGATGGCGCTGGACCACGCCCGTGAGCAGGGATTCAAACGCTGTTATCTCGAGACCACGGCTTTTCTGCGCGAAGCCATCGGCCTGTACGAACATCTAGGGTTTGAGCATATCAGCGAGCCGCTGGGCTGTACCGGGCACGTCGACTGCGAAGTGCGGATGCTCAAACCCCTGTAAGCGCCGCTACTGCATTTCAGGAGATACCGAAAGTCGAATGACGCCAGCGGCGTTGGCTGCTGGTAACGTCAGAACTTCCGTCCACATGTCCTGCACCAGATTGCAGGCAATTTTCTCTTTGCCTATCCCTTTCTGCGGTTCCGCCATAATTTGCAAATCATCGCCATAGCGTTGCGCCAGCGTCGGCACCACGTTGCGCAGGTCCTGCAACGCCTGTTGCTTTTCGGCATCCGTCACCGTGTGTTTATTCGGCCCATAGGCTGCGCGCATCATCGCCACGTCACTGTCCATCCGGCGTTTGATGATCTCGGGTGAGATCATCCGCATCGGATTAATGCCGCCCTTCACCGCCGGAAAGAGGAAACGAAAACACGCGTCATCCCCCTTTTTCTGCACAGCGGCAATCTGCTCCAGATTGATTTTCATGTAGTTAATGACATTATCATCCGGCGCGTTTTGCAGGCGCGCCATCTGGATCTGCAATATCTGCGGTTGCACAGCATCAATTAATTGCTGCTCAGATTTTCCTTCTTTACGCATCTGAACAGCCTGATCGCGGATACGATTCCAGAGTTCAGGCTCCTGCTCTTTCAAAACCTGCATGGTCGGCAGCGTGGTCATCGCCTCATTAAACTGCTGTTCTTCGCTCTGCCCCGTCGCCGCTTTTTCGCGTGGGATCAGATAGTGAACGTCGAATAAATTCCACGCCACGATCGCCACAATAAAAATTACCGCGCCGGAGACTTTCCCGACCCACCCCTTTTTACGAAACAGGCCAATGACGATAGCGAGAATCGCGCCAACGTAGCCTGCGAGTATGACATGTGTCCAGTTCATCGGTATTCCTTGCCTGCGCGTGAGGGATCCGCGCGTAAAAGAGAGCCATTTTTCACGTCTTTCGTTGTGATGTCACCTTACGCCAGACAGAACTACCGAAATTAAGAGGCGACGGGAACACCGCTATGGAAGCGAAACACGCTGTCCGGCGAAGCGATCAACGCCGCCTCCACTTCTCCGAAATAGCGCACGCGGGGCGAAATGTCCTCTTGTGACACCTGTTGCGCCAGCGCCAGATAGTCCTGATAGTGCCGCGCTTCGGAACGCAAAAGCGAAAGATAGAACGTCTGCAGAGCGTCGTCCAGGTATGGAGCCAGCGCAGCGAAACGTTCGCAGGAGCGTGCCTCAATATAAGCGCCGCAAATGAGCTTATCGATAAGCGTAAGCGGTTCATGCGTGCGCACTTCTTTCAGCATCCCTTTGGCGTAACGGCTGGCGGTGATTTTCAAATAGGGAATATTGCGCGCCTGCATCGCTTCCCGCACCTGCCAGAAATGATGCAGCTCTTCTTTTATCAGCAGCACCATGCTGTCGATCAACCGCTGTCCCCACGGATCGTCGGTTTTCGGCATCACGCTTTTACCAATGTGTTTATGCAGCGCGACGAAATCCGGTTCCGGCCCGTCACGGAAGGCAAACGCTTCATAAGGCTGAAGCCAGGCGAGCAGCGCTTGCGCCCCCTGTTTATCCGCGACGTACTTACGCACCAGCAGCATCGCCGTTTGCGCTGCTTTCAGCTCGCAGAGCAGATGGTCGGTCAGTAACAGAGGAAGATGTTGCGGGAGGCGCGCCTGGTCAATCCACGCCTGAGGCGTTGGGCAGTGCAGGAAGCGCAGAATCGGAGCGAGTATTTGCGGGTAATCCATGTGTAACCTGTCAAAACAGTGCGGCAACCAGCGTTGCCGCACGTTCAGCGCATTGTGCGATTAGTGACGCACGCCGTCGTCATCTTCATCGACGAAATCGTCGTCGTCGCCTTCACCTTCTTCGCCGTTCGGATCTTCAAAGTAGGTGCCCCAGCCGTCGTATTCAACATCATATTTTTCCGCCAGGGTCATCAGTTGTTCAACCTGCGCATCAATCAGTTCGGCATTCAGCGCGCATTCACTGAGGATATCGCAGCAGATCACCGTGTCACCTTCTTCCACTTCCAGTTCTTCCGGCTCAGTCACTTCATAGCCGAGTTTAAACGCTTCTACCGCCGCTTTTTCCAGGGTTTCAAAGTCGTCTGCGGAAAGGTGATGCTCGATGGTGTACAGCGCGTCCGGGTCGCTGCCATCTTCCAGTAATTCTTCAATAATCAGGCGCGTCTCTTCACGCTGTTCTTCCAGTAGTTCCGGGTTTGCCATAGCTCGTTCCTCATAATGTCCTGCCGATACTCTTATTGTCACACACCGCCGTCATTGCCTCCACCTTTCCAGGAAAGATTTGTTAAACGGGGTTGCAATTGCATAATCATCCATATAAATTGAATTTTAATTCAATAAGTGGCTTATGCCTCAGGAGGGATCTATGTCAGGTTTTTATCAGAAGCATTTTTTGAAGTTACTCGATTTCACCTCTGCTGAACTTACCGCGCTGCTGCAACTCGCAGTCTCCCTGAAAGCTGCCAGGAAAAACGGCACAGAAGAACAGAAACTGACGGGCAAAAATATCGCGCTCATCTTCGAAAAAGACTCGACCCGTACACGATGCTCTTTCGAAGTTGCCGCATATGACCAGGGCGCGCGCGTGACCTATCTCGGCCCCAGCGGCAGTCAAATTGGCCACAAAGAGTCGATGAAAGACACCGCCCGCGTGCTCGGGCGAATGTATGACGGCATTCAGTACCGCGGCTACGGCCAGGAACTGGTCGAAACGCTGGCGGCCTACGCTGGCGTTCCGGTGTGGAATGGCCTGACTGATGAATTTCATCCGACCCAATTGCTGGCTGACCTGCTGACCATGCAGGAGCATCTGCCGGGCAAAGCGTTTAACGAAATGACGCTGGCGTATGCGGGCGATGCGCGCAACAACATGGGCAACTCGATGCTTGAAGCCGCCGCCTTAACCGGGCTGGATCTGCGTCTGGTCGCGCCTGAGTCCTGCTGGCCGGAGGCTGCGCTGGTGGCAGAATGCCAGGCGATGGCGAAGAAAAACGGCGGGAATATCACTCTTACCGCAGACGTTGCCGCAGGCGTCAAGGGCGCGGACTTTATCTATACCGACGTCTGGGTATCGATGGGCGAACCAAAAGAAAAATGGGCGGAGCGTATCTCGCTGTTGCGCGGCTATAAGGTCAACAGCCAGATGATGGCGCTTACGGGCAATCCGCAGGTGAAGTTTCTGCACTGCCTGCCCGCGTTCCACGACGACCAGACCACGCTGGGCAAGAAAATGGCCGCAGAGTACGGGCTGCATGGCGGCATGGAAGTAACCGACGAGGTGTTTGAGTCTCCGGCCAGCATTGTGTTCGATCAGGCCGAAAACCGGATGCACACCATCAAAGCGGTAATGGTCGCGACGTTATCGCAATAATCCGTTGCCGGAGGCCGGGCGCGCATTCGCCGCCCGGCTCTGGCGTATTACGCTACCAGCAGCTTAACCACCGCTTTACGCACCTGCGCCGGTGCGCCGACGGCGCACAGCGGCTTGTGGACTTCTCCCGGATAAAAGACGACAAAGTCGCCTTCGTTGAGGATCACTGTCTTTTCCTGCTCACCTTCCGGTAAGAAGGCGATATCTTTTTCCGCCAGCCAGTCCGTTTCCGGCGTTCCGGCTGGCAACGTGCTGAAGGTCATCCCTTCCTGCCCTTTTAAAACGATCTGGATGTCCAGATAGCGCGCATGATACTCCGCCCGACGCTTTTCAAACGGCTCGGTCATGTCTTCCGAAATCAAGTAAAACAGTCGGTTACCGTCAATATCGTGCTTACCCTTTTCTGTTGTTTCAGAGACATGGGCTTTTATGTGCTCAATGGCTTCGCGCAACTCCTGAGGAAGCCAGGATTGCAGATGGTGAATATTGCCGACGATCATCTCATACCTCACAATTAAAACAGCGTTTCATTTTAAATTGTTATACGAGAATTTTTAGCGGAGCACCACCCCCGTCTGACGAAGTTTTGCGTCAGCGCATGTTTATCGGCGGACTTGTTGATGGACTGTTAACAGCTAATTGTAATTTATGCGCTTTTTCTGCATAACTGGTAAACCAGCGTTTCCTTAACGCTGCCTAACCTGCTGTTATTAAATTCTTTACAGGAAAAATCAGCAGCCGATCACACTTCATTTTCCCTGCATTAACGAGCAACATTCTCATAATTATCGCATGATTTAATTTTGGTCCTAAATAATATAATTAGCATTACGCATACTTATGCAGTAAATTGTTAGCAACCCTTACAAATCAATCGGTTAGCGGAGATAATTTATATATCGCCCCCAACAAATAATTAACACTGCCGCATAAGCCGCCGCATAATTGCGTAGTAATTCATTTTAGATCTTATTATTTTTGTTATTTCTCAGACCCCCGTCATATATTAATTAAGAAAATACACATATCCCACCTGATGTGAATCCCATCACACAATCCCTCTGAAATTAATTTAATGATGCTTTACGAAAATTATCTGCACTGTCCTGACTGCGAATAACCTGATTATTTGCAGCCACCACCTTTTTATTCCTGAAACAGAGTGGAAGGTATCGTAATGGAAAAACATTATGTCGGTTCTGAAATCGGTCAACTGCGCAGCGTAATGCTGCATCGCCCAAATCTCAGCCTGAAACGCCTCACGCCATCTAACTGTCAGGCGCTGTTATTTGATGACGTGCTGTCGGTTGAACGTGCGGGTGAGGAGCATGACATTTTTGCCAACACCCTGCGTCAACAGGGCATCGAAGTGTTGTTACTGACTGATTTATTAACACAAACCCTGGATATCGCTGACGCCAGACGCTGGCTACTGGAGACGCAAATTTCCGATTACCGACTCGGCCCAACCTTTGCCGCCGACATTCGCGCGTGGCTGGCGGATATGCCGCACCGGGAACTGGCGCGGCATTTAAGCGGCGGACTCACGTACGGTGAAATTCCGGCATCCATTAAAAATATCGTGGTGGATACTCACGATATTAATGACTTTATTATGAAGCCATTACCTAACCACTTATTTACCCGCGACACTTCATGCTGGATATATAACGGCGTTTCGATTAATCCGATGGCGAAACCCGCCCGCCAGCGTGAAACCAATAATTTGCGTGCGATATATCGCTGGCATCCACAATTTGCCGACGGCGAATTTATTAAATATTTCGGCGACGAAAACATTAATTACGACCACGCGACGCTTGAAGGCGGAGATGTACTGGTGATTGGACGCGGCGCGGTATTAATCGGCATGTCCGAACGCACCACGCCGCAGGGCATTGAATTTCTGGCTCAGGCGCTGTTTACCCATCGTCAGGCCGAACGGGTGATTGCCGTTGAGCTGCCCAAACACCGCTCCTGTATGCATCTCGACACGGTGATGACCCATATCGATATCGACACGTTTTCCGTGTACCCGGAAGTGGTGCGTCAGGACGTCAAGTGCTGGACCCTCACCCCGGACGGGCGCGGCGGGCTGAAGCGTACCGAGGAGCGCACGCTGGTGAACGCCATTGAAAAAGCGCTCGGCATCGATCAGGTCCGCTTAATCACCACCGGCGGCGACGCCTTTGAGGCCGAGCGCGAACAGTGGAATGACGCCAATAACGTCCTCACCCTGCGCCCCGGCGTTGTGGTGGGCTACGAGCGCAATATCTGGACCAACGAGAAATACGACAAAGCGGGGATCACCGTACTGCCTATCCCCGGCGACGAACTGGGACGCGGGCGCGGCGGCGCACGCTGCATGAGCTGCCCACTGGAACGCGACGGCATTTAAGGAATCGACCATGACACAGAAACCGACTCTGGTTGTCGCGCTGGGCGGCAACGCGCTGCTTAAGCGCGGCGAACCGCTGGAAGCGGATATTCAGCGCAAAAACATCGAACTGGCGGCCAGTACCATCGCGCAGCTCACCCGGCAGTGGCGGGTGGTGCTGGTGCATGGCAACGGCCCGCAGGTTGGTCTGCTGGCGTTACAGAACAGCGCCTATGACCGCGTTACCCCCTATCCTCTCGACATCCTCGGCGCCGAAAGCCAGGGGATGATCGGCTACATGCTGCAACAGGCGCTGAAAAATCAGTTACCACAGCGGGAAATCAGCGTCCTGCTGACCCAGGTGGAAGTGGACGAGCACGATCCGGCGTTTCGCAAGCCGACTAAATACATCGGTCCGGTGTATGACGCGGCGCAGGCTGATGCGCTGGAGGCGGAAAAAGGCTGGGTATTCAAAGCCGACGGCAACGCGTTCCGCCGCGTGGTGCCTTCACCACAGCCCAGACGCATTGTGGAAAGCGATGCGATTCAGGCGCTGATTGCCCGCGATCATCTGGTGATCTGCAACGGCGGCGGCGGCGTGCCGGTCATTGAAAAAGTGGACGGTTACCACGGCATTGAAGCGGTGATCGACAAAGATCTCTCCGCCGCCCTGCTCGCCAGCCAGATCCGCGCCGACGCGCTGCTGATCCTGACCGACGCCGACGCCGTGTATCTCGACTGGGGTAAACCCACGCAGCGTCCGCTGGCGCAGGTGACCCCGGAATTGCTTAGCGAGATGCAGTTTGACGCGGGGTCGATGGGGCCGAAAGTCACCGCCTGCGCAGAGTTTGTCAGCCGCTGCCATGGCATTGCCGGGATTGGTTCGCTGACCGATGGCCCGGCGATCCTCGCTGGCGATAAAGGCACGTTAATCCGACGCGAAACTGCCGACGCGTAATCCCTTTTATTTCATTCATCTCTTTGTCGACCGGATAACGCAACGCCGTCATCCGGCAACGAAACGCTGACATCGTCTGACGGCGCGGCGCTTGTCAGGCCTACACGATTTAAGGACAGATACATGGCTATTTCACTGAAAAAACGTAACTTTCTGAAACTTCTGGACTTTACTCCGGCGGAAATTCAGTCGCTAATCGATCTGGCAATCGAACTGAAAGCGGCCAAAAAAGCCGGGCGTGAGTTGCAAAAACTGAGCGGTAAAAACATCGCGCTGATTTTTGAAAAAACCTCCACCCGCACCCGCTGTGCCTTTGAGGTTGCAGCCTTCGACCAGGGCGCGCAGGTGACCTATCTCGGTCCGAGCGGATCGCAAATTGGTCATAAAGAGTCGATGAAAGACACCGCCCGGGTGCTGGGACGGATGTATGACGGCATTGAATATCGCGGCTTCGGTCAGCAAATCGTCGAGGAGTTAGGGCAATACGCCGGTGTACCGGTATGGAACGGCCTGACCGACGAGTTTCATCCCACACAGATCCTCGCGGATCTGATGACCATGCTGGAGCATGCGCCAGGAAAAACGCTGCCGGAACTGCGCTTTGCCTATCTGGGCGATGCGCGCAACAACATGGGCAATTCGCTGATGGTCGGCGCGGCGAAAATGGGTATGGACATCCGGCTGGTGGCGCCGAAATCATTCTGGCCCGACGAGGCGCTGGTCGCCGAATGCCGCGCTATCGCCAGCACCACCGGCGCGCGCATCACCCTGACAGAGGATGTGGAAGCAGGCGTCTATGACGTCGATTTCCTCTATACCGACGTCTGGGTGTCAATGGGCGAACCAAAAGAAGCGTGGGCGGAACGCGTCAGTCTGATGACCCCTTACCAGGTGAATCAGCAGGTGATTAACGCGACCGGCAACCCAAACGTCAAGTTCATGCACTGCCTGCCCGCCTTTCATAACGAGCACACCAAAGTAGGACGCGAAATCGAAGCGGCTTACGGTCTGAAGGGGCTGGAAGTGACCGACGAGGTGTTTGAGTCCGACCACGCCATCGTGTTCGACGAAGCGGAAAACCGCATGCACACCATCAAAGCGGTGATGGTAGCGACCCTCGGCGACTAACCCTTGCGGGCAGCGGTCGCTACGACGGCGGCTGCCCGTGATATCCGGAGAGAAAATCATGGGTAAATTCAAGTTTCCCACCGCGTACACCATCCTGTTTATTCTTATCGCGCTGGTCGCCGTCATGACCTGGATTGTCCCGGCGGGCAAATACCAGATGGCGATGAACGCCACGCTTGGCAAAGAGGTTCCGGTGGCGGGAACCTATGCTCCCACCGAGGCGCATCCGCAGGGCATTACCGCTGTGCTGCTGGCGCCCATTGACGGTTTATACAATCACGAAACCTACACCGCAGGCGCAATTGACGTGGCGCTGTTTGTTCTGATCATCGGCGGCTTCCTCGGCGTGGTGAACAAAACCGGCGCTATCGACGCGGGCATTGAGCGGGTGACGGTCAGACTTAACGGCAAAGAGGAATGGATGATCCCCATCCTGATGGCGCTGTTTGCCGCGGGAGGCACGATTTACGGGATGGCGGAAGAGTCGCTCCCTTTCTACACGCTGCTGGTACCGGTGATGATGGCGGCGCGTTTTGATCCGCTGGTTGCCGCCGCCACCGTGTTGCTCGGCGCAGGCATCGGCACGTTGGGCTCGACCATTAACCCGTTCGCCACGGTCATTGCCGCCAACGCCGCCGGGATCCCGTTCACCCAGGGAATGCTGCTGCGCGTCATTCTGCTGCTCGTCGGCTATCTCATCTGCGTGGTCTGGGTTATGCGTTACGCGCGTAAGGTACGCAGCAACCCTGAACTGTCGATCGTGGCGGATAAAATGGCGGAAAACCGCGCCCACTTCCTCGGCAACCGTTCCGATACCCTGCTGGCCTTCACCGCCACCCGCAAATGGATTCTGCTGATCTTCGCCGCCTCTTTCGCCATTATGATCTACGGCGTGGCGGTTCGCGGCTGGTGGATGGCCGAAATCTCTGGCGTCTTTCTGGCGGCGGCGATCGTGGTGGGCGTAATCGCCCGCATGGGAGAAGAAGCGTTTACCAGCACCTTTATCGACGGCGCGCGCGATCTGCTCGGCGTGGCGTTGATTATCGGCATCGCGCGCGGCATTGTGGTCGTCATGGATAACGGCATGATTACTCATACCATTTTGCACAGCGCCGAGAATCTGGTCTCCGGTCTATCCACCACGATTTTCATCAACGTCACCTACTGGCTGGAAGTTCTGCTCTCCTTCCTGGTCCCTTCATCATCCGGACTGGCGGTACTGACGATGCCGATCATGGCTCCGCTGGCCGATTTTGCCCATGTGCAGCGGGATCTGGTTGTTACGGCGTACCAGTCGGCGTCGGGGATCGTCAACCTGATCACCCCGACCTCGGCAGTGGTGATGGGCGGCCTGGCGATCGCCCGCGTTCCCTACGTGCGGTATCTGAAATGGGTTGCGCCGCTGTTGCTGATCCTGACAGTGCTCAACATGGCCGTACTGAGCGTGGGCGCCATGCTGTAGCGTTCGAATAATAAAGATAAGGTGCATTTATGAAGGATTACGATGATTACTCCGCCAAAGAGCAGCAGCAACTGGCGGTCTGTCAGCGCCTGATTACCGAAAAAAGTTACCTGTCGCAGGAGGAAATACGCCGCGACCTGCAGGACCACGGGTTTGAAAGCATCAGTCAGTCGACGGTGTCGCGCCTGCTGAAAATGCTTGGCGTCATAAAAATACGAAATACAAAGGGTCAAAAAATTTATTCCGTGAATCCGCAACTGCGCCCTGCGCCGGATGCCGCCCGTTCGATTGCTGAAATGGTGGTCAGCGTGGAGCACAACAGCGAATTTATCCTTATCCATACCGTTGCCGGATATGGCCGCGCGGTCGCCAGAATCCTCGATTACCACGCCCTGCCGGAGATCCTCGGGGTTATCGCTGGCAGCAGTATTGTCTGGGTGGCCCCCCGGGTCGTGCAGCGCACCGGCCTTGTCCACAAGCAGATTAATTACTTACTCAAAATGAATTAGTATTCATTAAAACCGTTTACTTTGAATAAAATGAGCTTTTTTTTGCTTGATCCGTAAACGGAGCTGAGTATAATCGCGGACAATTTGCCGGGAGGAAGCATGGTTCAGTGTGTACGACATTCTGTCTTACCGCGTCTGAAAACAGACGCTGGCCTGCCGTTTTTCTTTCCGTTGCTCACCTATTCACAGCCCCTCAAATGAGGGGCTTTTTTTTGCCCAGGCGTCAGGAGATAAACATGGCTAATCCGTTGTATCAAAAACACATCATTTCCATAAACGACCTCAGCCGCGATGACCTCAATCTGGTGCTGGCGACGGCAGCAAAATTAAAAGCGAATCCACAGCCGGAGCTGCTAAAGCATAAGGTCATCGCCAGCTGTTTCTTCGAGGCTTCCACGCGTACCCGCCTGTCGTTTGAAACGTCGATGCACCGCCTAGGCGCAAGTGTGGTGGGCTTTTCCGACAGCGCGAACACGTCGCTGGGTAAGAAAGGCGAGACGCTGGCAGACACCATTTCGGTGATCAGCACCTATGTGGACGCTATCGTGATGCGCCATCCGCAGGAAGGCGCCGCGCGTCTGGCGACCGAGTTTTCCGGCCAGGTGCCGGTCCTGAACGCTGGCGACGGTTCAAACCAACATCCGACCCAAACGCTGCTGGATCTGTTTACCATCCAGGAAACCCAGGGTCGTCTGGATAACCTACACGTCGCGATGGTCGGCGACCTGAAATATGGCCGTACCGTCCACTCGCTGACCCAGGCGCTGGCGAAGTTCGACGGCAACCGTTTCTACTTTATCGCCCCGGACGCGCTGGCGATGCCGCAGTACATTCTCGATATGCTCGACGAAAAGGGCATCGCCTGGAGCCTGCACGCCTCGATTGAGGAAGTCATGGCGGAGGTGGACATTCTGTACATGACCCGCGTACAGAAAGAGCGTCTCGACCCGTCGGAATACGCCAACGTAAAAGCGCAGTTTGTTCTGCGCGCCAGCGATCTGGCGGGCGCGCGTGAAAACATGAAGGTGCTGCATCCGCTGCCGCGCATTGATGAAATCGCCACCGACGTCGATAAAACCCCGCATGCCTGGTACTTCCAGCAGGCGGGTAACGGTATTTTTGCCCGCCAGGCGTTACTGGCATTGGTTCTGACCCGCGATCTGGCACTGTAAGGGAGAATAAACGATGACACACGACAATAAATTACAGGTTGAAGCGATCAAATGCGGCACCGTGATCGATCATATTCCCGCCCAGGTAGGCTTTAAGCTGCTGACCCTGTTCAAGCTGACCGAAACCGACCAGCGCATCACCATCGGCCTCAACCTCCCTTCCGGCGAAATGGGCCGCAAAGATCTGATCAAAATTGAGAACACCTTCCTGACCGCTGAGCAGGTTAACCAGCTGTCACTGTATGCGCCGCAGGCCACCGTGAACCGGATCGACAATTACGAGGTAGTAGGAAAATCGCGTCCAAGCCTGCCGGATCGCATTGAAAGCGTTCTGGTTTGCCCGAACAGCAACTGCATCAGCCATGCGGAGCCGGTTTCCTCCAGCTTTGCAGTGAAAAAGCGCGCGGATGACATTGCGCTCAAATGCAAATACTGCGAAAAAGAGTTTTCTCATTATGTGGTGCTGGCCAACTAATTGGGGTTGGTTATAAATTCCCGGCTCCTTATAATTGTCGGGAACTTTCTTTTACCGCTGTATTCAGGAGAAATCATGAGCAAAACTATCGCGACGGAAAATGCACCTGCGGCTATCGGTCCTTATGTTCAGGGCGTAGATCTGGGCAGCATGATCATCACTTCCGGTCAGATCCCGGTTGATCCAAAAACCGGCAGCGTACCGGAAGACGTGTCCGCTCAGGCGCGTCAGTCGCTGGAAAACGTTAAAGCCATCGTCGAAGCGGCTGGCCTGAAAGTGGGCGACATCGTGAAAACCACCGTGTTTGTCAAAGATCTGAACGACTTCGCGACCGTGAACGCCACTTACGAAGCGTTCTTCACCGAGCACAACGCCACCTTCCCGGCGCGCTCCTGCGTGGAAGTGGCGCGTCTGCCGAAAGACGTAAAAATCGAAATCGAAGCGATTGCCGTTCGTCGCTAATTATTCCGGTTATCTCTTTTTAAGGCAGCACACGCTGCCTTATGTTTTTAAAAATAAAATAGGTTTTTATTTTGACCTTTTTTATCCTCGCTATTTCATGACATCACCGTCGGTCCATTAATACACTTCCTGCCGCACTCGTTGTTTTAATACACTAATGGACTAATAATGAAACTTTCCAAAATCGCGCTGGCGGTAGCAACATTGACCGTTGCTTCTTCAGCGTTAGCACACGGTTATATTGAATCCCCTGCCAGCCGCGCATATATGTGCAAGCTGGGGCAAAACGTCGATTGTGGTTCCGTTCAATACGAACCGCAGAGCGTAGAAAAAACCTCCGGCTTCCCGACTGGCGCGATGCCGCCAGACGGACAGCTCGCCAGCGCCGGTATTTCTCAGTATTCTCAACTGGATCGCCAGAGCCTGAACGCCTGGACCAAAAGCCCAATGACAGCAGGTCCACACCAGTTTGTATGGCACCATACTGCGCCGCATAAAACCACGAACTGGCGTTATTACATCACCAAACAAAACTGGGATCCAAATAAGCCGCTGACCCGCGATCAATTTGATTTAACGCCGTTCTGTACCATTAATGGAAATGGCCAGGCGCCGGCGGTCACGCAGTCAATGAACTGTAATGTTCCTGAACGTACCGGTTATCAGGTTATTTACGGCGTTTGGGAAATTGCAGATACGACAAATAGCTTCTATCAGGCCATTGACGTGGATTTCGGTAATAGCGGCAACGTGACTCCGGATGAAACCCCGGGCGTGGTTTCCGAATGGAGCAAAACCCTCAGCGGTCAGATTGCCGGTAATAACCTGAACGCAGGCGATAAAGTCATTGCCCGCTTCTTTGACGCCAATGGTGAAGTAACCTCAATGCGCACTGAAATGACCATTGCCTCCGCTGCTCAGGGCGATGCGAACCAGTGGGCCTTCGATATGGCGCAATTGATCAACAGCACCCACAGCGATGTGCGCGTAGGCGTGAAAGACGAAGGGGGTGAGATCGGCCCGGTACATGGCGCGAATAGCGTGTTCGTAAGAGAAGGCAGCGCGCTGCAGTCTGTCGCCATCTCTTATGAAGAGCAAAAAGCGCAAGTGAACGAAACCATCGCCGTTACCGATCTGCAGTACAGCAAGATTGCGCACGGCAATGCCACCGTGACTTTCCACGTGAATACGCACGGCGATGTGAATTTTGAAGCCCACGTGATGAATCATCACGGCGCGGAAAAAGGCTATCTGAAGCAGGACATGAACAACGCCAACCAGGACGTCACCATGACCCTGACTGACGTGACTGCTGGTCACCATATGCTGAAATACTATGCGACCAACAAAGACGGTACGCTGTTTGCTCAGGACGTGTTGAACCTGATGCTGGAAAGCGACGCGGCGACCGACAACGCCGGTCACCACGACTTTACCTTCCCGGACAGTATCGCGTCTTACAAAGCCGGTACCGTGGTGCTGCAACCGAAAGACGGTAAGACCTACGAATGTAAGCCTTTCCCGTACAGCGGCTACTGCGTCCAGTACGCTCCAGGCGCTAACCAGTTTGAGCCAGGCGTTGGCGCACACTGGAAAGAAGCGTGGGTGCTGAAGCACTAAGCCGACTGCCGGACGGGGTCATGCTCGTCCGGCTTTTTACCGCAGACACCGGAGGGCGGTTTCGCTTTGTCCGACCGGCTCATAAGCGACCCACTGCGCATTACTGCCAACCGTAGCGGCGACTATAGAAGCCTTTCACCAACTGCGTTAACGTCATATAGCCTACCAGAATACCGACCAGCCACGGGAAGTAGCTCAGCGGCAGCGCCTGCAATTGCAGATACCCGGCCAGCGGCGAGAACGGCAGCGCAATGCCCACCATCATCACCACCAGCGTCATCAACAGCAGCGGCCACGCGGCGCGACTCTGAATGAACGGCACGCGGCGGGTACGAATCATATGCACAATCAGCGTTTGCGACAGTAGCCCCACTACAAACCAGCCGGACTGGAACAAGGTTTGCGCCTCCGGCACGTTCGCGTGGAAGACCCACCACATCACGCAGAACGTGATAATGTCGAAGATCGAGCTAATCGGACCAAAGAAGATCATAAAACGCCCCAGATCTGTCGGATTCCAGCGCTGCGGCTTCTGGATCTGCTCATCGTCCACGTTATCAAACGGGATCGCCACCTGCGATACATCGTACAGCAGATTCTGAATCAGTAAGTGTAGCGGCAGCATGGGCAGGAACGGTAAAAAGGCGCTCGCCACCAGCACGCTGAAGACGTTACCGAAGTTGGAGCTGGCGGTCATCTTAATGTACTTCAGCATATTCGAGAAAGTGCGACGACCTTCGATCACCCCTTCTTCCAGCACCATCAGGCTCTTTTCCAGCAGGATAATGTCGGCGGCTTCCCGGGCAATGTCCACGGCGCCATCGACGGAAATACCGATATCCGCCGCACGCAACGCCGGGGCGTCATTAATACCGTCGCCCATAAAGCCCACGACATGCCCTTCGCGCTTAAGCAGTGTGACAATGCGTTCTTTATGCATCGGCGTCAGACGGGCAAACAGCGTGGTACGCTGCGCCAGCGTCGCCAGCTCGTCGTCGCTCAGGCTTTCGATATCGCTGCCAACAACCACTTCACCCGCGTCCAGTCCGACGTCATGGCACACTTTTGCCGCGACCAACTCGCTGTCGCCGGTCAGAATTTTCACCGTGATACCGCTGGCCTTCAGCGCCTTTAACGCAGGCGCCGTCGTCTCTTTCGGCGGATCGAGGAAGGCGATGTACCCTTCAAGGATCAGATCGGATTCGTCGATACGCTGGTAATCGCCTTCTCGCGCAGGCAGATAGCGGGTAGCCACCGCCACCACGCGCAGCCCCTGACGATTCAGGGTATCGGTGACGCGCTTCACGCGGCGCAGCATGTTGTCATCCAGCGGCACGATTTCTCCGTTATGGCGCACATGCGTGCTGACGTTGAGGATTTCCTGCAGCGCGCCTTTGCACACCAGCTGATGCACCTCCGCATGTTCAGCGACCACCACCGACATGCGGCGACGTTCGAAATCAAACGGGATCTCATCAATTTTCTGCCAGCGGGTCGCAAGTTCGCGCGCGGAGGCTTCATCCACGCCCTCCAGCACGGCGGTATCAAGCAGATTTTTCAACCCCGTCTGATAATGGCTGTTCAGCCATGCCGCGTGCAGAACGCGATCGCTGGGTTTGCCGGAAATGTCAGTGTGGTTTTCCAGAACAATTTTGTCCTGGGTCAGCGTACCGGTTTTGTCGGTGCAAAGAATATCCATCGCGCCAAAGTTCTGAATGGCGTCGAGATGCTTCACAATCACCTTTTGCTTCGACAGTTTCACCGCGCCGCGCGCCAGTGTGGAAGTGACGATCATCGGCAGCATTTCCGGCGTCAGTCCGACGGCCACCGAGAGCGCGAACAGCGCCGCTTCCCACCAGTCGCCTTTGGTATAGCCGTTGATCACCAGCACGATGGGCGCCATCACCAGCATAAAGCGAATCAACAACATACTGACGCGGCTGATGCCTTTCTGAAAGGCATTCTGTTCGCTTTCCTGTTCGCTGACGCGGCCTGCCAGTTGCCCAAACCAGGTGTTGGCTCCCGTGGCAATCACAAGGGCCTGCGCCGTACCGCTCACGACGTTGGTCCCCATAAAGCACAGGGTATCGCACTCAAGCGGGTTGTTATGAGCCGGCTCGCGGGTGTTAGCCACTTTTTCCACCGGCAGCGACTCGCCGGTTAACGACGCCTGGGCGACAAACAGATCGCGCGCCTGAAGCACCCGCAGATCAGCCGGGATCATGTCTCCCGCCGCCAGTTTTACGATATCGCCAGGCACCAGTTGATCAATCGGGACGTCGATCCAGCCGTTCTCGCCTTTTTCATTGATCACCCGCAACACCGTCGCGGTATTACTGACCATCGCTTTTAGCGCATCCGCCGCTTTGGTCGAGCGTGCTTCCTGAACGAAATTCAGCAGTGTGGAGATCGCCACCATCAGCGCGATCACTCCCGCCGCAAACAGATCCTCCGTGGCGTAAGAGATGGCCCCCAGAATGGTTAACAGAATATTAAATGGATTGCGGTAGCAGACCCACAGATGTACCCACCACGGCGATGGCTGCTGGGCGGGTAACTGGTTGTCGCCGTGCTTTTCACGCGCCGCATCCACTTCCGTCGGCGTCAACCCTTCCGGGTGGGCGCCGAAAGATTTCCACAACGTCGCGTCATCCATGACGGCCACTTTCAGGCACTGTTCGCTGAGTGATGACGGGATCGGCGTACTGGCAAGCGTCTGCGCGTTCGGTAACGGATCGCGATGCACCAGGCGATCGGGCAAATGGCGGCTGAGCCGGGCAAAAAGCTGGCGAGTGATATTTTTAAACATAGGCAGTCCCTCCGCGCCAAAAGCAGAAAGGCGCAGAAAAAGTGTTCAGGCGTGGCAAAGCCTTACCTGACAGGCAATTTATTTTCTTAACAGGGACGTTAACGCGTCACTGTCTTACGTCGCCGGTAAGACAGCGAAAGGCAGGCTTACCGGAAAAAAGTGTTTCTCCATCGCGGGAGAGGGGTGGGATCGGGATCCATAAAGCCTCCGGTAAGTGAATAATTTAAGACGCAGATTATAAGCCGCAGATCATACTCTTTGTGGCTATTATGGCGATATAATAACACCCTGTGATTAAACCAATGATAAACCAGACTTTGCTCATTGCGGTTCAAATGCGTAAAGTTATCCTCTTTACCTCTTCTTGATGCCTGCTATGGGAAAACGGGATGCAAAATCGGCTGACTATCAAAGACATCGCCCGTCTGAGCGGCGTGGGAAAATCCACGGTTTCGCGCGTACTCAATAACGAAAGCGGCGTGAGCGAGCGCACCCGCGAACGCGTGGAAGCGGTAATGAATCAGCACGGTTTCTCCCCCTCCCGCTCTGCGCGCGCCATGCGCGGTCAGAGTGACAAAGTGGTTGCCATTATGGTCACCCGCCTTGACTCGCTGTCCGAGAATCTTGCCGTTCAGACCATGCTGCCCGTGTTTTATGAACAGGGCTACGATCCCATTATGATGGAAAGCCAGTTCTCCACAGCGAAAGTAGAAGAACACCTCGGCATGCTGAAGCGCCGCAATATTGACGGCGTCGTGTTATTTGGCTTTACCGGCATTACCGACGCGATGATTGCGCCGTGGCAGGCTTCGCTGGTGCTGCTGGCGCGCGACGCGCAGGGCTTTGCTTCCGTCTGTTATGACGACGAAGGGGCGATAAAAATGTTGATGCAGCGCCTGTACGATCAGGGTCACCGCAACATCAGTTTTCTCGGCGTCCCCCACAGCGACGTCACCACCGGTAAGCGCCGCCATGAGGCGTACCTGGCGTTTTGCAAACAGCGCAAGCTGCATCCCGTCGCCGCGCTGCCGGGTCTGGCAATGAAGCAAGGCTACGATCATGCCGCCAGCGTGATCACGCCAGAAACCACGGCGCTGGTCTGCGCCACTGACACCCTCGCCCTCGGGGCCAGCAAGTATTTGCAGGAACAGCGGATCGACGCGCTGCAACTGGCGAGCGTTGGCAATACGCCGTTGATGAAATTCCTCCATCCCGAGATCGTCACCGTCGATCCGGGCTACGCCGAAGCCGGACGCCAGGCGGCTTCCCAACTGATCGATCAGATCACCGGGCGCGGCGAACTGCGCCAGATCGTCATTCCTTCCATGCTTTCCTGATCCGCAACTGACCGCTTTCTGTACGCGAATTTGTGATCTTCGCTGCGTTTCGGGAACGTTCCCATTTTTAAATATTCATCGCGGATATATTCTGTCGCCAGTCCAGCAACACCCATTTTCACAGTCATCGCCATGAGGCTTCATGATGAGTAAAATCAAACAAACGGATATCGACCAGCTTATTGCGCTGGTTGGCGGGCGGGAAAACATCGCGACGGTGAGCCACTGCCTGACACGTCTGCGCTTTGTACTGAATCAACCAGCCATTGCCCGTCCGAAAGAGATCGAACAACTGCCGATGGTCAAAGGCTGCTTCACCAACGCCGGACAATTTCAGGTAGTGATTGGCACTAATGTCGGTGATTACTATAAGGCGCTGCTGGCCACCACCGGCCAGGCCCACGCCGACAAAGAGCAGGCGAAAAAAGCCGCGCGCCAGAATATGAAATGGCATGAGCAGTTGATCTCCCATTTCGCCGAAATCTTCTTCCCGCTACTGCCGGCGCTGATCAGCGGCGGCTTAATCCTTGGCTTTCGCAACGTGATTGGCGATGTGCCGATGAGCAACGGCCAGACGCTGGCGCAGATGTATCCGGCACTGAAAACCGTCTATGACTTTTTATGGCTGATTGGCGAAGCGATTTTCTTCTACCTGCCGGTCGGGATCTGCTGGTCGGCGGTCAAAAAAATGGGCGGCACGCCGATCCTGGGTATTGTGTTGGGCGTCACGCTGGTTTCACCGCAGCTAATGAACGCGTATCTCCTCGGGCAACAATTGCCGGAAGTCTGGGACTTTGGCCTGTTCAGCATCGCTAAAGTTGGTTACCAGGCGCAGGTGATCCCGGCACTGCTGGCGGGTCTGACGCTCGGTTTTATTGAAACGCACCTGAAGCGCATCGTGCCGGACTACCTGTACCTGGTGATCGTACCGGTTTGTTCGTTAATCCTCGCGGTCTTCCTCGCCCACGCGCTGATCGGTCCGTTTGGTCGGATGATCGGCGACGGCGTCGCGTTCGCGGTGCGCCATCTGATGACCGGCAGCTTCGCCCCCATTGGCGCCGCCCTGTTTGGCTTCCTGTACGCCCCGCTGGTGATCACCGGAGTACACCAGACAACGCTCGCCATCGATATGCAGATGATCCAGAGCATGAACGGCACGCCAGTCTGGCCGCTTATCGCGCTGTCTAACATCGCCCAGGCGTCCGCCGTGGTAGGAATTATTATTTCCAGCCGTAAACATAACGAACGCGAAATCTCCGTGCCCGCCGCCATTTCCGCCTACCTGGGCGTTACGGAACCGGCGATGTACGGCATCAACCTGAAATACCGCTTCCCGATGCTCTGCGCAATGATTGGCTCCGGGATTGCCGGTCTGCTGTGCGGCCTGAACGGCGTGATGGCAAACGGGATTGGCGTCGGCGGCCTGCCGGGCATTCTCTCGATTCAGCCCACCTACTGGCAGGTGTACGCCGCCGCTATGGCGATCGCGATTGTTATTCCGATGGTGCTGACTTCGTTTGTGTATCAGCGTAAACACCGTCAGGGCACCTTACAGATTGTCTGACTTCATTTGGGGCGCAGTTGCGCCCCCTCGCATAACCAGGAATTTGCTATGACTACCCTTCCCCATTGGTGGCAAAACGGCGTGATCTACCAGATCTATCCAAAGAGTTTTCAGGATACCACCGGAAGCGGCACCGGCGATTTGCGCGGCGTGACCCGACGTCTCGACTACCTGCAAAAGCTGGGCGTGGATGCCCTCTGGCTGACGCCGTTCTATATCTCCCCACAGGTAGATAATGGCTACGACGTTGCCAACTATACCGCCATCGATCCGGCCTATGGCACGCTTGACGATTTCGACGAACTGGTGGCCCAGGCCAAAGCGCGCGGCATCCGTATCATCCTCGATATGGTGTTTAACCATACTTCCACCCAGCACCCGTGGTTTAACGCCGCACAGGACAAAAACAGTCCGTATCGCGAATTTTATCTCTGGTGCGACGGCTCGCCTGACGCGCCTCCGAATAACTGGCGCTCCAAATTTGGCGGCAACGCCTGGCGCTGGCACGCGCAAAGTGAACAGTATTACCTGCACCTGTTCGCGCCGGAACAGGCGGACCTGAACTGGGAGAACCCGGCGGTGCGCGCCGAACTGAAAAAGGTGTGCGAGTTCTGGGCGGATCGCGGCGTAGACGGCCTGCGTCTGGACGTCGTTAACCTGATCTCCAAAGACCCGCGCTTTCCTGACGACCTGGACGGAGACGGTCGACGTTTCTACACTGACGGTCCGCGCGCCCATGAATTTCTGCATGAGATGAACCGCGACGTGTTCACCCCGCGCGGTCTGATGACCGTCGGCGAGATGTCCTCCACCACCCTGGAACACTGCCAGCGCTACGCGTCACTCAGCGGCAGCGAACTGTCGATGACCTTTAACTTTCATCATCTGAAGGTGGATTATCCCGGCGGCGAAAAATGGACGCTGGCGAAGCCGGACATGGTGGCGCTAAAAGCCCTGTTCCGCCACTGGCAGCAGGGAATGCACAACGTGGCATGGAACGCGCTGTTCTGGTGTAACCACGATCAGCCGCGCATCGTTTCGCGTTTTGGCGATGAAGGCGAATACCGCGTTCCGGCGGCGAAAATGCTCGCGATGGTACTGCACGGCATGCAGGGCACGCCGTACATTTACCAGGGCGAGGAGATAGGCATGACCAATCCGCACTTCTCGCAGATCATCGACTACCGCGATGTGGAAAGTCACAATATGTTTGCAGCGCTGCGCGCGCAAGGGCGCGAAGCGGATGAGTTATTGGCGATCCTGGCGAGTAAATCCCGCGACAACAGCCGCACGCCGATGCAGTGGGACGATAGCCCAAATGCCGGGTTTACCACCGGCGAACCGTGGATTGCGCCCTGCGATAATTACGCCGACATCAACGTGGCGGCGGCAGTGGGCGATCCGAATTCTGTGTTCTACACCTACCAGCGGCTGATCGCGCTGCGTAAAGCAGAGCCAGTATTGACCTGGGGCGACTATCAGGATCTGCTGCCCGACAGCCCGCATCTCTGGTGCTATCGTCGTGAATGGCAGGGCCAGACGCTGTTGGCGATCGCCAACCTGAGCGGTGAATGCCAGCCCTGGCAGCCAGAACGCTGGCACGGTAAGTGGCAATGCCTGATGCATAACTACGAGGAAGTCTCGCCGCAGCCGACAACCATGACGCTACGCCCGTTTGAAGCAGTCTGGTGGTTGCGGAAGTAAATCCATACCTCTGTCCTGCCCGGCGAAAGGATTCCCGGGCTGAATGTGCCTCCCGCCTTACCTTCCTGTTTTCGTTGAATAATTAATCAGATTTTTCTCGCAATAATTTACAAACCGCGTAGTGCCCGTCATCTGTACGCTCTGGTTTTTACTTTGCGCTACATCAAGAAAAGTTCAAACACTTTTGATGCAAATCACTACATATAGAATTTAAAATGCACGCCGACCCAATATGTTGTATTAATCGACTACAATTGCTACAACGACAAAACACCGCCTGAGGGCAAAATTGTGGATAACATGGGTCTGGATTGCGGGAAGTCATTGGATAAAGAGATGAATAAGCCCAACACGGCTTCCCCAGCCTCTGTGGATAACCTGTTCTTATAAATATGGAGTGATCATGACACCGCATGTGATGAAACGAGATGGCTGTAAAGTGCCGTTTAAATCAGAGCGCATCAAAGAAGCCATTCTACGTGCAGCTAAAGCAGCGGGAGTCGATGACGCAGATTACTGCGCCACCGTCGCAGAAGTCGTTAGCAGCCAGATGAATGGACGTAGCCAGGTCGATATCAATGAGATCCAGACTGCGGTTGAAAACCAGCTGATGTCCGGTCCGTATAAGCAGCTGGCGCGCGCCTACATTGAGTATCGCCACGATCGCGATATCCAGCGCGAGAAGCGCGGCCGCCTGAACCAGGAAATTCGTGGCCTGGTGGAGCAAACCAACTCCGCGCTGCTTAACGAAAACGCCAACAAAGACAGCAAAGTGATCCCGACCCAGCGCGATCTGCTGGCCGGTATCGTGGCGAAACACTACGCCCGTCAGCACCTGCTGCCGCGAGATGTCGTACAGGCGCACGAGCGGGGTGATATCCACTACCACGATCTGGACTACTCGCCGTTCTTCCCGATGTTCAACTGTATGCTGATCGACCTGAAAGGCATGCTGACTCAGGGCTTCAAAATGGGGAACGCGGAGATCGAACCGCCGAAGTCCATCTCCACCGCCACGGCGGTGACCGCGCAAATTATCGCTCAGGTCGCCAGCCATATTTACGGCGGCACGACCATTAACCGTATTGATGAAGTGCTGGCGCCGTTTGTCACCGCCAGCTTCAATAAGCACCGTAAAACTGCCGATGAGTGGCAGATCCCGGATGCCGACGGCTACGCGCATTCGCGTACCGAAAAAGAGTGCTACGACGCATTCCAGTCTCTGGAATACGAAGTAAATACGCTGCACACCGCTAACGGTCAGACGCCGTTCGTGACCTTTGGCTTTGGGCTGGGCACCAGTTGGGAGTCGCGACTGATTCAGCAGTCGATTCTGCGCAACCGCATCGCGGGTCTCGGCAAAAACCGCAAGACTGCCGTGTTCCCGAAACTGGTGTTTGCCATTCGCGACGGCCTGAACCACAAGTTTGGCGATCCGAACTACGACATTAAGCAGTTGGCGCTGGAGTGCGCGAGTAAGCGCATGTACCCGGATATCCTGAATTACGACCAGGTCGTGAAAGTGACCGGTTCGTTCAAAACGCCGATGGGCTGCCGCAGCTTCCTCGGCGTCTGGGAAAACGAGAACGGCGAACAGGTACACGATGGGCGCAACAACCTGGGCGTAATCAGCCTGAACCTGCCGCGCATCGCGCTGGAAGCGAAAGGCGACGAAGCGACGTTCTGGAAACTGCTGGATGACCGTCTGGTGCTGGCGCGTAAAGCGCTGATGACCCGTATCGCCCGTCTGGAAGGCGTGAAAGCGCGCGTGGCGCCCATTCTGTATATGGAAGGCGCCTGTGGTGTGCGTCTGAAAGCCGACGACGATGTCGCAGAGATCTTCAAAAACGGTCGCGCGTCGATTTCGCTGGGGTATATCGGTATTCATGAAACCATCAACGCCCTGTTCGGCAGCGAGCACATGTACGACAACGACACACTGCGCGCCAAAGGCATCGCGATTGTCGAACGTCTGCGCCAGGCGGTGGATCAGTGGAAAGACGAAACCGGCTACGGCTTCAGCCTGTACAGCACGCCGAGTGAAAACCTCTGCGACCGCTTCTGCCGTCTGGATACCGCCGAGTTTGGCGTGGTGCCGGGCGTAACCGATAAAGGCTATTACACCAACAGCTTCCACCTCGACGTGGAGAAGAAGGTGAACCCGTACGACAAGATCGACTTCGAAGCGCCTTACCCGCCGCTGGCGAGCGGTGGCTTCATTTGCTATGGCGAGTACCCGAACATTCAGCACAACCTGAAAGCGCTGGAAGACGTGTGGGATTACAGCTATCAGCACGTGCCGTACTACGGTACCAACACGCCGATCGACGAGTGCTATGAATGCGGCTTTACCGGTGAGTTCGAGTGTACCAGCAAAGGCTTTACCTGCCCGAAATGCGGTAACCACGACGCCGCCCGCGTCTCCGTCACCCGCCGCGTCTGCGGCTACCTGGGCAGTCCGGACGCACGTCCGTTTAACGCCGGTAAGCAGGAAGAAGTGAAGCGCCGCGTTAAGCATTTAGGTAACGGGCAGATCGGTTAAGCAGGCAGTATTATTGCCCGGCAGAGCGACGCTTTTCGCAAAGCAACTGGCGCCAGGACAAGGCGGAAAGTCAGTGAATCCCGGGGAGCTTACAGTCGTAAGTGACCCGGGTGAGCGAGCGCGGCCAACGCAGTAATGGCGTCAATTGAGAAGTGAAGATGAATTATCACCAGTACTACCCTGTCGACATCGTCAACGGCCCCGGTACCCGTTGCACATTGTTTGTTTCAGGTTGTGTGCACGAGTGCCCCGGCTGCTACAACAAAAGCACCTGGCGGCTGAATTCCGGTAAACCGTTTACCAAAGAGATGGAAGACCAGATCGTTAACGATCTGAACGACACGCGTATTCACCGTCAGGGAATTTCGCTTTCCGGCGGCGATCCGCTGCATCCTCAAAACGTACCGGATATCCTGAAACTAGTGCAGCGCATTCGTGCTGAATGTCCGGGAAAAGATATCTGGGTGTGGACCGGCTACAAGCTCGATGAGCTCAACGCCGCGCAAATGCAGGTAGTGGATCTGATCAACGTGCTGGTTGATGGCAAATTTGTGCAGGATCTGAAAGACCCGGCGCTTATCTGGCGCGGCAGCAGCAATCAGGTTGTGCATCACCTGCGTTAACAGGCTTGTTTCTTTCCGCAACATACTGAAACAGCGGACAAACGGCTCTCAAAAACGGCTCACGCACTCCATCGCCACCGCTTTAAAGTCGGCGAAATTCTGGCAGGCGCACAGGCGCGTCATGGCGCGTTCGCGCAGGAAGGTCACGAAAATATCGTAGATCGCCATCGCTTCTTCATATTCACTTTTGCTGATGGCGAGTAAAAAGATGACGTGCGCGGTTTCATCTCCCCAGGCAATACCCTGCGGCGCCAACACCGTATAGACCACCGTTTTTTTCGCCAGCAATCCGAGGGCGTGGGGCAGCGCGATGCTGTCGCCGAGCATAGTACTGACAATGGCTTCACGCTCGACCACCGAATCAAGAAATTCGGCATCGACAAAGCCTTCACGGTGCAACTGATCGCACAGCGTTTTAAACAGCGTCTGCCTTTCCATCTCACCGTCAATAATGCGGAAATGGGCGGCGTCGAAGTATTTGTTCAACATCCACGGACGGGTACGGTCGACCAACACCAGCTTGCCGATCTGCTCCAGTTGATAGTCGGTGGGAAACGGTGCAATCTGCACGACCGGTTTGTCTTTTTCACCGACCCGCGCAGTGGCAATCACAAAATCCTCGGCGATGCTTTCGCGCTGCTCGTAGTCGCGCAGCGTCAGCGTACGAACAATTTCAATCTGCGGATACTTGCGCGCCAGTACCGCTTCAATCATCCGCACCATCGCGTTACCCGCATCGCAGACCAGCAGAACCTTCGGCTGCCGCTGGTAACCAATGTTGTAACTACGTTCAAGCCCTACGCCAATATGCAGCACCAAAAAACCGATCTCATTTTCGCTGATGCTATAGGGCGTGTATTTCCCCCAACTGGAGACGGCCGCCAGCGTCATGTCCCACGCCATTGGATAATGCTGTTTGATGTTTTCCAGCAGCGGATTCGGCAGCATGATCTGGTAGCGCACCCGGGTGATCATCGTTTTGATATGGGTCAGCAGATCGGCATGTAATTGCTTGTCATTCAACAAGTTGTAGTTGTACTGGCTATTGATAAAACGCAGGATGTAATTCACCAGCGCTTCTTCGTCGTCGGCGTTGATCGCGCTCGGCGCAATCTCCTGCACCTGGCGGGCGGCAATATGCACCTTTAGCCAGTTTTCTTCCGACACCGAAAGCGGGTGATTCGCCAGATGCTGGATCACACCGGCAATCTCACGCGCCGCCAGGCAGACATTTTCTTCCACTTCTTCGGTGGCAAATTCCGACAGCGGATAGCCTTCGCTGATGCGGCGCACCGCCACCGCACAGTAAAGGCGTAGAAACAGCTCGCCTTCGTCGGTCAGGCGAATGTGAAAACGGTTAAAAATATCCTCAAGGACAGGCTGCAACTGCGACGGCACGCCTGCGTACAGCGCCTCTTCCATCACCAGCGGATTCGCCGGATCCTGCTGTACCAGCGTCCATAACAGATCGGTCAGACAGGCGCGGATCGCCATCTCGCTGCCAAACAGCTTCATGCCATGACGCGGGCGGGTTTCCAGCGTCAAATGGTAACGCTGCAGCCATTCGCGCACGTCCGCCATGTCGTTTTGCAAGGTCGCCCGACTGACAAACCATTCATCAGCTAAATCTTCCAGCTTGATGGAAAAGGCGGAAGTCAGAAAGCGCACCATCAGATGATGCACGCGTTCCTGGCTGGTGCGCGGAATGCGTAGCGCGCTGGACTGCTGCGCCTGTAAGGTCTGAAAACTGGCCGGGTCATCGATCCTGAGCTGATAACCGTTTCCCCGGCTGAGGATAAACTGCGCGCCGTGCTGGGTCAGCAGAGCGTTAAGCGCCGTGATATCGGCACGAACAGTACGCGTGGAGACCGACAACCGCTGCGCCAGCTCATCCTGCGGCAGCGTCTCGTTTTGCAACATCGCAAACAGTTGCGCTAAACGTTGGTTGGGGAATCGCACGTCACTCTCCTCGTTTTTTTAGCCTAAGCACGTCCGGGTGAGCGCCAGCAGCTGGCGCACATCGTCCGGACGGGTATTACCGCTCACCTTATCAATAATTGAACTATAAATGTGAGGAATGATTTTGCTCACACCCGCGTCCAGCGCAATCTGCAAAATCTCGGCATAGTTATCGAGATCAATACCACCCGTCGGCTCCAGCCAGAAGTCATAACGCGCGCAGGCTTCCGCGACCGCTTTAAATTCATCGCGGCATTTCAGGCCGCCCATCGGGAAGTATTTGATGGAACTGCCGCCCATATCCTTGAGCAGGGCAATGGCCGTTTCGACCGGAACTATGCCGTCAGCGGCGCGGCTGCTTAGCGGCCCGGTAGAAATCTTCACCTTTCCCGGCGTGCCGGTAGGCGACACCAGTCCATTCACCACCGTTTCGCCCTGCCCCAGCAGCGCGCGGCTGGTCCCCACGCCGGTGAAAACCTGATTGACATGCTGCGGCTGCACCTGACGCGAGATCTCACTCACCATCGCCGACTGGTTCGGGTCGCCCGCGCCAAGCCCTACCGACAGCGCGTTATCGATCAGTTGGGCATACTCGCGCATATCAGCCACGGCGCTGTCGACATCCGGGTAATGTTTAGAGAGCACGCCGACCAGCACATGTCCTTCCGCCGCCGCGTAGATCTCACGGGCGTTATCCTTCGAGCCTGCCAACACGTTCAGGCAAACGCGATCGCGGTAAAAATTAGGGGTCAGTTTCATGCTGTTTTCTCCTGGTTAATCACCTCGCCAATACGGCGCGCCACAATCTCCAGTTGCGCGCGGTCTACGCTGCGCACATCTGCTTCAATAATCCCTTCGTTGGCTTTGTACCCGCGGAAATAAATGGCGTATTCGCCCTGTTTGAGCGCCTCTACCAGTTCGCCGGTCGCGATGCCGGTCACCGCTTCATCGAATTTAATCTCAGCGCGCGCGATGTCGCGTCCGGCGCTGTCCCACACCACGCGGGCGCTTACGCCGTTCAGGGTGTTCAGCGTGTCGATAAACGGCGTCATTTTTTCCACCATTTCCGCCCCGCTCTCTTTTTGCGCGTTCAGGTAAAGCTCAATGGCGCAGGTCAGGCCGAGGATGCCCTCTTTACCGACCTTCATCGCCCGGCCAATGCCCGCCGTCTGACGTTTCACCCATTCCACATACTGGGTTTTGCCTATCACCAGACCGCTGGTCGGACCCTCAATGGCCTTCGCGCCGCTATAGATCACCAGAGAAGCGCCGGCGCGGTAGTAGCACTGCAAATCTTCTTCCGCTGCGGCATCGACGATCAGCGGCAGATTGTGTTTGCGCGCCACCACCACCGCCTGCTCGACGCTGAGCATACTTTTCTGTACGCAGTGGTGGGACTTGATATAGAGGATGGCCGCAGTACGCGGCGTAATCGCCGCCGCCAGTTGGGCTGCGGAGCATTCGTTGGCGTAGCCAGCCTCCACCAGCTTACCGCCGCCGAGGGCCACCATTGTGCCGACCGGCGCGCCGAAATTGACGTTATGGCCTTTCGGCAGCACGATTTCGTTCTTTTCTATGGGCGTAACGTGGAGGTTTTCCAGCAACCAGTCGCTGTCCTGCACCAGAACAGCAGCCACCGACTGGGCAATGCCCGCTGACGCGCAGGAGACCACCGTCGCGCCTTCCACCTCCAGCAGTTTCGCAATGTACTCGCCGGTTTTATTCACCAGATCCTTCATTTCAAAGTACTGATTCATCCCGGCCATCGCCGCGTCTACAACTTCCGGGCGCGGCGTGGAAACGCCCAGCGCCGTCATGCGGCCCGAAGTATTAATGACTTGTTTTAGATTGTATTTCTCAAAAATTGAAGGCATGTTCCGCGCTCCCTTGTTCGGTCATATAGCCCTTGCCCGCGCGAATCGCGGCAAGCGGCACTAACAGCATGTCAGCCTGTAAGCTGTCGTTTTCAGCATCCACCAGCACGGTGGGCTGGCGTTGAAGCGTAAAGAGGGTGAGATCGGCGTCCAGGCCCGGCAGGAGGCGACCTTTATTTTTCAGATGCAGCCCTTCGGCGGCGTTAACGGTCACACAGTCGATGACCTGCGGCAGCGACATGCCGATAGCAAGAAATTTCGACATCACGTTGGCAAGTGAATGCACCGGACCGCTGATGCGGTTGCGGCAATAAATGTCCGAACTGATGGTGTGCGGCAGAATGCCTAAGCTGATGGCGCGCTTCGCCACCGCAAAGCTCAGGCTGGCGGTACCGTGACCGACATCAAGCCGCACGCCGCGCTGAATCGCCCGGGTGACCGAGGCGCGCAACGCCCCTTCCGGCGTCAGAATGCGGTTAGGTTTGCCGTTGTAGCAATGGGTGATGATGTCGCCGGCACTCAGTAGCCCGGCAATGTCATCCAGATTCGGGGGGTTATTGCCGATATGCACCATCAGCGGCAGTTCGCCGTTCTCTTTCTGAATGGCTTTTGCGCGCGCCAGCGGGGTGATGCCGTTTTCACCGACCACACTGCTGCTCATGCGCGCTTTCAGGCCGACGATAAAGTCCGGGTGACGCTTCACCGCCTGCTTTACCGCATCGGCGTCAATATTCGCCATGTTCGCCAGTTCATTTTGCGCAATCAGCCCGACGCGGGAGATATTAAGCAGCGCATACACCTCCGTCGCCGCGTCGCGGGTAAGGGTGTAGAAATCATCAATATCGTCAGCACCGGTACTGCCTGCATCCACGACGGTGGTCACGCCGGTTGCAATGCCGACGCTGTCTGGCTCGTCATAATAAATGGGGGATTTCGGATAGCAGTGAACGTGAGAGTCAATCCACCCGGCGCTGGCGTAGCATTCGCCGCGTAAGTCGACGGTTTTCACCGCCGGATCGTTTATCTCGCCCAGCGCGGCAATTTTGCCGTCCTTTATCGCGATATCGCATACCGTGTCGTCGACCAGACGTGCACGGCGCAGGAGTAAATCAAACATGTCACTCTCCTGTTTGCGCGGGCGATTCTACGCCCGCCGGGATGATGTGCCGGATAGCGGCGTCACTGCCTTATCCGGCCTGGAGGCGGTCATCAGCTGATCGCGATCGGGAAGATGGAGCCTAAAATCATGGCGCCGAGGATCGCGCCGCCGGTGATCGGTTTTTGCCAGATATAGAACAACAGCGCGCCCAGCAGCGACCCCACGCCAATCGGAATAGAGGCGGTCATCGCGCTCAGAATAATCAACGGTCCCAGGAAACGGCCAGAGGCGTTACCGGCCCCCATCATGACGTCCGCCCCGTAGGTCGAATCGCTCTGGTTGATGGTGAATTTACGCGCCAGAATGATGACGTAACCAATCGCCAGGCCAATCGCCAGACCGGTAACCAGAGAGGCGATAAAGTTCTCGACCGGGAAAATAATGCCAGCGCCGAGCAGCAGCGCCGGAACGCCCAGGCCAACGCCAGTCTGAATGGCCCCGCCGATATCCAGAATCCCCACCAGCGAACCTTCAATAATGCGGGCGAACAGGAAGCTGGCGCCAAACGCCGCAACCGCGCCGTAGGAGCCGGTATCCATCCCCGCCTTCAGCATCGCCACAAAAGCCACTTCGTTAAACGCGCCGATACCGTACAGGTAGTACATGTGCGTCCCGGCAAACACGCCGGAAGAGAGCAGGCCAACGAAGATCGGAAACGACCAGTCGGCAAACCAAAAACCTTTATTCTGTTCCATTGTGGCCTCCGTTATTTGCCGCTAAGCGAGTTGTGGATCAGTTCGAGCCAGTTCGGCACGGTCATGTGGAAGGATTCGATCAGCTTCATATCGAAGCCGCGGAAGAAGCCGCTCAGGACAAACAGCAGCACAATGGCGGCCATCATGACTTTGGTGACGTGGTTCCAGCCGCTCTCTTCGACGCCCTTGCCGATCAGAATACCAAGCACCAGCCCCGGAACGGCGTTGCCCATAATCAGCTGCGCCGCGCCGCCGAAAACGGTCGCCCAGAAACCGGATTTCTTACCGGCGTCGATCGCCGCCAACCAGAAGATCACCGGCATCACGGTGTTGACCAGCAGGTTTGCCGCAGGCACCAGCACTTTCACAGCGGTGACCTGCAAGGCTTCCGGCACCGAGGAGGCGGTAAGGTTCAGGAAGGTCACCACGATCATGCCGATGATGCCGCAGGCAATCGCCATCTTTTTCGGATCGTGCAGCGTTTCACCCACGTTGCGGTTTTTGAGCATCAACGCCGCCGCGCCCCAGTTCGGTATGATGCGGTGATCGACGTCCTGAGTGAATGCCCCCGCCGCCACGGAGGACGCCCAGGCGTTGAAGAAGAAGCCCAGGCCGAAGGAGAAGTGAGAAGCCGGATCCCCTTCGCAGGAGTTCAGTTCCCCCAACGTACGAAATGCGCCCATCCCCTGTGTGGTAGGCGCATGAAACATGCGTGCAGCCCCGGCACCCACACCTACGCCGACCAGGCCGCCGATGATGAGCGATTTTATTAAAATTATCAGGAACATAGTTATGCCTTTTTAACAAGAATCAGCGTTGCGAGACAAAATCCACCTTGTCCAGATTGATGGCTGTCACGTTGACGGTCACGTCCAGCTCCACGCTGTACGTCCGCCTTTCGCGGCGCAAAAAGAAGAACAGAAACGCTTCTTTTCGTACCGATTCACGCGCCTGAACAACCTGCACATCCTGTGGCTCAATACGCAGTAAAATATGCGGCGATGCCTTCATGACCGCAGCCTGAACGTGGTTCAGGGCATCGGCAAAGGCGCGCGCTTTGGCTTCGCCTTTCCCGGAGACTCTCACCGTGGTGGTGAATTGTTCTTTCATACTCAGGCGCCGTACTTTTTCTGCCAGGCCTGCACCAGACGTTCGCCAAGCTCTTCTTTATCCATAAAGCCGAAACCCAGCACGTTGCAGCCTTCGTTAATCGCCGTTACGCCTTCATCCACTGAGCGCATCCCGTATTTGGCTTTATAGCCATGTTTGTTTTGCGCGGTGATCGCACCTGCGCCGCCGCTGCCGCAGAAAGAGATGCCGAAGGTGGCATTTTCCGCTTTCATAACGTCCCCCAGCTTCATATCCGCCGCCACGCCCGGCACCACTACCGCACGGCCGCCCGCTTTCTCGACGCCTGCCGCCACTTTCTGGCCTTTTCCCAGACGATCGCCAATCACAACGGTAATTTGTTCCATTATTTGCTCCTTAAAGATTGTCTTTCGCGACTTCGAAGTGGACCGACAGCAGCCAGGCTTCTTCCTCGGGAAGATTGCCAAACGCCGCCACCACGTCGCGGGCAAGCGCCATTGATTCGGCGGATATTTCATCAAATAAACTGGCTTCCACTTCCGGCAAAGGCTCGCCGGTCACTGACCGGTGCGCCATGGCGCGAACATGAGACGTCAGCATTTGTTCCTGTACGGCGTTGGGAATGATGTGATGTTCACGCAGTAATGCGTACACCTGCGCCAGCATGCGATCGGCCAGTGCCGCCGTCTGCGCCACCTGTTCCCCCATGTCGTTCATTACTGCTCCGTTATTCACTCGTCTTACCCCGTTAATGGCTCTGGGTTAAAACTAACGGCGGAGGTAAAAAGTTTGTAGCGAGTTGTTTTCCACTTCGAAGTGGAAAGGCGAGTGGCGATAGTGATCTGTTCCACAGAAAAGGCGGTTTTGCTGATTTATCGCTGGAAAAGTGTGATTTGTATCGAGAAATGAAGCGGAAACGAAAGGAGGAAAACGAACAATGCTATTGATGGAATAAGTTGAGAAGTGTGATGGGTATTACGTTTACTTATGGGTGCGAAGCAATGCCGGATGACGCCGCAAAGCGTCTTATCCGGCCTGTCGCGCGTTTGCCGCCTGAGGCGGATTATTGTCCGGCAATCTTCATTTCCGGCAGCAGGACGGAGCCGCACTGAATATTGCTGCGGGTTTCGATATCGTTACCGACAGTCACGATATTGCGCCACATCTCTTTTAAATTCCCGGCGATGGTGATTTCACTTACCGGATACTGGATTTCGCCGTTCTCCACCCAGAAGCCGGCCGCGCCGCGCGAGTAATCACCGGTGATGCCGCTTACCCCCTGGCCCATCAGTTCTGTCACCACCAACCCGGTGCCCATCTCTTTCAGCATCTGCTCAAAGCTCAGCCCTTGTCCGGCAATACGCCAGTTGTGAATGCCGCCCGCATGGCCGGTGCTTTTCAGTCCCAGCTTGCGCGCGGAATAGTTGGTCAACAGCCATTGGGTCAGAATGCCGTCTTTGACGATGTCACGGCGTTCCGTACGCACGCCTTCGCTGTCGAACGGTGACGACGCCAACCCTTTACGCAGGTGCGGATGTTCTTCAATTGTCAGCCAGTCGGGAAGAATTTGTTTACCCAGCGAATCCAACAGGAAGGTGGATTTACGGTACACCGAGCCGCCGGCAATCGCGCCAACCAGGTGGCCGAACAGTCCGGTCGCCACTTCATTAGCGAAAATCACCGGCGCTTTCATGGTCGAAAGTTTACGCGGCGCCAGGCGGGACAGCGTACGACGCGCGCACTCGGCCCCAACCCACTCTGGCGTTTGCAGGTCGCCCAACGCGCGGCCAATCGTGTAGGCGTAGTCACGCTCCATATCGCCGTTCTCTTCGGCGATCACGCAACTGGACAGCGAATGACGGGTAGAGCAATAGCCCTGCAGCATACCGTGGCTGTTCCCGAACACTTTAATGCCATAGTGGCTGTTAAAGCTGCCGCCCTCGGTGTTGGTGATGCGCTTGTCCGCCTGTAAGGACGCCTGCTCGGCGCGCGCTGCCATCTCAATAGCTTCGTCCGGGGACACGTCCGCCGGATGGAACAGATCGAGATCCGGCGCATCGAAGGCCAGCAGTTCTTTATCCGCCACGCCTGCGCACGGATCCGGCGAGGTGTAGCGCGCAATGTCCAGCGCCGCCTGTACGGTACGGGCAATCGCCTGCGGACTGAGGTCGGTGGATGACGCGCTGCCTTTACGGTTCTGGTGATAAACGGTAATCCCCAACGCGCCATCGCTGTTGAATTCAACATTCTCCACTTCACCGTAACGTGTGCTCACGCTAATGCCGGTGGTTTTGCTGACGGCGACTTCCGCGCCGTCGGATTTGCCTGACGCTAACGACAGCGCTGTCGAGACCGCTTCTTCCAGAATCTTACGCTGCGCTTCAACTTGTGAGATTACTTTCATCGCAAATGCCATACTGTAGAGAGAGTTTCTCTGAAGTCTAACAGAGAACCGTTTTTCAGTGCGCATCTTAACTGGTAACATTAGCCTCTTTTTTTAAGGAGCCTGAGATGACAAAGCAGCCCGAAGACTGGCTCGACGACGTTCCCGGTGATGACATCGAAGACGAAGACGATGAAATTATCTGGGTCAGCAAAAGTGAAATTAAACGCGATGCCGAGGAGTTAAAACGCCTGGGCGCAGAAATTGTGGATCTGGGGAAAAACGCGCTGGATAAGATCCCGCTGGATGCGGATCTGCGGGCCGCCATTGAGCTGGCTCAGCGTATCAAGATGGAAGGCCGTCGCCGCCAGTTGCAGTTGATTGGTAAAATGCTGCGAAGCCGTGACGTGGAGCCAATTCGTCAGGCGCTGGACAAGCTGAAAAACCGCCACAACCAGCAGGTGGTGCTGTTCCACAAGCTCGAAAACCTGCGCGATCGTTTGATCGTCGAAGGGGATGACGCGGTCGCGGAAGTCCTGAACCTGTGGCCCAATGCCGACCGTCAGCAATTACGATCGCTGATCCGCAACGCGAAGAAAGAGAAAGAAGGAAATAAACCGCCGAAATCCGCGCGCCAAATCTTCCAGTATCTGCGCGAACTGGCGGAAAACGACGCGTAATAGCGTATGGCAATCTGCCGGATAGCGGCGCGTGCGCCTTGTCCGGCTATCGAGATTGCGCATTGTCCAGGCCCGGTAGGCGCCAGCGCCACCGGGTACTGTTTTACTCTGCGGCTGCCGCTTTCTTCGCCAGCCCATCCAGCAACTTCTGGTGGATACCGCCAAACCCGCCGTTGCTCATCACCAGAACGTGATCGCCCGGCTGCGCGGTTTTCACGACCATCTCCGCCAGCGCGTCAACGTCTCCGCTCCAGTGCGCAGGCTGTACGCAGGCCTCCGCCACTTCAGCCACCTGCCACGGAATATGCGGCGGCTGTAGCAGATACACTTCATCGGCGCGGCCTAATGACGGCGCCAGATCGTCCTTACACAGTCCCATTTTCATGGTATTGGAACGCGGTTCCAGCACGGCGATAATGCGCGCGGTGCCGCCCACTTTGCCGCGCAGCGCGGCAAGGGTCGCCAGGATCGCGGTCGGGTGATGGGCAAAATCATCATAGACGGTCACGCCGTTCGCTTCGCCACGCAGTTCCAGACGACGGCGGGCGTTAATAAACGACCCCAGCGCCGTTGCGGCATCCGCAGGCTGAACGCCGACATGACGCGCAGCGGCAATCGCCATCAGGCCGTTGTGCATGTTGTGCTCGCCCACCAGCGACCACTTCACTTCGCCCACTTTTTCACCATCCAGCCACACTTCCCACTCAGAGGCATCGACGTTCAGCTTCTTCGCCTGCCAGTGGCCCTGCTCGCCCACCAGCTCCTGCTCGCTCCAGCAGCCCATCGCCAGCGTCTGCTTGAGGTTAATATCGTGTTCCGGCCAGATAATCCGTCCCTGGCCTGGTACGATGCGCACCAGGTGGTGGAACTGTTTCTGGATCGCTTTCAGATCGTCAAAAATATCCGCGTGATCGAACTCGAGGTTATTGAGGATTAACGTGCGCGGGCAGTAATGAACAAACTTGGAGCGCTTGTCGAAAAAGGCGCAGTCGTATTCGTCGGCTTCAATCACGAAGAAATCGCTTTCGCCCAGACGCGCTGAAACCTCGAAGTTGCCCGGAACGCCGCCGATCACAAAGCCAGGCTTGTAGCCACAGGCTTCCAGGATCCAGGTCGCCATGCCAGCAGTGGTGGTTTTACCGTGGGTGCCCGCCACGGCCAGCACCCAGCGGTCGCGCAGGACAAAATCATGCAGCCACTGCGGGCCGGACATGTACGGGATGTTTTTTTCCAGCACCGCTTCAACGCACGGGTTCCCACGCGTCATGGCGTTGCCAATGATCACCAGATCAGGCTGTGGGTCGAGCTGACTGGCGTCATAACCCTGAATCAGATCAATACCTTGATTTTCAAGTAACGTGCTCATCGGCGGATACACATTGGCGTCCGAACCTGTTACTTCATGACCGAGTGAGCGCGCCAGCATCGCCAGGCCGCCCATGAAGGTGCCACAAATTCCCAAAATATGAATGCGCATACGTCACTATCCTTTTTTAATCTGCGGGCCATTTTACGCATATGTCAGGCAAGTGAGAAACGCATTTCAGGATAATCCGTACTTTGCTGGCGCGATTCACCTGAGCGCAGCCCCTGAAATATTTGTTAAGATTGTTACGGTCGCTTTACTCCATATCAATTGCAGGGAAAGTGTTATGAAAACGTTAGGTGAATTTATTGTCGAAAAGCAGCACGAGTTCTCTCATGCTACCGGTGAGCTCACTGCTTTGCTGTCGGCAATAAAGCTGGGCGCCAAGATCATCCACCGCGATATCAACAAGGCCGGTCTGGTCGATATCCTGGGTGCCAGCGGTGCTGAGAACGTGCAGGGCGAGGTTCAGCAGAAACTCGATCTGTTCGCGAACGAGAAACTGAAAGCTGCACTCAAGGCGCGCGATATCGTCGCGGGCATCGCCTCTGAAGAAGAAGACGAAATCGTCGTTTTTGAAGGCTGTGAACACGCGAAGTATGTCGTACTGATGGACCCTCTGGATGGCTCGTCCAACATCGATGTTAACGTCTCTGTCGGAACCATTTTCTCTATTTATCGTCGCGTGACCCCGGTTGGTACGCCGGTGACGGAAGAAGACTTCCTGCAGCCAGGCAACAAGCAGGTTGCCGCGGGCTACGTGGTGTACGGTTCTTCCACCATGCTGGTGTACACCACCGGCTGCGGCGTACATGCCTTTACTTACGATCCGTCGCTGGGCGTGTTCTGTCTGAGCCAGGAACGCATGCGCTTCCCGCAGAAAGGCAAAACCTACTCCATCAACGAAGGCAATTACATCAAGTTTCCGAATGGTGTTAAGAAGTACATCAAATTCTGTCAGGAAGAAGATAAGCCGACCAATCGTCCTTACACTTCGCGCTACATTGGCTCACTGGTGGCGGACTTCCACCGCAACCTGCTGAAAGGCGGGATCTACCTCTACCCAAGCACCGCCAGCCATCCGGAAGGGAAGTTGCGCCTGCTGTATGAGTGCAACCCGATGGCGTTCCTCGCCGAGCAGGCGGGCGGTAAAGCCAGCGACGGGAAAGAGCGTATTCTGGATATCATTCCGGAAAGCCTGCACCAGCGTCGTTCGTTCTTCGTCGGTAACGATCATATGGTTGACGACGTTGAGCGCTTTATTCGTGAGTACCCGGACGCATAAAGATGACAGACGGCTTGCGCAGGCCGGATAAGGCGAAACCGCTATCCGACCTGCGTTTTGCCGTTACGCCGTCTGCAGTTTAAAGGTCGCCATCGCGTCGATTAAGGCATGAGACTGCGCTTCCAGCGAGCGGGTGGCCGCAGAGGACTGCTGCACCAACGCCGCGTTTTGCTGCGCGGTTTCATCCATCTGGCTAACCGCGATATTAACCTGCTCAATGCCGCGGCTCTGCTCCTGTGACGCGCTGGCGATTTCCCGCATGAGCGACGTCATGCGCATCACTTCGCTGGCGATCTCATCCATCGTTTCGCCCGCCTGCATGGCCAGATCGCTGCCTTCGTTCACCTGCGCCTGAGAATCGCCGATAAGCATACGGATCTCTTTCGCCGCCTCGGCGCTGCGGCTCGCCAGGTTACGCACCTCGCCTGCCACCACGGCAAAACCGCGCCCCTGCTCCCCGGCCCGCGCCGCTTCCACGGAGGCGTTCAACGCCAGGATATTGGTCTGGAAAGCAATGCCGTCGATCACGCCAAGAATATCGGCGATCCGGTGTGAACTGCCGGAAATATCGCGCATTTTCTCAATGACATAACAGACCATTTCGCTACCGCGGTCGGCGGTGTCAGAAACAGACTTTGCCAGCCGGTGCGCCTGGTCGGCGTTTTCCGCATTCTGCTTCACCGTCGCGGTAAGCTCTTCCATGCTGGCGGCAGTTTGCTCCAGCGATGTCGCCGTCGATTCCGTACGCGAAGCGAGATGCAGATTGCCGGCGGTCAGCTCACGACTGCCGGTGTCAATTTGCGCGCTGGCGTCACGGACGCGCCTGACGGATTCACTCAGCGCCACGCGCATCCCGGCAAGCGCCGACTGTAGACGATTGAACTCGGCGCTGGCATAACGACTTTCAACAGACGATAAATCCCCCGTTGCCAGACGCTCCAGTTGCTCAACCGCGTTATCAAGCGGCTTCAGGAGCTGGTTACGCAGCAGCAACCAGACCACCATCAGCAGCGCAATGGCAGTCAGCGTCGCGCCGGTCATGATCCCATAGTAGAACCAGGAAGTGATGATGCGGGTGGAGGCGTACATCCCCATACTGCCCGTCAGCAGCAACAGCAGGGTAATCAGCGACAATAAAACCAGCAGGGAAAGTCGTAGGGAGAGGGATTTTGGCATCGTTATTTTCCGGTTGAAGTCTGTACAGAAACTATCGACAACAACCGGAAAAAGTTTAGGTGATTACGCGATGCCTGCGTTTCACTTTGGTAAGACCGAGGGGGATATTCTGCGTACCGGCGCGTTTTGCCGGTTCTCCCACAGCACCGTCAGGCCGCGCTGTAACGCGATAAAGATAAATAACAGGATCCCGATGGCGATTTTCGTCCACCACGAACTGAGCGTGCCGTCGAAATTAATATAGGTCTGAATCAGCCCCTGAATAGCCACGCCAAACAGCGTACCGAGCACTGTGCCGACGCCGCCGCTCAGCAGCGTGCCGCCAATGACCACCGAAGCGATCGCGTCCAGCTCCACGCCAACGCCCGCCAGCGCGTAACCGGCCTGGGTATAGACAGAAAAAACGATTCCGGCGAGCGTCGCCAACCCGGTGGACAGCATATAAATGCGAATGGTGGTACTGCGCGTTGAAATGCCCATCAGGTTTGCCGAGGTCGCGTTGCCGCCAATGGCGTACACCTGATTCCCAAACCGCGTGCGGTGAGCCAGAAAAATGCCTGTCACCACCACCGCCAACATCAGCAGACCCATTGCGCTCAAACGCCCGCCGCCGGGGATCTTCCACGCCAGGCTGGAAAGGGTATCGTAAACAGGATGGTCAATTGGAATCGACTCTTCAGACACCAGATAGCTGACTCCGCGCAGAAAGAACATCCCGGCAAGGGTGATGATAAACGCCGGGATCTTCAGCGCGTCAATCAGTAATCCCATAAACGCGCCGAAGGCGCAGCCCATCGCCAGCACCAGTGGAAACGCCAGCAACGGCGACACGCCCCAATAACCAATGGCTTTCGCCAGAAATACGCCAGTGAAGGCGATCACCGAACCGACAGAAAGATCGATACCGCCGGAGAGGATCACAAAGGTCATCCCTACGGCGATGATGCCGAGAAAGGCGTTGTCAGTGAGAATATTGCAGATCACCCGCGTGGAGGCGAAGCCGGGAAACTGGGTCAGGCAGTACAAATAGCCCAGCACAAAAACCCCGAGGGTGATCATCAGCGGTAGGTTACGTTTTATCACGACCACGCACTCCTTTTAGCAAACTGATAAAGCGCTGCGACTGGACAATCAGCACGCACAGCACCACGACGGCTTTGACGACCTGATTCATTTCCGGCGGGAATCCGGACAGTAAAATGCCGGTGTTCATGCCCTGAATGATCAGCGCCCCCACCACCGACAAAAACAGGTTGAAGCGTCCGCCCATCAGCGAGCCGCCGCCGATAACCACCGCCAGAATGGCGTCCAGCTCCAGCCATAGCCCGGCGTTGTTGGCGTCGGCGCCGCGTATATCCGCCGCAACGATGATCCCGGCAATCGCCGCGCACAGCCCGCTGAGCACATAGGTGAGCATGACGATGATCCGTGTATTCACGCCGGCGTTTTTGGCCGCGCGAATGTTAATGCCTACCGCTTCAATAAACATACCGAGTGCGGTTTTACGGGTCAGCAACCAGAACAGCAGCAGAGTGATCAACGCCACGATCACCGGCGTCGGAAACAGCAGCAGGGATCCGCTGCCAAACCAGGAGAGCGCAGGCGAGCTAAAGGTGACGATCTGCCCGGAGGTGATCAACTGCGCGACGCCGCGCCCGGCCACCATCAGGATCAGGGTGGCGACAAACGGCTGGATTTTCAGGATCGCCACCAGGACACCATTCCATAATCCGGCGAGGATCCCCGAGCCAAGCGCGGCGAGCAACACCACCGGCAGGCTGTGTCCGGCGACGGTCATGGCCGCGGTGGTGGCCCCCGCAATGGCCATCACCGCGCCGACAGAGAGATCGATGCCGCCGGTAGCGATCACCAGCGTCATACCGATCGCCAGCAGCGCCACAGGCGCGGCGCGATTGAGAATATCGACAGGGCTACCGAACAGACGGCCATCCTGCAGGACAATCTGGTAAAAATGCGGCGCAACCAGACTGTCCACCAGCAGCACCAGCAGGAGCGCTATCAGCTGTGGCGTCCCGGTCGGCCAGCGAAAGCGTCGCTTTGGCGAGGTGCTTTGCGGGAGAGATTGAGGCATCACAAAAGTCTCCTTACGCCGCGATGGCGTTCATGATCGCCGGAACAGAGAGTTCAGCCAGGGGGATCTCCGCCACCTGTTTTCGGTCGCGCATAATGATGACCCGATCCGCATAACCGACCAGTTCCTCCAGCTCCGAAGAAATCACCAGCAGCGCCAGACCGTCGGCGCAAAGGGTTTCGATCAGCCGGATGATCTCGGCATGCGCGCCGACGTCAATCCCGCGGGTGGGTTCGTCGAGGATCAGGAACTGCGGTTTGGTCAGCAGCCAGCGCGACAGCAGCACCTTCTGCTGATTGCCGCCGGAAAGAAACTCAATCGGCTGTTCCGCGCTGGGCGTGCGTATACCAAGCTGGCGAATAAAACGCGCCGCAATGTCGTTTTGCTCCTTGCGCGGGATCGGCCTCAGCCAGCCGCGCTGAGCCTGGAGCGCCAGAATGATATTTTCCCGTACCGATGCGGCGGCAATGATACCGTCGGTTTTCCGATCCTCCGGACAAAACCCGATCCCCAGGCAGGATGCCTGATGCGGCGATCGCAGAGCGTGCGGTTTGCCTTTGATCTGCGCGCTGCCGCTGTCTGCCGGCTTGATGCCAAAGATCACTTCCGCGGTTTCCGTCCGCCCGGAGCCTAACAGCCCCGCCAGACCGACGATCTCACCGGGGCGCACTTCCAGATCGAACGGGGCGATCGTCCCTTTCCTTCCATACCCTTTGAACGCAGCGATCGGTTTGTCGCTCAGCAAGGTGCGCCCCGCGCGCTGGAGCGCGTTGGTTTCCAGCTCGCGTCCCAGCATCATTTTCACCAGTTCGATTTGCGGCAGCTCGCGCGTTTCACGACAGCCAACAACGCTACCGTTACGTAAGACGGTGATCCTGTCGCTCACGTCGTAGACCTGATCGAGGAAATGGGTCACGAAGATCAGGCTGACGCCGTTGTCGCGCAAGCGGCGCATCAGACCAAACAACATCTCCACTTCCTGGGTGTCAAGGCTGGCGGTCGGCTCGTCGAGGATCAGCACTTTTGCAGAGAGATCGATAGCCCGGCAAATGGCGACGATCTGCTGCATTGCCACTGAAAAGCGGTTTAGCGGCTCGCGCACGTCGAGCGAGAAGCCGTAAGACGCCATTAGCGCCGAGGCGCGTGTTTCCATCTCCTTGCGCCGCAACAGGCCAAAACGCCGGGGCTCACGGCCAATAAACAGATTATCCGCCACCGACATGTTTGGCAGCAGGTTAACTTCCTGATACACCGTACCAATGCCCAATTGCTGTGCATGGGCGGTATTCCGGGGTGAGATCGCACGGCCTTCCAGAAATATCGTACCGCGATCGGCGTGATATACCCCGGTCAGCGCTTTGATCAGCGTCGATTTCCCCGCGCCGTTTTCCCCCAGCAGCGCCATGATTTCGCCGCGCCGTAGCGTGAAGTCGACGTTATCCAGCGCTTTGACGCCCGGGAAGAATTTACTCAAGCCCTCGGTACGGAGGATCGCCTGGTGTTGAGCAGTGGTCATGGTTCCTCCGGTACATTCTGAACCCGCTTTACCGTAGGCCGGGTCAGCGTCGCGCCACCCGGCCTTGTCAAACAATCAGTAGCCCATATTTTTCTTCTTCTCTAACTCTTCTTTCGCGGTGTCCGGCAGATAAAGCGTCGATTTGGTGATGGTCACTTTTTCCGGCATCGTGCCGTCTTTCTTGAACTTCTCGAGCGCGTCGAAAGCCGGACCCGCCATGTTTGGCGTCAGTTCAACGCTGGCGTTGGCATCACCGTCAATCATCGCTTTGAAGATGTCGGGCACGCCGTCGATGGAACCGGTGAGAATGTCTTTCCCTGGCTTCAGTCCCGCCTCTTTTATCGCCTGAATGGCGCCAATCGCCATATCATCGTTGTGGGCGTAAACCATGCAGATGTTCTTGCCGTTGTTTTCCGCTTTGATAAAGCTTTCCATCACCTCTTTGCCTTTACTGCGGGTAAAGTCGCCAGACTGGGAACGGATAATTTTGATGTTTGGCGCATTGGCGATGGCTTCTGCAAAGCCTTTCTTACGGTCGATAGCCACGCTGGCGCCGACTGTTCCCTGCAACTCAACCACGTTACACGGCTTACCGTTCACCTCTTTGATCAGCCAGTCGCCTATCAGTTTGCCTTCAAGGACGTTGTCGGCGGTCACCGTCGTCATATAGAGAGATTTGTCTTTGACATCGATGGAGCGGTCGAGCAGAAAGACCGGAATTTCCGCGTCCTTCGCTTCCTTCAGCACCGGTTCCCACCCTGTCGCAACCACCGGCGCAATGAAGATAGCGTCAACCCCTTGCGCCACGAACGAGCGCACTGCTTTAATCTGGTTTTCCTGCTTCTGCTGGCCGTCGGCGATCTTCAGCGTAATCCCCCGCTTTTCGGCCTCGCTTTTCGCCACGTTGGTCTCGGCGGCGCGCCAGCCGGACTCTGAGCCGACCTGCGAAAATCCTACGGTTAAGGGGGCGGCCATCGCCATAGACGACATGGCTGCCGAAACTGCTGTGACTAAAAGTAAGCGCTTCCACATAACTGTGTCCTCGTAGGGTGAGTTTTTGTTGGTTAAGAAACAGTCGCGAAAAAACTATAGACAATCGAATATGTAACGAATTGCGTTACATCACACTTCAAAAAAGTAAATATAACGTTAATCACAAGTTTGTAATCGCTTTCATTTACCTATGAAAAAAGCGGCTGAAGATATGGATTTTCCTGTCATGCGAGCGCGCTAAAAAGGCCATGCGGGAGGGAGGTAAAAACAAAATCAGGCGAAGACATTCGGCGCGAGATAGCTATAATACTTGCCACTTGTTTACGACACAGTTAAAGGAAACAGACATGAGCTTACTCAACGTACCTGCGGGTAAAGAGCTGCCGGAAGATATCTATGTAGTGATTGAGATCCCGGCTAACGCAGATCCGATCAAATACGAAGTCGACAAAGAGAGCGGCGCGCTGTTCGTTGACCGCTTCATGTCCACCGCGATGTTCTATCCGTGCAACTACGGCTACATCAACCACACCCTGTCTCTGGACGGTGACCCGGTTGACGTACTGGTCCCAACGCCGTACCCGCTGCAGCCGGGCTCTGTGATCCGCTGCCGTCCGGTTGGCGTGCTGAAAATGACCGACGAATCCGGTGAAGATGCGAAACTGGTTGCCGTGCCGCACACCAAGCTGAGCAAAGAGTACGATCACATTAAAGACGTGAACGACCTGCCGGAACTGCTGAAAGCGCAGATCACTCACTTCTTCGAGCACTACAAAGACCTCGAAAAAGGCAAATGGGTGAAAGTTGACGGCTGGGACAACGCCGAAGCCGCTAAAGCGGAAATCGTTGCTTCCTTCGAGCGCGCCGCGAAGAAATAAGTTCGTTACGCGATAAAAACCCTGAACGTCGGGCATCGGCGGATCAGGGTTTTTTTATGCCTGATGAAGCGCCTTAACCGGCCTAACTTCCCCTCTTTCACGATAGCCTGCGTCTTAATAACGCAACGTCGACCACCTCATCCCCAGCCATGCCTGTGCGACGGAGCTGTCTGGCGCAGAGAGCCCGCGTCCGTAAATGGTTGTTCAGTATCCTCCCTGGATTTCTCCCTCTGCACAGTGAAGCGGAACGGAGAGAAAAGAAATGGCGTGATGAGATGACAAATAATGATGCGTAGCGCCTCGCAAAAAACAACGCCACCCGAAGGTGGCGTGCTCAATTCAGTACTGGTCTCTGTCTAACCAGTTACCGCTTTCGATCAGCGTTAATCCCGTCACCGGACGTTGGTACACATACATCCATGCACTTCCGTACGGCGTCTGGATCAACTGGCGTGCGTATTCGCCGCCCCGGGTGCGCAGGGCATCCAGTTCGGCCAGCGTGGCGTTATCAATACGATAAACTTCACCCTGTACTGTTCCGTTCCCGGGAACTGCGCCTGGATAGTGGCCCAGACTGTACAACTGGTAGTTATCAATACTGTATTCGCCCAGCAACTGGGCGTTGGTCATCCAGTGGCTGTTGCCTTGTTTGGTTCGTAAACTGCCGTAGACAAATATTCGCATTGCTAAAACTCAAACTGATAGAGCAAATCCAGTGCCTGATCTACGCCAGACACGGCTTCCAGATATAGCTTAGGCATCAGGCGATAACGTAGCGTGAGCGTGGCTAAAGAGTCAAATATGCCCACACCGTATTTCACCTGTAGACCAGGCAATACATATCCGCTGACCACCACCTGGGATGAGTCCCCTACCCCCTGGGTGTCCAGCGCCAAATTGCTTACGCCAAATGTCTCCCCGATTTTACCCACAACCTGACCACTTTGTGCAACCCCCAGGCCAATGAGCATGGAGGTCATCGCTGCGCTGTCGCTTTGATCGCTGTCCAGTCCCTGTCCGCGCAGCAGATAAGAGAGCGCCATTTGCTGTGACATGGCCGGATCAGAGAAGATCTCCGCCTTCGGTTCGTCCGCCGATCCGGTGACGCGAACGCCAGCGATCACATCATCTTCGGTCGCTTCCGGGTTACGAATCGCTTCGATATTGAGTAAAGGCTGATCCGGCGGGCCAGAGAAGAGCAGTTCGCCCTTACGCACTATCAGATCCTGCCCGTAGGCGTGGAAGCGGCCTTCCGGAATATTAATCTGTCCGTTAAGCCCCAGCCCCTGTTTATCCTGCGCCACTTTCAAATCGCCCGTCAGACGGGCTTTCAGGCCAAACGCGTCCATCCGCACGTTGTTGCCGACGTGAACGATCAGGTTGCTGTTGATCGGGATCCCGGCGGTCTGCGGTTCTTCAGGCTGTAACTGATCGTTGAGCATGACTTCGTCGCTGGAGACGCCCACTGCGCTTTCCGGCAGCTCATGCACCACAATGCGCGCCCACGGCACGTCGACACGACCGTCGAGGGTGAACAAGCTCGGCGTCGCTTCAAACACCACGTCCGGCGAGACGTCCAGCCGTACCATTGGCGGTACGGTAATGCGCACCCGGCTGCCTTTCGCCGCAACCCGCGCGCGCCAGTTGTCGATCTGGCTCCAGTCTGCGTCACCGCTGAGGTTTATCTGCCCCTGCTGAGTACGTACTTCCCCGGTCAGGGTCGAGCGCGTACCGTTAAAATTCATCGCCAGCTGACTTGGCTGCATGTCAAACGGCATAAAGTTGCCGTCGATATCCAGACCGCTTAGCTGGAGCTGACCAAACATCTGCGGCCCCTGGACATCGCCGCCGAGACGCAGGTTCGCGTTCAGCATCCCCGCCGCTTTTTCACCGCGGGCAAAGATCGGGTTCACCATCGCCAGATTGAGGTTGCGGATGTTCACATTGCCGCCGAGATTACGTCGCCCCTGCGGATCGGTCACCTGCACCTGACCGTCAAGCTGTCCGTTATTGGTCAGGCGAATCAGCCAGCCCAGTTCCGCGCGATTGTTATGCAGATCGGCGCTGACGTTCAGCGTGTCAAACGCCAGCGGCAGCGGCCCGTCGTTAACCGTCTGCGTCACCTTCACGTTACGTCCGGAAAGCGTCACGTTGCCCTGCGGCAGCCCCTCTTTGGTGGTGTCCCACGCCACGTCAGCCTTCCCGGTAAAAACGCCGCTGGCCTGAGTGGTCTCTGGCATAAACGGCTTCAGCATCGCCAGATCGAAGCGGTTGAGATTCACCACCGCCCGGCCTTCCGCTCCGGCGTCAATGGTTTGCGGCACACACAGTTCAGCGTTCGGGTTCGTCCAGCAATGTGGCCCAATGCTGATTTTCTGCTCCTGGTTGCGGTAATCCAGTGCGATGGCGCGGGTCAGCGACCACGGCCCCACCGGCGTCTGGAAGCGGGTATTGCTGAGGGTACCTTTCCAGCGCATCTCTTTTCGGTCAAAGCTACCGGCCAGATCGAGCTGTCCGGAAACCGGCTCGCCCTGAACCCGCAGCTGCAACTGGTGCTGCTTCTCGCTGCCTTTCGCGTTCAGCGTGACAAGATTGATATTCACATCCGGCTGCGAGATTCGTTCAACCCTGACATCAAGCTGTCCGGCAATCTGGCCGGTGGATTTGATATCCCCTTCTACCCGCACCTGGGCCACGGAGAGTTCCTGCCAGCGCAGGCCGCGGGCGGTGATATCCGCCAGCAGTTGCGGCGCATCGACCGTGCCGCGCACCTTTAACAGGCCTTTCGCCGTACCGCCTAATCCCGGCAGTGCGTTATCCAGCCCCGGCGCGTCAATGGTGGCGTCCAGATTCAGCTCTTTGACGCCCAGCTCGCCTTTCACATCCGCGCTGTTCGCCCCCAGTTCCAGATGCAGTCCCGGAATGATCCACTGCATGTAACTGTTGCCCTTCAGCGAGCCGTTAACGTTAACCTTGTTCTGCTTAACGTTGCCTGTCAGCTTCAGCTCCGGCACCTCCATCTGCCACGTGCCGCCATACAGGCTGCCGCGGGTTTTGACCAGACCATTGAGCCTCGAGGGCCAGTCCGGCACCTCTTTGGCGGTGTTAATGCCATCCAGCGTCAGTTCACCGCGCCAGCTGATCGCCTGCTGCCAGTCCACCAGCGCTTTCAGCTCGGTTTTCCCTTCCAGCGCGGCGACGGTCAGCTTGTCGAGGTTAATCTGCTGTTCGTTGCCTTTCGCATCCAGAGTGATGGTCGCCGGGGGAATATCCTGACCTTTCACCGCCGTGCGCATCGACAGCGTGTAGTCGGTCATTTTGCCGGTGAGTTTGAGCCGGATATCATCGGCCTGGAACTGCTTATCGCCGGTAAACGGCCAGTAAACCTGCTTACTGACCACGTCCAGATTGAGCGGCAACCCGGCCTCCGCCAGCCGCGTCTGCGCCCGCAGATCCACATCCACCGGGCCGGAGAGATTCACGCCGACTTCCAGCTGTTCGCGCAGCGCGCCGCCCACCTTTAGCGTGATCTTCTCGCCCTTCAGCGGCTCCACGTTCAGCGTGCTGTTGAGGGTCATATCCACTGGCCAGTTATGGCTTAACTGTGCCGTACCAGTCGCCTTTATCGTCCCCTGACTGGAATCGATATCCAGCGCGTCCAGCTTCATATTGCCGTCAATGCTACTGACCTTAAGCAACAGGCTAAAGACCGTCAGATCGGTATCGCCCGTAAGACGCAACTGCTCGCCTTTAAACGCTTCGATATTAAGATTCAGCGGCAGGTGAACGTCGGTCATTTCCGGCAGCACCGGCCTGGAGAACAGATCCTTGAGCGTTTCGCCGAGCGGTTTTTCGTCCGGCTGCGGATTCTGGATCTTCGGTTCCACGACCTCTTCTTGCGCCACGTCCGCCACTTTAGGCAGCGCGATCAACAGCCCCTGTAATGAGGTGGGCTTCAGGGTCAGATTTTTTTCCTGCCAGTTCAGGCCTGAGGTGAAATCCATTACCGAAACGGTGGTGTCGTCAATTTTAATATTGACGTTTTCCAGCGCGACGCGAGAAAGGGTGATGGGATAGGGCGTGGAGAGATTCAGCGGGCCGCTGTCTTCCTCTTCCTCTACCTGTTCCGCGGGCGGCATCTTTTTGCTGTCAATGACGACGTTGATGTCCTTGAGCGACAAATCGTTGACGCACAGACTGCTGTTCCACAGGCAGTCCAGCCCCACAGCCAGATGCACTTCGCCGGCATTCACCGCCACGCCCGGCTGGTCGTAACGGATATTTTTCAATGACAGGTCACGCCAGCCGCCGGTCACCTGGCCGATTTCCAGCCCCGGCACCCAGCGGTTCGCCGCGTTGAACACCAGATGCAGACCGGTGGTGGTGCCCACCAGAAACCCGACGGTTGCCAGCAGCAGCAGGATAAAAATCAGTACTCCGAGGCTTATCTTCTTCCATAAACTCATAATTCAGGCCCCAGACCGATGTAAAACTGTAAACCATGCTCGTCTTTGTCGCCGATCGGCGCGGCGATATCGAGCTTGATCGGCCCGACCGGCGACTGCCAGCGCACGCCAACCCCGGCGCCGGTTTTGAAGTCGCTTCTGCGGATATCGCTGACCGCTTCGCCGCTGTCGACAAACATCGCGCCCCACCATTTTCCGCTGACGTTATACTGATATTCCAGCGAGCCAGTTGCCAGCTTCGACGCCCCTTTCAGGTCGCCATTGCTGTCTTTCGGCGAGATTGATTTATATTTGTAGCCGCGAATACTGCGATCGCCCCCGGCGAAGAAGCGGAGATCCGGCGGCACTTTGTCAAAGTCGCCGGTCTCAATCCAGCCGAGATTGCCGCGCATCACGAAACGGTGGCGATCGTACAAGGTGCGGATCCAGACGTTTTGCGCCTGGATCACCGAGAAATCGACATCTGATCCCCAGGCGGTGTTGGAGTAGTCAATCGAATAGCGCTGCGAGTCGCCCCACGTCGGCATCAGGCCGCCGCGCGAGCGGGTACGGCTTATCATCACCCCCGGATACAGCAGCATGGTGGTATTGGTCACTTCGCCCTGGGTAAAGTGGTCGAGACTCCAGCGCAGGTTTATCGCTCGCTGCCAGCCGCTGGAAAGATCCCAGTAGCGCGAAAGCGCAAGCGTGGTGGAATCCTGTTCGGTATCGTTGAGATCGGTACGCTTAAAGCCGCCCTGCACCAGGTAATACTGCTCCAGCGGATTCTTTAAGAGCGGGATTTTGTAGCTGAAATCCAGCACCTGTTCGGGGGCGGAGATGCTGGCGCTGGTGGTCAGGCTGTGCCCGTACGAGTTCATCCACGGTTTTTTCCACGTCGCCTTTACCCGCGGGCCGACGTCAGTGGAATAGCCCACCCCGGTTTCGATGGTGTTTTCGGTGCGCGGCGAAACCACGCCCTTTAGCGGCAGCACTTTGGTCTGGCGCGCTTTGTCGAATTCCGGCGCGACGACCACCGAGTTGAACCATCCGGTCGCCGAGAGACGACGGTTTAACTCGCCGAGATCTTTTGATTCATACTGGTCCCCCTCTTTAAACGGCACCAGATTTTGCAGATACTCATCGCGGATCTGCGAACCTTCGAAAGTGACATGACCAAAGCGGTAGCGCTCGCCGCTGTTGTAGTCGATATCCCAGAAAGCCTGATGGCGGTCAAGCGCGACGCCCAACTGGCTCTTATTAAATTCGCTGTCGAAATACCCTTTACGTAGCGCCACGCTGGTGAGGGACTTTTTAAAACTGTCGTAATCCCCGTGATTCAGCACCGTCCCGACTGCCGGACGCGTTTTCAGCAGATCCAGATAATCTCTGTCGGTACGCGCGCCGCCGCGTAAAATGACTTCGGTCCCGCCAATGCGCACCGGTTCACCCGGCGTGACCCTGGCGATCAGCACCTGACGCCCCTTTGCCGGCGGCGGACGCAGGTCAAAGTCGATCGTCGGCTCGTAGTAACCGAGCGCCTTTAGCCCCTCACGGATAGCATCATCCACGCGCGCGCGAAAACGCCGGTCCGGCGTCACTTCGTCGCTTTGAATTGTGGAGAGCTGCGCACGGACGTTTTTCTCCAGTTCTCCTGATAGCCCCTCGACCTGTAATCGGACGTTCGCGGCCCAGGCGGAACTGCTTAAGCACAGCAGGCTCACCCAGCATAACTGACGGATATGTGGCACTTTTTCTCCTGAATATCCCTTATTTCCACCCCTGGAAAACAACCATAATGCCGATCCACGGCTTAACAAAAACCCAACAACTGGGATTGAAAAACAGACGACAACCCAAATATTTCTTATGTTTAAGATAGACGTATTCGTAATGGATATTGTGTGCAAATACGCGTCTTGTTACAACCTTAACCCCAATTACTGATTATCGGGAGAACGGCACCATGAGTTTATTCGACAAAAAGCATCTGATTTCACCGTCAGAGGCGCTACCTGGACGCAATACCCCGATGCCGGTGGCGACGCTTCACGCCGTCAATGAACATTCAATGACGAACGTGCCCGAGGGGATGGAAGTCGCCTTTTTCGCCATGGGCTGTTTCTGGGGCGTTGAGCGCCTGTTCTGGCAGCTCCCTGGCGTTTACAGCACCGCGGCGGGGTATACCGGCGGCTATACGCCTAACCCGACCTACCGGGAAGTGTGTTCCGGCGAGACCGGCCACGCCGAAGCGGTACGCGTGGTGTATGACCCGAACGTTATCAGCTACGAGCAGCTGTTACAGGTGTTCTGGGAAAACCACGATCCGGCGCAAGGTATGCGTCAGGGCAACGACCACGGCACCCAGTACCGTTCGGCCATTTATCCGCTGACGCCGGAGCAGGACGCCGCCGCGCGCGCCAGCCTTGCGCGTTTTCAGTCGGCGATGACCGCCTCCGGCGACGATCGCCACATCACAACGGAAATCAGCAACGCCACGCCGTTTTACTACGCCGAGGACGATCACCAGCAGTATCTGCACAAAAATCCGTACGGATACTGCGGCATCGGCGGGATTGGCATTTGTCTGCCGCCACAAGGGTAATCTATCGTGACACGGCCACGCGGGCGGCGTGGCGCGTGGCGCTAACCACCGTGCCCTTATCCAACACCTTGCCTTTCAGGCATAAATTGAATACCGGCGCGGATGGCCGGTTGAGCCGGTTTTGCAATAAATGCACGGCTTCCACCCCCAGCGCCCGACAGGGGATGGTGATGCAACTCACCGTTGCAATAACCTCCGCGTCCAGTCCCTCCACGCCGGTGGTCATGAGCGAGATCCCCTCCGGCATGCGAACGCCCGCTTTTTCCAGCACGCGCTGAATGCCCACCGACATCGGCGCACCCGCGCAAAAAATCACTTCCGGCCACGCCTCGCGCGGCGTAATGCGCAGCCAGTCGTCTATCGCCTGTTCCGCCTCCCCGGCGGTAAACCCTTCGGTGACCAACAGATCCCGCTGTGAATCAAACGGGATCTGATACTGGCGATAGACCTCTTTAATGCCTTCCAGCCGCCAGTACATGGTTTCGCGCCGCAGGCTGGTGATGTGAAGTATGCGGCGGTGCCCCTGATCGAACAGATACTGCGCCGCAAGGTTGCCAATCGCCCGGTGATCCGGTGATACCGCGTCGAGTAGCCCCTCCCGATCCTGCGAATTCACCAGCACGCAGGGTTTATCCAGCGACTGCGCCAGTTTGTGGATGGTTGGATCGTCAATGCCGATCAGAATGATGGCGTTGATATTCTTATTGTTGGCTTTTTCCAGAAAGATTTTGATATCGGCGCGTTGCTCGTCCAGCCCACACCAGGTGAGATACACATCGTGCGGCGCAACCGCGTCAGCGATGCCCCGCGTCACCTCCAGGTAAAAAGCGTCGCCCTGGGCGGTGAACGTTCGCTGGGGGGCAAAAACCACGATCCCGTTAATCAGCAGGCGACCGCTGGCGAGGGAGTCGAGCACGCCCAACTGGCGCGCGCAGTTCACTATCGCTTCACGCGCCTTGTTGCTGGTGTAAGACTTTCCGCTGAGTACCCGGGAAACGGTACTGACCGAGAAGCCGGTCAAGGCCGCAATTTCGTCCATTTTTAGCTTGCCTGACATTCTGTGACCCCGCTCGCAATGTATCTTTGCAAATTTTTGCAGATGTACACCATTGATTCTAAAACGCCTTTTTGCTTCGCGGGCTAACTTCTTTTGCATCCTGCAAGCCCTCTCACAAAATCCCGTTGTCGACGTTTCAGCCGTTTTCTATGTTCCGCTTATCCCCCCATCGCACTGAGTAAGGCCTGACATGAAAAAAGTACGTTTTGGCATTATTGGCGTCGGCAATATCGGCACCGTCCACGCCCGTTATCTGCTGGCAGGTAAGGTTGAAGAAGCCTGCCTGACCGCCGTTTGCGATAACAATCCCGACAAACATGCCGCCATCCGCCGTCTGACGGGCGAGTCGGTCGCTCTGTTCAGCGACGCGCGCGAGATGCTGGAAAGCGGTCTGATCGACGCGGTGATTGTCGCCACGCCGCATTACGATCATCCGGCGCTATCGATAATGGCAATGCGCCGGGGCATACACACCCTCTGCGAAAAGCCCGCTGGCGTCTACACCGCGCAGGTTGAGGAAATGAACGCCTGCGCCCGCGAATGCGACGTGGTGTTTAGCATGATGTATAACCAGCGTCCCAATCCGCTGTACCAGAAAGTGAAAGATCTCATCGACAGCGGCGAACTGGGCGAACTGCGCCGCTCCAACTGGATCATCACCAACTGGTATCGCTCGCAGAGCTATTACAACTCCGGCGGCTGGCGCGCCACCTGGAAAGGCGAAGGCGGCGGCGTGCTGCTCAACCAGGATCCTCATCAGCTCGATCTCTGGCAGTGGCTGGTGGGAATGCCGGTGCGGATGCGCGCCTTTTGCCAGTTTGGTAAGCATCGCCAGATTGAGGTCGAAAACGAGGTCACCGCGTATGCAGAATACGCCAACGGCGCAACGGGGGTGTTTATTACCACCACCGCAGAAGCGCCGGGGACCAACCGGCTGGAGATCGCAGGCGATCGCGGCAAAGTGGTGGTGGAAGAAGGCCGCCTGCGCTTCTGGCGTTTGCGCGAATCAGAAACCGAGTTCAATGCCCGCTGGCAAAACGGCTTCGGCGAGCCGGAGTGCTGGGAAGTGACGATTCCCACCGCGGCGGAATGCAGCGAGCATGATGTGATTACCCGTAATTTCACCGCCGCTATCCTGCACGGCGAGCCGCTGATCGCCCCCGGTCTGGAGGGGATTCGCGGTCTCACGCTTTCTAACGCCATGCACCTGTCCACCTGGATCGACGACTGGGTCGCGTTTCCCTTTGACGAGCAGCGCTACTACCAGTTGTTGCAAGAACGCATTGCGTCATCGGTAGAAAAACATGTCGCCAGCCGCACGCTGGACGCTTCCGGCACCTGGTAACGACGAGGAGGAAGGATGCTGAACGTTGCGATTGTTGGAACGGGGAATATTTCCCATAACCATATTCAGGGCTATCTGGCCTTTCCTGAACGCTGCCGGATTGTCGCGCTGGTGGATATCTATCCGGAGAAAGCCGAAGAGAAGAAAACCCGCTACGGGCTGGCTGAAGCGCAGGTGTTCGCCAGCCACGCCGCGCTGCTGGCGGCGGATCTGCATGTCGATCTGGTGGACGTCTGTACGCCGCCTTACGTCCACGCGGAAATCGCCATTGATGCGCTGAATAACGGAAAGCATGTGCTGTGCGAAAAACCAATGGCGGCGTCGCTGGAGGAGTGCGACGCGATGATCGCCGCCCAACGGGCCAGCGGGAAAACCCTGTCGGTGATTGCGCAAAACCGCTTTACTGACGCGTTCTGGCGCTTAAAGGCGGCGGTGGACTCCGGCCTGGCAGGCAATATTTGCCACGCGCAGGTGGACTCCTTCTGGTGGCGCGGGCACTGCTATTACGACCTCTGGTGGCGCGGCACCTGGGAAAAAGAGGGCGGCGGCTGCACGCTGAATCACGCGGTGCACCACATCGACGCCATCCAGTGGCTGCTCGGCTTTCCCAGCGAGGTGGTGGCGATGATGACCAACGTCGCCCACGATAACGCCGAAGTCGAAGATCTCAGCGCGGCGATTTTCAGATACCCCGGCGGCGCGCTGACGCAGTTGACCGCCTCGGTCGTCCATCACGGCGAAGATCAGAAGATTGTCATCCAGGGCGAAAAGGCGCGGATCTCCGCGCCGTGGAAAGTGTTCGCCAGCCAGTCCGCCGACAACGGCTTTCCGCAGCCGGAAAACAATCTTGCGCTGGAAGCGCGCCTGACCGCGCTGTTTCACGCCACACCCGCCCTCACATGGACCCTGCATACCGGGCAAATCGAAAACGTGTTAACCGCCATTGAACAACAAACCGCGCCGCTGGTGGACGGTGAGCAGGGGAAACGCTCACTGGAACTGATCGCCGCGATTTACAAATCGGCCATCACCCGTTCCGTGGTCACGCTGCCGGTTGCCCGCGACGATGCGTTTTATCGCACCGGCGGCCTGCTGGAGAAAGCCCCGCATTTTTATAAGAAATCCGCTTCCGTGAGCAATTTTGCCGAAGTGGGCGCAATCCCTCTGGGTAAAGACTTAGATTCAGGAGTAGAAGCATGAGCTTAAACGATGGAATGAACTATGCCCCGACCGGCAAACCGCAGCCGGTGGTCCAGCCTGGCGAGTTTAAGATTGCCGCCGCCGCGCTCGATCACGGCCATATCTATGGCATGTGCAACGGGTTGATTGAGGCTGGCGCGACGCTGAAATGGGTATATGACCCCGACCCGCAGAAGGTGGCGGCGTTCGTGAAGCAGTACCCTCAGGCGCAGGTGGCTGACTCGCTGGACACGCTGCTCAATGACCCGGACATACAGCTGATCGCTGGCGCGGCGGTGCCCTCAGAGCGCTGTCCGCTGGGGCTGAAGGTGATGGCGGCCGGAAAAGATTACTTCACGGACAAGGCGCCGCTGACGACGCTCGGGCAACTGGAAGACGCCAAAGCGATGGTAGCCAAAACCGGACGAAAATACGCGGTGTACTACAGCGAACGCCTGCACGTCGAAAGCGCGGTCTTCGCCGGCGAGTTAGTGAAAAAAGGGGCGATAGGCCGGGTGGTGCAAACGCTCGGTACCGGCCCGCATCGCGAGGGCAGCGGGCGTCCGGACTGGTTCTACGACCGTCGCTATTTCGGCGGCATTCTCTGCGATATTGGCAGCCATCAGATCGAGCAGTTTCTGTTTTACACCGGCAACAGTAACGCTCAGGTTGTCGCCAGTCAGGTGCGTAACGTGAATCACCCACAGTATCCGTTGTTTGAAGATTTCGGCGACGCGATGCTGGCGGGCGATAACGGCGCCACAGGCTACTTTCGCTGCGACTGGTTCACCCCGGACGGCCTCTCTTCCTGGGGCGACGGACGCTTAACCCTGCTCGGTACTGAGGGCTATATCGAAATCCGTAAATATGTCGATATCACTCGCGGCGAGCAGGATGTGGTCTATCTGGTCAACAAAGAGGGCGAGTTCCGCTATCCCGTGGCGGGGAAAGTCGGCTTCCCCTACTTTGGCGAACTGATCCTCGACTGTCTGCATCGCAGCGAAAACGCCATGACCCAGGCGCACGCCTTTAAGGCCGCCGAGTTGTGCGTTAAAGCACAGATGCTGGCAAATGCGCGTGGATGACGGAGCGCCCATGAAAACACTGAACGCCGCCATCATTGGCTGTGGAGCCATCCACACCACCCACGTAGAGGCACTGCGTCAGTTGCCCGCCGTGACGCTACGGGCCATTGCGGAATGCAATATCAACCGGGGGCGACAACTGGCCGCAGAATATGACTGCCAGCTCTACCATGACTATCGTGAAATGCTGTGGGATGACGCCATCGACGTGGTGCATATTTGTACGCCGCATTATCTGCATAAGCCGATGATCCTCGCCGCGCTGGCGGCGGGGAAACAGGTCTTTTGCGAAAAACCTGCGGTGATAAACGCGCTGGACGTGGCGGAAATCGACGCCGCCCTTCTGCACGCCAAAGGAACGCTGGGCATTTGTTATCAGAACCGGCTTAACCCCACCAGCATCGCTATTCAGCAGCAACTGCAGGACGGGACAATCGGCAAAATGCTCGCCATTAAAGCTGTGCTGACCTGGTCGCGCGGCGGCGGTTATTACACCGACAGTCCCTGGCGTGGGAAACATGCCACCGAAGGCGGCTGTCTGCTGATCAACCAGGCGATTCACACCCTTGATTTGATGCAATGGTTTGGCAAGGGCGTCACCCGCGTGAAGGGCGTGGTCGACAGCAGTTGGCTGGCTGACATTATTGACGGCGAGGATAGCGCGATGGCTACCTTCGCCTTTGCTAACGGCGCGCGCGGGCTGTTCTACGCCAGCAACTGTTACACCACCAACTCACCCCTGCAAATGGAAATTCACGGTGAACATGGCTTGCTGCAGCTTGAGGGCAGTGAGCTGTGGTTACTGCGTGACGGCGCGCGGCAAAAGCTGGCGAGTGATTCCGCCCCGGAGGGCAGCGGCAAAAGCTACTGGGGCGTCGGCCACCGGGAAGCGATTCGCCAGTTCTACAATGCGGTGCGCAATCCCGCCGCCGCAAACGTGTGCGGCATTGATGAAGCCGCGAAATCCTTGCAGATCGTCGATGCCATTTATCGTTCGTCGCAATTACGGCACTGGATAACCCTGGAGAAATAAACCCGCAATGCGTTAAACCCAGGCCGGAGCTGGCGACGCCGCCCTCCGGCAATAAAAAGTCCCCTACAGGAATAATGATATGGCGAAACCTACTGAACGGAGAGTGGGTTACGGCGTAGCGATAGGCTATGGCGTAACCGATTTATTTGGAGGCGGTGCATTCGCGGTTATTGGCACCTGGCTTTTATTTTTTTATACCACCTATTGTGGATTATCGGTGCTGGAAGCGGGCTCGATATTTGCAATCGCCCGAATTATTGACGCCATTTTAAGTCCGGTGATGGGCTATATTACCGATAATTTCGGTAATACCTGGCTTGGCCGGAAATTTGGCCGACGACGTTTCTTTTTGTTAATCAGCGCCCCGCTCATGTTTCTCTACGCGCTGGTGTGGGTCACCGACATGAGCTACTGGTATTATCTGGGCACCTATCTGTCTATTGAGCTGCTGTCAGCGATGGTGCTGGTGCCATGGGAGACGCTGGCCGCAGAGATGACTAACCGCTTTAGCGAACGTACGCGTCTGGCTGGCGTCCGTATGATGTGCTCGTCGCTGGGCGGATTTTTAGCGGTGTCGGTGCCGGGTATTATCATGCAGTTCACTGGTAAAGATAATTCTTTTACCTATACGCTAACCGGGATTGTTTTTGCGATCATTTATTTTGTCGCGGTGTTTACCACCTGGGCGACAACGTGGGAAGCGAAAGACGTACGCGAAGAATATGAATTCACGCCGGAAACGCAGCGCAGCAGTGGGTTATTCAACCATCTTAAGTATCTGGTTATTGATCTCTTTTCATCCTTTAAAATACGTATTTTCCGTCAACATATTCTTATTTATATTTGCTCGTTTACCGCCATGGATGTGTTTGGCTCGGTATTTACCTATTACGTGGTTTACGGCTTAAAGCAGGATGCGGCGACGGTGTCTGGATTACTCAGTATCGCGGCGTTTGTTTCTATTCCGGGTACGTTTGGCTTTATGATGCTGATGAACAAGCTAAATATGACGCCATCCAGCGCGCTACGGCTTTCTTACGGCTGTATTTTTATCGTTCTCGCCAGCCTGCTGGCGATTTACGTCGTCGACGTACCGATCCCCGCCCTGCTCTTTTCCGCCCTTTTTGTGCTGTTCGGTCTGGCAAAAGCGGGGTTGTATTACATTCCGTGGAACATCTATAGCTTTATTCCGGATGTCGATGAGATTGTCACCCGCCAGCGTCGGGAAGGGATTTTTGCCGGGGTGATGGTATTAACCCGTAAAAGCACCGTCGCACTGGCGATTATGCTGATAGGCGTGGTACTGGAAGAGAGCGGCTTTGTCAAAGGCGGCGGTGCGCAACCCATCAGCGCCCTGTACGCCATTATCGGTCTGATGATCTTCGCCACCGCGGCGTTGCTGGCCGTCAGCTTCTATACCACATTCAGGTTTAAGTTGACCCAGAAGACGCACAAGATCCTGATTAAAGAGGTGGCGCGGCGCAAGCTGGGCGGCAACTGCGCCGACTGTGACGAAGAGACCCGCCAGGTCATTAAAGCCCTGACCGGCTATGAATATGACGAGGTCTGGGATGCGAAGCCTGGCGCGAAAAACCCTGCCGTTATTGCTGAAAATTAACCCTCTGGCGACTTTACAGTCGCTTACGCTATACTAGCCCCTGAACTTACCGGCTCACCGCTACGAGCCGGTTTTCAATTTCTGTATCGCACGAATTATAAACTTCCCTTCCGAGGATCTGACCTGAACGGTCGGATAAGATATGTTAAACAGTATTTTTATCATTCTTTGCCTGATCGCTGTGAGTGCGTTCTTCTCGATATCCGAGATCTCGCTTGCCGCCTCACGTAAAATCAAACTGAAGCTGCTGGCCGATGAAGGCAATCTTAATGCGCAGCGCGTTCTGAAGATGCAGGAAAATCCCGGCATGTTCTTTACCGTGGTGCAAATTGGCCTGAACGCAGTCGCCATTTTGGGCGGTATCGTCGGCGACGCCGCCTTTTCTCCGGCATTTCACTCGCTGTTTTCCCGGTACATGTCAGCGGAGCTCTCCGAGCAGTTGAGCTTTATTCTCTCTTTCTCGCTGGTAACCGGCATGTTTATTCTCTTCGCGGACTTAACCCCGAAACGCATCGGTATGATTGCGCCAGAAGCTGTGGCTTTGCGTATCATCAACCCGATGCGCTTCTGTCTGTTTGTGTTCACCCCGCTGGTGTGGTTCTTCAACGGGCTGGCGAACGTGATCTTCCGCATCTTCAAACTGCCGATGGTGCGCAAAGATGACATCACCTCTGACGATATCTACGCCGTGGTGGAAGCCGGGGCGCTCGCGGGAGTGCTGCGTAAGCAGGAACATGAGCTGATTGAAAATGTCTTTGAGCTGGAGTCGCGTACCGTGCCGTCTTCCATGACCTCACGTGAAAACGTAATCTGGTTTGATCTGCACGAAGATGAGCAAAGCCTGAAAACCAAAGTCGCGGAGCATCCGCACTCTAAGTTTCTGGTATGTAATGAAGATATCGACCATATCATTGGCTACGTGGACTCAAAAGATCTGCTGAACCGGGTGCTGGCGAATCAAAGCATGGCGCTGAACAGCGGCGTGCAGATCCGCAATACGCTCATTGTTCCCGATACTCTGACCCTCTCCGAAGCGCTGGAAAGTTTCAAAACTGCCGGGGAAGACTTCGCGGTGATCATGAACGAATACGCGCTGGTGGTGGGTATTATCACTCTGAATGACGTGATGACCACGTTGATGGGCGATCTGGTCGGCCAGGGGCTGGAAGAGCAGATTGTAGCGCGCGACGAGAACTCATGGTTGATCGACGGCGGTACGCCAATCGACGACGTGATGCGCGTGCTGGATATTGACGAGTTCCCGCAGTCGGGCAACTACGAGACCATCGGCGGCTTTATGATGTTTATGCTGCGGAAGATCCCAAAACGTACCGACTCGGTGAAGTTTTCCGGCTACAAATTCGAAGTGGTGGATATCGACAACTACCGTATCGACCAGTTGCTGGTGACCCGTCTGGACAGCAAACCCAACGTTCTGACGCCGAAACTGCCCGATGCGAAGGACGAGACCCACGCCTCCTGATCCCACAAACATCAACGGCTCCCATCGGGAGCCGTTCATTTACTACGTAACACAACTGCATAGCACTTTGGTTAAGCCATCTCAGTTTGCAGACGCAGAACCTGACGGTTAACTTCGGACATCACAGAAAGATGCTGTTTGTCCTTCACTTTTGGGATAAGAATCTTACCCTTATCGAACTCAAAAGCGCCAACGTCCTTGATATATAACCGTCCGCGGAACAGGATCTTCACGTACTTCGCCACCTGCAGTGGGTTGTACCGTTGGAAAATTTTCATTGTTGTCTCCTGCGTAAGTCTTACGCCCTTGCGGTGCCACAATCGGCCCAACAGTTCTAAGGCGCAAATTTTAATGCCATTTGACTATAGACTATCTGTACGATGTTTCCAGCGTGTATAAGTTTATTTACCTTTTTATTACAGTTAATCAGAATCATCTTTGATTGTTGCCGATGCCTTCAGTATAAGACGTCGTTTTTCGCAGGATTTGTGCGCCCGTCCGCAAACTGACGCCGCGTTTACGGGAAAAAGCATCATTCGCACATATGATTAAACAGCGGCCCCAAGTGGTCGGATCACCTGCAAACAAGAAAAAGGAAACACCATGACCCTACGTAAGATTCTGGCGCTGGCATGCCTGTTAGCGCCGATGATGGCTTCCGCCCATAGCTTCGAAATCAACCAACGCGTACCGGCGGTGGGAATAGCCGATCGCGGCGAGCTGGTGCTGGAAAACGATACGTTCAGCTACAAAAAGTGGAACAGCGCGCAACTGCCGGGCAAAGTGCGCATCCTCCAGCACATCGCGGGACGCACCTCGGCTAAAGAGAAGAACGCCACGCTGATAGAAGCGATTAAATCGGCAAAACTGCCCCACGATACCTATCAGACCACCACTATCGTGAACACCGACGACGCCATTCCCGGTTCCGGCATGTTTGTGCGTAGCAGCCTGGAGAGCAATAAGAAGCTCTACCCGTGGTCGCAATTTATTGTCGACAGCAACGGCGTAGCGCGTAAGGCCTGGCAACTGGAGGAAGAAAGCTCCGCCATTGTGGTGCTGGATAAAGAGGGTCGTGTGCAGTGGGCCAAAGACGGCGCGTTAAGCCAACAAGATGTGCAGCAGGTGATCGCCCTGCTGCATAAATTACTCAGTAAATAGACACCCGAAAGCCGGGGTTGAGGAACGATTCACGCGGGGTGTAGTCCAGCGGTTTGCCCTGCCAGTCGTGAACGTGCGCCCCGGCGGCGGCGGCAACCGCATGGCCAGCGGCGGTATCCCAGATGCAGGTCGGTCCGAAGCGCGGATACAACTGCGCCTGTCCTTCTGCCACCAGACAGAATTTTAACGACGAACCGATCGACGTGGTCTGGTGTTCGCCCAACTGCTGAAGATACTCTTTCAGTTCGTTATCCGTGTGCGAGCGGCTAATGACTACCAGCGGCGGACGCGCATCGCGTACCTGGATCGGTTTGCGTACGCTGCATTCCTCTTTCCAGGCCTTGCCCTCAGCGGCGCTATACATTACCTTCATCACCGGCGCATAAACCACGCCCAGCACCGGTTTACCGTTATCGATCAGCGCGATGTTAACGGTGAACTCGCCATTGCGTTTGATAAACTCTTTGGTGCCGTCCAGCGGGTCCACCAGCCAGTAGCGCTGCCAGTGCTGACGCACTTCCCAGGCGGGGGGATCTTCTTCCGACAGAACCGGGATGTCCGGCGTTAACGTCTTTAACCCTTCAACGATGACGGCGTGCGCGGCGATGTCCGCTGCGGTGACGGGAGAATCGTCCTGCTTGCTAACGATCTCCATCGGTTTGATTCCATCATAAACCTGCATAATGGCATCGCCCGCGTTCCGTGCAAGCTGACAGACTTGTTCTAACATTCTCCACCTCGTTTTCGTACAGTGGTGTTAACTCATTGTTTTACTTATACCCCATTGCAGGAGGATCCGCCAACTGTGATAGCGTCTGCGTTTTTGCCGCCGCTTTTCATGTCATGATTCACAGTTCTGTAAGAAAGAAAATTTATATACATTTTCTTTTGTGGCCTCGATCTAAAAAAGGATGCCCCTGATGATTAAGTTTAGTGTAACGCTTTTGGCCACGCTGATCGCGGCCAGCGTGAACGCCGCGACGGTCGATCTGCGAATAATGGAAACCACCGATTTGCATAGCAATATGATGGATTTCGATTATTACAAGGATACGCCAACCGAAAAATTCGGACTGGTACGCACCGCAAGCCTGATCAACGCAGCGCGTGGCGAAGTGCAAAACAGCGTACTGGTCGACAACGGCGATCTGATTCAGGGAAGTCCCTTAGGTGACTACATGGCGGCGAAGGGGCTAAAGGACGGCGATATTCACCCGGTCTATAAAGCGATGAACACGCTGGACTACGCGGTCGGTAATCTCGGCAACCACGAGTTTAACTACGGGCTGGATTATCTGCACAAGGCGCTGGCTGGCGCGACATTCCCCTACGTCAACGCCAATATCATCGACGTGAAAACACAAAAGCCGCTGTTTACGCCGTATCTGATTAAAGAAACGGACGTGGTGGATAACGAAGGCCATACGCAAACCCTGAAAATTGGCTATATCGGCTTTGTGCCGCCGCAAATCATGACCTGGGATAAAGCCAACCTGAGCGGCAAAGTGACGGTGAATGATATTACCGAAACCGCGCGGAAATACGTGCCGGAAATGCGCGAGAAAGGGGCGGATATCGTCGTGGCGATTGCTCACTCCGGCCTTTCCGCCGACCCGTACCAGAGCATGGCGGAAAACTCCGTTTATTATCTCAGCGACGTGCCAGGCATTAACGCCATTATGTTTGGTCACGCGCACGCGGTCTTTCCGGGCAAAGACTTTGCCGGTATCAAAGGCGCAGATATCGCTAAGGGCACGCTAAACGGCATACCAGCGGTGATGCCGGGCATGTGGGGCGATCATCTTGGGGTTGTGGATCTGGTGCTTAACAATGACAGCGGAAAGTGGCAGGTAACCGGAGCGAAAGCTGAAGCGCGCCCGATTTACGACCCCGCGGCGAAAAAGTCGCTGGCCGCCGAAGATGAAAAGCTGGTGCGGATTCTGAAAAACGATCATGACGCCACCCGCGATTTCGTCAGCAAACCGATCGGCAAATCCGCCGACAACATGTACAGCTTTCTGGCGCTGGTGCAGGACGATCCGACCGTACAAGTAGTGAACAACGCGCAGAAAGCCTATGTGGAACACTTTATTCAGGGCGATCCGGATCTGGCGAAACTGCCGGTATTGTCTGCCGCCGCGCCGTTTAAAGTGGGCGGGCGTAAGAACGATCCGGCCAGCTTTGTCGAAGTCGAAAAAGGTCAGCTTACCTTCCGTAATGCCGCGGATCTGTACCTGTATCCGAACACCCTGGTGGTGGTGAAAGCCAGCGGTAAAGAGGTGAAAGAGTGGCTGGAGTGCGCCGCCGGGCAGTTTAATCAGATTGATATCAACAGCAGCAAACCGCAGTCGCTGATCAACTGGGACGGTTTCCGCACGTATAACTTCGACGTGATCGATGGCGTGAACTATCAGATTGACGTATCCCAACCCGCCCGTTACGACGGCGAATGCCAGACGGTAAATCCAAAAGCCGAGCGCATCAAAAACCTGACCTTTAACGGCAAGCCGATCGACCCGAATGCGCTTTTCCTGGTCGCCACCAATAACTATCGCGCATACGGCGGTAAGTTCGCCGGAACCGGCGACAGCCATATCGCGTTTGCCTCACCGGATGAAAACCGTTCTGTGCTGGCGGCGTGGATCGGCGCGGAGTCGAAGCGTACAGGCGAGATCCACCCGGCAGCAGATAATAACTGGCGTCTGGCGCCGATTCACAGCGACCGCAAACTGGATATTCGCTTTGAAACCTCACCCACCGCGAAAGCGGCGGCATTTATTAAAGAGAAAGGGCAGTATCCGATGCAAAAAGTCGCCACCGATGACGTTGGGTTTGCGATTTATCAGGTGGATTTGAGCAAGTAAACGTTGTGCGGCGTGCCGGATGGCGCTGTTCATGCGCTTATCCGGCAAGACGTCACGCCGCACGCGTTTCCCGCAGCGCCAGCACCTGCGGTAAATTCAGCTCAATCCAGTCCGCCAGCGCGGCGACCTTTTCACTTACCTGCTCGCCAAGCGGCGTCAGGCTATACTCGACATGCGGCGGTACCACCGGATAGGACACCCGGTTGATAAACCCATCCCGTTCCAGCGCCTGCAATGACTGCGCCAGCATCTTTTCACTCACGCCCCCCATTTTGCGCCGCAGATCGCTAAACCGATGCGTGCCGTCACGCAGCGCAACCAGAATTAACACGCCCCAACGGCTGGTGACATGCTTAAGCACGTCGCGGGAAGGGCACTGCTCGGCGAACAGGTTGCCGTCGCGAAGCTGCTGAGAAAGAGTGGATTTACCCATTTACACTTACCTTTTTGTACGTACTTACTAAAAGTAAGTTTAGGTGATAGCGTAATGGAACACAACAGACACGTAAAGGAGTCACCCCATGATTGCCATCACCGGCGCTACCGGCCAACTCGGCCACCATGTTATCGAAAGCCTGCTAAAAACTGTTCCCGCCAGCCAGGTTGTGGCGATTGTGCGTCACCCGGCGAAGGCCGCGACGCTAAGCCGGCGGGGAATCACCGTCCGCCAGGCAGACTATAGCGATGAGGCCGCCTTCACTACCGCGCTACAGGGCGTCGAAAAGCTGTTGTTGATCTCGTCAAGCGAGGTCGGGCAGCGCGCCGTGCAACACCGTAATGTGATTAACGCGGCGAAAGCGGCAGGCGTAAAATTTATCGCTTACACCAGTCTGCTTCATGCAGACCGTTCCCCGCTCGGCCTGCACCTTGAGCATGTCGAGACTGAGAAGATGCTGGCGGGATCCGGCATCCCGTATACGCTGCTGCGCAACGGCTGGTATAGCGAAAACTACCTGGCGAGCGCGCCCGCCGCGCTGGAGCACGGCGTGTTTATCGGCGCCGCTGGCGAGGGCAAAATCGCCTCTGCGACGCGTGCTGACTATGCCGCCGCCGCTGCGCGCGTCCTCAGCACCGACGGCCATGCCGGAAAAGTGTATGAACTGGCGGGGGACGACGCCTGGACGCTGAGCCAACTGGCTGACGAACTGAGTCAACAGAGCGGCAAACACATTGTCTATCAGAACCTGAGTAAAGCGGACTTCGCCGCGGCGCTGCAGGGGGCAGGTCTGCCCGCTGGCCTGGCTGATATGCTGGCGGATTCGGATATTGGCGCTTCTGAAGGCGGTCTGTTCGATAACAGCCGTACATTGAGCCAACTGATTGGTCGTCCCACCACCACGCTTGCCGACAGCGTTCGCGCCATGCTGCAGGTGTTAAAACTTAGTTAAATTAGGTGGCATCCTCACGCATCCTCTTTGATAATGGCAGGATGATGCGTGGGGAGAGATGACATGCAAGGTGTACCTGAGCAATTCAGCGATGAGAAAGACAGCGCCCGTTTTCGCCATCTGGCGGAAGTGCCGGGCGTGGAACTGTATCATGCGCATATTTCTCGCTACGCCTTCGAACCCCACACCCACGAAGCCTTCGGCATTGGGGCTATTGAGGCGGGAGCCGAGCGCTTTCGCTATCGCGGCGCCCAGTATCTGGCGCCCGCCCATTCCGTTATCACCATGAATCCGGACGAACTGCACACCGGCGAAGCTGAAACCGCCGATGGCTGGCGCTACCGGATGATCTATCTTGACCCCACCCTGCTGGAAGAGATAACGGGGATCCGCCACTGGGGGTTTCGCGAAGTGACAAGACACGATCCCTTGCGTTCACGCCAGATTTGCTCGCTGATCCACGGTTTGTGGCACACCGACGATCCGCTGGCGCAGAAAGGACTGTTGCTGGATTTAATCGATACCTTCCGGCCGCTGGCGCAGCCGATGCGGGCGCCGCGTGAAGGCGCGCACCGCTTTACGCGGGTGCGCGATTATCTCCACGACAACTACATGCGTCCGGTCACCTTAGACGAACTGGCCGCTGTCGCGGCGCTCAGTCCCTGGCATTTTCAGCGCCAGTTCAAAGCGCATTTTCACGTCACGCCGCATCAGATGCTGATGGCGATCCGCCTGTGGAGGGCGAAAGCCTTTCTCACTCTCGGGATGCCCGCCGCCGAAGTGGCCGCCGCCGCTGGCCTTACCGACCAGTCGCATCTGACTCGCGCCTTTACCCATCGCTACGGCATCACTCCCGTGCGCTACCAGAGACAGGTTTTCCCCCGCTAATGCGCAATCTCATACAATACGCGCGCGTTTTCCCTGCCTACACTCGTCGCTGGGTTAAAGCAGAGGGAGAAACATAATGATTAGCGGCGTGATATATGCCCTGCTGGCAGGGTTAATGTGGGGACTGATTTTTGTCGGGCCGTTGATCGTACCGGAATACCCGGCGATGCTGCAGTCGATGGGGCGTTACCTGGCGCTGGGCCTGATCGCTCTGCCGCTCGCCTGGCTTGGTCGCGCCCGTCTTCGCCAATTGACCTCAAAGGACTGGTTCACCGCGCTGGCGCTGACCATGATGGGCAACCTGATTTACTATCTCTGCCTCGCCAGCGCCATTCAGCGCACCGGCGCGCCGGTATCGACGATGATTATCGGCACGCTGCCGGTCGTCATTCCGGTATTTGCTAACCTGCTGTACAGTCATCGCGACGGCAGACTCGCCTGGCGACGCCTTGCCCCTTCACTGGCGTTGACAGGCATCGGACTACTGTGTGTGAATATCGCGGAGCTGGGTCAGGGGCTGCCGAATTTCAGCGGCTGGCGCTATGGCTCTGGCATCGCGCTGGCGGTGGTTTCGGTGGCCTGCTGGGCGTGGTATGCGCTGCGTAATGCGCGCTGGCTGCGCGAAAATCCGGACAAGCATCCAATGATGTGGGCGACAGCGCAGGCGCTGGTCACCCTACCCGTCTCTTTCGCAGGCTACATCGCCGCCTGCTTGTGGCTACACAACCAAACCCCAGGCTTTGCGCTCCCCTTTGGTCCGCGACCTGCGGTCTTTATCGGCCTGATGGTGGCAATTGCGGTGCTGTGCTCGTGGGTAGGGGCTCTGTGCTGGAATATCGCCAGCCAACGGTTGCCGACGGTGATCCTTGGGCCATTAATTGTTTTTGAGACGCTGGCGGGCCTGCTGTACACCTTTATTCTGCGTCAGGACATTCCCCCGCTGCTGACATTAAGCGGCATAGCGCTGCTCGTTGTCGGCGTGGTGCTCGCCGTAAAAGCCAAACCGGAAAAACCCGGCGTGGCGCCCGTCCCGGAGATGTAAATGGGCCGGACAGCGCTGCGCGTGTCCGGCCTGCAGTTAATGCTGCTGCTTATACTTTAAATACCGCTACCGTCTGATTCAGACGCGCAGCCTGTTCTTCCAGCGCGGCGGCGGCAGACGCTGACTCCTCCACCAGCGAGGCGTTCTGCTGAGTCACGCGATCCATCTCCGCCACCGCCTGTCCCACCTGATCGATTCCCCGGCTCTGCTCATCCGACGCAGAGGCGATTTCGCCCATGATGTCGGTCACACGGGTGACCGCGCTGACAATCTCATTCATCGTTTCACCGGCTTCATGCACCAGCGCGGAACCGGCATTCACCCGATCGCCAGAGTCTTCAATCAGCGCCTTGATCTCTTTCGCGGCCTGGGCGCTGCGGCTCGCCAGCGTACGAACTTCACCAGCGACCACGGCGAATCCGCGCCCCTGCTCGCCTGCGCGCGCCGCTTCCACCGCGGCGTTAAGCGCCAGGATGTTCGTCTGGAAGGCAATGCCGTCAATCACGCTGGTGATCTGGGCTATCTTGCTGGAACTGGTGGCGATCTCATCCATGGTGCGCACGACGCCTTCCACGACCTCGCCGCCCTTTTTCGCCGTACCCGAGGCGTTCTTCGCCAGTTGCGTCGCCTGGCGGGCGTTGTCCGCATTCTGCCGGACGGTGGCGGTCAACTGCTCCATGCTGGCTGCGGTTTCTTCCAGCGAAGCGGCCTGCTGTTCAGTACGTGAGGAGAGATCGTTACTGCCCGCCGTAATCTCACCGGCGCCGGTGTAGATCGTATCGGCGCCATCGCGCACCACGCGGACGGTATTCGCCAGCGACTGCTGCATATCGCGTACGTTACGCGCCAGTAGCGCCATTTCGTTGTTGCCTTCCGCGTCAATGCTGTGCGTGAGATCGCCGGACGCGATATGGCGGATATGGGACATCACTTCATGCAGCGGCTTCAGCAGCACACGCTGCATCGCTATCCAACTGATCAGAATGACGACCACGACCGCCAGCAGGATAAAGGACAGAATCCACAGAATGCGTTGATAGTCGTTTTCGTTATCCTTGATCCCCGCGCTGGTGAGCTTCGCCTGCGCGGTGCGCCATTCGTGATAGACGCTCTGCATTGCCGTTTGTTTCTGTTCGGCGTTCTGCTTAAACATCTCTTCCAGTTTGCCTTGCGCCAGCAAGGCGTTCATTTTTGCCAGCGTCGCTGAGTAAATGCCGTACTGTTCTTCCAGCCTGTCCGCCAGGCGCTCGTCCATCCCTGGCGTTTCCGGTAGCGCATAATAGGTGTCGTAATGTTTTTTCGCGTTCGCCAGCAGAGCATCTGCGGTTTTCACCAGTTCGCTGAGCTGGCCGCCGTTGATCTGCCCTGCCATGCTGCTTTGCAAACGCAGCATCCCCCGGTTCAGCGTTACCCGTGCCTGATTAAGGCTGATCCACGCATCGGTAAATTCCGCCACGTTCTGGCTTGCAAGTTGCGACACCGTGAAATTTTGTTTGTCATTTTTCAGCGCGTTAATAAACACGCCAGCCGAAAGAAGCTGCATCGCCCCGAGCGCGAGTAGCACCACGATCAATAAAGTGATCACGTTGATTCGTTTAAACATCTTTTGCCTTTTATGTTGCAGGTGTTGTCTGAGGACTTGGTATCGGCAGCGATCGCGGGTTGTTTAATTCGCCAGGACTCCGTTTATGGGAGAATGGCGCGCTTTCTGATAAGTATCAGTACGTTAAAAACGAAAGAATTTTTCGTGACAGACATCACAAAATCTTCTGACCCGAAAGGGTTATAGCGCCCACATAAAGATGTATTTAAAATACATCTTGTATTATTCAAAATGAGGTAACGGCTATGGCTTATCGCGATCAACCTTTAGGTGAACTGGCGCTTTCTATTCCTCGCGCGTCGGCGCTGTTTCGTAAGTATGATATGGACTACTGCTGCGGCGGTAAGCAGACGCTGGCGCGGGCGGCCGCACGCAAAGAGCTGGACGTTGACGCCATTGAGGCGCAGCTTGCCCAACTGGCTGAACAGCCCATTGAAAAAGACTGGCGTACCGCGCCGTTAGCCGAAATCATCAACCACATCATCGTGCGCTACCACGACAGACACCGTGAGCAATTGCCGGAACTGATCCTACAGGCGACCAAAGTTGAACGCGTGCATGCTGATAAGCCAAACGTGCCGAAAGGTCTGGCGAAGTACCTGACTATGCTGCATCAGGAGCTGTCGAGCCACATGATGAAAGAAGAGCAGATCCTGTTTCCAATGATCAAACAGGGAATGGGCAGCCAGGCGATGGGGCCAATCAGCGTGATGGAAAGCGAGCATGATGAGGCGGGTGAACTGCTGGAAGTGATTAAGCATACCACGCAGAATGTGACCATTCCGCCGGAAGCCTGCACCACCTGGAAAGCGATGTACAACGGGATTAACGAGATGATTGATGACCTGATGGAACACATCAGTCTGGAGAATAATGTCCTGTTCCCGCGTGCCTTAGCCGGGGAATAAGCGATTTGCCGGATGGGGGATACGCCTAATCCGGCCTACAACCTGTACCAGTAAGCGAACCCGGTAAGCGTTGCCGCCACCGGGCGATACGATTTAACGCATTCCTGCCATACGTCTCTTACCGATAAACAGCCAGCCCAGTCCCAGGGCGATAAACCACAGCGGCGTGACGAGCAGCGCCTGACGGGTATCGTCTTCCAGGGTCAGCAGCACGATCACAAACACGAAGAACGCCATGCACACCCAGCACATCAGCTTGCCAAGCGGCATTTTATAGATCGATTTCTCATGCAGGTGCGGACGCTGTTTGCGATACACCAGGTATGAACACAGGATAATGGTCCACACGAACATAAACAGGATTGCCGACACCGTGGTGATCATGGTGAACGCGCCAATCACGCTCGGGTTGACGTACAACATCACCACGCCGCCCAGCAGACAGATGCAAGAGAAGGTCAGCCCTTTGGCCGGCACCGCGCGTTTAGACAGCTTCGCGAACGCTTTCGGCGCCACCCCTTCCTGCGCCAGGCCGAACAGCATGCGGCTGGTCGAGAACACACCGCTGTTTGCCGAAGAGGCCGCAGAGGTCAGCACCACGAAGTTGATCACGCTTGCCGCGGCAGGCAGACCAACCAGTACAAACAGCTCTACGAACGGGCTCTTATCCGGTACCACGGAGCTCCACGGCGTGACGGACATAATGACGATCAGCGCGAACACGTAGAACATAATGATACGAACAGGAATGGAGTTGATGGCGCGCGGCAGGGATTTTTCGGGATCTTTCGTTTCAGCCGCCGTTGTCCCCACCAGTTCGATACCAACAAACGCAAACACTGCAATCTGGAAGCCAGCAAAGAAGCCGCTGATGCCTTTCGGGAACCAGCCGCCATCATTCCACAGGTGCGCAAAAGACGCTTCGACGCCGGTCGGTGATGTAAAGTGCATGGCGATCATCACCAGCCCCACGATAATCAGCGCGACGATGGCGACGATTTTAATCATCGCGAACCAGAACTCCATCTCACCGAACATTTTCACGGTGGCGAGGTTAAGGCTCAGCAGCAAGACCACGACAGCCAGCGAGGCCACCCAGTCGGAAAGCCCCGGGAACCAGAACTGGGCATAAGCGGTAATCGCCACGACGTCCGCCATCCCGGTCACCACCCAGCAGAACCAGTAGGTCCAGCCGGTGAAATAGCCTGCCCACGGTCCCAGCAGATCCGAAGCAAAGTCACTAAAAGATTTATATTCCAGATTTGAGAGCAGCAGCTCGCCCATCGCCCGCATGACGAAGAAGAGCATAAAGCCGATGATCATATAAACAAAAATGATCGACGGTCCGGCGAGGCTGATGGTTTTGCCGGACCCCATAAACAGGCCCGTACCGATCGCCCCGCCAATGGCGATAAGCTGAATATGTCGGTTTGTGAGATTGCGCCGTAGCGACTGTTCAGCCGGTGCCTGTTCATCGGCGGCGACTTTTACCTGATCTACCATGTTTTATTCTTCCTGTACCTGTCTGTGTTGTGCAGGCTCTGCGGCCTTTAATGCGTCTGTTGTGCTTCTGTATGATACGACGATCCTGTTGTCAGGACTCATCGATATTAGGTAAGAATCGGCGGGATGAATACTAAGATTTAAATATTATGTTAACTATATGTTTAAAGTGAGTGTCATATCACTCTGATAACGCGAATTAGCTCACAAAAATACACGCAACGGAACCATTTGCAAGATAAAATGCCGATGTTCGGCGAATACGCGGTTTTATTGCATATTTTCTGTTCCCCTCTTTTCCGAAGGGAACAGAAGACTCTGCTTACAGGATTTCCAGCAGCTCGACGTCAAACACCAGCGTGCTGAACGGCGGAATGGAGGCACCCGCGCCGCGTTCACCGTAGGCGAGTTCATGAGGAATAGTCAGTTCCCACTTCGAGCCGACCGGCATTAAGGTCAGCGCTTCAATCCAGCCGGCGATCACGCCATTAACCGGGAATTCAGCCGGTTCGCCGCGCGCTACGGAGCTGTCGAATACGGTGCCGTCAATCAGCTTGCCGGTATAATGCACGCGAACGCGGTCAGTACGGGCCGGAATCGGACCTTCACCCTGGGTCAGTACGCGGAATTGCAGACCGGATTCGGTGCTGCTCACACCCTCTTTCTCACGGTTTTCTTCCAGATACTTCACGCCTTCCGCGGCCATCGCCTGGAAACGTTCGCGACGTACGGCATCAGCACGCTCATGAATTTCACGCAGCGCGCGGTGCACCACGTCAACCGGAACAGCCGGTTGTTTACCTTCCAGCGCATCGGCAATACCTGCAACCAGCGCTTCAGGCAACAGCCCCTGCAGGCCGGATTCGCTCAGTTGCTGTCCTACCTGCAAACCAATGCCGTAGCTTGCTTGCGCTTCGATAGTGTCAAAAGTCGGGGTTGCCATCGTATTTCCTTTCATCGGATTTAAAGTAGCGGGCAGCATAACAGCCGCGCCCTCTGCGGTAAAATGTTGTCATGGGGTGGATGACAAATCCTGGGGAAAAAGAAACAATAGGGGTATCCCGTATGAATATATCAAAAGCGGGTAATATCACGAACATCATAGCGTTAGCTGTCTATACTCTATGATTGAGGAACGAGACGCGGAGCAGGAGGAAAGCCATGCCCGGGCGCTTTGAACTAAAACCTACCCTGGCGAAAATCTGGCATGCACCGGACAATTTTCGCCTTATGGACCCGCTTCCGCCGATGCACCGCCGCGGCATTATTATTGCGGCAGTGGTGCTGGTCATCGGTTTCCTGCTTCCCTCCGACGACAATAGCGTTGCGCCTACGGTAACCCGTGACGCGCAGCTGGATATTCAGTCACCGTCTCAGCCACCGACCGAAGCACAGCTGCAGGCGCAGCTCGTCACGCCGCAAAACGATCCCGGACAGGTCGCACCGGTGGCGCCGGAACCCATTCAGGAAGGCCAGCCGGAAACGCAGCCGCAGGCACAACAGTCGCAGCCGCAAACGCAGCCTTTCCAGCCGGACAGCGGGATCGATCAGCAATGGCGTTCTTACCGCGTTGGTTCTGGTAAAACGATGGCGCAGTTGTTCCGCGACCACGGGCTGCCGCCGACAGACGTGTATGCCATGGCAAAAGTGGAAGGCGCAGGCAAGCCGTTGAGTACCCTTAAAGAAGGGCAGTTAGTGCAGATTCGCCAGAATGCGAACGGCGTGGTGACAGGCTTAACCATCGATACCGGCAATGACCAGCAGGTACTGTTCACCCGTCAGCCGGACGGCAGTTTCCTGCGGGCGCGATAATCACCTATGCCCGGCGACAGTATGCCACCGGGCCTGATTTACGCTTTACGCACCTTATTGACCCACCAGATCCCCGAACACACCAGCACCAGCGCAATCGCGTATTTCCATTCAAGAATATTCTCGCCAAGAAACACTGCCGACAGCACCGCTCCGGAAACGGGAATCAAGAAGTTAAACGGTGCAATCATTCCCACCCGGTTGTATTTGAGCAAAATGCTCCACAGTGCAAACGCTACCGACGAGAGCAATGTCAGATAACCGAGAATCGCGACAGATGAAAACCCGTGGACGGTGAGCGTGCCGCCAAACGCGTAACCGCCACCGATCAGCGCCAGGCCGCCAATCCCCAACTGGTAACCGGTCATTACCGTAGGGTCAACCGTCTGCGAGATGCGCTTGCCGTAAAGCGTGGCGGCGGAAAGGATAAATGCCGCCAGGACGACAGACCCGTCGCCCAGCAGGCTAAAACTGAAGTCCAGCCCGCTGCTGAAATTCACCACCATCACTCCCGCGAAGCCGAGGATACAACCCAGTGTTTTGTTATAGCTCAGCTTGTCATTCTGGTAGATGAAGTGCGCCAGCAGTACGCTAAAGAAGGTGCCTGTCGCATTCATGATCGAGCCTTTCACCCCGGTGGTGAAAGCCAGACCAATATAAAAGAAGATGTACTGTAAAGAGGTCTGCGTCAGCCCCAGTAACGTGAGCTGGCCGAACTGGCGAGAACGTAATCTGCCGATGGGCTTACGCTGCGCCATGGCCAGCAGCAGAAGCAGCAGACCGGCAAACAGGAAGCGGTAACCGGCAAAAACAATTTTTGAAGGGATATCATCGGTTGCGATCTGGAAGATCTCATAGCCGCTTTTAATCGCCGGGTAGGCGCTCCCCCATAACAGGCAGCAAAACGCGGCGCTCAGGTAGACAATATTTTTACGCGCAAACAGAGATTGCGGGTGCGGGGTATCCATTCTTCACCACATTGAAATTATGTTTTATTTTTGATGATTATCCCGAAAAGGGCAAAGAATAGCCAGTGTGAAAAAGCGCAGAGGAAGAAAAGCAAAACGCCGACACAAGGTCGGCGTTTTTCACGAAGCTGTCAGAATAAAAACTTATTCTGCAACAACGTTAATGGTCAGCTTAGCGAAGACTTCGCTGTGAACCTGGAAGTTCACTTCGTGCTCACCAGTGGTACGCAGAACGCCGTTCGGCAGACGAACTTCGCTCTTAGCCACTTCAACGCCAGCTGCAGTAACAGCGTCAGCGATGTCGCGAGTACCGATGGAACCGAACAGTTTACCTTCGTCGCCTGCTTTAGACGCGATAGTAACGGTTTCCAGTGCGTTGATTTTCTCTGCGCGTGCATTTGCAGCAGCCAGAACGTCAGCCAGTTTAGCTTCCAGTTCAGCGCGACGTGCTTCGAAGTATTCAACGTTTTTCTTGGTAGCAGGAACAGCTTTACCCTGTGGTACCAGGAAGTTACGAGCGTAGCCCGCTTTAACGTTAACCTGATCACCCAGGCTACCCAGGTTTGCTACTTTATCAAGCAGAATAACTTGCATTACCTTATCCTCTCAAAGTCGTATTAATGGACCGTGACCGATTACTGATGGCGATCAGTGTACGGCAGCAGGGACAGGTAGCGAGCGCGTTTGATAGCGCGAGCCAGCTGACGCTGGTATTTTGCACGGGTACCGGTGATACGGCTTGGGACAATCTTACCGCTTTCGGTGATGTAGTTTTTCAGCGTAGCGATATCTTTATAGTCGATCTCTTGAACGCCTTCCGCGGTGAAACGGCAGAACTTGCGACGACGGAAATAACGTGCCATATGGCTAGTCTCCAGAATCTATCAATTCAATCTGCTCGGCATGCAGAACCATTTTGCTCAGGCCGTTCTTTGCTTTGTGGCAAGAGATAAATCCCTGAATGGTTATGCGACTACCGACCGTTATACTGTGAGTAATGGCCTGGTTTTCATGTCCGCTAACAATAACGGGCATTTGGCACCACGCCTGCCGGTGAAACCCGGCTTCCTCTTGCACAGAACGATGCTCAAGCACGAACTGGCAATGCGGAATTCCTGATGGACTGACCTTTCGAAGGGGAGCCCTGCACACGGTGCCGGACAACACCAGACGGTTGGTCATCAGAAATTACTCTTCAGAATCCCCAGCTTCAGCATCATCTGCGGTTTCGTTTGCGAAATCATCGCGACGCTCACGGCGCTCGTCTTTCGCTTTAACCATCGGAGATGCTTCGGTAACAGCGTGCTTGGTACGCATTACCATGCTACGGATAACGGCATCGTTGAAGCGGAAGGTTGTTTCCAGCTCATCGATCACTTCCTGCGGCGCTTCAACGTTCATCAGAACGTAGTGCGCTTTGTGCAGTTTGTTGATCGGGTAAGCCAGCTGACGGCGGCCCCAGTCTTCCAGACGGTGGATCTTGCCTTCTGCGCCAGTGATGGCAGCAGAGTAACGCTCGATCATGCCCGGAACCTGTTCGCTCTGGTCAGGATGGACCATAAAAACGATTTCGTAATGACGCATCGAATTGCTCCTTACGGATTATTCAGCCTCCTGTCTGGGTCAGCCGAGGCCCGGGGAGGCAAGGAACGTGTTAAAGGTCGGCTGAAAAATGACGCGTCATAATACTGGGGTCAGACGGGAAACTCAAGGCGATTTGCAAACAATCGCCTGCTCGCTGTCGCTGCTCATCCCCCGGCGAGAAGAGAGAAGTTCATCTTGTGGTTGTTATTAGATGGTTTTTGCCGGGATGACCACTTAGTATGCAGGGAGATAAAATGGAATATTTGACCTGGAGCAAAGGATGCTTAGCAAAAAATGTGGGCTGGCGTTTATTTTCACAGGCCTGATGGCCTGGTATGTCATTCAGACGGGCACAGAGAGCCCGCCGCACCCTGAAAGCTGTTTACCATCACCCTATGCTGACTATAATCCTGCGCCGGTTTTTACCCGGTGGCAGTGGGAATCGCCCGCAGAGCGGGGCCTGGCAAATTCGCCGAGAGCGCCCCTGGACGATACCAACATTCTGGTCTGGCTGGATGGCAAAAAACGTATTGCGGCGGATAAAATGACGCTGGCGATCGCCGCCGACTGGAATACGCTGGCGCCGAAGCTGTCGGACTTACTTAAACAAGAAAATTTTAGCCTTCAGTCAGCGTCAATGCCTGTCGCTTACCTGGAAGAGGACTGGGGGCAGACCCTGCTATCACACAGACCGGAAGTGGCCACCAGCCTGGCTGAAAAATTTATCACGCCGAAATTATGGCAAGCACAGCAGGCAGGCTATATCACGGCCAAAGAAGTTGAACACAAAACAAATCTGGCGATTTCACAGCATTGGTTATGGCGGGCGCCGCAGGAATTAATTAAACAGCCTGAACTACAAGAAGAAATATCGTTTACAGAGGCACGAAAAACCTACTCTGTAGGTGACACTAAACGAACCACTTATCTGAAAATAATGGACGCCAGCGCTGTTTTTGGCGAGCCAAAAGTTGCGTTGATCCTAACGACATGTGTTGTATCGCCTAATCCTCATTATTCGTATCTAAAGGCAATAGCGAACAGAATCGACTACTGGAAAAACTTCACTCTCCTCGGGCCGGGCCTCAGGCCATTACAGAGCTATCTCTCTGACAAGCTCGTACTGGAAGAGAGTATCAAACCCATTACCACCTACCTGAAGAAAAATAATCTGCAAAGCGAACTGGCTTCAGAGGTCACGGCATGGGTTAAAAAAGTACCGTTAGCGGAAACTGCGCCTGAACGTCAGTCTGGTGAAACAACGTCATCCGACGCCATGAGCATGGTAACAATCACACTCAAAGATCTCCTTTCTGATACGGATGACTCCCGGGAAATTAAGGAATACAAGGAACTTCCTGACGGTAATTCATTATTCGCCACGAAACGCTACGATCGCCAACAGCAAAATTACGTTTCGGAACTCTATATCACCGAGCCCGGACATCCGCAGCATGCCACCCAACTTTGGCAAGGGGAAAGCCTGTCCGGTTTAACGTTGGTCCATAAAGGACAGAAGGCCTGGTTCAAAACGTCTTCAGGCCAGTGGTTTGAACTGAATATCCCCACCAGAGAAATAGCTACGCTGGCTTTAAATGAAGAAACTGGCGTGACATCATGGTTCAGTGATGCGAACGGGAATCCCATTACCTTTTCGAGCGACTATAGCGACGAGGGGAAAGGATGTTTAATTTTTCGCCGTATCGATTCGCGTATATCTCCGCCAGAAAATAGCCTGTTCAAAACTTGTCGTAACCATTTCGCCAGCGGAAACTCCATTCAACCGGTCCTGATTTCAACCCCTGGCTATTTTTGGCTTGAAGACAGCAATGGATTAGTCAAACTTAATTCAGAAACCGGAAGAGCTGAACTCTCGTATACGGTTCCTTTCCGATCGCCAGCCGATATCAGAAGCCGCCGCATCGATTTATCTGCCGATGACATCACCCGACATACGCCATATCCGCTGGGCTCCAGTGAGGCCCACTGGATAGCGCTGCATTATCAACATCAATCACCGCTTCAACATCACATGAATGCCTGGCGAATGGGGACCTATTTTATTGATAGTCTCAGCGGCAAATGGCGCTTTAGCGCAGAGCTTAAAAATGCTGACAGTATCACTGCAACCGCCCGTTCCGCTCATGGACGCTTTTTTGCTCAGGCAGGTTGTGAAAAACCGGCGGGTTCAGGAATAACCGCTGATATCTGGGATGTCGCCAGCGCGACAAAAATTGCATCATTGCACCGGCTTCGCTACTGCGGGTTAAAAAACATGGCTTTTAACTGGCAGGGAAATACGCTGATCCTGGTTTTTCATGACAGGTTGATACGCGTCAGACTGCCTGATAACAGACAAGATGCCGCCACTGCAGAGGCGATTCCCACTGAGTCGAAGAATTAATTCTGCTATGCCTGATGCGGTAATTTTTTGAACAACTGCATCAGAAAAGGTCGCCATCGACATTGCGGGTAGCGATTAAAATAAGATCAACAGGGGTTACCCTAAAAACGGTCTCGCTCATCCGAGTTAGCAGTCGAGGAGGTAGGTATGCGAACCCGTATGATAGCCCTTCTGGCTGGGCTTTTGCTGGGCACCAATGCGCTTGCCGCCATTGAGATTGATAACCAGCAGGCCAGAAATATGGATGATGTTCAGAGCTTAGGCGTCATTTACATCAACCATAACGTCGCCACGGAAAGCGACGCTAAAGATGCGCTAAACGACGAAGCCGATGCGCAAGGCGCGACGTATTCCCATGTTATTTTGATCCGCGAACCCGGCAGCAATGGCAACATCCACCCCAGCGCAGAGATTTATCGCTAGCACCAGGTAAACCAACGAAAAATAATGCCATACTCTGATTCGCCCCCTTTGCAGGGGGCTTTTTTTGCAAAAACCGCCAGAACCTGACCGATTACCTCCCCGCCAGGGAGTGAGTTCCGGCGCTATTTACTTCTTCACTTCTTGCAGCTTCACTTCTGCCCATAGTAAGCGTTCGGACCGTGTTTACGCATGAAGTGTTTGTTCATCAGATAATCGTCGATGGGGCTGAGGTCTGGGTTAATCCCCCGCGCAATCCATGCCATCCGCGCTACCTCCTCCATGACCACGGCATTATGCACCGCATCGTGAGCATCTTTGCCCCACGCAAATGGGCCGTGCTGATACACCACAACTCCCGGCGTATGCAGCGGTTCAATGTCGCCCAGCGTTTCGATGATTACCGTGCCCGTATTGCGCTCGTACTCACCCTGCACTTCTGCTTCGCTCAGCGCCCGGGTACAAGGGATGTCGCCAAAAAAGTAATCCGCGTGGGTGGTGCCGAGCGCCGGTATCGCCAGCCCCGCCTGCGCCCAGGCGGTGGCATGGGTGGAGTGGGTATGCACGACGCCCCCGAGTGACGGATAATGGCGGTACAGCGCAAGATGCGTAGCGGTATCGGATGAAGGACGATACCGCCCCTCCACGACATGACCGTCCATGTCGACCACCACCATGTCATCAACCGTCATGGTCTCGTAAGGGACCCCGCTCGGTTTTATCACGACCAGGCCGCGTTCCCGGTCGATGGCGCTGACGTTGCCCCAGGTAAAGGTCACCAGGCCATAGCGAGGAAGATCCATGTTGGCGTTAAACACCTGCTGCTTTAACATCTGCATCATGCTGCCTCCACCAGACCTGCGCTGACCATGCGCGCTTTCACCCAGTCGCGCGCTTTCGCCACCTCACGCGCCGGATCGTCCGCCGTTTCGCTCCACATCTCAATCAGGTATGGCCCGCAATACCCACTCTGCTTGAGCGTCGCAAAACAACGTTCAAAATCGACAACGCCTTCGCCAAACGGCACGTTCTTGAATACGCCCGGCTTCGTGTCTTTTACATGAACCGCCACGATATGACCTATCCCGGCCTGCAGCTCCATCTGAACATCGTTATCCCATGCCGACAGGTTGCCGATATCGGGATACAACTGGAACCACGGGTTATTCAGATAGTGCGCGTAGCCTAACGCCTTACTGATGGAGTTCATCAGAGGGTAATCCATGATCTCCATCGCCAGCGTCACCTGCGCCCGGCTAGCCATCTCTACGCTCTCTTTCAGACCGTCACGAAAACGACGGCGCGTCTCGTTATTGGCTTCCTGATAATAGACGTCGTAGCCGGCTAACTGGATCACGCGGATCCCGATATCCTGCGCCAACTGAATCGCCTTGCGCATGATCTCCAGGCCCTGAGCGCGCACCGCGTCATCTTCGCTTCCTAACGGAAAACGACGATGGGCGCTCAGACACATGGATGGAATACGCACGCCAGTCTCCGCAATGGCGCTCACCAGCGTCAGTCGCTGTTCGCGGCTCCAGTCGAGTCGCGCAAGGCGCGCATCGGTCTCATCCACCGACATTTCAACGAAGTCAAAACCCAGCGTGTTCGCCATCCGCAGGCGCTCCAGCCAGCACTCCCCGGCAGGGAGCGCTTTTTCATAGATGCCTAACGGGTTCTGTTTCGACAGCATATCCGCTCCTTATCCCCACAGTTGGGCGATGGAACGTTTAAACTGGCGCGCCGCTTCAACCGGAGAGTCGGCATCGCGAATGCTACGCCCGGCAATAAAGACGTGAACAGGAATCCCTTTGAACAGCGGCAGATCTTCCAGCGCCAGGCCACCGGTCACGGTCACTTTAAAGCCCATATCGGCAAGGCGCTTGATGGCGCTGATATCCGCCTCGCCCCATGCAACACCCGCCGCCTGCGCGTCACGGCTACGGTGATAAACCACCTGCTGGATGCCCGCATCACGCCACTGCTGCGCCTGCTCCCAGGTCCAGTATCCGGTCAGCTCAATCTGTACGTCGCCGTTAAACTCTTTCGCCACATCCAGCGCGCCTTTCGCGGTGTTGATATCTGCGCAACAGATGACGGTCACCCAGTCGGCGTTGGCTTCAAAGCACATCCGGGACAGGATCTTGCCCGCGTCGGCGATTTTGGCGTCCGCCAGTACGATTTTGTGTGGATAGAGCGCTTTCAGGTCACGCACCGCGCGTACCCCTTCCCCAACGCAGAGAATGGTGCCCACCTCAATAATGTCTACTTCTTCCGCAATCAGGCGGGTGGTCTCGTAGGCGTGAGACAGCGTTTGATTATCCAGCGCAACCTGTAACATGGGTAACTGAGACATATGAAATTCCTCTTAAACAGCCGCCGCGGTGGCGTTATCTATTAAATCAAGCACATCCTGCTCGGTACGGCAGGCGCGTAAACGGTCAAAATTGGCCTCGTCTTCAAACAGATTCACGATCTGCATGATGCCCACTTCCTGATGGGTATTCGCATCAACGGCGGCCATGGTGATCAGGATATCGACCGGATCGTTATCTTCGTGGTTAAACGCCAGCGGCGTCTTCAACGTTACCAACGAGAAACCGGTTTTCTTAACGCCCTCTTCCGGTCGGCCATGCGGCATCGCCAGCCCAGGGGCAATCACGAAGTACGGGCCAAACTGCGCTACGCCATCAAGAATGGCCTGGTAGTAGCGCGGCTCGACGACCTCAGCGGCCACCAGCAGGTCAACGCCAATCTTCACGGCGTCTTGCCAGGTGCTGGCTTCAGCCTGCAAACGGACAGAATGGTTTTGCGCCAGCGAATCACGTAGTTTCATGACGTCCCCTTACTTCACATCCTGCGGAAAATGTTGTTTGATCACTTCCAGCAGCTTTGGGCCAAAGTCAGCGGGCGATAACATATTGCGAACGCCCACCACATATTTGTTACCTGTCACGCTAATCTCACCGGCGATATGGGTTGAGGCGATGATGATGTCGGCGCCGCCCAGCTCGCTTTTGTACTCGCCGACAGCACAGCTGTTTACCGTGTGGTCGATATTGGATTGGGTTAAAAACTGATCCACTTTCATTTTCATGATCATGGAACTCCCTTGCCCGTTGCCACATACAGCCAGAATACGTACGGTCATAATCCACACTCCTCATTAAGCAGAATGTTCTGCCAGTTGTTTTTCTGCGTCTTCTTCCGCACGTAGCGCGCGTCCGGCGAAGACCATATAAACCAATGCGATAATCAGAATGACGGCCATAAACGCGATGCCGAGGGAGAAGAAGCCCTGCATCATCGGCGGCGCCAGAATCGACCAGTCGGCCATCCCCATCCAGGCGCTCATACCCGTGAGTTTCACGGCCCAGACGCAACCAAAGATTTCGATCATCCCCATCACCAGACAGATCTTCAGCGCCGCGCGCCAGCCGCCAAAGTGGTTGGCAAAGACGCCAATGGTGGCGTTGGAAAAGAACATCGGGATGAAGCCCGGAATGATCAGAATGGACGAACCGCAACCCACCAGAATACCGACCGCGATCAGTTGGCCGATGGTGCCCCACATAAAGCCCCAGACCACCGCGTTAGGCGCAAAGCTGTAAATCGCGGCGCAGTCGATAGCCAGCACGGCGCCGGGAATCAGGCGTTGAGAAATACCGTTGAACGCTTCGGACAGTTCGGCGACAAACATACGCACGCCCTGGGTGATGATGAAAATCGCCACGGCAAATGAGAAGCCGGTTTGCAGGATATACACCGTCCAGTGTGTTTTACCCGCCATCGCCTGCACCGTGTCGATGCCGAAGGAAAGGAGGATCGCGCCAAAGAAAATCGTCATCACGATGGCCGTTGAAACGATGTTGTCGTGGAAGATATTCAGCCAGCCCGGTAGCTTGAGATCTTCAACGCTTTCTTCTTTTTTACCCAGATATGGCGCGACCTTATAAGCGATCCAGGAGGCGAACTGCTGCTGGTGACCGATGGAGAAACCGCAGCCGTCAGTCACTTCCTGAGTCGGCTTGTACATCATGTTGGACGTAATGCCCCAGTACAGGGAGACCAGGATGGCGGTGCAGATAATAGTGGTCCACATCGAATAGCCGAAGATGTAGAGCGACACCGCGATCAGCCCCGCCTGTTGGAACATGATGTGTCCGGTCAGCATGATGGTGCGGATGCCGGTAATACGTCGGAGCAGGACGTAACAAATATTCAGCGCCAGCGCCAGAAGCACGGCATACCCTACCCAACTGTATGCATCGCCCATCCGGTCAATGGTTGCCATCATCGAGGCGTAGGTATCGGAGATCGCGCCGTTGATGCCGTACACCTCAGACATTTTGGCAACAACCGGCTTAAAGGTGCTGGTCAAAATGCCAGACCCCGCCTGCAACAGCATAAAACCAATAATGGTTTTAATGGTGCCTTTAATAATCACGCTGACGCTTTTACGCAGCAGGATATAACCGAGGCACGTCACGATGCCGAGCAGAAGCGGCGCGTTTGTCATTACCTGATTAAAGAAAACGGTAAAGACGTCGTAGAGGATCTCCATAACTCTCTCCAGTAAAAAGGAACACGAGGGGTAATCCCGGTGTGGTTGGTGCCATCACTCTAGTAATCACAAATAATCACCACAAGATTAAATTTGATTATTTGTGACGCATCACGCAAATTATTTCCCCTCTTTTCATAATGGATTTCATGATATAACCAGAAAACAGAATTACTCTTTATTTTTCATGGAATTAATTAAATATACACGCTCAATTACCGGCATAATCCGGTATTGACCGTGTGATCAATAAGGTAAAACCCCACGTTCCCCCCATTGCAAACCGCTCAAAATGGTGACAACATGAATCACATCAAATCATAAAATGATTACTTTTGATTGAACCCAGGAGTCAAACAATGAGTAAAGTGAATACCATCACCCGTGAATCATGGATCCTGAACACTTTTCCGGAATGGGGAAGCTGGCTGAACGAAGAGATTGAACAAGAACGCGTGGCGCCAGGCACATTTGCAATGTGGTGGCTGGGGTGTACCGGCATCTGGCTGAAATCCGAAGGCGGCACCAATGTGTGCGTGGATTTCTGGTGCGGTACCGGAAAACAAAGCCACGGTAACCCGCTGATGAAGACCGGCCACCAGATGCAGCGTATGGCGGGCGTAAAAAAATTGCAGCCAAACCTGCGCACCACGCCATTTGTGCTGGATCCTTTCGCGATTCGCCAGATCGACGCGGTGCTGGCAACACACGATCATAACGATCATATTGATGTCAATGTGGCGGCAGCGGTGATGCAAAACTGCGCGGACGATGTGCCGTTCATTGGGCCGCAGACCTGCATGGACCTTTGGATAGGTTGGGGTGTGCCGAAATCGCGCTGCATCGTGGTAAAACCAGGCGATGTGGTTAAAGTAAAAGATATTGAAATACATGCCCTTGACGCGTTTGACCGCACCGCGCTGATCACCCTCCCGGCGGACCAGAAAGCCGCAGGCGTTCTGCCTGACGGCATGGATGCGCGCGCCGTTAACTATCTGTTCAAAACGCCGGGGGGGACGCTGTACCACAGCGGAGATTCCCACTACTCCAACTACTATGCGAAGCACGGCAACGAGCATCAGATCGACGTGGCGCTGGGCTCCTATGGCGAAAACCCACGCGGAATCACCGATAAAATGACCAGTGCAGACATTCTGCGCATGGCGGAATCCCTGAACACGAAAGTCGTGATCCCGTTCCACCATGATATCTGGTCAAATTTCCAGGCCGATCCGCAGGAAATCCGCGTCTTGTGGGAAATGAAAAAAGATCGCCTTAAATACGGTTTTAAGCCGTTCATCTGGCAGGTTGGCGGGAAATTCACCTGGCCTTTGGATAAGGATAACCTTGAATATCACTATCCGCGCGGCTTTGACGACTGCTTCACTATTGAGCCCGATCTGCCGTTTAAATCGTTCCTGTAATCGCGATAATGCCGGGTTTTCCCGGCATTTTTTTCATATTTACTTTAGTATTTTCAGGCTATTTCAAATATCATCTTTTAAAATCATTTTGTATCGGAATAGCTCATGACTGAAGCGCAAAGACATCAAATTTTGCTGGATATGCTGGCACAACTGGGCTTTGTCACCGTGGAAAATGTCGTTGAACGTTTGGGTATCTCCCCTGCAACGGCACGCCGGGATATCAATAAACTTGATGAGAGCGGCAAGCTAAAAAAAGTGCGAAACGGAGCCGAAGCCATCGCCCAGCAGCGCCCACGCTGGACGCCAATGAACCTGCATCAGGCCCAAAACCACGATGAAAAAGTTCGTATCGCGAAAGCCGCCTCCCAGTTGGTCAATCCGGGGGAAAGCGTTGTGATTAACTGCGGCTCCACTGCCTTTTTGTTGGGGCGCGAGATGTGTGGTAAACCTGTGCAGATCATCACCAACTATCTTCCGCTGGCCAATTACCTGATCGATCAGGAGCATGACAGCGTGATCATCATGGGCGGCCAGTATAATAAAACCCAGTCGATCACCCTGAGCCCCCAGGGCAGTGAAAACAGTCTCTATGCCGGACACTGGATGTTCACCAGCGGTAAAGGGCTGACCACGGATGGCCTGTACAAAACGGACATGCTCACCGCTATGGCCGAGCAAAAAATGCTGAGTGTGGTCGGCAAGCTGGTCGTATTGGTCGACAGCAGCAAAGTGGGCGAACGGGCGGGGATGCTGTTCAGTCGCGCAGATCAGATCGATATGCTTATCACCGGCAAACATGCTAACCCTGAAATCCTGAAACAGCTTGAGGCGCAGGGCGTAAGCATTATACGCGTTTAAAGGTGCTGACGAAAAAAAGAGACCGTCGCCGCCAGGGCTTCGGGCGTGATGCGATGGCGCACGCCCGTCTGCCACTCACAGGTCAGATTCCGGTCTCGTCCAGCCTGCGCCAGCGCCCGCTGCAAGCGAAACGACTCTTCTGCTGGCACGACATCATCCTCCACTCCATGCCATAACAGCAGCGGCCTGTCGGACACCTGTTCCAGCTGTTGCGAGACATCCCACTTCGCCAGTGGCGCGATAACGCTGTCGAACGTCGCCTGCTGCGCTGGCGTATCCAACGTCGAAGGGGGAAACAGCGTTTTTGCCAGACGGGTGAAGTAACCCGAGCCCATCAGGCTGGCCACGCAGCTGACTTCAGGATGCTGCGTCATGATCCCGAGTGCGGTCATACCGCCCATTGACGCTCCCGCCACGGCAAGCCTGTCATCCTGCAGCCAGTTCTCCTGGAGAATAGCCGCACGTAACGCAGTAAATTCCTGCATGTTTTGCTGCAAAATCTGCCAGAAGCGCGTCATTCGCAACGGTGCGTTACCGCTGAAACGCGCGCCGTGTTCTGCGGCGTCTGGCATAATGACCCTAAAACCGGCCTGAGCCAGCGCGACGGCAAAGTAGCTGTAAACCAGCGCTGACGACGTGAACCCGTGATAGAAAATGATACTCGGTAAAGGTGTACTGATTTTACCGGTTGGGAAAGCGTGCAGCAGGTGATGCTCCGCCAACTGACATGTTTCTATTTCAATCATTTGCGGGTCCTTTTTTGTCCGGTACGCCACAGGGCGATCCATTAAGCAGTGTTAAGTGTTCAACAACGATTCATAATGTTGAGAACTGGATTACGCTTTCACGACATTTTCATTCGAAAATCGCGCGGAAGTTAACATTTCGGGAACATTCCCCCAAAGGGAAATTAAATAGGCACTACACTATGACTATCAGTAAACGAGATAGAGTTATGCGTCGGCTTGTCCCTTTGATGCTGGTTATGTTGTTAACGGGATGCAGCGTACTTGAAGGTAAGCCGCAGCCAGCGCCACCCGTCGCCGATCATCCGCAGGAAATACGCCGCAATCAAACGCAAGGGTTGCAGCGAATGGGCACCGTCACCTCAATGGTGAGGGGGTCTCCGGATGACGCAATTGATGAGGTTAAAGCCAAAGCCGCCGCCGCGAAAGCCGATTATTACGTTATCGTCATGGTCGATGAGACGATCGTGACGGGTCAGTGGTATTCACAGGCCATTTTATATCGTAAATAAAAGATGCTGAAATTTAAGTCAGTTTCACGTTGCTTTACGCCTCTATACGTTTATCTGTGCACAATAAACCGACAGCAGGAAGCTCGAGGTTTATTACGGCGATGGAATGCCCTGCGTCTTGCGGGGAAACGTAAAATGGAGCTGACGATGAACCAATCTCTTGCCTTATCCTCACTGCTGCTTACTGCCGGGCTGATAAGCACGACGGCGCAATCTGCCGAATTTGCCAGCGCGGACTGCGTGACGGGCCTCAATGAAATTGGCCTGATTTCAGTCAGTAATATTTCAGGAAATCCACAGGACGTGGAGCGTATCGTGGCGCTTAAAGCCGATGAACAAGGCGCTTCGTGGTATCGCATTGTGCAGATGTATGAAGAACAGCAGCCTGATAACTGGCGCGTCCAGGCCATCCTTTACGCCTGATTCTGCCCTTCCTGAGCCGGGTCAGCGTTGCGCCACCCGGCTAAGAGATTACCGTACTCCTCCCGTCGCCCTCAGCAGTACTTCATCCTGAACCTGTTCCGATAAGCGTCTTCCTCCACGCGTATCCAGCATCATCTGACACCATGCCTGCGCAACCGGCGGCGACGCGTATCGCAGCATTTGCGAACCGCAGCCGAGCAGATAAATCAGTTGGGTGATGTCACGCCCCTGCGCTTCCACAGGTTTACGTAGCCGCTGTTGCAGTTGGCGAACCGCACGATCAAAATGGCGGTCCTGCCCCCTCATATCAGAAAAGGTTTCGCTCAGTATTTCATCCGCGCCGGTTTGTTTACTGACGACCCGCAGAACGTCGAGACACATTACGTTTCCTGAACCTTCCCAGATGCTGTTAACCGGCATTTCGCGGTATAGCCGCGGCAGTTCGCTATCTTCGCAATACCCCACGCCACCGAGGACTTCCATCGCTTCGGCCACAAACGGGATACCGCTTTTACAAACCGCGAATTTAGCGGCAGGGGTAAACAGACGGGCCAGCAGTTGCTCTTTTGCTTCGCTCCGGCGTTCCCACGCGCGAGCCAGACGGAACAACAGCGCGGTTTGCCCCTCAAGCTGTAGCGCCATCCGGCTGAGTACCTGACGCATCATAGGCTGTTCAATTAGCGGCTTGCCAAAAACCTGACGCTGGTGCGCGTGGTAAATCGCCACTGAGAAAGCGCGGCGCATCAACCCATGGCTACCGAGCGCGCAATCAAAGCGCGTCATGCCGCCCATCTTCAGGATATGGCGAACGCCTTCGCCCTCTTCACCCAGCAGCCAGCCAAGGGCATCCTGAAACTCCACTTCGCAACTGGCATTGGAGCGATTACCCAGTTTGTCTTTGAGACGTTCGAGCCGCACAGCGTTGCGCTTTCCGTCGGGCAAAAAACGCGGTACGAAGAAACAGGATAGCCCCCCATCCGTCTGGGCCAGCACCAGATGGGCATCGCTTTGCGGGACGGAGAAAAACCATTTGTGCCCCACCAGCCGGTACGATCCGTCTTCCAGTCGCTCCGCGCGGGTGGTATTGCTCAGCACATCGCTCCCGCCCTGTTTCTCCGTCATCCCCATACCAATGAGCAGGCCGCGTTTTTGCCCGCCAGGCAAAAGATGTGAGTCGTAGCGATCGCTCACTAACGGTGTCAACCAGTCAGAAAAGGGGGGCGGGAGCATCTGCTGTAAAAGTGGCGTGGCGGCAAAGGTCATGGTTATCGGGCATAGCGTCCCGGCTTCCACCTGCGCATGCAGGACAAAGCGCGCAGCGCGGGCGACAAACGATCCGGCGCGCGCCTCCTCCTCCCAGGGTAGGTTGTGCACGCGGTTGGTACATAGCCCCTGCATAAGCAGATGCCAGGCGGGATGAAAACGCACATCGTCCAGACGCTGCCCCTGCGGGTCATAGCGCAATAATTCCGGCGGCCAGCTGTTCGCCAGCCGTCCCAGCTCCAGAGACTCGGCGGTGCCAAGCTGTTGTCCGATGCTGGCGAGCAGTTCACCGTCCCAGCCAGCCCCTTCCCGGACAACCGCTTCGCACAGCGCGCCGTCAGACAAGAAAAGATTGCTGTTATTCAACGGTATCGGTTGGTTAAAAACGGTATGCGTTTGCCAGTGCATTGTGTCTCCCTCCTTCAATGGCCGCGACAGTAAGTATGGTCGCTGCCGGTTGAATGACGACGGAGAGAGATCACAAAAGTGGGATCACCCCGAGATGTAGTGAGGTATGAATCGTGACGTATCTTTGGTGATCAGGGTGTTATCTTCACGGATCCCCATACCGCAGGCTTCATCATCTACGATCCAACTGCCGACCAGCGTATAGCTGTCGCCGAAGCGTGGTAGCGGCTGAAACGCCTGATAGATCATGGGTTCGTCGGCATAATCACCATCGGCATGCTCCATTACCTGCTGATGGCCGTCAAAGATCGTCACGTTACCCCCCTCACGGGAGAAAATCGGCTTGCGCACACAGCTTGCCCCCGCCTGGATACAGGGCCTTTCCCCGTCAAACCAGGCCGGAAGCAAATTGGGATGCCGCGGGAAGACGCGCCACAGCAGTGGCATTAACCCCTTGTTGCTGAGGATACTTTTCCATAAAGGTTCAATCCATTGTTCTCGTCGCTTGCGTAACAATGGCCCGTTATCGTCCCGCATCATCCATTCCAGCGGATAGAGCTTAAAGGCGCGCTGAATCACGTTATCGTTGAGATCGGTTAACACGCCGCCAACACCAAGCCCCAGCTCTTCGAGATAAAGAAACCGCGTCTCCTGGCCCGCCTGCTCCGCACAGTCCTGTAAATAAAGCACCGTGGTGCGATCTTCATCGCTGTCTTCACAGCAGCAAAAATAAAATGGTTCCGGACGATAAAGCTCCGCAAACCGCGAAATCAGGCGCTCCTGTATCGCATTGTACTGATCGGCATCACGGGGAATCGCGCCGCTTCGGCGGGCATCCTCCAGCCACAGCCACTGGAAATACGCCGCCTCGTATAATGACGTTGGGGTGTCTGCGTTGTATTCAAGCAGCTTAACCGGCGCATTACCGCACCAGACAAAATCCATACGTCCGTACAGCGTAGGATCCTTGCTGCGCCAGCTTTCAGCAATCGCATCCCAGTAAAGCGGCGGGATCGCCAGTTGCTCAAGAATATGCTCATCTTTTATCGCACGATCGACGATTTCCAGGCACATCTGATGCAATTCTGCCGTCGGCTTTTCGATCTGTTCTTCAATTTGCCGAAGCGTGAAGCGGTAAGCCCGGCTTTCATCCCAGTAGATTTCGTTATCAATGATATGAAAATCGAAACCGTGATCGCAGGCGATCTGATTCAGATCCCGGCGAACCGGCACATCATGTCGCAGCATGGTTAGCCCCCCCAGCTGCCACGGGCGCTGGACGAGCGTCCGTAACCTCCACGAGACACCGTTGATACCTTTTTCGTGCTGTAGCTATGGCTGGTCGCAGAGTCTGTTTTTCGCGAGCCAGTACGCCAGGCGTAGTCGCCAGACGTCGTACGCCAGACGGGACGAGAAACGTAGGATGACCCATTGCTGCTATAAACATACGCCTCATCACGATCTTTACGGAGCGCACGGCTGAGCAAAAAGCCAGAAATGACAGGCACCCAGCTCTGGTCGATAATATCCTGATAACAGTTGCCGAACTGGGTTTCGCAGTCGCTCTTGCTCATCCTTTTTGGCAAGGTGTTATAAAATTCGGTTTTCGCGTTATTCCAGGCATCAACGCAAACGCTAATATTATTGCCGTCATCAATGCAGTTCTGCACCGTTTCGTAAAAAACGCCGTCACCATCGTTGTCGACATCGTCACTGTCACTGCACCCTTTCAAGGCGAAAAAAGCCGCGCCGCCCATGATCGCCAGCGTCAGCACTTTGCCACTGTACCGGCTGCGTTTAGGCTCGAAAGGGTTTACCGGACGGTCGATCCGGGTAATCGCTGCATGACCTAAGCCTGTTTTACGTTTTTTGTTTCCTGTTTTTTTAGCCATGATCGTCCATTACCACGTCATGCAAGCCGCATTGAAAATACCGCCCGCCAGTGCGGAGGTGCCCATAAATAGTCCCGCCGCCGTATTATGCTGAATAATTTTCTCGCTCAGCGTCGGCATATACAGCCTGACGCTAGCGTAGATGATGAGCTGAATGACCAGCGCAATGCCTCCCCAGGCAAAATAATCCGGAATGCTAACGGCGTTTATTGCCGCGCTGGATAACGGAATAACATATCCCAGCAGCGTACCGCTGAAGGCCAGCGAGGCTGCGGTGTTATTAGTTTTTATCAATCGCCATTCATTGTGCGGCGTAATTTTGGAGTAGATAAAAAGGAAAAGGATAACCATCGCCGCGCCAATAAAAAAATAGGCGCAGAAGGCCAATAATGAATCCAGAATGTGCATCACATGCTTCCCTGTAATTAACCGATAATATTCAATGAAGTCAGGGGAATATCAACGCCCAGCGCGCGTGAAAAGACCCACTCGGGCTCTCCGCGCTCGTCAAATGTCTCCTCCCCGTTCAGCAGCAAGTATTCCCAGGTGTCGTCAGTGATCTGACGCTGGTAGCCCATCGAGAAATTGTGGATATCCCATTTTGCCTGCTGTTGATTCTCCACTTTTTCCAGCATAAAGATCGGCGCGATGTTTCCCGGCTCCTCGCGGTTAAAAAATCGCTGCCAGCGCTGCGCCTGCCAGGTCAACGTCGGCGTACCAATGGCCACTGGACTGATGGCCGCACGCCAGTGCGCTTCCTGGCTTATGCCGTCACAGGTCTGGTAAACGAACAGTTTGATGTCGTCGATATCCTCGACGCCCATGCCTCCGGTGGTGTTTATCTGTAAAAACTCATCGCCGGAGGTGTAATAACGGAAAATTTGACTGCCTCCCCCCAGATCGATATGGCTGACAGCCGCAACGGTATATTCTTCACCGGGCAGTTCCACCAAAAGCGACGCCTCCAGTAGGCGGAACGCCAGCGTATCCAGCGTAAACCCGGCATTGAGGTGCAGTCCTAACGGTCCACGAACCGGCGCCTGTGGGGCTGACCTTCTCCACAGCCGTTGAAAGAACGACGTCATCTCGCTTCTCCTATCTCTTGCCAGGCGACATCGTCCGCCAGGATGCGGCTGTTGCCGACCAGGTGTAACCACATGCCACCGCGGACTTCGGTTGAAATCACCGGGTTTAGCTCCATGCCGCGACCGTTCTTGCAATGGCTGATACCGAGCACCGTCGCGTCATGATGAAGTTTCATATAGCGCATCAGCGCGCCATAGCGGAAAGGCGTAACCGCTTGCGGCACAGGCAGGGCAAAGCCGGTGTCGCCGAGCATGGGATTCATAATGGAAGCCACCGACTGTGAGGAACCGGGATCCTGGATCGAACGGGACAGCTGCTCCGCGGAGAGATTGCGCACAATTTCTATTTGCGGACAGTGTGTTTCAAGCAGTCCGGCGTAACGTTCATCTTCCAGATACACCACGATATGGCTGTTCGGCGGAACAAAGCCCGCCAGCGATAGCGCAGCGGTAAAGGTCTGCTCGTCTGTTCTGGCATAAATGATTACGCTCTGGCAGTGGCTCAGCCCCATCCGCTGATGTTCCTGTGGGTCGTTAATATTACTGACGCGCAGGAAATCCACCCAGCGGTTGCCTGACAGCGGGTGTTGCATCTCGTCCCACTCACACAGCAAAACCCGTTCAAAGGCGCGTCGGGTATCGTAAAGCAGAAGCGAGATCATCTTCTCCGTCTGATGGCCCCGCCAACCAATCACCAGCATATGTTTACGCAGATGTCGAAAATCGCCCATCCCGGTTAATCCTTTCGCTAACGTTCCTTGTACCTGCGCAATGACCTTTCCCATCAGCGCACCAAATAAGCCAACGCTTACCGGGATTTGCCAGAGGCCGGTAAACAAACGTCCTCCGGCGGTCTGCGGGCTTAAGTCACCAAAACCCAGCGTAGACCCCACCACCGAACAGTAGTAGATGAAGTCGCTCAGGCGACCGACCAGCGCCGTTTCACCCAGCAGGGTCAGAACCAGATAACAAATCAGGTACTGACTGATAAACAAACCCAATAACGCAGGCCAGGTCACCCGGGAAAGGTGCCGCTGGCAGGCCCTGACAAGCCAGGTGAACAGCATTACTCACCTTTTTGCTGTTGCAGGCGCGCTAACACATCCTGAGCTGAACTTTTATTGCTGCCGCCGATGCCCACTTCAGCCAGCCGCTCGTCCAGATCGCGCCCATCCGCCACTTTTTCCAACTGCGCCGCCGCGTCCAGCCGTGCCTGACGTTCTGCCTGGCGCGTCTGGATGCGCTTGAGTGATTCTGCCGCTGTAGAGACGTTGGAGGAGGCGCCTACGGTAGAGGTGGTGACCGCCTGCTGCGCGCGCTGCATCGCCTCCGTCGCCTTTACGACTTCCAACTGCTGCTCAAATTGTGAAATGCGCTGACCGGTGGCTGTTACGGCTCTCTCTACGCCGTCCCGCGACGCTTCAAGGTTAGCAAGTACTTGCTCTTCTGCCGTAATGAGGTTTTCCAGGCGCGCTATTTCTTCTGCGACCTCATTGATTAACGCGGCGTCAACCTTTTTATTCAGCGCTTCCAGCGCCCGCTTCTCGAGGCTGGCTTTACGCTCGCGCAAATCATAAAGTTTGTCGTTGCTGAGTTTCACCCGGGCGAGCAGTTCGACACGCGACTGATTCGCTTTATTAAGTTCAGTTTTAGCGTCGCGAATATGCTGCTCCAGCATTCTTACGCCCTGCGCTTCTTCAATTGAAGCTTCCGCCTGGGAGATCATTGATTTACCCAGCGTAAATAAACTTTTTAAAATACCCATCATTTTCTCCCTGATGATTACTGCGCGTACTCTTCCGTGACTTCTGCGAGATCTAACGCATTTTCGACCAGCGTGGTAATTTCAAGAACAACATCGTTCAACGAGGAATATAGCGATAGCGCGCCAAACACCACGTAGTACTCTTCATTTTGAATGCCCGAAATGCCAACCGATGAGAGCGGCAACATTTTCTGGTGACGGAGCAGGAAAAGATTAAATTCAGGCTGATTATGAATCGCCGTCACCGGACACACACGTGTTTCAATAATTATCTGTCGTGAGGTAAATAACACCGAGAGCAGCAGGTCGCCATAATCATTCATTTTAATGATTAAGGCTTTTTCATTATTTGTGATTTCTATATTTAAAGCGACATTATTCTGTAGCGCATCAGCAAGCGCCAGCGGAGTCCATGGCATATAACATTTCCCATTGAGTCATAATCCATTTTAGTCGGTTATAGTAATCGCAATAAATAAAAAAAAGCCATCCGAAAACGGATGGCTTTTACTTAAAAAGAGATTTAGCTGCGCTGACGCACCGCTTCGAAAAGGCAAATCCCAGTCGCCACGGAGACGTTCAGCGATGACACGCTGCCTGCCATTGGAATGCTGATAAGTTCGTCGCAGTGCTCACGGGTCAGACGGCGCATACCTTCACCTTCCGCGCCCATCACCAACGCCATGCGGCCGGTCATTTTGCTCTGGTAAAGCGTATGGTCGGCCTCACCTGCCGTTCCCACAATCCAGATGTTCTCTTCCTGCAACATACGCATGGTACGCGCCAGGTTAGTGACGCGGATTAACGGAACGCTTTCGGCAGCGCCACAGGCGACTTTTTTCGCCGTCGCGTTCAGTTGCGCCGAGCGATCCTTCGGCACAATCACCGCATGTACGCCAGCGGCGTCTGCGCTACGCAGACAGGCGCCGAGGTTGTGCGGATCGGTGACGCCGTCAAGGATCAGCAGGAACGGTTGATCGTGTGAAGCGATCAAATCCGGCAGATCGTTCTCCTGATACTGACGCCCCGGCTTCACCCGGGCGATAATCCCCTGATGTACCGCACCCTCGCTTTTTTCATCCAGAAACTGGCGGTTCGCCACCTGGATGACCACGCCCTGCGCTTCCAGCGCGTGGATCAGCGGCAACAGACGCTTATCTTCACGACCTTTAAGAATAAAGACATCCTGAAAACGCTCAGGAGCACGCTCAAGCAGGGCCTGCACCGCATGGATGCCGTAAATCATTTCACTCATGAAAGTACTCATTAAGGTTGTTTTCGCCGGGTCAGGTTAGCGGCCCGGCGGCAGTTTTTCGCAATTATTCGGCGGCGTTTTTCTTCGCCGCGCGTTTAGCTTTAGTGGCGGCGGCGATTTTCAGCGTTTTTGCCGAAGGCTTTTTCGCTTTTTTATCGCCTTTTTTCGTCGTTGACGGCCTGGCCTTCGTCTTCTTCTCACCGCGGAATGCGCTGTCTGGCTCAAAGTTCACTTTTTTGCCGACCTGCCGACGACGGCTGGTTTTTTTCCCGGCATCGCCTTTCTTCGCTTTCTCACGCGCTGTCTTGCCAACGTTGCGCGGCGCGCGTTCGCTGGAGATCAGGCTAAAGTCGATCTTACGCTCATCCATATTGACCGCTTCGACGCGCACTTCCACGCGATCGCCCAGACGGTAAGTCTGGCCGCTGGATTCGCCGGTCAGACGCTGCCCGACCTGATCGTAACGATAGTAGTCGTTTTCCAGCGAGGAGACGTGTACCAGACCATCAATAAACAGTTCATCCAGACGCACAAAGAAGCCAAAGCCAGTGACGCTGGCAATCACGCCTTTAAAGACGTTACCCACCTGATCGAGCATAAAGTCGCACTTCAGCCAGTCGGCCACGTCGCGCGTCGCTTCGTCGGCGCGGCGTTCAGCCATCGAACAATGCTGGCCCAACTGGAGCATCTCTTCCATCGAATAATGGTAGCCGCCGGTTTCAGTGGTGTTACCTTTATGCCCCTGCTCTTTCGCCAACAGATATTTGATGGCGCGGTGCAGCGAGAGATCCGGATAACGGCGGATCGGCGAAGTAAAGTGGGCATAAGATTGCAGCGCCAGACCAAAGTGACCACGGTTTTCCGGATCGTAGATTGCCTGTTTCATTGAACGCAGCAGCATGGTTTGCAGCATTTCCGCGTCCGGACGATCGGCAACGGATTCCAGCAGTTCCGCATAGTCGCGCGGTTCAGGTTTGTTTCCGCCCGGCAGTTCGAGTCCCAACTCCGCCAACACGGAACGGAAAGAGGTGATCGCCTCTGTGGTTGGCTTGTCGTGGATGCGGAACAGCGCAGGCTCTTTGGCTTTCTCAACGAACCGCGCCGCAGAGATGTTCGCCAGAATCATGCACTCTTCAATCAGCTTATGGGCGTCGTTACGCTGGGTTTGCTCGATTCGTTCAATACGACGTTCAGCGTTAAAAATAAACTTCGCTTCTTCGCTTTCAAACGAGATACCGCCACGTTCTTCACGCGCTTTCTCCAGCACCTTGTACAGATTGTGCAGTTCTTCGATATGCTTCACCAACGGTGCGTACTGCTCGCGCAGGTCCTGATCGCCTTGCAGCATATGCCAGACCTTGGTGTAGGTCAGACGCGCATGAGAGCTCATCACCGCTTCGTAGAATTTGTAACCGGTCAGACGGCCTTTATTCGAGATGGTCATTTCGCAGACCATGCACAGGCGGTCCACCTGCGGGTTCAAAGAACACAGGCCGTTGGAAAGCACTTCCGGCAGCATTGGCACAACCTGCGACGGGAAGTAAACGGAGGTGCCGCGGTTGCGCGCTTCCTGGTCGAGCGGCGTTGGCGGACGCACGTAATAGCTCACGTCGGCAATCGCCACCCACAAACGCCAGCCGCCGCCGCGCTTCTTCTCGCAATAAACCGCATCATCAAAATCGCGGGCATCTTCGCCATCAATGGTCACCAGCGGCAGAGAACGCAGGTCAACGCGCCCTGCTTTCGCCGCTTCCGGAACCTCTTCTTTCAGCCCGGCAACCTGCTTTTCGACTGCCTGTGGCCAGATATAGGGGATTTCATGGGTGCGCAGCGCCATATCAACCGCCATGCCGGTGCCCATGTTGTCGCCCAGCACTTCGACGATTTTACCCACCGCTTTGGTGCGACGCGTCGGACGCTGAGTGAGTTCAACCACCACCACAAAGCCCATGCGCGCGCCCATGATCTCTTCCGGCGGAATAAGGATGTCAAAACTCAGGCGGCTGTCGTCAGGGACGACAAAACCCACGCCCGCTTCGGTAAAGTAGCGGCCCACAATTTGGCTGGTTTTCGGCACCAGCACGCGCACGATACGCGCTTCACGGCGGCCTTTACGATCCGCGCCCAGCGGCTGCGCCAGCACCTGATCGCCATGAATGCAGGTTTTCATCTGCTCGCTGGAGAGGTACAGATCGTCTTTACGCCCTTCGACGCGCAGAAAGCCGTAACCATCACGGTGGCCGATAACGGTACCTTTCAACAGGTCAAGACGTTCCGGCAGCGCATAGCACTGGCGGCGGGTGAAGACCAACTGGCCGTCACGCTCCATTGCGCGAAGGCGACGACGCAGGGCTTCCTGCTGCTCTTCGCCTTCAATATTCAGTTCTGCGGCCAGCTCGTCACGGTTGGCCGGTTTTTCACGTTTTGTTAAGTGTTCGAGGATAAATTCCCGGCTCGGGATAGGGTTCGCGTACTTTTCAGCTTCGCGTTCCTGGAAAGGATCTTGTGACATTGAGGTTCCTCCATTGTCAGCTCCGGTGGAGATTTTCGTCACTCCACCAGCAATAATTTATAAAGCGGTTGATTTTCTTCAACCAAATCGGCAAGCGTGTAGTTGTCCAGTTCCGTCAGAAAACATTGCACGGCCTTAGAAAGCGCCTGTTTGAGTCGACAGGCAGGGGTGATATGGCAAAACTCGCTGCTACAGTTCACCAGCGACAACGGTTCGAGTTCACGCACGACGTCGCCGATACGGATAGTATTCGCGGCTTTGCCCAGGCGTATCCCGCCGTTTTTTCCCCGGATAGCAGTAATGAAGCCCGCCCGGCTAAGTTGATTGATTATTTTGACCATATGATTACGGGACACGCCGTAGACTTCTGTCACCTCAGAAATACTGGTCATGCGTCCTTCCGGTAGCGACGCCATATAGATTAGCGCACGTAATCCGTAATCGGTGAAACTCGTTAACTGCACATCAACCTCAAGGAAAAGGGGAAAACGGGATACAACTCATTTATTGATGATAAACCAGCCACTCGCCAGGTCGCTAATTTATTTCAGTTTGGGAAGGAAAAAAGCGAGGATATTGCATTGTACATAGCCGGATGGCGGCGAAAATGCCTTATCCGGCTTACAAGGCCCGGTCAGCAAAGCGCTACCGGGCATTATACCTTAATTATGCGTCGTACGGGTCACGCAGAATCATGGTCTCAGTACGGTCCGGGCCGGTAGAGATGATATCAATCGGCACACCGGTCAGTTCTTCAATACGCTTAATGTAATTGAGCGCCGCCTGCGGCAGACCGCTACGTTCTTTCACGCCAAAGGTGGATTCAGACCAACCCGGCATGGTTTCGTAGATCGGCTCGATACCTTCCCAGTCGTCAGCCGCCAGCGGCGTCGTCGTCACTTCACGGCCATCCGGCATACGGTAAGCAACGCAGATTTTCACTTCTTTCAAACCGTCCAGTACGTCCAGTTTGGTCAGGCAGAAGCCGGACAGTGAGTTGATCTGCACCGCACGGCGCACGGCGACGGAGTCCAGCCAGCCGGTACGACGGCGACGTCCGGTGGTGGCGCCATATTCGTTACCCTGCTTGCAGAGGAACTCGCCGGTTTCATCAAACAGCTCAGTCGGGAACGGACCCGCCCCCACGCGCGTGGAGTAAGCTTTGATGATACCCAGAACGTAATCCACATAACGTGGGCCCAGGCCAGAGCCGGTCGCCACGCCACCCGCGGTGGTGTTAGAGGACGTTACGTACGGATAAGTACCGTGGTCGATATCCAGCAGCGTACCCTGCGCGCCTTCGAACATGACGAAATCGCCACGCTTGCGCGCCTGGTCCAGCAGATCGGAAACATCGACAACCATAGAGGTCAGGATGTCGGCAATCGCCATCACATCATCCAGCACTTTCTGGTAGTCAACGGCTTCGACTTTGTAGAAGTTCACCAGCTGGAAGTTGTGATATTCCATCACTTCTTTCAGTTTTTCAGCGAAGGTAGCTTTGTCGAACAGGTCGCCGACGCGCAGACCGCGACGAGCCACTTTGTCTTCATAAGCCGGTCCGATACCACGACCGGTCGTCCCGATCGCTTTCGCGCCACGCGCTTTCTCACGCGCATTATCCAGCGCTACGTGGTAATCGAGGATCAGCGGACACGCTTCAGACAGGAGCAGACGCTCACGGACAGGGATGCCACGGTCTTCCAGACCTTTCATCTCTTTCATCAGCGCAGCAGGAGACAGAACAACACCGTTACCGATGATGCTGGTTACGTTCTCACGAAGAATGCCTGATGGAATAAGATGGAGGACGGTTTTTTCACCGTTGATTACGAGAGTATGGCCTGCGTTGTGTCCACCCTGGTAGCGCACAACATATTTAGCCCGTTCAGTCAGAAGATCGACGATCTTTCCTTTACCTTCGTCACCCCATTGGGTGCCCAGTACGACGACGTTGTTACCCATTTTTCAAAATCACCGTTTGCTTAAAAATGGATTCTACCATCGCTTTTTCAGATATACAGCACTTTTTGCATGCAAAAATCAGCTAAATTCGCCGCTTTTTTGATCAGCCAATCGTTTTCCTCAACATGTAGTAGACCACAACGCCCGCAACCACAAGTCCGCCGCCAAAACGACGTAACGTATTTTCCGGCAGTTGCGTCATTGCGGAAATCATCTTCTTCCACGCGCGCGGATAGAGCATCGGGCCTAAACCTTCCAGCACCAACACCAGGGCAAGCGCCAGCCAGATTGTTTCGTTCATTTCTGCTCCTTATAAAAGAAAACCACCGCTTCCGGAGAGAGCGGTGGTTTGAAAACTCAAACGCGTTGAGTTTATCGCGTTGCGGTATTCGGTGTCTTCATGTAGCGGAAGAAATCGCTGTCCGGGCTCATGACCATGACGTCCTGATTTCCTTCGAAGCTCTTCTCGTAAGCGCGCAGGCTACGAATAAAGGCATAGAAGTCAGGATCCTGGCTGAACGCGTCGGCAAACAGTTTCGCCGCTTCGGCGTCGCCTTCACCGCGCAGGATACGCCCCTGACGCTCAGCTTCCGCCAGCGTTTTGGTCACTTCGTAGTCGGCAGCCGCGCGCAATTTTTCCGCTTCTTCCTGACCCTGTGAACGATGACGACGGGCGACCGCTTCACGCTCAGCGCGCATACGGTTGTAGATCGCTTCGGACACTTCGGTCGGCAGGTTGATCTGCTTGATACGCACGTCCACCACTTCGATACCTAACGCAGCCATACTGTTCGGGTTGATCACCGGCACATTGCCGTTGGTTTCAGCCTGAACGCGCTCTGCGGCTTCAGCAATGGCGTTATCCGCCGCTGGCGTCGCCACTTCGTCTTCCGTTCCCGCAGAACCGGAGTTCAGCGCGTCACGGACTTCCAGAGTCAGACGACCACGGGAATCGGTCACGATGTCTTTCACATCCAGACGACCAATCTCAGAACGCAGACGGTCAGAGAACTTACGTTTCAACAGCACTTCCGCCTGCGACACATCGCCGCCGCCCGTTGCCAGGAAGTAACGGCTGAAGTCGCTGATACGCCATTTGATGTATGAGTCGACGATCAGGTCTTTCTTCTCTTTCGTGACGAAACGATCGGCCTGGTTATCCATCGTCTGGATACGCGCATCCAGCATTTTCACCGACTGAATAAACGGCACCTTGAAGTGCAGCCCCGGTTCATAGATCAACGGTTTCTTATCGTCATCACGCACGACGCTGCTGAACTGGAACTTAATGCCACGCTCGCCTTCTTTCACTACAAAGACTGAGGTATAGAGCACTACCAGCACGATGATGACAATCGCAATAACTGACTTACGCATCGTTATTCCCCCTGACGCTGGTAGTCGTTACGCTGCGCGTTAGCGCGGCGTTGGTCCATAATATCGCCCTGACTGGTGGACGAGGTGTTGCTTGCTCCGCTACTGCTGGAAGATGACGTAGTCGGCAAGCGCAGCAGGTCGGAACCGCTGTCGCGTTTAGTTGCCGGCGCGTTGCCGCCTTTCAGCATCTGATCCAACGGCAGAACCATCAGGTTACCGCCCTTGTCGTTGACCAGCACTTTACGGGTATGGCTCAACACTTTTTCCATCGTCTCGATATACAGACGCTCGCGAGTGATCTCAGGGGCGGCTTTATATTCCGGCAGGATTTTCGCGAAGCGCGCCACTTCACCCTGGGCTTCCAGAATGGTTTGCGTTTTGTAAGCGCGCGCTTCTTCAAGAATACGCTGTGCCTGACCGTTCGCACGCGGCTGAACTTCGTTGGTGTACGCTTCCGCTTCACGGATGTATTGCTGTTCGTTTTCACGTGCGGCAATGGCGTCATCAAACGCGGCTTTCACCTCTTCCGGCGGACGAGCAGCCTGGAAGTTGACGTCCAGCAGGGTAATCCCCATGTTGTACGGACGGATCGTCTCTTCCAGTTCACGCTGGGTGTCGCTACGAATAACGGTACGCCCTTCGGTCAGAATACGGTCCATGGTGTATTTACCGATAACGCCGCGCAGGGCGCTGTCGGTCGCCTGACGCAGACTGTCGTCGGCGCTGGTCACGCTAAACAGGTATTTTTGCGGATCGGTGATGCGGTACTGAACGTTCATCTCGACGCGCACGACGTTTTCGTCAGAGGTCAGCATCACACCGGACGCCGCCAGTTCGCGAACCGCTTCCACGTTCACCGGCGTCACCTCATCGATAAACGTCGGCTTCCAGTTCAGACCCGGCTCAACCAGATGACTGAATTTACCGAAGCGCGTAACAACGCCGCGTTCAGCTTCTTTAATGGTGTAGAAACCGCTTGCCGCCCAGATAATGACGATAGCTGCCGCCGCGATGGTGACGACACGTCCGCCCAGATGCGGGCGCGGGCCTTGCGATGAGCTTCCGCCGCCGGAGCCGGTACCTTTACCGCCACCCAGTCCACCGAGCTTTTTGCTCAGCTTACGGAAGATATCATCAAGATCAGGTGGCCCCTGCTCGCGACCACCTTTGTTTCCATTTCCCTCAGAGTTGCCGCCTGGTTTGCTGCTTCCCCACGGGTCGCGGTCTTGTCCGTTATTACCGGGCTGATTCCACGCCATGTTTGTGCTCCATATTTGTTATGCGGTGATATACCCACTGTGTTCCAGGTGATGACAACGTCGCACCAGGTGGCTTGTCGTATAACCCGAAATGCTCAGAGTATTGGGCAAAAATCCTCAGGCCCTTTCCTCCCGGTCAGACAACGTAGTCGGCCAGGGAAGGTTCTTGTTTACAGAGGCGACGCCAGTCCACGATCGGCAGGCGAACCTGCAAGCTCATGCTGCCGTCATCCTCCATCCACTCTTTTTCTATTGCCTGAAGCTGATAAAAACGACTTCTCAGACGCCCTTCCTGCGGCGGCAAACGCAGCGTATGTTGCGCTACCTCGCCGGAAAGCCGTTCCGTCAAAGCCTGAAAAAGCTGTGGTATTCCGATCCCTGTCTGCGCGGAAAGCCAGACACGAATCGGTTTGTTCTCTTCGTCCCTGTCGATACGCGGCTCGAAGTCGTCCAGCATATCGATTTTATTCATCACCATCAGGGTTGGGATCTCGTGAGCATCGATCTCCTCGAGAACCGTATCCACTGCGTCGATGTTCTCCTGCACACGCACATCAGCAGCATCTACAACGTGCAGCAACAGCGTGGCCTGACGCGTTTCCTGGAGGGTGGCTTTGAACGCCGCCACCAGGTCATGCGGAAGATGGCGGATAAACCCTACGGTATCCGCCAGCACGGTTTCACCTACGTCCGCGACGTCAATACGGCGCAACGTGGGGTCCAGGGTTGCGAACAGTTGGTCTGCCGCATAGACCCGGGCTTCTGTAATTTGGTTGAAAAGGGTAGATTTTCCGGCGTTGGTATATCCCACCAGCGAGACGGTCGGGACATCCGCTTTAATGCGCGACTGTCGCCCCTGCTCACGTTGCTTTTCAACTTTTTCCAGGCGCGACTGGATCTGCAAAATACGATTACGCAATAAACGGCGGTCGGTTTCGAGCTGGGTTTCACCCGGACCGCGCAAACCAATCCCGCCTTTCTGTCTTTCAAGGTGGGTCCAGCCACGGACAAGGCGCGTAGCCAGATGGCGCAGCTGCGCCAGCTCAACCTGCAGTTTCCCCTCATGGGTACGCGCACGTTGAGCGAAAATATCCAAGATAAGACCGGTACGGTCGATAACACGACACTCGCACAAACGTTCCAGGTTACGCTCCTGGGCCGGGCTTAATGCATGGTCAAATAGCACGACGGCAGCGCCAGTCGCTTTTACGGCTTCCGCAATCTCAACAGCCTTACCTTCACCTACAAAGTACTTCGGGTGCGGTGCTTTACGGCTACCGGTAATCACCTGCATTGCTTCGACACCGGCGGAAGACACCAGAGATTCAAACTCCTGGAGGTCTTCCATATCTTTGTCTTGCGAAAAATAGATGTGTACCAGTACCGCCTGCTCACCGGCGTCATAACGGTCAAACAAGCGTCAACCCCTCGATATAAATCAGCGGGGAACGCAGATAACCTGGCTCCCCGTGTGTAAAACAGCCAGAAACGTTATTCAGTTTCTTCGCTGTCCTGCGGCGCAGAAGAACCCTGCGCGTTGCTACCGTGATGATAGTTGCTGCTGGTACCGCCACCGGTATTGTTGCTGTGATGAGAAACCGGACGAGACGGGACAACAGTAGAAATCGCGTGCTTATAAACCATCTGGCTGACCGTGTTTTTCAACAGGATCACGAATTGATCAAAAGACTCGATTTGACCTTGCAGTTTAATACCATTCACCAAATAAATAGAAACTGGAACACGTTCCCGACGCAGTGCGTTCAGGAACGGATCTTGTAAAGATTGCCCCTTAGCCATTCTCTCTTTTCCTTATATGCTTTGTACTTTGAACCTTTTGGTTCTGAAAAATTGCGCACGATACGTCTCAATTGTACACATTCAGTTCGCGATAGCACCAACAACCTGTAATACTTCGTTGAGCGCCTGTTCAGGTTTTTCGCTGTCAAGCCAGCGCACCCCATCCCAGCCGCGCAACCAGGTCATTTGACGCTTCGCCAACTGTCTCGTGGCGCAAACACCTCTATAAACCATTTCATCGTATGAAATTTCGCCTTCAAGGTACGACCACATCTGGCGATATCCCACACAACGAATGGAAGGCAAATCCGTATGCAAATCTCCACGGGCAAATAGCGCCCGGACTTCTGCTTCAAAACCTGAAGCCAACATCTGATGAAAACGCTGCTCGATGCGTTGATGCAGCAATTCACGACTCGCCGGGGCGATGGCGAACTGATACACCTGGTACGGTAAAGCATCACCTGACGTTTGCGTCAGTTCCGTTAAAGTTTTACCCGAAATGAAAAAAACTTCCAGTGCCCGGGAAAGCCTTTGCGGATCATTCGGATGAATACGCGCAGCGGCGACAGGGTCAATCGCCTGAAGCTGCTGATGCAACGCATCCCATCCCTGCTCTACCGCCTGCTGCTCTATTCTGGCCCTGACCTCCGGGTCCGCCGACGGCAGCGGCGAAAGCCCTTCCAGCAACGCCTTGAAATACAGCATTGTTCCGCCCACCAGCAGCGGAATTCGTCCGGCTGCGGTGATATCTGCCATCTCCGCCAGCGCATCGTGGCGGAAATCTGCGGCTGAATATGCCTGCAACGGATCGAGAATGTCTAACAATCGGTGCGGCGCCGCCTGTAACTCTTTCGCGTCCGGCTTCGCCGTACCGATATCCATCCCCTTGTAGATAAGGGCGGAGTCAACGCTAATCAACTCTATTGGCAAAACTTTACGCAGTTCAATCGCTAACGCCGTTTTGCCCGAGGCCGTCGGCCCCATCAAAAAAATTGCCTTTGGCAGGCTCGCCTTAGGGGTATCACTCATGTTTCAGGGCATTCATCGCCGTATGTAAATCAACAGGTTGTAACAGACCACCCGGCGGCGCCTTCACAAGCTGCGGACAAAGCCGCTCCACGTCAGCCAGCAGCGTAATGGCCTGGGCCATGGTCCACTGCGCGTGTTCGCTCATTAAATTGCGTGCAATCCACTGCGCCATATTGTCAGGTTCGAGCGCTGACTGCTGCGTCAGGTAGCCTATCAGTTCAGGAATCAAGATTTGTAAATTTTGTTGGCGTAAGGGTAAAGGCACCGCCCGAACGGTCACATGCTGGGCATCTGACTGAAATTCGATCCCCAATTTCGCCAGCGCGTTTTGCGCGTTTGTCAGCGCCGCTTTTTCTTCAGCGGTCACCTTCAGGCGCAGCGGGATGAGCAGCGGCTGCGCGCAAACCTCTCCCTCGCCCGGCGTCAGCTGCGCCTGACGTAGCCAACGCTCCGCCACCGGCAGCGCCAGCAGGTGAATTTGCCCATCACGCTCAAGCAACGCGCAGTCGTGACCAACGATTGTCAACACGCGTCCAAAGCTCTGGCTGTGTCCGGATAACGCGGAAACCGCCGTTTCCGGCGCGCGCGTTTTGCCTGCGGGAACCGGCTCAGGCGTCTTTAGGAGCTGGCGATAGACCTCTCCTTGTTGCCTCTGGTAGCCCGGCTGAGCATGGGGCCAGCCGGCCTGCGTCGGACGCGCGCCGCCGTTCGCAGGCGAAACAGGAGAAGAATAACGCGGCGCTGTCGTTTCGCGCGCCTGCGCAGGCTCGGCAAAATGGTTACGCCCTGCCGCCACGCGGTTTTCCGGCACGTGTCTTGGCGCAGGAGCATCATCCCCCTCCAGCGGCAGCGGCGACTCAAGCTGCTGTTGCAGCACGCTCAGCACGCCCTGGTAGATAAAATCATGTACCAGGCGCGACTGATGAAAACGGACTTCATGCTTGGCTGGATGCACGTTCACATCGACCTGGTGCGGGTCTATTTCCAGATAAAGCACGAAAGCCGGCTGCTGATCGGCGCCAAGCTTATCTTCACAAGCCTGACGAATAGCGTGATTTATCAGCCGGTCACGCATCATACGACCATTCACGTAACAGTACTGAATTTCTGCCAGCGCCGTGGTGGTGTGATGGGGATCGGCAACCCAGCCGCGCAGGGTGAGATCGCCATGCTGCCACTCGATAGTCAACGCCTGTTCAAGGAATGGCGCGCCGCAAATCGCGCCAAGACGGCGCTCTTGCGGCCCGTCTTTCGCCACCGCGCGATACTGGCGCACCATTTTACCGTTGTGCGACAAATTGATGGTCACGTCAAAACGCGCCAACGCAATACGGCGAATGATCTCATCAATATGATTAAACTCGGTTTTTTCGGTGCGCATAAACTTGCGACGGGCGGGCGTGTTATAGAACAGGTCCAGCACTTCCAGCGTGGTGCCTACGGGATGCGCGGCGGGTTTCACCGTCACATCCATATCACGCCCTTCAGCATAGGCTTGCCAGGCTTCCTGCTGATCGGCGGTGCGGGACGTCAGCGTCAGGCGGGAGACTGAGCTGATGCTGGCCAGCGCTTCGCCACGAAAACCGAGGCTGATAATCGCTTCCAGATCGTCGAGCGAGGCGATTTTACTGGTGGCGTGACGGGCCAGCGCCAGCGCCAGCTCGTCTTTCCTGATGCCGCAGCCGTTGTCGCGAATACGGATAAGCTTCGCGCCGCCGCGTTCGATATCAATATCGATACGCGTTGCGCCCGCGTCAAGGCTGTTTTCCACCAGTTCTTTGACCACCGACGCAGGTCTTTCCACCACCTCACCTGCGGCAATCTGGTTCGCCAGTTGTGGCGGTAGCACCTGAATCGGCATGACAATTCCTTAGTTAATCAACGACTCGCCAGGCGTAACGGCGCTCGCGGTTTGTGTCCCTTGTGGACCTGACTGCAGGGGATGCGCCTGGAAGTAGCTCCGCAGTCCTTTGTAAATCGCTTCGGCCAGTTGCTGTTGGTACGCATCGCTGGCGAGCAGCCGTTCTTCGCTGTGGTTACTGATAAATCCGGTTTCAACCAGCACCGACGGAATATCAGGCGATCGTAGCACCCCCAGGCTGGCATGCTCCGGACGCCGCTTATGCAATGACCCGATACGTTCGAGCTGGCCTAACATATTGGTTGCCACATCATACCCTACGCGCTGGGAATGGCCGAACTGCAAATCCAGAACCGCCTGGCTTAAGTAAGGGTCGGACTGACTGTTCGCCAGTACGTCGCCCGCGCCGCCGAGCAGCTCGGATTGTTTTTCATGCTCTTCCAGCCAGTTCGCCATTTCGCTATTGGCGCGACGGTTAGACAGCACCCACACCGACGCGCCGGTGGCGTTACGGTTTGGCGCGGCATCGGCGTGAATCGACACCAGGAAATTGGCGTTCTGCTTACGCGCCACATCGGAGCGGCCCATTACCGAGATGAAATAGTCGCCGTCGCGGGTGAGAACGCCTTTAAACATAGGATCGTTATTCAGTAGCGTGCGCAGCTTGCGGGCCACCGCGATGGTCACGTTTTTCTCCCGCGTGCCGCCGGGGCCAATCGCCCCTGGATCCTGCCCACCGTGCCCGGCGTCGATGGCAATGACCACCTTGTCGCCGTTACTGGTCGTCGTACGCGCGGCGGGGCGCGTGATGGTATGACTGCTGGTGACGGCCGTAGTACGCTCATTGCTGGATTTAAACGGGTTTCGCGCCGGTTCGCTCGGGCGTGGCGTCACCACGGGCGGTTCAACCCGCTTTGCGACCACTGGCGGAGGCGGCGGCGCATCGGCGTTGATCGTAAAGACGACGGTGTAATTGCCGCCATTCTGCCGTTTTACCGCTTCAGTCTTGCCGTTTTCCGTGAGATCGACCACCAGCCGCAGCGACTGCGGATCCTGCGGCGTGCCGGAACGTATCGTTTTCACCAGGTTGTTGCCGCTAAACTGCAGCGGCAGCCCTTGAATCACGCCGGTTTGCTTAATATCCAGCGCGACGGTACGTTTACCCTGCTGCGAAAAGGCGTAATCCGGATCGCCGATAAAGCTCAGCGTAATCCGCGCCTGCTGTTCACCGTTTGAAACCTGAATATCGGACAAACTGGCCGCGCCAGCCTGCGCGCACAGTAACACCAGCGTTGCCGCCAGCCACTTTCTGATGCGATACATCATCCCGCCACCTTTAAGGTTAACCGGCTAAACGCGCAATCAGCGCTTCCCCGGAGGAGGAAACGGCGCTGATTCGCGCCTCACGGCCTTGCGCCTTATACTCTAAATGGATTTCAATATCCGGGTCCGGCAATACACCTTTCCCCTGCTGCGGCCACTCCACCAGACAAATGGCGTCGTTGGCAAAATAATCCCGGATCCCCATAAATTCCAGTTCTTCCGGATCGGCGAGGCGATACAGATCGAAGTGATAAACCATCAGGTTATCGAGCGCATAGGGTTCGACCAGCGTATACGTTGGGCTTTTTACATTACCGGCATGGCCTAACGCCTGCAGGAACCCGCGGCTAAAGGTGGTTTTACCCGCGCCTAAATCCCCGAACAAATAGATAACGGTCGCGCCGTCGCAGGCGTGGGCGACCCGCAGCCCCAGGTCTAACGTGGCCTGTTCGTCAGGTAGCGGAATTACTCGATTCATCATGATAAACGTCAATCACATCTGGGTTAACAATACGCTGTAGCGTGGAAAAAAGATCGGTTGCCAGCATGCCGCGCATGCCAAAACGTGCTGCCAGAACATCTGCCGCCGCGCCGTGGGCAACACAGCCCGCACAGGCTGCATCATACGGGGTAAGCTTCTGTCCAAGCAATGCGGCAATGATCCCGGAGAGCACATCCCCCATACCGCCGCTGGCCATTCCTGCATTTCCGGCATCAATTATTCCCAACGCATTCGGCTCCGCGGCAACCACCGTTCCCGCGCCTTTCAACACCGCAACGCCTCCATAACGTTTTACCAGACGCTGCGCAGAAAGTAAGCGATCGCTTTCAATTTCTGCGACAGAACAACCCAGTAACCGCGCGGCTTCTCCCGGATGCGGCGTGATGACGCGATTGTGACGTTTATCGGGGTTGATTGCCAGCAGGTTCAGCGCATCGGCATCCCAGAGCATTGGTTTGCGAAAATTCTCGACCTTCTGCAGCGCTTTTTTGCCCCATTCCGCCTGACCGAGCCCAGGGCCAATCACCACGACATCCGCCCATTCGAGGCTCTCATCCAGCGTCTGCGGCGTGAGCTCATAAACCATTAATTCCGGGCGAGCCGTCAACAACGGCGCGATATTCTCCCTGCGGGTCAGCACCCGCACTAGACCAGCGCCGGTACGCAACGCCGCTTCTCCGGCCATGCGAATGGCGCCCGCAGTGCCATGATCGCCGCCAACGATCGCCAGGCGACCATGATCGCCCTTATGAGAGGTAGGACGACGCGGCGCCAGCCATTGCGCGAGCAGCGAAGCGTCAACGCGCCGGATCGGCGACGCCTGACCTGCTAACCACTCTTCCAGACCCAGCGCGTTAAAATGCAGTTCGCCCACCACATCGCGGGCCTTTCCGGTCAACAAGCCCGGCTTCAGCGCGATAAAGGTGACGGTGCGATCGGCATCGATTACCGCGCCCGGCGTTGCGCCCGTTTGCGCCAGCAGCCCGGACGGGATATCAACCGCCAGAACCGGCGCGGGATGGGCGTTGGCCTGTGCAATGAGTGTGGCGATCGGTTCACGGGGCGCCTGGGTTAACCCGGTGCCGAGCAAAGCATCAACAATGAGGTCCACTTTTTCCGGCCAGATAATCTCCGGCGCATGAATAATTCCCCCCGCGTTCAGCCAGGCTTCCCGCGCCTGTTCGGCCTCTTCCGGCAGCGGCTTTTCGCTCTCCTGAGCCAGCAACGTGACGTTAATGCCCACCGCTTTCGCCAGCCTCGCCACCACATACCCGTCGCCGCCGTTATTCCCGTGACCGCACAGCACCAACCAGTGGCGGGCATAAGGCCAGCTTTCACGCGCGACGTCAAACGCCGCTTCTCCGGCACGCAACATCAGTTCAAACAACGTCAACCCAAGCGTATCAGCAGCCTCTTGCTCCAGTCCTCTGATGTCGTCGGCGGGCCAGAGGGAGTGTGGTATACTTACGGGGTTTTTCTTTATGGTATGGTCCGTCATGTCAGAGCCCCTCGATCTCAATCAGTTAGCGCAAAAAATTAAGCAGTGGGGGCTGGAACTGGGCTTTCAGCAGGTAGGTATTACCGATACTGACCTCAGCGAAGCCGAACTCAAACTGCAGGCATGGCTGGACAAACAGTACCACGGCGAGATGGACTGGATGGCGCGCCACGGCATGATGCGCGCGCGCCCTCATGAGCTGTTGCTTGGTACGCTGCGCGTTATTAGCGTGCGTATGAACTATCTTCCCGCCAGGGCTGCATTTGCCAGCACGCTGAAAAATCCTGACCTGGGTTACGTTAGCCGCTACGCGCTGGGGCGCGACTACCATAAGCTATTGCGTAACCGACTAAAAAAACTGGGTGAGAGGATTCAGCAGCATTGTGTCTCGCTGAATTTTAGACCTTTTGTTGACTCTGCGCCCATTCTGGAGCGACCGTTGGCGGAAAAAGCGGGTCTGGGGTGGACAGGTAAGCACTCACTTATCCTCAACCGGGAAGCGGGGTCGTTTTTCTTTCTGGGTGAATTGTTAATCGATCTCCCGCTGCCCGTGGACCACGTCGTTGAAGACGGATGCGGAAAGTGCGTCGCCTGCATGACGACCTGTCCAACTGGCGCGATTGTCGCCCCTTATACGGTAGATGCCCGCCGCTGTATTTCTTACCTTACAATTGAACTCGAAGGCGCCATTCCCGAAGACTTGCGTCCCTTAATGGGCAACCGGATTTACGGCTGCGACGACTGTCAGCTCATCTGTCCGTGGAACCGATATTCACACTTAACGGACGAAGCGGATTTCAGCCCACGCCAACAACTGCACGCGCCGGCGCTAATTGAACTCTTCAGTTGGGACGAAGCTCGCTTTTTGAAAATCACCGAAGGTTCAGCTATCCGGCGCATTGGTCACCTGCGCTGGTTACGGAATATCGCGGTCGCCCTTGGCAACGCGCCCTGGCGTGAAGACGTGCTCTGTGCGCTGGAAAACCGCCGGGGTGAGCACCCACTTCTCGATGAACACATCCAGTGGGCGATCGCGCAGCAGATCGCAAAGCGAAATGCCAGTGCAGTCGAGGTGCAACTCCCGCAGCAGAAACGTCTGGTCAGAGCCATTGAAAAAGGGCTTCCACGGGACGCATAAGTCGTCCACAGCCTGTGCATAAAATTAAAAACACATTGCTATTCAAGCACGAAAAAATCGTCAAGCGATCCGCTTAACAATTTAAGATGTTATTTATTTCTTATATTTCAGCGGGATATAAAAATATCATTCACTCTGCGAAGCGTTTTAAACGCAGAAGACAAATACGCAGTCTGTGGATAACTCTGTTTACAAGAATATATCAGGAACGAAAAGAGACGCACCACGAGCAGCCGTTCACTGTGGATAGGTGTAGAGATAAGAATTTGGAGCGGGAAACGAGACTCGAACTCGCGACCCCGACCTTGGCAAGGTCGTGCTCTACCAACTGAGCTATTCCCGCTTAATCTTCGTCTTCCGAAAAATCGAAATCCTGCGATTAATTTACTGCCGTTTGTTGCTGTCGTAATTCGCATTTCTGCGTCGTTACGGGAGGCGCATTATACGAGAAATCCTTTCTCCTGCAACCCCTTCAAACGCAATTTTTTATGAAATTCGTTTGAATGCTGATTTTATCAGCAAAGCGTATAATTTAGCGGCAATCATCCCACTGTGCAAGTGAGACGACCAGCGATCAGGCCGGGCGCGGCGTCGCCACACCCGGCACAGCAGGCGGTTAAAGCTGAATAAAATGCTCGCGATAGTAAGCCAGTTCCGCCACCGACTCGCGGATATCGTCCATCGCCTGATGCGTGCCCTGCTTGGTAAAACCCTCAAGAATTTCCGGCTTCCAGCGACGCGCCAGCTCTTTAAGCGTGCTCACGTCGAGATAACGGTAGTGGAAATACGCTTCCAGCTCCGGCATATACTTAAACAAAAACCGGCGGTCTTGTCCGATACTGTTCCCGCAGATTGGCGATTTGCCCTGTGGAACCCACTCTTTCAGAAATTCAAGGGTCGCCAGTTCCGCTTCGCGATCGCCCATCGTGCTCGCCTTCACCCGCTCCACCAACCCACTGGCGGTATGTGTGCGCACGTTCCAGTCGTCCATCAGCGCCAGTTGTTCATCAGACTGATGCACCGCGATGGTCGGCCCTTCGGCCAGAATCGTAAGATTTGCGTCAGTGACCAGCGTGGCGATTTCAATTATGCGATCGCGCTCGGGATCCAGACCGGTCATCTCAAGATCAATCCAAATCAGGTTGTTTTCATTGGCACTCATGCTATTTTCCACCCTTCAGTGGTCACGTTTTCGTGTGACTATATTCATTTAGAATTGCGTGTATCATAAATGTTTTGCCCATCATGGGCGACCAGGAGTCAGTACGATTGAGTAAAAATAAACTCTCCAAAGGCCAGCAGCGCCGTGTGAACGCTAATCACCAGCGTCGTCTCAAAACGTCTAAGGAGAAGCCAGACTACGATGACAACCTGTTCGGCGAGACCGCTGAAGGTATTGTCATTAGCCGCTTCGGCATGCATGCCGACGTCGAATCCGCCGACGGTGAAATTCACCGCTGCAATATTCGCCGTACAATCCGCTCGCTGGTCACTGGCGACCGCGTGGTCTGGCGTCCGGGTAAAGCCGCCGCCGAAGGCGTCAATGTGAAAGGTATCGTGGAAGCGGTACATGAACGCACCTCGGTGCTCACGCGCCCGGATTTTTACGATGGCGTCAAACCGATTGCCGCCAACATTGACCAAATCGTCATTGTCTCAGCCATATTACCGGAGCTGTCGCTGAATATTATCGACCGTTATCTCGTGGCGTGCGAGACGCTTCAGGTTGAACCCATTATCGTGCTCAATAAGATCGATCTGCTGGATGACGACGGCATGGCGTTTGTGAACGAGCAGATGGATATCTATCGCAACATCGGTTATCGCGTACTGATGGTTTCCAGTCATACTCAGGATGGCCTGAAGCCGTTGGAGGATGCGCTGACCGGGCGAGTCAGTATATTTGCCGGGCAGTCCGGCGTCGGTAAATCCAGTCTTCTGAATGCGCTGCTGGGCCTGCAGGAAGAGATCCTCACGAACGATGTTTCCGACAACTCGGGGCTTGGGCAGCACACCACCACGGCGGCGCGCCTGTATCACTTCCCACACGGCGGCGATGTCATTGACTCCCCTGGCGTACGGGAATTTGGTTTGTGGCATCTGGAGCCGGAACAAATTTTCAACGGTTTTGTCGAATTTCACGACTTTCTGGGATTATGCAAATACCGCGACTGTAAGCATGATAGCGACCCCGGTTGCGCCATCCGTGAAGCAGTAGAGGACGGTAAGATTGCGGAAACCCGTTTCGAGAACTATCACCGCATTCTTGAAAGCATGGCGCAGGTAAAAACGCGTAAAAACTTTTCTGATACGGACGACTGACAGATACCCTAAGCGTCGTTAGAATCGTCCCCTTTTTTCAGGATACTGGCGTGAATGCCGGTTCAGGTAAAACAATAGCCTGGAGGCTACCTTGCTAAACTCATTTAAACTTTCGCTACAATACATTCTGCCGAAACTATGGCTCACTCGCCTGGCGGGCTGGGGCGCGAGCAAACGAGCGGGATGGCTGACGAAGCTGGCTATCGATCTGGTCGTAAAGGTCTACAAGGTCGATATGAAAGAGGCGCAGAAGCCGGATACCGCAAGCTATCGCACTTTTAATGATTTCTTCGTGCGTCCGCTGCGGGACGAGGTGCGTCCGCTGAATACTGACCCGAACGTGCTGGTCATGCCAGCAGACGGGGTGATCAGCCAGTTAGGCAAGATTGAAGAAGATAAAATCCTGCAGGCCAAAGGCCATAACTACAGCCTGGAAGCCTTACTGGCGGGCAACTATCTGATGGCGGATCTGTTCCGCAACGGTTCGTTTGTCACCACCTACCTGTCGCCGCGCGATTACCACCGTGTGCACATGCCCTGTAACGGGATCCTGCGCGAGATGATCTACGTGCCGGGCGATCTGTTCTCGGTAAATCACCTGACCGCGCAAAACGTGCCGAATCTGTTCGCCCGAAATGAACGTGTTATCTGCCTGTTCGACACCGAATTTGGTCCAATGGCGCAAATTCTGGTGGGGGCTACGATCGTCGGCAGCATCGAAACCGTCTGGGCCGGAACGATCACTCCGCCGCGTGAAGGCGTGATTAAACGCTGGACCTGGCCTGCCGGAGAGAGCGAAGGTTCCGTGGCATTGCTGAAAGGCCAGGAGATGGGCCGCTTCAAGCTCGGCTCCACCGTCATCAACCTGTTTTCGCCAGGTAAAGTGAATCTGGTTGAATCGCTGGAAAGCCTGTCAGTGACTAAAATTGGTCAGCCGCTGGCAATCTCAACCGAGACGTTCGTGGCGCCCGTGGATGCTGAACCTGCCCCACTGCCGGAAGAAGAAATCAAAGCCGAACATGATGCCAGCCCGCTGGTAGACGACAAAAAAGACGAAACCTGAAACAGACACCCCATCATTCAGGAGCATTGACGCAACCTGAATGATGGCGTGGAGAGGAAACGCTGCTGTGCGCCTGATAATCACATTTCTGATGGCCTGGTGCCTCAGCCTGGGGGCATACGCCGCGACAGCCCCCGACGCCAAACACATTGCCCAGGAACTGGAGCAGGCGAAAGCGGCAAAACCCGCCCAACCGGAAGCCGTTGAGGCGCTGCAGGCGGCGTTGAATGCGCTTGAGGAGCGTAAAGGCTCCCTCGAGCGCGCTCAGCAGTATCAACAAGTCATTGATAATTTCCCCAAAATGTCCGCCTCGCTGCGGGCACAACTCACCAACCTGCGCGATGAACCCCGCACCGTTCCGCCTGGCTTGTCCACCGATGCGCTAAACCAGGAGATCCTCCAGGTCAGCAGCCAGTTGCTGGAGAAAAGCCGCCAGGCCCAGCAGGAACAGGAACGCGCGCGCGAAATCGCTGACTCATTGAGCCAGCTTCCGCAGCAGCAAACCGATGCCCGCCGCCAGCTTAACGAGATCGAACGCCGCATTGGCACGGCAACGGGTAATACGCCCGTCAGCCAGGCGCAAAATTACAGTATGCAGGCCGACTCAGCGCGGCTGAAGGCGCTGGTCGACGAACTGGAGCTGGCGCAGCTTTCCGCCAATAACCGTCAGGAGCTGGCGCGGTTGCGCGCGGAACTGGCGCAAAAGCAGAGCCAGCAGCTTGATGCTTATCTGCAGGCATTACGAAATCAACTTAACAGCCAGCGCCAGCGTGAAGCAGAACGCGCGCTGGAGAGCACCGAACTGCTGGCGGAAAACAGCGCGGATCTGCCGCCGGATATCGTTGCGCAATTTAAGGTGAACCGTGAGCTGTCTGCGGCGCTGAACCAGCAGGCGCAGCGGATGGATCTGGTCGCCTCTCAGCAGCGTCAGGCCGCCAGTCAGACTCAACAGGTTCGCCAGGCGTTGACGACGCTACGGGAACAGTCGCAGTGGCTCGGCTCTTCCAACCTGCTGGGCGAAGCCCTGCGCGCGCAGGTGGCGCGGCTGCCGGAGATGCCAAAGCCGCAGCAGTTGGATACCGAAATGGCGCAGCTGCGCGTTCAGCGTCTGCGCTACGAAGATCAGCTCAATAAACAGCCCCAGCTTCGCCAACTGCATCAGGCAGACGGACAGCCGCTTACCGCCGAACAAAATCGCATTCTGGAAGCCCAACTGCGAACCCAGCGCGAGCTGCTGAATTCGCTGCTCCAGGGCGGCGACACGCTGATACTCGAACTGACCAAGCTGAAGGTGTCCAATAGCCAGCTTGAAGACGCCCTGAAAGAGGTCAACGAGGCGACCCACCGCTATCTTTTCTGGACCTCCGACGTGCGCCCTCTGTCGTTCTCCTGGCCAATCGATATTGTCCAGGATCTGCGCCGTCTGATATCGCTCGACACCGTCAGCCAACTGGGCAAAGCCAGCCTGATGATGTTAACCAGCCGGGAAACGCTGTTACCGCTGTTCGGCGCGCTGATTCTGGTGGGCTTTAGCATTTATTCTCGTCGCCACTTTACCCGGTTTCTCGAACGTTCCGCCGCCAAAGTCGGCAAAGTGACCCAGGACCACTTCTGGCTGACGCTGCGCACCGTGTTCTGGTCGATCCTGGTGGCCTCGCCGTTGCCGGTGCTGTGGATGACGCTAGGCTACGGTCTGCGCGAAGCCTGGCCGTATCCGCTGGCGGTCGCGATAGGCGACGGCGTCACGGCGACGGTGCCGCTGCTGTGGGTCGTGATGATCTGCGCGACCTTTGCCCGCCCGAATGGTCTGTTTATCGCCCACTTTGGCTGGCCACGCCAGCGCGTCACGCGGGCGATGCGGTATTACCTGATGAGTATCGGTCTGATTGTGCCGCTGATTATGGCGCTGATCATGTTTGATAACCTGAATGACCGGGAATTTTCCGGCTCGTTGGGGCGCCTGTGCTTTATATTGATTTGCGGCGCGCTGGCGCTGGTGACGTTAAGTCTGAAAAAGGCCGGGATCCCGCTTTATCTCGATAAAGAAGGCAACGGCGACAATATGGTTAACAGTATGCTGTGGAACATGATGATCGGCGCGCCGCTGCTGGCGATTCTGGCGGCGGCGGTGGGCTATCTCGCCACCGCACAGGCGCTGCTGGCGCGGCTGGAAACCTCCGTCGCTATCTGGTTCCTGCTGCTGGTGATTTATCACGTCATTCGCCGCTGGATGCTGATCCAGCGGCGGAGGCTGGCCTTTGACCGCGCGAAGCACCGTCGGGCGGAAATGCTGGCGCAGCGTGCCCGTGGCGAAGAAGAACCGGCCCATTCCACCAGCCTTGAAGGCACCGTTGACATCGATGAAAGCGAAGTCGATCTCGATGCCATCAGTACCCAGTCATTACGTCTTGTGCGTTCTATCCTGATGCTGATCGCCCTGCTGTCGGTGATTGTATTGTGGTCGGAGATCCATTCCGCGTTCGGTTTCCTGGAAAATATCTCGCTCTGGGATGTCACCTCCACGGTGCAGGGCGTCGAAAGCCTCGAGCCGATCACGCTGGGCGCGGTGCTGATTGCGATTCTGGTGTTTATCATCACCACGCAGCTGGTGCGTAATCTTCCCGCACTGCTGGAGCTGGCGCTGTTACAGCATCTCGATCTGACGCCAGGCACCGGCTACGCCATTACCACCATAACCAAATACCTGCTGATGCTGATCGGCGGGTTGGTTGGCTTCTCGATGATTGGTATCGAATGGTCAAAACTGCAATGGCTGGTCGCGGCGCTCGGTGTGGGTCTTGGCTTTGGTTTGCAGGAGATCTTCGCAAACTTTATCTCGGGTCTGATTATCCTGTTTGAAAAGCCGATTCGTATTGGCGATACGGTGACGATCCGCGATCTGACCGGCAGCGTGACGAAGATTAACACCCGCGCGACCACCATCAGCGACTGGGATCGTAAAGAGATTATCGTGCCGAACAAAGCGTTTATTACTGAGCAGTTTATCAACTGGTCGCTGTCCGACTCGGTAACCCGCGTGGTGCTCACCGTTCCGGCGCCCTCTGACGCTAACAGCGAAGAGGTCACCCAGATCCTCTACACGGCGGCGGAGCGTTGTTCGCTGGTGATTGATAACCCGCCGCCGGAAGTCTTTCTGGTTGACCTGCAACAGGGGATTCAGATCTTTGAATTGCGCATCTATGCTGCGGAAATGGGACACCGAATGCCGCTACGCCATGAAATCCACCAGTTGATTCTGGCGGGCTTCCAGGAGCACGGTATAGATTTGCCGTTCCCACCGTTCCAGATGCGTCTGGAAAGTCTTAACGGCAAGAAAACGGCCAGAACGTTAACCTCAGCCGGACGCGGTAGCCGCCCGGCAGGAAGTTTGTAAAGCAGGTGTAGGCCTGATAAGGCGAAGCCGCCATCAGGTCTACAGCCGTTCTGTTTATTCCAACGCCCACTGCGGCTGATTTGCCATCCGGCGGCTATAGTTCTGATAAATCGTTATTGCCAGCAGTGAAAAGAATACCGGGCCGCCGGTCATCCACAGCGCGCTGTTCCAGTCTCCGGCCTCGATCACTGGCTGGACGATCGTGAAAACGTTGGCAAACGTCACCACCAGCACCACCACACCCGTCGCGGCCAGCGTCGATGCTCTGGTTTTGAAAATCACAAACGGTCTTTCCAGCTCAGTTCGCGCCTTAAAGAACGGGAACGCCAGCGCGAGGAACAGGTACGGCAGGGTCATTGAGACATTCGCCATTAGCGTCAGCTTGTTATAAAACGCCGAGGCGGTGTCGCCGCCAAACGAGACCAACAGAATAAACAGGCACACCAGCAGACACTGCATCCACATCGCCGTTGCCGGCATCCCGACGGCGTTGAGTCTTGTCATTGGCGCAGGCCATAACGCTTTCGGCGTTCCCTGAATGATCGCTTTCAACGGTGAATAACTCAGCGTGAAGAACGCGCCGGTGTAGGCGAGGAACATCGACAGACCGGTAATGCGCGCAAACCAGACGCCCAGGGTTATCGCTGCTTCCGGCGACAGATGTAACGCATTGCCCAGCGTCATCCCAAGGCTTTTCATCAGGATATAGGTAATATTTCCGAGGTTCACGGCGCTATTACTGAGTACCTGCTGCCAGTTGGCGCTAACACCCCATAAAAATATCGCCAGCGAATAGCCGACGGAAATAACCATCGCCGCAAATACGATGCCTTTCGCAAAGTTCTTTTCCGGTTTTTCGGTTTTATCCACCAGCCCGCCGACCGCTTCAATACCGCCATAGGCAAATATCGCGAACACCACAAATGACAGCATTGCCAGGCCAGACTGATAGCCCGTGTTCGGCGAGGCGGTGAAATTAATCTCCTCGGCGAAATGTCCGCCGTTTAATAACAGAATGGCGATGCTCACCAGCAGCAGGACCGCATTCAGGCACATCACCGCAATGCCGCCAACCGCCGTAACGCGAGCAATTTTATTAATCCCCCGCGCGGCCACGCCGGTGACCATAATCATCCACGCCACGGCAAGCAGCCCTACGACCTGCGTGGGTTCAAGCCCGCCGATGCGCCAGTGTTGGGTCATATCCGCGCCGAACACAAAGGTGGAAAATGGCACCCACACCTTCGCCGCAGTACTCACCATCCAGATGACGTAAGATGAAAACCACATGAACGTGCCAATAAAAGCATAGCGCGGTCCAACGCTGTTATTCATCCAGGAATAGATTCCGCCCTCCTCTTTTCGGTAAGCGGAACCCATTTCAGCCATCATTAATGCAAATGGAATAAAGAATAATAATGCAGAAAATATATACCATGGGATTGCGCTATAACCCATTAAGTAAAAAGCGGAAGGGCTATTTGCAAATCCAAAAACGGAAGTAAAAATCATCAGGATGAGACCTGTCAGGCTCATCTTTTTTATTGTCTGGCTCATGAAACCATCCCTCACTCTGAGCGCGTTGAGTAAACCGCGCTCACTGAATCGTACCGCTCTCTATTGCGGAGAGCGGCAAGTGAAATCAACACAGGATTGATACCTGAATGGTAACAAATTACCAGCATTTAAATGTGGCTTTTAGAGGGAAATTGAAAATTTGTGCTACAAAATGGCGCGCATAACACCATTTTGTAGGGAAAACGAGAACACTATGCGCGGTCGACGGTAAAGGCAATCACTTCTGCAAGGCTTTCTGCCCCCAGCGCCAGCATCACCAGGCGATCCACACCCAACGCGACGCCGGAACAGTCCGGCATCCCAACTTTGAGCGCGTCGAGCAGGTTATTGTCGATCGGCTGCTGGGGTAAGCCACGGGCGGCACGCTTACGGTTATCCTGTTCAAAACGCTGCTGCTGTTCGCGCGCGTCCGTCAGTTCGTGGAAACCATTCGCCAGTTCAATACCTTTGTAGTAGACCTCAAAGCGTTCCGCCACGCGGTGATCTTCCGTGCTGATTTGCGCCAGCGATGCCTGGCTTGCCGGAAAATGGTACACAAACGTCGGCTTTTCCTTACCGATGTGCGGCTCGACGCCCATTGTGAACAACAGTTGCAACAGCGTATCGCGATCCTCTTCGGTATCGGCAATATTGCTCAGGTCCAGCTTCGCTGCGACTTCTCGCAGTTGCGTCTTATCCGCGGAGAGCGGATCGATCTCCAGATGACGCAGGAATGCCTGCTGATAAGAAAGGCTCTCCGCCGCCGGGCATTCCAGCACCTGTTGCAGCAGATCGTCCACTTCGTTCATCAGCCGGTACATGTCGTAATGGGGACGGTACCACTCCAGCATGGTGAATTCCGGGTTGTGATGGCGCCCCATCTCTTCATTACGGAAGCTACGACAAAGCTGGAAGACCGGACCACAACCTGCCACCAGCAGACGTTTCATGTGGTATTCCGGACTGGTCATTAAATAGAGGTTCATCCCCTGGGAGTGACCGGGGCCGACGAAACGCGTCTCGAACGGGAACAGATGAATGTCTGTGACCGTCGCCTGGCTCATGCAGGGCGTCTCTACCTCCAGCACGCCGCGATCGGCGAAAAAACGACGAATTTCCGTCATAATTGCCGCGCGTTTTAACAGGTTAGGTATGGACGCGCTCGGCTGCCAGGTTGCCGTTTCGCTCATGGTTCTTTCTCCAGTTTAAGACAAGGGCACGAAGTCTACTCGTAACGCGCCAATGAAACAAATTTTGCGCAGGAATAATAAAGCGGGGCTACCGGGTTAAAAAAGCGTACAACGATGGTTTAGTAATTAAATTAATCAAATTCAATGATAATTCCCCCCTCTGACGCGCTAAAAAAATCGAACACGTCAAATTTCGTGCACATCGCAATGACTATACTGTTGTACCTATAAAGGAGCAGTGGAAACGCATTCACGTCCCGTATGATTCAGGGTCTTTATCTGAAAATGCGAGGTCGTGAAATTACAACAATCTGGAGGAATGTCGTGCAAACCTTTCAAGCCGATCTTGCCATTATAGGCGCCGGTGGCGCGGGATTACGTGCTGCAATTGCTGCCGCGCAGGCAAATCCTAACGCAAAAATCGCACTGATCTCAAAAGTGTACCCCATGCGCAGCCACACCGTTGCTGCCGAAGGGGGCTCAGCCGCAGTCGCCCAGGATCATGACAGCTTCGACTATCATTTTCATGATACCGTAGCGGGCGGAGACTGGCTGTGTGAACAGGATGTCGTGGACTACTTTGTCCATCACTGTCCGACCGAAATGACCCAACTGGAGCAATGGGGCTGCCCATGGAGCCGTCGTCCGGACGGTAGCGTCAACGTCCGTCGCTTTGGCGGGATGAAAATCGAGCGTACCTGGTTTGCCGCGGATAAAACCGGCTTCCATATGCTGCACACCCTGTTCCAGACCTCCCTGCAGTTCCCACAAATCCAACGTTTTGACGAACATTTTGTTCTGGATATCCTGGTTGATGAGGGACACGCTCGCGGCCTGGTCGCGATGAACATGATGGAAGGCACATTAGTGCAGATCCGCGCAAACGCGGTGGTGATGGCGACCGGCGGCGCAGGCCGTGTGTATCGTTACAACACCAACGGCGGCATCGTGACCGGCGACGGCATGGGCATGGCGCTGAGCCACGGCGTTCCGCTGCGTGATATGGAATTCGTTCAGTATCACCCGACCGGTCTGCCAGGTTCCGGTATTCTGATGACCGAAGGTTGCCGTGGTGAAGGCGGTATCCTGGTCAACAAAAACGGCTACCGCTATCTGCAGGACTACGGTATGGGTCCGGAAACCCCGCTGGGCGAGCCGAAAAACAAATACATGGAACTGGGCCCGCGCGACAAAGTTTCTCAGGCCTTCTGGCACGAATGGCGTAAAGGCAACACCATTTCAACCCCGCGCGGCGATGTGGTTCACCTCGACCTGCGTCATCTGGGCGAGAAGAAACTGCTCGAACGTCTGCCGTTTATCTGCGAACTGGCGAAAGCCTACGTGGGCGTCGATCCAGTGAAAGAGCCGATTCCGGTTCGTCCAACCGCGCACTACACCATGGGCGGTATCGAAACCGATCAGAACTGCGAAACCCGCATTAAAGGTCTGTTTGCCGTCGGCGAATGTTCTTCCGTTGGTCTGCACGGCGCTAACCGCCTGGGCTCTAACTCGCTGGCTGAGCTGGTGGTCTTTGGTCGTCTGGCGGGCGAGCAGGCGATGGAGCGCGCGTCGACCGCAGACACCGCTAATGACGCCGCGCTGAACGCACAGGTTGCGGACGTTGAAAAACGCCTGAAAGACCTGGTTAACCAGGAAGGCAATGAAAACTGGGCGAAGATCCGCGACGAAATGGGTCTGTCTATGGAAGAAGGTTGCGGCATCTACCGTACGCCGGAACTGATGCAGAAAACCGTGGACAAGCTGGCCGAGTTGCAGGAACGCTTCAAACGCGTGCGCATTACCGACAACTCCAGCGTGTTCAACACCGACCTGCTTTACACGATCGAACTGGGTCACGGTCTGAACGTGGCAGAATGTATGGCGCACTCCGCGCTGGCACGTAAGGAATCACGCGGCGCGCACCAGCGTCTGGATGAAGGCTGCACCGAGCGTGACGACGTCAACTTCCTCAAACATACTCTCGCCTTCCGCGATGCTGATGGCACGACTCGCCTTGATTATAGCGACGTGAAAATCACCACGCTGCCGCCTGCGAAACGCGTTTACGGTGCGGAAGCGGAAGCAGCCGATAAGAAGGAGAAGGCGTAATGGCTGAGATGAAAAACCTGAAAGTTGAGGTGGTGCGCTACAACCCTGAAACCGACACCGCGCCGCACAGTGCTTTCTACGAAGTGCCCTATGATGAAACCACCTCACTGCTGGATGCGCTGGGCTATATCAAAGATAACCTGGCGCCGGACCTGAGCTACCGCTGGTCCTGCCGTATGGCGATCTGCGGTTCCTGCGGCATGATGGTGAACAACGTACCGAAACTGGCGTGCAAAACCTTCCTGCGTGATTACACCAACGGCATCAAGGTGGAAGCGCTGGGCAACTTCCCGATCGAACGCGATCTGGTCGTCGACATGACGCACTTTATTGAAAGTCTGGAGGCGATCAAGCCGTACATCATCGGCAATCCGCGCACCACGGATCAAGGACCGAACGTCCAGACCCCGGCACAGATGGCGAAGTATCACCAGTTCTCTGGTTGCATCAACTGTGGTCTGTGCTATGCCGCCTGCCCGCAGTTCGGCCTGAACCCTGAGTTCATCGGTCCGGCGGCGATTACGCTGGCGCATCGTTACAACGAAGACAGCCGCGACCACGGTAAGAAGGAGCGTATGGCGCAGTTGAACAGTCAGAATGGCGTATGGAGCTGTACTTTTGTGGGCTATTGCTCTGAAGTCTGCCCGAAACACGTCGATCCGGCTGCGGCCATTCAGCAGGGTAAAGTGGAAAGCTCGAAAGACTTTCTTATCGCCACCCTGAAACCACGCTAAGGAGTGCAACATGACGACTAAACGCAAACCCTATGTGCGGCCGATGACGTCCACCTGGTGGAAAAAACTGCCGTTTTATCGCTTTTACATGCTGCGCGAAGGCACCGCCGTTCCGGCAGTGTGGTTCAGTATTGAGCTGATTTTCGGTCTGTTCGCGCTCAAGCATGGCGTGGAATCCTGGGCAGGCTTCGTAGGCTTCCTGCAAAACCCGGTGGTGGTGATCCTCAACCTGATCGCCCTGGCGGCAGCGCTGCTGCACACCAAAACCTGGTTTGAGCTGGCGCCGAAAGCCGCCAACATTATCGTAAAAGATGAAAAAATGGGGCCAGAGCCGATCATTAAAGGTCTCTGGGTGGTTACTGCGGTCGTGACCGTAGTCATACTGTTTGTTGCCCTGTTCTGGTAAGGAGTCCGGGATGATTAATCCAAACCCAAAACGTTCTGACGAACCGGTATTCTGGGGTCTGTTTGGCGCAGGCGGTATGTGGAGCGCGATCATCGCGCCGGTAATGGTTCTGCTGGTGGGTATTTTGCTGCCGCTGGGTCTGTTCCCGGGCGATGCCCTGAGCTTTGAGCGCGTACTGGCGTTTGCCCAGAGCTTCATTGGTCGTGCGTTTCTGTTCCTGATGATCGTCCTGCCGCTGTGGTGTGGTTTACACCGCATGCACCATGCAATGCATGATCTGAAAATCCACGTGCCGGCTGGCAAGTGGGTCTTCTACGGTCTGGCGGCTATTCTGACGGTTGTCACCGCTATCGGGATTGTCAGCATCTAAATCCTCTGCCCTCTTGTCAGCCTGATAAGAGGGCAATTTTTTCTCCCTTCTGCCGCTATTTTCCCGCCAGGTTCTACACTTAAGTAAAAACCGCTTAAGGAAGACCTATGCGCCTGCTCCCCGTCGTTGCCGCTGTCACCGCGGCTTTCCTGGTCGTCTCCTGCAGTAATCCAACACCACCACGCGGCGTCACGGTGGTCACAAACTTCGACGCGAAACGTTACCTCGGCAGTTGGTATGAGATAGCTCGTTTCGATCACCGCTTTGAACGTGGGCTGGAAAAAGTGACGGCAACCTACAGTCAGCGCGACGACGGCGGTCTTAATGTCGTCAATAAAGGCTATAACCCGGACAGAGGCCGATGGCAGCAGACGGAAGGAAAAGCCTATTTTACTGGCGATCCCAGCCGTGCGGCGCTGAAAGTCTCTTTCTTCGGACCGTTCTACGGCGGGTATAACGTTATCGCGCTCGACAGAGAGTATCGCCACGCGCTGGTTTGCGGTCCGGATCGCGACTACCTGTGGATACTCTCACGCACCCCGACCATTTCCGATGAAATGAAGCAGCAGATGCTGGCCGTCGCGACCCGGCAAGGTTTTGATGTCAGTAAATTAATTTGGGTGAAGCAACCCGGCGCTTAATGGGTGCTCAGCTTCAGGCCAATAATCCCAACGACTATCAGCGCCAGGCTGGCGAGACGCATCGGGTTGGCTGACTCTCCCAGCAGCACAATACCGGTAATGGCGGCCCCGACGGCGCCGATTCCGGTCCACACGGCATAGGCGGTACCGACGGGCAGCGTTTTCATCGCCCAGGCGAGAAGCGCCATACTGACAATCATCGCGGCGATGGTGATGACGCTCGGCGTCAGGCGACTAAATCCGTGAGTGTATTTCAGGCCAACCGCCCAAACCACTTCAAGCAGACCCGCTATTAACAAGATTATCCAGGACATATCAGGCTCCGTAGAAATGGGGCCGTCCCCGATGAAAGACGCGTTTGCAGGTCGTCCTGCAACGCGATGAGTAGAAAAATAATTCTGCCTGAGCGGGGATAAATTTCAACTTTTTTCTCTTTTGCCCGCTAAAGCGTCGAATTAGGCGCATTTCGAAGCGCATTTTACGCATTCAGCACTGATCGGACTTCTCTATGATGGGACGCTTTCTGAAGTCAGGAAGCCACTAGCCTTACTTCTGAATGCGAAAACGTTATGTTGAAAATACTCGTGATTGACCGTTGCCACTTTACCCGTTCCGGGATCGAGGCGTGGCTTAATCGTTCTGAACTCTTTAATCATTCATTTCTGGTCTCCGGGCTTAACAACCTGCTGTTGGTGAAGGAGCATATCCAGCAGTGGAAACCGCACCTGGTGATCGCCGATCTTTATGGCTTTCTGAATGATGCGCGTTCTGTTCAGTACATTGCGCCGTTTGTTCTCGCCTGCGGTAGCAGCCCACTCATTTTGCTGGAGTCTGGCGGTCTGGCGGAAACCCAGCGCTACCCGGTTTATGCCGCGTTGTCGAAGCAGGTTGCTCTGCCGGAACTGGCGGAAAATATTCACAATGCGTTGCTCAGCGGTTCCGTCGCAGAAGCGCCTGGCAATGCTTCGCCCTTGCTGACGCCGCAGGAAGAAAAGGTACTGACGATGTGGATGGAAGGGGCAAGTAATAACGCCATCGCCTGTGCGCTCAGCATTCACGCAAAGACGGTCTATACCTATAAGCGCAATATCCGTATGAAGCTACACATGGACAATCGCTTTTCACCTTTTCTGGCGCTTTCCGAAATGAAAAGTTAACGGCACGACAGGGTTGCCGTACCGTTTATGCTGTTACTGCTGAGCTCTTGTCGCCGCGCCGGAAATAGCATCGCCGCCGTCAGAAATATCCTGACCAACGCCTCGCGTGGTATTACAGGCAGTCAACACGGAGGAAAGCACTAACACTGAAAAGATCGCTGCAATTGTTTTCTTAACCATAACGTCTTCCTTTTCTAGCCAATGTTATTTGAGTATTGCTACTTAATCATAGACAAGATCCGGAAAAATGACGGAACAGAGACAATTTTTAGGAAGACGAGAAAAAATTAGCTGGCGGCGTTCGAAATGGAGTTGCCGAGATGTTTCATGTCCTCACCAAAGCCCCGTGCGGTATTGCAGCCCGCCAGCAACGATGTGGTGAGAAGAATCAGTGTTACAAGACCGAGAAGACGTTTCATCATTCCTGCCCTGGAAAAACAGTGGTGCAGCGAAAGGGCTGCACCAAATTTATGCTGATCCACACCATCCGTCAGGATGAGATGGATTATTTAACGCGGGAAACGTATTCGCCTGAACGCGTATCCACTTTGATCACTTCGCCAATCTGAACGAACAGCGGAACTTTAACCACTGCGCCAGTGGACAGCGTTGCCGGCTTGCCGCCAGTCCCTGCGGTATCGCCTTTCAGACCCGGGTCGGTATCAACGATTTCCAGCTCAACGAAGTTCGGCGGCGTGACGGAGATCGGCTGGCCGTTCCACAGGGTTACGATGCACTCAGCCTGGTCCAGCAGCCATTTCGCGTTGTCGCCGATCGCTTTCGCATCAGCAGACAGTTGCTCAAAGGTTTCGTTGTTCATGAAGTGCCAGAACTCACCGTCGGTGTACAGGTAAGTCAGGTTCATATCGACTACGTCAGCGCCTTCTGCGGAGTCAGTAGATTTGAAGGTTTTCTCTACGCGAGTACCGGTCAGCAGGCGGCGCAGCTTAACGCGAGCAAAAGCCTGACCTTTACCTGGTTTAACGAATTCGCTGGCTTCAACCGCATAAGGTTCGCCGTCCAACATGATTTTAAGACCAGCGCGAAAATCGTTGCTATAGTACGTTGCCATAAGGCCCTCTGAAAATTGTTAACTGGTAGCTAAGCCACAAAATGGCGCATATTGTAACCCTAAATACCCCATCCAGAGAAGATTGGTTATCGCAACTTGCCGATGTTGTGACCGATCCCGATGAGCTCCTGCGTCTTTTAAACATAGAGGCAGACGAAAACCTGTTAGCCGGGCGTGACGCCAGACGTCTGTTCGCCCTGCGCGTGCCGCGGGCGTTTATCGCGCGCATGGAGAAAGGTAACCCTGACGATCCGCTTTTACGTCAGGTACTTACTTCGCAAGAGGAGTTTATCGCCGCGCCCGGTTTTTCCACCGATCCGCTCGATGAGCAGCACAGCGTGGTGCCCGGACTGCTGCATAAATACCACAACCGGGCGCTGCTTTTAGTGAAAGGCGGCTGCGCGGTAAATTGTCGTTATTGCTTCCGCCGTCACTTTCCTTATGCGGAAAATCAGGGCAATAAACGCAACTGGCAGGCCGCGCTGGACTATATCAGCGCCCATCCGGAGCTGGATGAGATCATTTTTTCCGGCGGCGATCCGCTGATGGCAAAAGACCACGAGCTGGACTGGCTGCTCACCCAACTGGAGGCCATCCGACACGTAAAGCGTCTGCGCATACACAGTCGCTTGCCGATTGTTATTCCAGCGCGCATCACGGAGGGATTGGTGGCCCGCTTCGCGCACTCTTCTCTCCAGATCCTGCTGGTGAACCATATCAACCACGCCAATGAAATCGACGCCAGTTTTCGGGACGCTATGGCGAAATTGCGCACGGCTGGCGTCACGCTGCTTAACCAGAGCGTCCTGCTGCGCGGCGTAAATGACAACGCCCGGACGCTTGCCGCTCTCAGCAACGCCCTGTTCGACGCGGGCGTGATGCCCTATTACCTGCACGTACTGGATAAAGTGCAGGGCGCAGCGCATTTCATGGTCACCGATGACGAAGCGCGCCAGATTATGCGCGAACTGTTAACGCTGGTGTCGGGTTATCTGGTGCCTAAACTGGCGCGGGAAATTGGCGGCGAGCCCAGTAAAACACCGCTCGACTTACAGCTACGTCAGCAATAAGCCACAAAAGGTGTCCGGTTCCGGACACCTCCATTTAAATTACCCGCTTTCCCGCTCTACATTATGTTACTTTAACGATAACTGTCGCATTATATATTTAAAAAACATATATATAGCTCGTAACTAATGATTTAATTAATAATTGGTTAGGGAGAACCTTGATGGCTATGAGTATCAAAGGCATTAATACAGGTGTTATTCGCAAATCGAATGAATTTATGGCGCTGGCGCTGAAAATAAAAGAGCCAAGAAATAAAGAATCACTGTTCTTTTTGACTGCGCTGGAGTTAAGGGATCTGCTGATCGCGCTGGAAAGCCGCCTCCATGAAAAGCAGCAATTAAATGCGGAACAGCGGCAGTACTATGAGAAAGCGCGCGATAAGGTCAGTAAAAAGCTGTTGGATAACACCCCGTCCATGGTGGAAGACGAACTTAAACACGCCGATGTCAACCGGCGCATTGTTTCTGTCACCTTATCCGAGGCAAATAGCGAGGACTTACTGTTCGTCTGCCAACTTCACGACGGCAGTCGCTGTGAATTGATAATTAACGAGCTGCAGATTGAAATGCTGGTCCAGGCGATAGTTCGGGCGTTGAGTAATGCCGGTATGCGTGAACTGGCGCTGCGGATTTCTTCTCTTCTCGACTTCCTGCCGTTATATGACGCCGACTGCAAGAGCAATGATAATCTGGAATATGACGCCTACGCGCAACCGGACTGGAAACACGCGCTTTTCAGCCACTATGTCGCGGTGCTTTACCGTTATACCGATGAAACCGGAAAAGAGCAGCACAGCGGCGTTGTGGTAAAAACCCGCTCGCCTTCCGGTAATAAAGAGGTGGAGTCGATTTCACGTCGGCTGCTCGAATTTAGTCCGAGACTGAAAAAGCTGGCAGGAAAGCCGTGTCAGGTATTCGCCAGAACGCTGGCCGCAGGGAAAACGCAGAAGCTCACTCAGGAACAGTGCCTGCGCGCGTTGCACCACTTACGCGTGCAGGCGGTTAAGGCCCCGCGGAATGCCTGATGGCGCTGCGTTTATCAGGCCTACAGGAGCCGTAGGCCGGATAAGTCGCGTCACGTCGCCATCCGGCAAGGAGAGTGCGATTAATTAGGGCACTTATAAACTTGTCCCGTCATTTCACTGGCGGTCGGGACAAAACTGGATAACATCCCCTGTGATGGGCTGCTTACGCCGTAAAGCACATTGCCGCCCATTGCCGCAGCCTGGTTACGCAGATCGTTTGCCGCGCCGCGCATAGAACCGCCTTCCTCGCCATGCTGACCAGAAAGCCAGTTGCTTTGCTTACCGGTTGCCGTACCAATCAGTTGGCACTCCGCGCCTGGCTTTTCTTCCATGAAGCGAACGCTTTGACCGGCAGCGCTCAGTTCGTTGCTGGAGCTACAACCCGCCATCAGTAGCGCGGCACCGACGATCCCTGCTAAATATTTCACGTGCATGTTATTCCCCATAATCAATGAGCTGGACTCGTTGTCCGTAGTTGAATCTTATACTAAAAAGATGACTAAAAGAAAAACCCCCGGACATTTCTGCCCGGGGGTTTCTCATTTTTCGCAATATGTTCGTTATGTGTATTTAATCGATATTTCACGTCGCAGGCAGGCGGCAAGTTCTTTTATCCCCAGAAGCTTACATCAGTAAGCTCCTGGGCAGAGAAACGCTACCAACGTACCTGCGGCGGGAAGTATGAGGATTAAATTACATCATGCCGCCCATACCACCCATGCCGCCCATGCCGCCAGCAGCACCTAAGTCAGGCGCATCGCTTTTCGGCAGGTCAGTCACCATGCACTCGGTGGTGATCATCAGGCCAGCCACAGAAGCCGCGTACTGCAGTGCAGAACGGGTTACTTTGGTCGGATCCAGGATACCCATGTCGATCATGTTGCCGTATTCTTCAGTTGCCGCGTTGTAACCGTAGTTGCCGTCGCCGCTCTTCACGGTGTTAGCCACAACAGACGGTTCTTCGCCGCAGTTCAGCACGATCTGACGCAGAGGCGCTTCCATTGCGCGCAGCGCAACTTTAATACCGACGTTCTGATCTTCGTTCTGACCTTTCAGCTCGGCGATTTTGCTTGCCACGCGAATCAGCGCAACACCACCACCGGCAACCACGCCTTCTTCTACCGCAGCACGGGTCGCGTGCAGGGCATCTTCAACGCGCGCTTTTTTCTCTTTCATTTCAACTTCGGTCGCCGCGCCAACTTTGATCACTGCCACGCCGCCTGCCAGTTTCGCTACGCGCTCCTGCAGTTTTTCACGATCGTAGTCAGAAGTGGCTTCTTCGATCTGCTGACGAATCTGCGTCACACGACCCTGAATTGCCGCTTCTTCACCCACGCCATCGATGATGGTGGTGGTGTCTTTATTGATCACAACGCGTTTTGCCTGGCCCAGGTCTTCCAGGGTGGCTTTTTCCAGTTCCATACCGATCTCTTCAGAGATAACGGTACCGCCGGTCAGGGTTGCGATATCCTGCAGCATCGCTTTACGACGGTCGCCGAAGCCAGGCGCTTTAACCGCAGCCACTTTCACGATGCCGCGCATGGTGTTAACCACCAGGGTCGCCAGCGCTTCGCCTTCCACATCTTCCGCAATGATCAGCAGCGGTTTGCCTGCTTTCGCAACGGCTTCCAGAACCGGCAGCATTTCACGGATGTTGGAGATTTTCTTGTCAGCCAGCAGGATGAACGGGCTTTCCAGTTCTACTGCGCCAGTTTCCGGCTTGTTGATGAAGTATGGAGACAGGTAGCCGCGGTCGAACTGCATACCTTCAACCACATCCAGTTCGTCCTGCAGACCGGTACCGTCTTCAACGGTGATCACGCCTTCTTTGCCGACTTTGTCCATCGCTTCCGCGATCAGTTTACCCACGGTTTCGTCGGAGTTCGCGGAGATGGTCCCTACCTGAGCAATCGCTTTGGAGTCAGAGCACGGTACGGACAGCGCTTTCAGTTCTTCAACCGCCGCAGCGACAGCTTTGTCGATACCACGTTTCAGATCCATCGGGTTCATGCCCGCAGCAACGGCTTTCAGACCTTCAGTAATGATGGACTGAGCCAGTACGGTTGCAGTGGTCGTACCGTCGCCCGCAGCGTCGTTCGCTTTAGAGGCCACTTCTTTTACCATCTGCGCGCCCATGTTTTCGAACTTGTCTTCCAGTTCGATTTCACGTGCTACGGATACGCCATCTTTAGTGATGGTCGGGGCACCGAAGGATTTGTCCAGGACAACGTTGCGGCCTTTCGGTCCGAGGGTCACTTTCACTGCGTCTGCCAGTACGTTTACGCCGCGCAGCATTTTCACACGAGCGTCGTTACCGAATTTTACGTCTTTAGCTGCCATGTTCTTATTTCCTCAAATTCGTACAGTTTCGTGCGTTAATTACGCTTCAACAATTGCCAGAATGTCGCTTTCAGACATGATCAACACTTCTTCATTGTCGATCTTCTCAGACTTCACACCGTAACCATCGTTGAAAATCACGATGTCGCCGACTTTCACGTCCAGCGGTTGAACGGTACCGTTATCCAGGATGCGGCCCTTACCGACAGCGATGATCTCGCCACGTGTTGATTTACCCGCTGCAGAACCGGTAAGTACGATGCCGCCAGCTGATTTGGATTCAACTTCTTTACGCTTGACGATCACACGATCATGTAACGGACGAATACTCATTGATAGCTCTCCTTTGAGAAGGTCTTTATCAGTTATGGGTGACGCCGGCCCGTAAAGGTTCCCCGGCTAGTGACCAGAGAGATGGGGATGGGGTTTTACCCCTTCAAGGGGTAACGCAAAAAAAAATTATCTTCAGCGAAAAATCCTGTAAAAACACGGCTTACCTCACATTTCTCGTCTATTTAATCGCCTGCGTCATAAGCAAATCCGATTGTGATACCATCGAAAATCTGCGCAGTTGCCTGACACCAGGCGCAACCGGATAACTTCTCATGAGTGGACTGAAACAAGAGCTGGGACTGGCTCAGGGCATCGGCCTGTTGTCGACATCGTTATTAGGCACCGGCGTCTTCGCCGTTCCGGCGCTGGCGGCGCTGGTTGCAGGCAACAATAGCCTGTGGGCCTGGCCAATTTTGATCGTTTTAGTGTTTCCCATCGCGATTGTCTTTGCACTGTTGGGCCGTCACTACCCCAGCGCGGGCGGCGTCGCTCATTTCGTCGGCATGGCGTTTGGTCCACATCTGGAACGCGTCACCGGTTGGCTGTTTTTATCCGTGATCCCCGTGGGGCTCCCCGCCGCCCTGCATATCGCCGCCGGATTTGGCCAGGCGATGTTTGGCTGGCACGGCTGGCAGCTTTTGCTCGCGGAACTGGGCACGCTGGCGCTGGTGTGGTACATCGGTTCGCGCGGCGCCAGCTCCAGCGCCAATCTGCAATCGGTAATTGCCGGGCTTATCGTCGCGCTGATTGTCGCTATCTGGTGGGCAGGCGACCTGAAACCGGCGGAAATCCCCTTCCCTGCCCCTGGCGAAATAGAGATGTCAGGATTGTTTTCCGCGCTGTCGGTGATGTTCTGGTGTTTTGTGGGTCTGGAAGCGTTCGCTCATCTCGCCTCTGAATTTAAAAAACCGGAACGCGATTTCCCCCGCGCGCTGATGATTGGCCTGCTGCTGGCGGGCTCCGTCTACTGGGGCTGCACCGTTGTGGTACTGCATTTTGGCGCCTATGGCGAGACGATGGCGGCCGCAGCATCGCTGCCTGACATCGTGGTGCGGCTGTTTGGCGTGCAGGCGCTGTGGGTGGCTTGCGTCATTGGATATCTGGCCTGCTTTGCCAGCCTCAATATTTATATCCAGAGCTTTGCCCGCCTGGTGTGGTCCCAGGCGCAATATAAACCCGATCATTATCTGGCCCGCCTCTCGCCACGCCATATTCCGCGTAATGCATTGAATGCCGTGTTGGGTTGTTGTGTAGTCAGCACACTGTGTATTTACGCGCTGGAGATCAATCTTGATGCGCTGATCGTCTACGCCAACGGCATCTTTATCATGATTTATCTGCTGTGCATGCTGGCCGGATGCCGTCTGCTGAAAGGTCGCTACCGCGCGCTGGCGGTGGTTGGCGGGGCATTGTGTTTGCTGTTGCTGGCGATGGTGGGCTGGAAAAGCCTGTACGCGCTGGTGATGCTGGCCGGACTATGGCTGTTTTTGCCGAAACGGAAAAAAGTGGAAAGTCGGTTGTAGTTCGAGTGGCCCGGCCGACGCGCAGCGTTCCGGGCCTGCGCAGTCACAAAGCAATCAATCGCGGCGATCGTCTTTATGTTCGATACGGTCACGCTCTTCATCTTTACGCTGAAACTCGCCGTCAAACGTCTCGCCGCCGCCCGTTCCGGCGCTAAATCCACCGCCCGGCATTCGGGAAAAACGCAAATGCGGCAGCAGCTTCATCGTCAGATGCTTTTGCACAGGGGGTAATAAAAGAAGCAGGCCGAGGAAGTCGGTAAAAAAGCCAGGCAACAACAGCAGCAGACCGGCAATGATCAGCGACACGCTCTTGATCATCTCCGCCGCCGGGCTCTCACCCGCCGCCATTTTCTGCTGCATCAGCATAAAATTCTTAAATCCCTGGTTACGCACCAGCGACATCCCAATCACCGACGTGAAGATGACGAGGATCAGGGTCATCAGCACGCCCAAAACATGGGCGACCTGAATAAAGATAGAAATCTCAATATAAACATAGAGAAAGACAGCAAGTAACGGTATCCAGCGCAAGGGGTTCTCCTGTGGCAGACCGCCGTTTCACCCACGTCGGCCTGAAATTGGTTGCGATTCGCATTAGTCAGTTGTTGGGGTAGTTCGCAAAATTTCAAGCTGTTTGTACACTTATTTTTGGAGTTAATCCTGAAGCGGTGACATATTTCACAAAATAATAATTAAGGGGTAATTAGTACCACTTAAAGTGATCCAGATTACGGCACAATTCCTGCAGCAGCATATGATCTCGTATACCAGACTGACGGAGGGGATAATCGTCGGTCAAGAAACAATCGAAACCACATATGTTCTGTGTGTTTAGTGCATTCATTGGCAGCTTTAAAAAAGAAGGTTCACATGTTAAACAACATTCGTATCGAAGAAGATCTGTTGGGTACCAGGGAAGTTCCAGCTGAAGCCTACTATGGTGTTCACACTCTGAGAGCGATTGAAAACTTCTACATTAGCAACAGCAAAATCAGCGATATCCCTGAGTTTGTGCGCGGAATGGTAATGGTGAAGAAGGCCGCGGCTCTGGCGAACAAAGAGCTGCAAACCATTCCTAAGAGTGTGGCGAATGCAATCATCGCCGCATGTGATGAAGTCCTGAATAACGGCAAATGCATGGACCAGTTCCCGGTAGATGTCTACCAGGGCGGTGCGGGCACTTCCGTTAACATGAACACCAACGAAGTGCTGGCCAATATCGGGCTGGAGCTGATGGGTCACCAGAAAGGTGAATATCAGTACCTGAACCCGAACGACCACGTGAACAAATGTCAGTCTACTAACGACGCCTACCCAACCGGTTTCCGCATCGCGGTTTACGCCTCTATCGTTAAACTGATCGACGCCATTAACCAGCTGCGTGAAGGCTTTGAACGTAAAGCTGTCGAATTCCAGGACATCCTGAAAATGGGTCGTACCCAGTTGCAGGATGCGGTGCCAATGACGCTGGGTCAGGAATTCCGCGCGTTCAGCGTCCTGCTGAAAGAAGAAGTGAAAAACATCGAGCGTACCGCCGAGCTGCTGCTGGAAGTTAACCTTGGCGCAACGGCTATCGGTACCGGTCTGAATACCCCGAAAGAATACTCCCCGCTGGCTGTCCAGAAACTGGCGGAAGTAACAGGTTTCGCCTGCGTTCCGGCTGAAGACCTGATCGAAGCGACCTCTGACTGCGGCGCTTATGTCATGGTGCACAGCGCGCTGAAACGCCTTGCCGTGAAGATGTCCAAAATCTGTAACGACCTGCGTCTGCTCTCCTCTGGCCCACGTGCCGGCCTGAACGAGATCAACCTGCCGGAACTGCAAGCGGGCTCTTCCATCATGCCAGCCAAAGTGAACCCGGTTGTGCCAGAAGTCGTAAACCAGGTGTGCTTCAAAGTTATTGGTAACGACACCACTGTTACCATGGCGTCTGAAGCGGGTCAGTTGCAGCTGAACGTGATGGAGCCCGTTATTGGTCAGGCGATGTTCGAATCTATCCACATTCTGAGCAACGCTTGCTATAACCTGCTGGAAAAATGCGTTAACGGTATCACCGCTAACAAAGACGTGTGCGAAGGGTACGTCTTCAACTCTATCGGTATCGTCACCTACCTCAACCCGTTCATCGGCCACCACAACGGCGACATCGTTGGTAAGATTTGCGCCGAAACCGGTAAGAGCGTCCGTGAAGTGGTGCTGGAGCGTGGTCTGTTGACTGAAGCAGAGCTAGACGATATTTTCTCCGCACAAAACCTGATGCACCCTGCTTACAAAGCAAAACGCTATACTGATGAAAGCGAACAGTAATCATACAGGGTAGTACCAAAGAGGGCACGTCAGATGACGTGCCCTTTTTCATATAAGAAGTTACCAAATAACAACAATTTAATATCAACTTGTTAAACAACAAGGAAGGCTAATATGATAGTTGTCGAACTTATCATTGTTTTGCTGGCAATCTTTTTGGGCGCCAGACTAGGGGGCATCGGTATTGGATTTGCAGGTGGGCTGGGTGTTCTGGTTCTTGCCGCTATCGGCGTGAAACCCGGTAATATCCCGTTCGATGTCATTTCCATCATCATGGCGGTTATCGCTGCCATCTCCGCAATGCAGGTCGCGGGCGGTCTTGACTATCTGGTTAACCAGACGGAAAAGCTGCTGCGCCGTAATCCAAAATACATCACGATCCTCGCACCGATCGTCACTTACTTTTTGACTATTTTCGCAGGCACCGGGAACATCTCTCTGGCAACGCTGCCGGTTATCGCTGAAGTGGCTAAGGAACAAGGCATCAAGCCTTGTCGTCCTCTGTCCACCGCAGTGGTTTCCGCACAGATTGCGATTACCGCATCGCCCATCTCAGCAGCGGTGGTGTATATGTCTTCTGTGATGGAAGGTCATGGCATTAGCTACATCCACCTGCTGTCCGTGGTCATTCCGTCCACGCTGCTGGCGGTTCTGGTGATGTCCTTCCTGGTCACCATGCTGTTCAACTCAAAACTCTCTGACGATCCGGTATACCGTAAACGTCTGGAAGAAGGTCTGATTGAACTGCGCGGTGAGAAGCAGATTGACATCAAACCAATGGCGAAAAGCTCCGTCTGGCTGTTCCTGCTGGGCGTGGTGTGCGTGGTGGTTTACGCGATTATCAACAGCCCAAGCCTCGGTCTGGTTGAGAAGCCGCTGATGAACACCACTAATGCTATCCTGATCATCATGCTGAGCGTCGCGACGCTGACCACCATTCTGTGCAAAGTGGAAACTGACGCTATCCTCAACTCCAGTACTTTCAAAGCCGGTATGAGCGCCTGTATTTGTATCCTGGGCGTGGCATGGCTGGGTGACACTTTCGTGTCTCACAACATCGACTGGATCAAAGATACTGCGGGTGAAGTGATTCAGGGCCATCCGTGGCTGCTGGCGGTGATCTTCTTCTTTGCTTCTGCGCTGCTTTACTCTCAGGCGGCAACCGCAAAAGCACTGATGCCGATGGCGCTGGCGCTGAACGTTTCTCCGCTGACGGCGGTCGCATCGTTTGCCGCGGTTTCTGGTCTGTTCATTCTGCCGACCTATCCGACGCTGGTCGCGGCGGTACAAATGGACGACACCGGCACCACGCGTATCGGTAAGTTTGTCTTCAACCACCCGTTCTTCATCCCTGGTACGCTGGGTGTGGTTCTGGCGGTCTGCTTCGGCTTCCTGCTGGGCAGCTTCATGCTGTAAGTATGACCCACGGGGCGTATTCACGCCCCGTTTTTCCCCTCCCTTTGTCTAACATCCTTCCGCCGTCCATTGTATAGTGACCCCTTCGTTGCAGGTCTTTCTCTCATTCGAGGTGTTTATGCTTGATGTTAGCCGTCAGGACGAGTCCATCCCCGATGCCGTTGTCGTGCTTTGCACCGCACCGGATGAAGCCACTGCTCAGGATCTGGCCGCTAAAGCGCTGGCTGAAAAGCTGGCCGCCTGCGCCACGCTGATCCCCGGCGCGACCTCTCTGTACTACTGGGAAGGGAAGCTGGAGCAGGAATATGAGGTGCAAATGATCCTGAAAACGTCGGTGGCGCGCCAGCAAGCCTTACTCGATTGCCTGAAGTCGCATCATCCTTATCAAACGCCCGAACTTCTGGTTTTACCCGTTACTCACGGAGACAGTGATTACCTCTCATGGCTCAACGCATCCTTACGCTGATCCTGCTACTTTGCAGCACATCGTCTTTCGCGGGACTGTTCGACGCGCCGGGACGCTCGAATTTTGTTCCTGCTGACCAGGCCTTTGCCTTTGACTTTCAGCAAAACCAGCACGACCTGAACCTCACCTGGCAGGTGAAAGACGGTTATTATCTGTACCGCAAGCAGATTAACATCACGTCTGCTCAGGCGAAGATTACCGACGTCACGCTCCCGGCGGGGGTCTGGCATGAAGATGAGTTCTACGGTAAAAGTGAAATCTACCGCAAGCGACTGACTGTTCCGGTCAATGTTCTACAGGCTGCGGCTGGCGCGACGCTGACGGTCACCTACCAGGGGTGCGCTGATGCTGGTTTCTGCTATCCGCCGGAAACAAAAACCGTCCCTCTAAGCGAAGTGGTTGCCAGCACAGCGCCCCAGCCTGCCGCGACGCCAGCCCCGCCGCAATCTGCTCAACCGCCAGAACCGCCGCCTGCGCAGCTTCCCTTCACGGCGCTGTGGGCGTTGCTGATTGGCATTGGCATCGCCTTTACGCCCTGCGTACTGCCGATGTATCCACTCATTTCCGGGATTGTGCTGGGCGGTAAACAACGTCTCTCTACCGGACGGGCGCTGCTGCTGACCTTTATCTACGTGCAGGGGATGGCGCTGACCTACACCGCGCTGGGCCTGGTGGTCGCTGCGGCAGGTTTGCAGTTCCAGGCCGCGCTTCAGCATCCCTACGTATTGGTGGGTCTCGCGATAGTCTTCACCCTTCTTGCGTTGTCGATGTTCGGTTTGTTTACGCTGCAATTACCGTCGTCACTGCAAACTCGCCTGACGCTGATGAGCAACCGCCAGCAGGGCGGCTCTGCGGGTGGCGTATTTGCAATGGGCGCTATCGCCGGGCTGATTTGCTCGCCATGTACCACCGCGCCGCTCAGCGCCATTCTGCTGTATATCGCGCAAAGCGGAAATATGTGGCTTGGCGGCGGCACGCTTTACCTGTACGCGCTCGGGATGGGGCTACCGCTGATGCTGGTCACCGTCTTCGGCAATCGCCTGCTGCCAAAAAGCGGACCGTGGATGGAGCAGGTCAAAACCGCGTTTGGCTTTGTGATCCTCGCGCTACCGGTCTTTTTGCTGGAGCGGATCGTTGGCGATACGTGGGGCTTACGCCTGTGGTCGCTGCTGGGCGTCGCCTTCTTTGGCTGGGCGTTTATCACCAGTTTGCAGGCAACGCGCGGCTGGATACGTCTCGTCCAGATAATGTTGCTGGCGGCCGCGCTGGTCAGCGTGCGTCCGTTACAGGACTGGGCGTTTGGCGCGTCCCCTGTGCAGACGCAATCGCATCTGAGCTTTAAACAGGTATCCAATATCGACGAACTTAATCAGGCGCTGGCGCAGGCCAAAGGCAAACCGGTGATGCTCGACCTGTACGCCGACTGGTGTGTCGCCTGTAAAGAGTTCGAGAAATACACCTTCAGCGCGCCGCAGGTGAAACAGGCGTTGGGCGACACGGTGCTGTTACAGGCTGACGTCACGGGCAATAACGCCCAGGACGTGGCGCTGTTGAAGCATTTACAGGTACTTGGGCTGCCGACCATTCTGTTCTTTGACGCAGAAGGTCAGGAGCACCCGCAGGCGCGAGTAACAGGCTTTATGGACGCCGCAACGTTTAGCGCGCATTTGCGCGATCGCCAACCGTGAGCGACACTTGCAACAGCAAAGTGGGAGGAATATACCGTGCAACGTGAAGATGTTCTGGCAGAAGCCCTAAAGTTATTAGAGATCCATGGGATTGCCAATACCACGCTGGAGATGGTGGCCGAGCGCGTTGATTATCCGCTCGAAGAGATGCTGCGTTTCTGGCCCGACGACGAGGCCCTGCTGTATGACGCCCTGCGTTATCTGAGTCAGCAGGTAGACATCTGGCGCCGCCAACTGATGCTGGACGACACTCAAACCGCTGAACAAAAGCTACTGGCGCGCTACGCGGCGCTAACCGAATGTGTCAGCAATAACCGTTATCCCGGCTGCCTGTTTATCGCCGCCTGCACCTTTTACCCCGATCCCGCGCATCCCATTCATCAACTTGCGGATCAACAAAAACGCGCAGCGCATGACTTTACCCACGAACTGCTCACCACGCTGGAAGTTGACGACCCGGCAATGGTTGCAAAACAGATGGAACTGGTGCTGGAAGGCTGCCTGAGTCGCATGCTGGTTAACCGCAGTCAGGCCGACGTGGAGACGGCGCACCGTCTGGCGGAGGACATTCTGCGCTTCGCCCAGTGCCGTCAGGGCGGCGCGCTGACCTGATTCTCATTTCGTTACCTCGTTGAATCGCATATAATTTCGCCAGCACCGACCCAATAAAAGGAATTATATGCGTCTCTTGTCCTGCGCCCTTCTGACGGGCCTTCTCTCTTCGTCCTTCTTCGCCGCACCGCTAAACGGCGTTGCATTTGCTCATAAAGACCGGGAAGTCGCCTGTAATAACACGGGTGCCTGCCGGGCGGCCGGGTATAGCGATAATGTCGCCCTGAAAACACTTCATCAGGCCTTAATTGATCAACAAAAAACCGATCCTGAACTCGATCTCAGCAACATCGCCAAACGGTTCCCGCTGACGGGCCAGCTCACCAGATTCACCCTTTCATACACGGAAGATTCATCGCAGCCGACGACAAAACCTTCACCGGAAATCTGTGACGATGAATGGCGGGCATTTTTGCATTCCAACATTCGCGCTTATGCAGAAAATGGTCAGGTGAATTTTACGCTGGTTGATCTGGACGGCGATGGCAAGCGCGATCTCATTATCGACAGTTATATTGGCGGGACGGGCCTCTTCAGCTATACCGGCGTGCTTAAACGGGGTGATAGCGCATTCTTTACCGTGAATGAAAACGCTAACGACGATGACTTTGGGGTACCCGGCGCGTTATTTTCGGAAAATGGCCGCGGTGCTAACCAGTGGAGCCAATGGGTACGTATCAACGGCCAGGTGTACGCGCTTTGGTTCAACGGCGTCTTTGGCGAAGATAACATTTATCTGCTGCGCCCGTTCAGCACAGACAATAAGGTGCCGGTAGTGACCCTCCGCTATCGCTATACGCTCAATGTCATCGACTCAGCAGAAGAAGGCCGCCCTTTGACCCCTGCGCTGAGCGACAAGGACAAGGCGGGGCTAGTCAGGACGCTGGATATCATGCAGGACCATCTGCTTAAAGACCTCCCGTCAGACCAGCCTGACACCGCTATCTGCCCGGTTCCTGAAGGCATCTCAGCAGAAGACGCGGAATGGTACAGCAGCGGCGTGGCTGGCCATTACACCATAGAAACCGTCGCCCTGATTCCCGTGTGGGTAAACGAGAAATGTTATATCGGCACCGTCTTCAGCCATCACGGATTTTATAACCATGGTGTGGATGCCGAGGTTGTCCTTAGCTCGCCCGCTGGGAAAGGTGATATTGTGGGCGGCTATGCGATCTCCGGCCTGCGCCAGGCAACGTCGATAAAAAGCGACTGGCAGTTTCGGGAAGGCGATAACGGCGCACTGTGATGGTGGGTTAACATCGCTGTATTGTCCCCGAATCGCCGCAAAGTTAAGCAGTTGAACTGCTTTTAAGGAAATTTGGTTGACTGGCGGGCGTGATTACGGTTTAATGCGCCCCGTTGCCCGGATAGCTCAGTCGGTAGAGCAGGGGATTGAAAATCCCCGTGTCCTTGGTTCGATTCCGAGTCCGGGCACCACTATTCAAAGAACCCGCCTAAAAGGCGGGTTTTTGCTTTTAGGGATTCAAGTAGATTTTTGGTTACTTTGACTGCTGATATCGCTGTCCTGCTTCTTCTTTCCAGTCAGAACAGATCGCTTAGACAGGAGCGACTAACCTCTCTGGACGCATTGGGTTGTCATTTAGTCGTCAATTTGTCAATAAATACTATCTTATCATGTAAAACTTGAGAACATTTTTCCAAACACCATTCACAGGACAGTAAACTGCTTAGTTAAATCAAAAAATTTTCGCCACCGAGATTACAAACATGGTAAACCGCTATCAGTAAATAATACTTTCATTTCATCTGCCGCCAATAATTTATGGCGACAGCCAGCGATACGAAAAACCCTGTCCTCTGAATCATATTTTCTTCCGAACCAGAAGCCATGCCAGTGTCCGCGCCGTAAATGGAAACGAACCTTTAAGCCATTCACAAAACTGCCCTCAGCGTCATCTAATAACGTTGCAAGCATGCCTCCGTATCCACTCCGATAATCCCGTACCGAAGACCTTATCCGTTCTGAATCCTTTTTTGGTTTTTACGGGTTTGGGCGAGCGGGTATGCAACAGGTTGACGCTCACTGTCAATTTCTTTAAAAACTCACTGCATCTTAAAGAATCCTAATTCATCCTCTTTTTCACCAGGGTCCTGAAGTCGTTGCAATATTCCTTCAACTTTTTCATCAACAAGTTCAAGATTTTGGCATAATGAAGATGAATAATTCTTACAGTCAGCCATATACCGGGTAACTTTTGCCAGTATTCTGGGTTGCATTTTATTATTATATCTTTGAAGAACGTAGATAATACACAAATACAACATATCAAAGATAGCATCTGTACGTTTCATTAATTCAATGATACGTATTATCATTCGTTGATCATAATAACGTAACGCACTACAGGTTTGCTTCTCTTCCAGAAACAGACAGACGCCCTTCGCTATCACCTATTTGCGTCAGCGTATCCATTAATTTTTCACCGAATCGGTCGCTGAAAGCACTAACCCCTTTCACTAGTGACAGGGCTAAAGCTTTGCTACATTGTACCTGTTAAAAATATGCCTTTACGTACAATGGTTGATTCACATACGGCTGACCGCTCATTTCCCTCTCCTTCAGAAAAGCCGTGCTTCCCACAGACTGTACGCACTCGTTCCGGCGATACAATGCTCCTGGGTGATACTTTCATAAGTCAGTGACACCGACTCTTCCGGCTGTCCCTGGCTGTTATTGATTGTATGCGGTACAACATGCTTAACGCTGGCGATACGGGCATTAATAAGTTTGACTTTATAATACAACTCATTAATGCCAAAACGGTTGGTGCGGTAATATTCAAAATCGCAGGTCAGGCATTCATTTTCGCTGATGGCTTTAGTCAGCAACGGGGAGGATTTATCCACCGGCTTCTGGATAACCAGCGTCTGATGATTAACATTTTGTGAGCGGGTCAGCCCGTGGGACAGCCCCAGCACCATTATCTGATCCATATGCGTAATCTGCGCTTTGTTGCCAATAGAGGCCATAGAAGCACAGCCTGCAGAAATCAGTCCCTGCAGATCACCGTTCAGTGTAAGATAAACCAGATTTGCCATAATAAACTCCTTCAATTTCGTTGTTATTTTCCGGATTTGGTTTCCGTTTTCGTCATTCCGCCGTTTTTCAGCAGCAACCAGCGGCTTAACACGCCGTCCAGCCGTTCATTGATTTTTTTTTCCAGCGCGTCGGTATTCTGTCGCTGATCGCGAGCGTCCTGGTACTGCGTCAATAGGGACTCCAGCGGCGTTTCCTGTCCCAGCCCCCGCTCTGCTTGCCAGATAACATTCTTAATATAAGAAAGCGTTAGTCCCTCTTTCTCGCGTTGCATCACCAGGTCAGCAAAGGCATGTAAATCCTGACGGGTCTGGAGCCAACCTCGAAGTTGCGGGCTGCCCTGTGCGCGGGTTTTCAGTGTTTCAATCCATTTGGCACTCGCCTGCTGCTGTAGCTGGCTCTCAGGCCAGCGGCTGTCGGCGGTACGGGTCATCTGCATACCTGTCTCCAGCAGTTGCAGTGGCGGGGTATCAGGAAGCTGTTGCAGTCGTTGTCCGTAGCTGTCCAGGTCAGGCGATGCCAGCCAGACCATCGCCGCACCCTGTGCCGTATCCCTGACCTGTGCCAGTTGCCGCTGTATCGGGTACACCTGCCACCACCAGAGCGCGACAGCGATAACCGCAGTCGCGACAACGCCTGCCATAAAACCTTTCACCTGGCTGCCCTGCCCGGCGATACCGTCATTATCAGCCAGACCACGGACTTCCACCCGCATCTCCGGCAGGTCGGGGAGCGGAGCGATAATCTCAGTGGCCGTGGGCGCGGTACTTTCCGGGGCATAGACCAGTGTTCTGACGGTGGTCTGGGTGACAGCATCTGCATTATTCCGGGGTCGCGGCTCCAGGCGTTTGCGCGTGTTCTGCACAAAATACAGCAGGTTCTCCACGCGCGGCTGGCGCTTCAGTTCCACCTGCTGGAGTTTGTCGCAGATAAGCTGTAAGGCCCGCTCGGTACGGTACAACAGCGGCAGGTCGTTTTCCGCAAAGGATGTCTGCTGGCGCAGGATATTTCCGGTACGGGTGTTGAGCCAGTCCAGCATCTCGGTGCGTGCAGATCCACCCTGCGGCCAGAATTTGTCCCATTCACGGGTAATCATTGCCGCCAGCAGCTCGGCTCCTTCACAAAAACCGGCCAGCCCCTGCGTGCGGGTACGCGCCAGGGTGTAGTAGGTGGCTGTATGCAGGTCCACACCATTGGCCTTAAAAATCGCCAGCGCCAGCGATTCCACCAGCCTCCAGTTCATTTCCGGCTGCGACGGATGGCTGGCCTTATTGATTTCTTCGCGGATAGCGACGAACTCCGGCAGATTGCGCGGATCGCTGCCGGTCACGATAGTTTGTGTCAGTACATCGTTGTTCATCCTGCCTCCTCAGTACAGCGTATCCGGCAGCCGGAAATGGCTGAACAGCCCGCCACTGAACGGATTGTCTTCGGTATCCGCGTGTATCCGGTAGACCATCGCGCCACCGTCCACGTTAAAGCGCACACTGAATGACCCCTCTTTCACGCTGGTTAGCTGTCCAGCCCCGAACAGGCGGAACTGCGCCCACGGCCCACTGAAGCTGATGCTGCGCGGTGCACCACCACTGACGCTAACCAGCGTCAGCTTGCTTTCATTGCCTTCGCGCATGTTATTCGGCCAGACCAGATGAGCGGTGTAGTTACGCCCTTGACTGTAATCGACTAACTGGCCGTCAAGGTTCAGCACGCTACGGCGCTTGTTACCGGAAAGCGAAACGGTCTCTACCGCGAACTGCGTTCCCAGGCCATTTTGTTTACTGAAGAAGATGTCGCGGATTTTCTGTGCGGTATCCAGTTGCCGGATGACATCCTCACGGATAATCACACCGTCATCCCCATCACGGCTCAGGTCATTTTCAATAAACAGTTTCAGGTTCTGCTGATAAAAGGTGTCCAGCACGCCATCCTGTTTAAAGAAACGTTCAAATGCATCCAGTGACGCATCCTGCGATGAACGCCGGTTGAATGGGTAGTTATTTGCCAGTTGCTCGTTAAACGGTTTCACTACGTTGTCGCGCCAGTCAATTTCCATATAGTGAACGGCTTCCACCATCACCACATGCCAGGCCTGATCTGCCAGTTTTCCCACCCAGCGATTAAGCGGCGCTGGCAGTGTTTTCGCCATCTGACGGGTAGTAAATATCGGGTCGCTGCTGTTCTGATCAAGACGTAACTGGACGGCTTTCAGGGCCGATTTTCCCGGCACCGGCGCATTCTGGATAGCCAGCAGGTAACGGTGCAGTTCGGTCAACTGTTGATACACCGCCTGTAGGGTATTTTCTTTATTATTCTGCACTGCCAGTACGCTGTTTTCTGATGCGAACTCGTGTCCGAGGCGCGTCAGCAAACGGTAATCCGGCTCTTCCTGTGCCTCTTCACGCTCTTTATCAGAGAGTTTTTCCGGGAGAACCGCGGGCCGCGTGTTGTCCCGCAACGCCGTCAGCGCCCGCTGTAAGGGCTGGTCGCCACTGATAATCTGCTCGAGTGCACGGGTCAATTGGACTATGGATTCATAGTCGCGCACGTTGAGATTATCCATCCCCGCCCGCCAAGTGGCGGTGTAGTCACTGATATACTGCTCTGTCAGTTGGCGCTGGATTTCAGCACGATCAGCCTCGCTGTATTTCACACTGTGAGTAACGTTCAGTACCCAAGAGTCCATTGCCGTCAGCGTAATCAACGCATCACGCTGTCTGACGAAATAGCTTTGCAGGCCATAGCGGGTAAGAAACTGTGGAACAATCAGTTTATTATCATCTGAGGAAATAAAGACCTGATCGAATGTCGGACCCACCTGATCGCGCAGGTTCAGATCGGCGGGCAGAACGCCCAGCGCCCGTGTTTTCAGACTCTGGTAGACGCGCTGGTAAACCGGCAACTTGCTTAACTCTTTCTGCGCTACCGCCACCGGACTGTCATACGGCGTCCAGCGGCTGATGGCGTCACCATCGCCTGCTGCCCGCTCTGCGTGCCAGTCGGTATGCTTCAGGGCATAGTCGAGGTGCGACATCAGCTGCGTCTGGATATCCCGCTGGCCGTGAAATTTTTCACTCCAGCGCTTTGCCATATACTGCTTTACTACCTCATTACTACGCCCGCTCTTATCTTCCAACATTCTCATGACACGCAACACGGCGAGTTTTTCTTCGCTCTCCGGCGGGGCGGCATTCATTTCTTTCACCAAACCGTTAAAAAGCGCCGGAAGGTAACGCTGTTCAAGCAGTTGCAGATAAGTTTTTTCCACATACGGTCCGATACGCCTGCCCTGATACAGCCCCATATCGGCCAGGCGACTGCGGTCATCCCAGTCGCCGTAGGCCAGCGTTGCGTCGCGCACCGGGTTAAGCAACGGCAATTGCAGATTACCGTATTCATCCATCCCCTGTGGCGGTTGTATAGACATAAAGGCTTCAGCCTGTTTCAGCACCTGGACGCCGGAGGCGTAGTTAACCCCGTAGTAATGATGCCAGCCGGTGATTAACAGTAATGCGGTCACCCCACCCACGGCGGAAAAGGCCGTCAGACGGCGGCGGCTGCTTATCAGCCAGGCACGGCTTTCTCCGGCCAGATTCGGCTCGGCCAGCAGTGCCTGTGGAAACAGATTGCGGGTAAAGTAAGATGCGGTGTCCACCAGCGGCCAGGCGCTCAGCGGACTGCCGTCCAGCCGGTACTGCCGGGCGGCAGACTGCGTAAAAAGATCATCCATCTGCCCCCGTTGCAGCGACGAAGTAAGGTATACGCCGCGCAGCATCACATACATATTTTCACCATCCAGCAGGCTGTCAAGCAGGGCCACCAGGAAGTCCCGGCTCCCCTGTATCTGGCGGGAAAAACTGAACAGGGAACTTCGCATATGCGTCTGTGTGAGCATCAGATCCAGCATGGCATGGTTCATTCGATCACACCATGTCAGCCAGAAAGCATCCAGCTCTGCGCGCCAGTCCTCGTTTTCATGGGCGCGGCGGGTGAAGGTCACGCCTAAAATCGTATCGCGATCTTTTTTATCCAGTGACTGAAACAGGGCGGCAAAGCCGTGTAATAAATCCAGTCGGGTCAGTACCACATAAACCGGCAACTGGCAGTGAAGGTGCTGGCGCACATCCTGTAAACGGCTGCGCAGCGTCTGCAACAGATGTTCGCGGCGGCGTTTGTCAGCCGTCAACAGGTCGGGTAAGTCAAGTGTGATAATGATCCCGTTCAGTGGCTGGCGGGCGCGTTTTTCCACCAGCCAGTCCAGAACGTGCTCCCATAACCGGCGGTGCAGGACATCAGCATCAGGCTGTTCACAGAGTACGCCGTCAATATCAAAAATCACCGCCTGTTTGCCAACATGCGGCGTCAGGTACACACGTTGTTCTGCGCCGCGCGCAGTTTCCGGCGTATAAATAACATCGGATGGAAAACCTTCCCGTAACAGTGCGGTTTTACCGCTTCCGGCAGGGCCGATGACCATATACCACGGCAGTTGCCACAGGTAACGACGGTTATCGAGATGGCGTTGCAGTCGCAGCAGCCACCGGTCGAGGTAACGCTGTTGCGCATTCAGCTCGACGCTCAGCGGGTCCTGCGCTTCCTCTCGCTGCTGTTTTTGTTGTTTCTCAAGCTGTTGCAGGCGTTTCATCACCCGGACGGTCAGCCATCCCAGGGCGATAATCCCCCAGGCCGCCGTCGCCAGCCAGCGGTTCGCCAGCGGTTTAAGCCACTGTTCGCCGTACAGCGACCATGACGGACCTTTCCACCAGATCCATACCAGCAGCACAATCCATGCCAGCATCATCAGCCAGAACGCAGAGACCTTAAACCGTGGCATCGCGGGTCGCAGGACAGATCTCATGCCACTAAACAGTCGGGGGGTCGGTAATCTCACAAAAACTCCTGTTATCTCTTACTGTTCTGCCGTGAACTTCTGTTCAAGCTGCTCAAGTAGCGATGGCTCCCAGTCTGCCAGCGCCATTCGCAAGCCAGTTTTGAACAGCATCCGGTACTGCTGCTGTGCCATTTTTGCCATTCCGGCATCGTCCATCAGTTGTGCGCCAAAATACTGGCGGTAGAACTGGTCACGGGGGGAGCCTTCGGGCAGCGTATCCAGATACCGTAATGCGGCCTCCAGCCCCTGTTCAGTAAAACAGGCTCTGGCGTTCTGCCATTCCTCGCCGGATTGCTGTGCTGATGCGGGCTGGCCGGTGGAAGGTGTGCCAGTAAGCCACTGTTTTGTCTGACTGCTCATAAAGGGCGTATGGTCGTTAAACAGCAGGGTGGAAAGCTGCGGCAAACGGGTGAGAAAACCCGCAGCCTCTTCACGAATAGCCTCTGCCACGGCGGTGTAGCCAAGTCGTTGCGCTGCCTGTGCTGAAAGGTAATGGCCGTCAAACCAGTAGGGCGCCAGGAGGACGCTTTTCTCTATCTGTTGCCATAGCGTCATATCAGCATTGTTCAGGCGCGCCTGGTAATCATCCATCATGTCGGCAGGGAACGCAGCCAGCGGTGTACGTCCGTTACTTTCAGCCTGCGGCGCGGAGGTAATTGCCAGCCACAGCGCATGGCGACGCAGACGGTAGCCCAGCGGCGCGTCCGGCTGGCGCTCGCATAAAATAGTGGCGACTTTCAACAATGTATCGCGCCAGGCTTTGTCGTCATGGCTGTCGATATTCACCACTGGCGCGGGCGCTACCGGAGACGACGCAGAGGCAGACGCGACCGGCGCGGCAGAAAGCGGTACAGACGTGACAGTAGCTTGTGCAGAAACGGGCGTCGTGGCAGGTTCGCTGTCGCGAAACGCCCGCTGGTACAGCGCAGCAACATCGTCCGTTGCCTGCGCCAGTTCTGTGGCGTTGCTGCCCTGCCACAGTAGCGCCAGTTTTGCCAGATCCCCCAACAGGGCATCGCGCTGCATCGCGGCGGCATTTTCTGCAAAAACGGGGATACCTGCCTCAAAACGCTTTATGACCTGGGCGGCAAAACGTTTTTTATGCGCCATTCCCGGTGCCGCCACCGTCCAGTAATGCTCCACATACAGCGCCAGCAAACGCAGCGCCAGCAGCGGATCACCGGCGTGTTGCAGGGTACGTAACAGATGAGCCAGCAGGCGAAAATCCTTGCTTTCCGATGCCAGGAGCGTCACCCCCCGGCGCTGAATTTCCGGGATATCTAACTGGCTGTGTGCCAGCGAGCCGAGTTTAAGCATTTCACCGTCGATATATTCCCAGTCAGGGTTATCGTCTTTCAGTGCGCAGGCCAGTTTGTCTTCCGGCAGATTTTCCAGCAGGTGCGAAATCCAGGTATCCGGGTTGCGTAAGTCCATTGCCATTTTATTATTCTCCCGCCCAGTGACAGGCATCGCGCAGCGGCGCAATGATTTTTGCCAGCCCGTCAATGTTAAATGTCAGTTTCCCGGCAGCACCGTCTGTACCGGTGTCGATGGTCAGGGTCTTTGCGCCGAAAAGCTGTTTAATTTCGTCGATGCCGGACAGCCCCCGGCTGGATTCCAGCAGCGTACCGTTCTCGCGGATAAACCAGTGAGACTGAAAGCGTCCGTGGTCAGTGGTCAGCGTCACGGCGATATCACTGGGCGTCATGGCGTGCGTCAGCGCCACCTGCATCCGGGTGATGTTGTCCACGCAACTGAACATCAGCACCGGACGCGGCGGCACGTTACCGATAGAAGGTGTGGTAATAATTACCGTGGGGCGTTCCCCATCGCTCTGCGTTATCAGCAGTGTGGTGGAATTGTCCAGGCGCTGCTTTTCCTGGGCGAAAGCCCGTTTCCAGGCTTCGCCTTCATAACGGGATTTCACTACCGCACCGTCAAAACCGGGCTGAACGGGTGCCAGAATGCGGTCATAGCAGTCCAGCCGCTCCAGCGCTGCAGGCTCCCGGCGACAGGCCATCATGGCGCTGAGCGTTGTCTGTGCGTTGGTTTCCGGCACGGCAACTAGCGACTGCGGCACAGTAATCCCCGGCAATACGACTGCCGCCAGTTTTGCAGGCGTCTCCGCCTGTACCAGGCTGGCGAATAGCATCATCAACGGTAGCCCGGTTTTCCGGAAAACCTGCATTTTGCTCATAACGCGGCGATATCCTCTGCTTCCTGCTCCGGCTGCATGTCGTCCGCCGCAGCGTCATCCGGCGCATCTTCGACGTCAGCGATAAACGCGCCGTCCGCCACGCCCAGTACGATGCGGGCAACCGCCATGTTCGCCGCCATTTTCTGCAACAGCAGCAGCGACAGCGGCGGCAACATCTCGCCGTCAATCACCGATTCCAGCATTCGCGCGCCGTTTTCGGCGCGGGTGACGCGCTGCATGATTTCGTCGGTCACGGCAGGTTCAATCACCACTTCCGCGTTAAAGCGGGTACGGAGCACGTTGTCCAGCCGGGCCAGTTTTCCGGCGATAATAACGGACAGGGTTTCACGCGACAGCGGCAGATACGGCACCACTTCCATCCGCGCCAGCAGCGCCGGTTTGAAGAAATCCGCCAGTACTGGGTACAGCGCCTCGTGCATGGTTTCCGGGCTGTCGGCATGTTCGACGATCACTTGGTAGCCGAGATTGGATGTGAGGAAAAAGACGATGTTTTTACAGTCGATCAGACGACCTTCGCCATCGGCCATTTCGCCTTTATCAAACGCCTGGTAGAACAGGTTAAGCACGTCGGGGTGGGCTTTTTCCACTTCATCGAGCAGCACCACAGAATACGGTTTCTGGCGAATTGCTTCGGTCAGCACACCACCTTCCCCGTAGCCAACATAGCCCGGAGGGGAACCAATCAGGCGCGAAACGGTATGTTTCTCCTGGAACTCCGACATATTGATGGTGGTGAGATACTGGCGACCGCCGTAAAGCAGATCTGCCAGTTGCAGTACGGTTTCGGTTTTGCCCACACCGCTGGGGCCAGCCAGAAGGAACGCGCCGAGCGGTCGACCGGGGCGGCGCAGGTCGGCACGCGCGGTGAGCAGATGTTTGTGCAGGTGCTGAATTGCCAGGTCCTGGCCCTTGATGGTGTCGCCCAGCCACTGCGGCAGATCGGTGATCACCGACATTTCGTTCTGCGACAGGCGATTAAGCGGCACGCCGGTCCATTCGGCAATCACGGCGGCGATTTGCTTTTTATCGACGTGCGGGGAAACCAGTAACTGCGTGCGGTGCAGGGCGTTCAGTTCGGCGGTTAACTGCGCCAGGCGCTCTGTCGGGATGATGGCAGGCTCAGAATACCCTTGTTCTGCTTCATCCGCCGTTACCGACTCAATGTTCGTCACCTCTGTTACCGGATCGTCCACCGTTGTGGCATCACTGTCCGTTATCTCTGCTTCAGGCGTAGCTGTTTTGTCGTTGTCGGTGGCATCCTGCTCGTCCAGCAACCCCTTACGCAGTGCAATGATTTCCTGCACCAGCGTCTGCTGCAGATGCCACGCGGCCTCCAGTTCATCAAGTTCAGTCAGGGTTTCGTCATACTGCACGATCGCTTCCGTCAGTCGTGAGTTATCAGTCCGCAGTCCGATGCGGATCTCGCGCTCAAGCTGGCGGATCTCCGCTTCACACTGATGACTCAGCGTGGTCAGCGCCGAAATTTGCTTCGGTGGCGAAGAGAGGTTGAGCGCCACGCGGGCGCAGGCGGTATCCAGCACATCAATGGCTTTATCCGGCAACTGACGGCCAGAAAGATAGCGTTCACTTAACGTTGCCGCAGCTTGTAACGCCTCATCATCAATCAGTACGCCGTGGGACTGCTCATACACCGCCGACAGCCCGCGCAGGATAACGGTGGCTTCCGCCGCCGTGGGTTCGCTGACCTTCACCAACTGGAAACGGCGCGACAGGGCGGCGTCTTTCTCGAAATATTTCTTGTATTCACTCCAGGTGGTGGCGGCGATGGTTTTCAGCTCGCCCCGCGCCAGTACCGGTTTGAGCAGGTTGGAGATATCCAGCCCACCCTGCTGGTTGCCCGCGCCAATCAGCATATGGGCTTCGTCGATAAACAGAATGACGGGTCTGGGCGACTGAATGACTTCCGCCATCAATCCTTTAAAGCGCTTCTCAAACTCGCCTTTCACCGATGCGCCTGCCTGCAATGCGCCAAGATCCAGTGTCATAATGTCGGTGTCGCGCAGTTTGTCTGGCACCTGACCTGCGACAATGCGCAGCGCCAGCCCTTCGATCAGCGCACTTTTACCGACACCGGCCTCACCGACCACTACCGGATTGTTTTTACGGCGGCGGCAGAGGATGTCGATCATCAGGTCGATTTCATTGTCGCGGCACAGGACCGGATCGAGTTTGCCATTACGGGCGTCTGCGGTCATATTTTTGGCATAACGGCCGAGCAGAGTGTCACCGGTATCTGTTGTGACTCCAACGGCCTGTCTACCAGCATCCGACACAACTGACTCCGCCGACTCCCGCGTCCACTCGGCGAAGTCCTGTTGCAGTCGATCGCGGTTAATACCGGTGAGCAACCGTGCGGCAGCAGACGGGACATAGCGCAACGGTGAATGCAGCAGGGCCAGCAACAGTGCGCCACCGCGCAGCTCGCGGTGGCGCATCTCGGCAGAGGCCAGCAGCCAGCCCTCTTTAAGCCACTCGACCAGCATCGGCGAAAATGCCGGGTAGCTGTCTGTCGAACGCGCCGTCGTGTAATTTTCCACCGTCAGCGCCCGGCGAAGCGCATGCGTATCGATTTCAGCCTGGTCAGCAATCACTCTCACGTCGCTGCGCACCGCTGCCAGCATCTGCAACAGCACATGCGCCACAGTGATTTCTGTTGCCTGCTGACTCATGCATTCTGCCGCAGCAGCTTCCAGCGCCTGCCGGGAAAATGGGTTAAGATGCTTAACCAGAGAGGCCAGATTAATCTGGATCATATGTTGTGTCCTTACCTGGCAAGCAGCCGGTTCAGTTGATGCAAAATATCCTGCGTCTGGCTATCCAGGCGCAGCATCCAGAACAAATAAAACAGCGCCAGTACGACAACCCCACCCAGGAAGATGTGTTTAATGGTCAGGCGCGTCATGAGCTGATAGCGTCCGCCCTGCGTTTTCTTATCCTGGTGCAGCAGTGGAAACGGCGCATCGCCGCGAAGCTGGTGCAGGACATGGTGCAGGCGGCGGTATATCTGTTCAAACTCGCCCTGCTCCTGTGCGGCCACCTTATAGCGCCCGCGAAATCCCAGCGAAAAACACAGAAACAAAAACTCAAGCAAATCCTGGTAGCGTTTGGGTTCACGGATCAGACGTTCAAGCAGGATAAACACCTTTTCGCCGCCCCAGGCTTCATTGTGAAAATGCACCAGCAGCGACTGTTTGACCCATTCGTTTTTGTTCGACCAGCCATTGCCCAGCGCAGCCTCATCAATAAAGGTGCAGAGAACATAGCGGAACGAGATAATCACACCCGGCTCGTAGCCCTGTTCCTGAAGCAGTTGCTCCACGGCCTGAACGTCCGTCACCACCTGAGCAAAAAGGTGTTCCGGCATACTCTGGCTGTTCATCCCGTCCACACGCATCACCATCCCCAGCAGTGGCGTGGCGGCGTCAATCATCGGGTTTATGCTGTTGCCGCGCAGGGACAACCGATACTGGCGACCAGAGATTTCATTGCCCGCATCCTGTGCCGCAACACTCACATTATCCTGCGTATTCCCTGTGGCCTGAGGGGCATTCTGACCGGCAAACGGGACGAACTGCTCGCTCATGGCTTAACCTCTTATCGCCCACAGTTGTATGCCCAACTCAGGGAAAGTACCGGAGATATGCAGCGCCAGCGCACCGGCCTTTACCACGTCCTGCCAGGCGGCAGCGCCTTTGTCCAGTTCAAAGTAAACAAAGCCGTCGTGGTACGGTAACTGGCGCGGCGCGGCGGTCCGTGGCGTCAGCGGTACGCCCGGTACCTGCACGCTGACCATATCGCGGATTTTGTTGGTGGCCGCGATTTTTGACTGCTGGGTGAACTGATGGATAAGCTGGCTGTGCGGCATCCGCGCGCGCACCGCCAGAATGAAACTGCCGGAGCGCAGCAGGGTCGGATCGTTAACCGTGGCGACATAAAACCCGTCAGAGAGGACAAGCGGCAGATTCTGCGCACGCGGCATCAGCACAGTGTTAAGCGCCCGGCGCAGCTCCGGGATCACGGTATTAAACGACTGCGTAAGGTTGCGGTGGTCGTAATGCTCTACCGGACAGGGCAGACGGCTGTCTTCCGTAAAAGTCATCAATTCACCCAACAGCCGAACCAGATCCAGATAAAACATCTCCGGATGCAGGGTGTGCAGGTGAGTACGGTGAGTGAAGTGCATCTGGCTGCGGTTAAGCATCTGTAACATCATAAACTCGGCCACATCCGCAATACCGCTCTGCTCCGGCGAACCGATACGTTTTGCCAGCTCGCTGGCGCGGTTGCTGAGAAGTCCCTGTACATCACCGGCAAATCCGTTCAGCACCGGGCTGACGCGAATGGCCTGACAGGTCGGGATAAAGCTGTCATCCAGTACCAGCGCACCACCAGACTGCTGGCTGCGGATACGGCACAGCGGCAGCGTGACCATCGCGCTGAGGTCGTCCGCGCCGCTGACGATTTTGGGGGCCAGTTGTCCCAGCACGATGGGCTGTACGTCGCCGTCATCAGAATGTAAATCGCGAATGTCAGCCTGCGCCAGGCGATAACGCTCCGTTCCCTGCCCTGCGCTCCGGCGTCCTTCGATTTCACAGGTGATATCGCTGATAACAGGCAACGCAAGGTAAATGTCGTTGCTGCCAGGCCGGGAAAGATCAATCGGCTGATATGGCAGAGGAAGTTGATCCTGCTCAGGGATGCTGAACACCGTGCCATCCGGCATACAGCCTGCTGCGTAGTCCAGCATCAGTTTTCCCTGAGCAAGCAGTTCGGTATTGATCGACAGCGAGGTGAATCCCCAGGCAAAATCATCCTGCGCACTCATACGCTGGTTCAACAAATATTCCTGATTACGCTGCTGTTGCTGGAAGTGCTGCGGCAGGGCAAACAGACCTTCCTGCCAGATCACCCTGTTTTTCATGGTCGCCATTGTCAGTTGTCCTCTTTCTTCATTTCGATACTGCCCTGTCGTACATGCACCAGCAGGCGGTAGTGATGACCCGTTCCTTCCACCGGTTCGGTTTGTTTCCACTCGGTGGCCAGGTCATCGGAGAAATACGCCACAACACCAATAAACTGCGTTTTTTCATCCAGCTTTATCGGCGGCAACGTCTTCATCGTGTCCGGCAGCAGGTTAAAATCCTGGTGGTCAATATAGTTTTTGCCCAGCACATCCGGCAGCGGCGTGCTGGCAACCGTGTCGTAGTCTGCGGCCTGTAATTTCGAGTCATCGCTCATATAAATAAGCTGCACATCGACCGCTGCCGCCTCACCGTCCGCATTAATATTCGTGTCAGGCTCGGTCAGTAACGTGACCGTCACCTCCGATGACTGATCCGCCAGTTTCCCGACCTGAATATCCGGGTTCTTAATCACCTGGCCGAGCTTTTTCACCGTTTCGCAGCCTGTCAGGGTGAGGCTGAAAAGCAACATCACCATGCAGGCACGAAAAAAGCGCCCGGTCATGCTTCCGGCTCCCGCTGTTTCTCGCGCAGTACCCGGTCATACACCTGGGCATAGACCTCGTTAAACAGCATTTCGAATCCTTGCTGGCGGCTGGAGGCCAGTTCGTCGTAGTAATCACAGTACATTTTCCAGGCACCGGCATCATCAAGCGGCTTTCGCAGGTCATGGCTGCGCCGGTACTGGACAAAACGGCGCATCAGGCTTTGCGGCGAGAACGCATCCAGCAACACGCGCAGTGATTCAACAATCGCGGCGCGGTTAGCGTCTTCGTGATGACGGATATTACGAAGACTCTCGCCAACGGCGGCGGGTGCCGCCAGATGCACCGGACTTTTGCCGTCAGCAAACATCACGTCCAGCGCGGTGGGGTAATCCATATTCAGGCGCAGCGGGTTATCTTCCAACGGTCGTAAATGCTTGTCCGACAGGCTGTTACGACGCTGTTGCAGCTCAAGCAGCCCTTTTATCGCCGCCTGCAACGTCCGCCCCGCTTCCTCAAGAAAATCATCGGCATCCTGTGAGTTACGCACGGCAAGCGAGCCGCCCAGCCCGCGCAACAGCGGGGTCACCGCAAGATGAAGTTGCGCACTGTCTGCCGGGGACGCCGCATCATCCTGTCTGGCCTGTTGATCGGAATACAGCGGCGGCAGATCCATAAACGGGGTGTCGATCACGCCATCCTGAACAGGAGCCGATGAGCGTGAAGGTACGATCCCCGAAAGCGGATCACCTGCCATCGTCAGACTTTCCGTCCGCAGTGCCTGGAGCGGATCGGCTGAAAAGCTGTTGACCACGGTATCCGCAAGCTGGTGCATTCGGGGCATTCCCGGATACGCAGGCTGGCCGTCCGTCGTCAGCAGCGCGTCCGCCAGACGGTCACGGTTGGTGACGATGGTTTCCGGTGCCGCCATCTGCTCGCCGTAGCTGACCAGCTTTCCATTGTGAATAAACACCTTCAGCGCCAGCGCCCCCAGAACAATTTCATCGCCCTGGCGCAGACGTACCAGCCCGGCGTCCGTGGACACCGGCGCCAGATTAATCATCAGTCCCGGCGCCAGGCTTTTCAGACAGAATGTGCCGTCGTGCATCACCACCTGGCAGGCGCGACCGGCAACGGAACCCGCCCTGTCCTGCACTGACCAGTGACAGGCAGGCGCGTGGCCGATATCCCCGCCATCGGCGGTAAACAGACATTTTGCGGCGCGTCCGCTCTCCAGTTCATTGCCGTTCATCACCTGTAGCGTCAGCGAAAGTACGGGAGCGTGTATTTTTTCCTCAGCCATTTGCGGTTCCATAAAATTAATCCCTGATGTGGAGAGTGACGGATGGCGGCATTTTCGGCTGGCCGATAAACGCCGTGCGTCCGATACAGGATCGGGAACGATCACCCAGCCGCATTCCCTTCGCCTGATCCGGCGCGAGATCGAGTCGCAGATCCCAGGCAAACTGATCGCGCAACAGGAAGGAAATAAACATGGTCAACGCCTGATGGTTTTCACCCTCCGGTAAAAAGGAGAGGTAACGGACCATAGAAAGATTGCCGAGTCGCAGCAGAAATTTTCCGCTGCGATCCGGTACTCTGGCGCCAAGTGTAAAATTAACGCCAATCACCGAGCGGCCCGGCACATACCCGGCGGTCTTCCGTTTCGGATTACGTACGCCCAGCCGGTTCTGCTGTGCAGGATCAATCGCCACCTTACGTAACTGCCAGCTCTCAATGCTGACATCCGACAAATCGAAGCAGTGACTGACCAGATTGCATACCACATCCGGTGAGCGTCCGGGGGTCGCCAGTATTCCGGCGTAAGCCAGCATCTTGCTGTGATTGATGGCAAGTCTGTCACGCACGCTCTGGTTGCCTAAGCCCACCAGCGCATACATCCGCTGAGAAAACGCATCGGTTCCGCCATTTCGAAAACAGATGTAATAGCGGTACTTGCGCCAGGCATGGTAGGCAAACTGCGTCCAGCGGTGACTGAACAAATCGAGGAACGCTTTCAGTCCCTCTTCATTCTGCGCGGATTCCCGTGCCATCCGGTCCAGATAGTAGCCAGGCAATGGCGACTGACTGCCGGAGAAGCCCAGAAATTTAGTGGTCAGAATAAACTGCCCGGTATCGTTGCGCTCAAGCGTACTCAGATCACTGCCCGGAAAAGCAATGCTGGCATCAGATTTGAACAGCGCCACTTCCTGCTCTGGCTCAGTGCGCAGGGACGGCTCACGGTCTGCTCCACCATACCGGCGGTACAGTAACTCCATCAGCACATAAAAATTCATCCCGCGCACATCCGGGAGCGATGACGTTTCCCCTACATCAGGGCGTGCTGGCCTGTGTGTTGCCATTCCCAGGACTCCTGACTTTCCGTGTTAATAATTCTGAGGCAGTGGAAGGAATTAATGCTGGCGTACAACGCGAAAAAGTACGACAGCACGGTACCCAGCAGGTAAATTTCACCTTCACAGACAAAGGGGGCGGGGTTGATCCACAGCGTGGTGGACAGACCGCGAACCGGCACGCCCTTAAACAGGCGGTCCACCGGGTGGGATTCCATTTTTTCGATGGCGTCGAGCTTCTGCGAGGAGAGCCGTGCCTGCTGCGGATGGTGGATGCCCGGCATATCGAAGGTGCGCAGCACCTGAATCAGCGCCTCCCTATCCAGCAGCGAGAGATAGTTCAGATTCATGCTGGAAATCAGCGACCAGTGCATATCGCCGTCCGTTACCGGATACAACGGACGGGTCGGGCGCGTGACGTTACTAAACGATGCCACCGCCGGATTTTTATTGACAGGCACGCAAATATCGCCGGTATGCAGTGACGCAGGTAACATCCGGTTGGTGCAGACCAGCGAGGCGGTGAATACTTCGCCGCTCAGCCGGGAAGAATCGGGCAGACTGCCATCGGCGTGAACAAAGGCAATAGCGTGATCCAGACCACGATGGAACAGGGAGGTTCTGGTGCGGTGATGCCAGTAGACGACTTCACGCTGACGGCTGTATTCGATCTGATGCTGAAACCCTTCAAACTCAGGCCAGATATGTATTGCTTCATCAGGACCAGGAGTTTTATCTGATGCTGCAACCTTACTGGAAACCGTCTTCACCTGGAAAACATCATAGTGTTCCGGGTTCTGTTGACTGGCCCGTAACGCATATTGTGGTGAACTGTCGTCCGGCCTGACAGGCTCAGAATGGTGGGTGAACAAATTCACCACCGGCGTACAGTACAGGCGCAGTGAATCTTTGCGAAGCTTGATATCCACAGGCAATGGCAGATTAAAATGCAGACGCAGTGTAAACGCGCCGATCGGGAAATCTGCCGGTAGCGACGTGGCCCCCTGCAAATGAAAGAAGAAAAAACTCTCCGGGTAGCAAAAATACTCCTGAAGCACCCGGTAGCCGCTATGGACGTTTTTCGGCCACGGCAGCAACGCATCTTCCCGTTCAAACCCGGCAGCATCCAGCCATAAATCCGGTAGTGGAATGCGCCGCTCTCCGGCCACCAGTTCCGCATCCATTAACCGCTCACTGAACCATAAATAAAGCTGCTGGCGGGTATAGTCATCTCCGTTTCCCAGCCAGAAAGTGAGCTTGTTCAGATCCAGTGTGTCGGGAGAAACGCTACCTTCGGTGAAAAAATCAATGTCAATGTACCCTTTTTTCAGCGTGCTGGTGTTACGTACATCGCGGATATGTAACGGTTGCAGCCAGACATTACGTGCCAGGGTAAAATGGCAGGCAGGAGACGGGGTAACATCATCCCCGGCCAGGATCTTACGTCCCGATGACGTCACACGAACCGGGCCTGAGCAAATCAGTTCATCACGACAAACCTGAACAGGCGCAGAAAACTGTGTCGCAACAGGGCTGTATTCAACCACGGCCATTGACGGCACAGGACGCAAATAATTGGGCCACAGCATATTAATCAGGCTGTGCGTAAACTCCGGGAACTCATCCTCCAGCTTTTGCCGCAGCCCGCCGGAAAGGAAAGCAAACGCCTCCATCAGGCGTTCAACATCAGGATCGCCCTCTTTCTCGGCCACAAAACGGGCTAGATGGGGTTTTTCACGACCAAGAAGTTTGCCCAGTTGACGCAGATAGTCCAGTTCTTCGCGGTAATAACGCTCTTCGAAGGCCATCAGTTTTACTCCACGCACCAGTGCTGGTGGTTATCCAGCAGAATGTCAAACTCCAGAACATCCTGCCTGTCGCTGAAATCCAGATATGCCATAATATGAAAACGCAGTTCCAGTGGCGCATGGCTATCCTCTGTGGCAGCAGTCACCGCCACATCCGATATCCGGGGTTCGTAACGCAGAATACAGTTCTGAATTGCCTGAACCGTCCATTCCCGGATGTTCTGGCGATCAGGTGACCTGTCGTTAAAATCAGCGATCCCCAGCTCCGGTGAGCCATAACAGCTACCAGAACGGGTGTTGAGGATATTGCGCAGGTTATCGCGTACAGAATGCAGCAGCGCCGCCTTTGGGCGCTGGCGTGAAGGCGGTTTTGCCGCCTCCCCGATACGTTCAAACAAGCTGTTCCCAGACTCCCGCTCCGTTATCATAGTGACTACTCTTTATCCAGACGTCCGACCAGTGATAACTCAAACGATGCCCCCATATACTTGAAGTGAGGTCTGACGCTCAAAGCCACCTGATACCAGCCTGGTTCACCTTCCACATCAGAGACTTCAATCTTCGCCTGACGCAACGGTTTACGGCTGCGCACGTCAGAAGGCGGGTTTTCCTGGTCGGCTACGTACTGGCGAATCCAGCCATTCAGCTCACGCTCCAGATCGCCCCTTTCTTTCCATGAGCCAAGCTGCTCGCGTTGCAGCACTTTGATGTAATGCGCCAGCCTGTTAATGATGAAAAGATAGGGAAGCTGCGTACCGAGTTTGTAGTTGGTTTCGGCCTCTTTCCCTTCCACAGTGTTAGGGAAAACTTTTGGTTTCTGAACCGAGTTGGCGGAGAAAAACGCTGCATTATCAGAGCCTTTTCGCATTGTCAGGGTAATAAAGCCCTGCTCTGCCAGCTCATATTCACGCCTGTCGGTAATGAGAATTTCAGTCGGAACTTTGGCCTGAAGCTGACCCATTGCTTCATATAAATGCACCGGCAAATCTTTTACCGCGCCACCGCTTTGCGGACCGACGATATTTGGGCACCATCTGGTGGACATGAAACTTTCGGCCATGTTCGCCGCCAGAAGAAACGCCGTATTCCCCCACAGATAATGCTCGTGATTTTTGCTGACATCCTCATGATAGTTAAAGCTCTTGACCGGATTTTCATCCGGCGCATAAGGATGACGCAGCAGGAAACGCGGTGCCGTCAGACCCAGATTGCGGGAATCTTCAGACTCGCGCAGCGAACGCCATTTGGTGTAAGCCGGGCCTTCAAAAATGGCGGAGACATCCTTAATGCCGGGAAGTTCGGTAAACGAATCCAGACCAAAGAACTCCGGCGATACGGAAGACAGGAACGGGCAATGCGCCATTGCGCTGACGGCGCTGATGTATTTCAGCAACTTCATGTCAGCAGCGGTATTCTCGAATGCGTAGTTACCAACCACTGCGGCAAACGGCTCACCGCCAAACTGGCCAAAACCGCTGGAATAGACGTGCTGGTAGAACCCTGACTGGGTGATTTCTGGTGAAAATTCAAAATCATCCAGCAACTCTTCCTTAGTGGCGTGCATGATGTGAATTTTGATATTTTCACGCGGATCGGCATGATCAACCAGCAGTTTCAGTGAACGCAGGAACGACTCCAGTTCCTGAAATTCCGGGGCATGGAGGATCAGATCCATCTGGCGTCCCATGCGCGCATCAATATCGGCAATCATGCCGTTGACAGCCAGGATATCGACAGACTCTGCCTCATCATCCTGCAACAATGCGGTGATAAAGGCAGTCACGCCCTGACGGGCGATATCGTAGCTTTCTGACGCAGGTTTAAAACGCGTCTGCGCCATAATCTCATCCAGCAGGCTGGGCGTGGCGACCGGTGCAGTGGAAGCGAGCGCTTCCGGTAAGGTAGTTTCTGACATACTGAAATCCTTGTACAAGTTATTTCCGGCCCACGAGGCCCAGCTCTGCAATCAGTTGCTCGCGGCTCTTTTCGTCAGCAAGCAGTGCCTGAAGTTGCGCACGGAAGGCTGGCATATTGCCCATTGGCCCCCGCAGAGCCACCAGCGCTTCGCGCAGCTCCAGCATTTTGCGCATCTCCGGCACCTGGGCAGCCACATTGTCCGGTAACAGATCGGCCAGCGATTTTACTTTCAGGTTGACGTTCATGCGCGCATCAGGGGTTTCGCTAAGCGCAGAGGGCACCGTAAAATCACGCCCGATACCCGCCTGATCCAGCACGGCGTTAAAATTGTTACGATTAATGGCAACCGGCTGGCGTTCATCCAGCGGTGTGTCGTCTGTACCCCCCGTCAGATTGCCGGTTACTAATAAATTAAGTGGCAATTCCACTTCTGCTATCTGATTTCCCGTTTTCGGCTGAAACCTTATATTTACACGTTCTTTCGGGGCAATACTGCCACTGCTGTCATTTTTTCTGCTGCTCATAAAAATAGTCCATCAGGTTATTGTTCGCGCCATGAACACAGCATGCTCGTTACTGTAAAAGAATTACTGGTAATGCCGTTACCGTGGCAGTAAAAGATGAATTTCACACCCTTCCCAATTCTGCATTTTACGCTGAGCGATAAAATTTAAAAGATCTTTTTCTTCTAATGAAACAGGGGTATGATTTTGCCACCCAGTACGATGGCATAAGGCTGAATGCACGTCATCGGCGGAAAATGGAAGGTGAACCGCATTCACAAAAAACTCAATAACGCACTGATTTTAAAGCATTTGACAAATATCCACGAGTAATAATTATAACGGAATCCTATATATCAATTTTATAAATGAGAAAAACGAAATAATTTAAGGAATATCTAACAGATTTTTCTCAAGAAAAATAACAAATGAGATGGATATAATATTATTCATGATAAAAGGACATCTTCAAAATAGATAAAAAACACATGCGAGATAAATCTATCTGGTTGTCTGCCAATATATTAAGTTTAAATTAAAAAGACATTCAGAGATTTTAAACCGTTATGTTTGGGGTGCCACATATCAGGTTTATCCGTAAACCGGATACCGAAGCATGATGCGACTCCCGGAGTGAGCCGCATTATTATCGGCCTGTCGGGAGTTGACGGCAGACCACTGGAAATAGTTGTTAATAACACTCACAAGGAGCACTATAAATGCCAACTCCATGTTACATTTCAATAACAGGCCAAACCCAGGGCAATATCACCGCAGGCGCATTCACTGCCGATTCTGTCGGTAACATCTATGTGCAGGGCCACGAAGACGAAATGCTGGTGCAGGAGTTTTTGCACAACGTCACCGTGCCTACCGACCCACAGTCTGGTCAGCCAGCCGGTCAGCGTGCGCACAAACCGTTCATTTTTACCGTGGCGCTGAACAAAGCCGTTCCGCTGCTGTACAACGCGCTGGCGTCCGGTGAAATGCTGCCGAAAGTTGAACTGCACTGGTGGCGTACGTCTGTGGAAGGTAAACAGGAGCACTACTTCACCACCCGTCTGACAGACGCGACGATTGTGGATATGAACCTGCATATGCCGCACTGCCAGGATCCGACACAGCGTGAATTCACCCAGTTGCTCGCCGTCTCGCTGGCGTACCGTAAAGTTGAGTGGGAGCACATCAAGTCCGGCACCTCTGGCGCTGACGACTGGCGTGCGCCGCTGGAAGCGTAAATGTGGTTTATGTGAATTAACAGCATTCTGTCCTGACGGGCAGGGTGCTGTTTTTGTTTTGAGCCGTTGTAAAAGGGCTGTCAGTAAGGGGTTACATTTTTCATGGGAGATGGCGGACGCCGGAAACTTCGGCGGTAGCGTGCCTGAACACAAGCGTAACACTGTACTGTCACAGCCGCTGAACCGCTGGCTGTCTTTTTTCCTGTCACCATCAGGGAGGTTATATGTACTAAAAAGAACTGAGCTCTACACCTGAAGTGGGATAAATAGCTGTGCCGAATAATTGGGCAGTTAAAGGAAAACCAGCCAGGGTTTATGCGTACCAGGCAATCGCTAAATAAAACGAATCATCAATCGGACTGAACAATACTTCTCATAACATCACTATATCTTACCAAACAACGTTCTATACAGAAAACCGTTTAGACCACACAAGATAAAAATCACACCCGCAAACTTATGTCCGTGCTGATGTTGCAGGGTGAGTATTAAAAGCATACTTCTTGCACAGCGACATTTTGAGATAGTTTACAAGAAAATCAATGCGTTAATTAGAGTTATAATAATATTCCCATGTATTTTTAGTTATCAATAACATACAAACGGTCTAACTATGGAAAACGATTATTATAAAGTAACTGAAGAGTTAATTCATGCAGGGCTTGATGCAATATCAAAGTCCATAAAAGAACGTGAAAACAAAGCCAGGGTAAGAGAATCCATATTTTCTGACTTGCAGGAAGCTGGAATAACTGTCAGAAAACGAAGTGACTGGAAGGCAAAAAATGCCCCAGGAACAGATGGCGAAGACTGGAACTATCCCGCAATTGTGATACATCATGCTGGAAATAGTTATTCCTGTGATAAGGATGGGGACGTTAAAATGCGTCAGGCAGAAAAAACCGACATTAAAAATTTTAATCACTTAAGTTATCATTATGCGATAGATTGCACAGGTGTAATTTATGAAGCTCTGGATATAAGAGAAAAGGGTGCTCATCTAAAAGGCGCAAATACAGGAAAAATTGGTATAGTTTTTTTATCAGACTTTAGCTTACCAGGTGAAGCTTCACAATATGGCCCCTCCCGATGGGGCTCATTAAGTGAGTTTACCGGGCAAATAAAGGATGACTGGGATTCATCCTTTGACATACCAACCACTAAACAGAAAGCATCTATTGATGTTTTAGTTAAAACTCTTATAAAATTTTTCCCGATCACGCAATTAGGAGGACATAGGGAATTTGCTTCTTTGAATGACTTAGGTCGATCTTGTCCGGGAACTTATGGACTGCAGATTGCGGCTAATCTCAGAGCAAAGTTTAAGCTAACCGCCCCATAAAATAGCTAGTTAAATGTAAAACAAATATACTTAAGGAAAATATCACATGCGTATTTCTTCATTGTGTGGTTTCATTATTTTACCTGTTCTTTTATATTTCCTAATTGGAGTAGATAAGCAACCATACTATGAAGAAGGCGATACGCCTTGGGTTCCAGTCTTTTTCATTAAACATACTATATCATCAAAATTAATTTTTGAAATACCTGTTTCTCCTGCCGTTATATTGAGGGACACCTCATTAACTCAGATTGAATATAATGAATTTTATAATTACTGTCAGGTGAGATATGGAACCAAAATTCCCAAATGTAGAAAACAAATAAAGAAAAAACTTCTTATCAATGGATTCTACATCCCTGAGTGAATGACACTGATATTTATTCCAAACCCGAACGGAGTCCATAAAGTATATACCAACCAAAAGCGAACCGATTAAAATATAAAGATTAATATAAATTGCAGTATAATCATTGATAAAATTGATTAATTTTACAGAACATACATCATCAGATTTTTCATTCATCTATTCAATAATAAAACAAAAAGCATAGGGAGAAGAACCATATAGAACGATTAATATATTAGATCATATTATTCTTCTTAATTTTCAAGAGGATTCCAAGTAAATCCGGTGCCAACGACTGGTTTCACACTTTTGAGATATAAGTCAAATCAACGACAGACAGCCCTTACGGGTATTGTGGACTGCGCGCAACCGTAACACTGTACTGTCACAGCCGCTGAACAGCGAGCAGTCATTTTTCCTGTCACCATCAGGGAGGTAATATGCCGATAAAAGGACTACGTTTCACTCTGGCAGTGGACGGACTGCCGGAAATGACCACCGCGGTGGTCAGTTTTCGACTAACTCAACATTACTCAAAACCTTTCCAGCTAAAAGTGGATATTGCCAGCGGTCTTTCTGATCTGACAGCAATCGATTTTCTTGAAAAAAAAGCGGTGCTGACAATCTGGCAGGGAATGGAGCCACAACGCTATATCAGCGGTATTGTTTCTGCCGTAACCCTCAGTGAAAACAATCACTGGCAGATGGGGTACCATATAATTATCTCACCACCACTCTGGAGAAGCGGTTTACGCCAGAACTTCCGTATCTTCCAGCAGCAGGATATCAAGGCCATCTCCTCCACCCTGCTCACTGAAAATGGCATCACTGAGTGGACCCCGGTTTTTTATGAATCACATCCGGCGCGCGAGTTCTGCGTTCAGTACGGCGAAACCGACCTCGCCTTCCTGACCCGCCTGTGGTCAGAGGAAGGTATCTTTTACTTTGACTGGAACGCCCCGCAAGGGCCGGAGCAAAAGCTGGTACTGTGTGATGATGTGGCGGGAGTGTCGTCATTGGGAGGCATGCCATTTAATCCGAATACAACGGCAGAGGCATCCACCGAGCATATCAGCCAGTTCAGGTATCATGCGCAGATACGGCCTTCATCCGTCGAAATTCAGGATTACACCTTCAAAATGCCCGCCTGGCCTGGCTATTACAGCCGTGCCGGAGAGAATCTGAACGGCCAGCTCACACAGTATGAAATCTTCGATTATCCGGGACGTTTCAAGGACGAATCCCACGGACAGAACTTTGCCCGCTACCAGATTGAGGGCCGGAGACATAATGCAGAGACAGCAACAGGTTACAGTAACTCACCAAAAATGTGGCCAGGGAAGCGCTTTACACTGACAGGACATCCATCAGTATCGCTGAACAGAGAGTGGCAGATTGTGAGTAGCGTACTGGCAGGAGACCAGCCGCAGGCACTGCACGGCAGTCAGGGAACAGGAACCACTCTCAGCAATCGTTTCGAGGTTATCCCTGCCGACAGAACATGGCGTGTTCCTCCCCTGCCGAAGCCCTCCGTAGACGGCCCCCAGAGCGCCATCGTCACCGGCCCGGCCGGGGAGGAAATCTTCTGCGATGAACATGGACGAGTGCGGGTACGCTTTCACTGGGACCGTTACTGTCCGGGGAATGAGGACAGCTCGTGCTGGGTACGGGTGTCGCAGGCATGGGCGGGTACGGGATTTGGCAACCTCGCCATTCCGCGCGTGGGCCAGGAGGTTATTGTGGACTTCCTGAACGGCGACCCGGACCAGCCCATCATCATGGGAAGAACCTACCACCAGGACAACCGCTCGCCGGGCAGTCTGCCGGGCACGAAGACACAGATGACCATCCGCTCGAAAACCTATAAAGGCAGTGGTTTTAACGAACTGCGCTTCGACGATGCAACAAACAATGAAGAAATTTTTTTGCATGCGCAGAAAAATATGCAGGTGAAAGTACTGAATAGTAAGGATGTACGGGTTAATTATGACCGCACTGTCAGTATTGGTCATGATGAATCACTGGTCGTGGCGAATGACAGAAAGGTTACTGTAGAAGGGAAACAGGATCATAAAACAACAAAGGATCATATCACTCTGGTTGAGGGTAATTATGGTCTGGAAGTCAAAGGCGACCTGGCACAGAAAATAAGCGGTGCGCTGGGTATCAGCGTACAGGGTGATATTGTTTTGCAGAGCGACAGCAAAATCAGCCTGCGGGTGGGCAGTTCGTTTGTAGTGATACATGCGGGAGGTGTGGATGTCATGGGAACGAAAATTAATCTTAACGGTGGCGGAACCCCGGGCGAAGTTATCCTGCCAATGCGCCCAATGATTCTTAAGGCCGCGGCGGGAAATGGTACCGTATTTGTTTCACATTGCCCGAAGGAAGATTCAAACTAATGGAAATTATTCCTGTACAATATGCTATTGTAGATGGCGCAGTGGAAGAAGATTTGCTGGATTTTTTGCAGCAAAATAATCCGCCACACTGTTGCCTGTTTCCGCCGCCAGTCCAGTCAGACCTGGCCGCGATATTACCTTACTTGCTGGAGGTCACACCGAAAGTAGCCAGTTGGCTGGATACAAAAGAAACGCCCTGGGGGATATATTTTTATTCATATAACAAAATTCATTTGTTAGTACAACATTTCCGTCGTTATCTGTGGGCAAGCATACCAGAACAGAGTAAGCCAGTGTTATTTCGGTTTTATGACCCCCGTAATATCTGGGCACTGGTTAATGTAATGACGCCTTTTGAACTCTACAAATTCATTGAACCTGTCAGCAAAATAATTACACAATATCCAGAAGAAAGGCGGGAAGAGGATTTTTTTAAACTCCGTCAATCAGGAAAAAGAAATATTACGGGTAAAAACAATGCGATACTGACCTTCACCCAGCGACAATATGACCTGCTGAACAGACAGGCACAAAAAAATTATATAAAAACACTAGAATTATATATACACAATTATTATATAAAAAAATCCTCATTACCTCCTGAGAAGTTGGATCAAATCTGTCATTGTGCTGAGAATTATTTCTATTTCTGTCAGTCACTAAATATAACTGACGATAGATCTATCAGAGGCTTAATATATTTACTTCTGGAAAATGAAATTTATGATAATGCAGATATTCCAGATAAGTGGATTAATATATTAAATAATAATGAAACGGCAATACATCGTCAGGTTGAATCATTGCTTCTACAGGAACTGGGATTTATCCCTCAGTAAGGAAATATTATGTCAAAACCATCATCGACTGCCGGCAACGCCTGCGTGGAATGCGGTATTCCTGATCCATGCCTGATGGATGTGATTACTGATTTTCCTGAAAATAAAGAACATCATGTCTGGTCCAGAGAGGGCGCAGTCCACTTTGACCTGCTGGATGAAGGCGAAGGATGTGATGGAACCATAACTATTAAGAGTAAATGCGATAAAAGCGGGTGCCCGGAGGCGTGGCTGGAAGAGCATAAGGATGGAACGTCTCACTCATTAACCTCTGATGGAAAGCCAAATAAAGTAAAACTTTACCACGGTGGTGAAAAAAATGGGTTAAGTATATTAGAGGCATTCGGCAGCCCATGGGAATATCTCAGCTCAATTACTCAGCCAGGAGACGTTTTTGATGAACCGGCTCATTATACGGTTGTGGCAAATGGATGCTACGAATGCGGAAGGTATGTTGAAATTGATGTCTACCCTACCATAGAAATACGTTTTACTGTCGGATTAAGCTACGATCTTATTTCATCGAAAAGAGAACGAACGATCAAAGAACGGCGTGATGAGCAGATAAAATCCCGGCAAGCCATGGATAATACTCAGCCCAAAAATAAAAATAAATTACGTGACGGATGGACATATAAAACAGATCAGTTTGAGTTCATGAACAAAAGTGCGCTGAATGTAGATTTCGGATTAAAAATTTGCAATGTGGAATATTCACATAAGTATGCGGAAGAAATCAAAAAACTGCGCAAAACCAAAGCACTTGAGCAATTAAACAGGGCCGATCGGTTAGTTGATAATCTTAATACCTATTTTGCCCCTGATCCAGAAAGCAGAAACAAGACGCGAGAATACTCTGTATTTTCATTTAATGCAGAACCGCTAAAAATCGGCGTGTCTTATGCTTACCAGTATACCGATGTAAAAGAAGGCCCATGCCATTATTTTGGATTGTATGGGAAGCCCTTTCTGGAAGCAAAGCTAAAATTTGATATTATTCAGTTTATCTGCGCCTATTGTAAAATCGATAGTTTAGTTGGGCGATGCCGAGCCTATCTCAAAAAACACGGCACCAGTGTAGAGTGTTATATAGAAGTAGCTCCTGGAGTTAATTTAAATATCGGGGCAGCATACAGCAAAAAAGATGATAAATGGACATTCAAAGTTCTTAAGGAAAATCAGTTATATTTAGGTGTAAAAGGTGTGGTAAGTGCCACCTTTGAAGCCGAAGTTTTTGTGGTGGAGCTAAAAGCAGAGGCGGAAGGTACTATCGGTGCAACGGCAGGTTTTGCTCTGGACGAACATGATAATGGTATGGATCTGGTTCTGTATCATGACGGAATTAAGGGAACGTTTAAATTTACTGCTGATGTAGGATATAAAGTAGGTAACAAAAAGGAAAGCAAACTGCTATCTAAAAAAAATAATAACATTGAAGAAGAGTGGCAATTATCTTCCCCTTTAAAAACTGAAGACTCGCCTTTACGTATTAATTTATATGGTAAAGAACGTGTTATCTCTCATCCTGTGATTACTCCTCCTGTCTATTTTGAACCGTGGGCGATGGGTTCCAACCCGAACTGGAATAAAAACGATGAAGATAAAACTGGATATAACGGAATTCCACAAAACTGAGGAAGAAACATGAAAATGAAATATATCATTCCGGCAATCATATTAACAGGAGGTATTATGTCATTAACAGTCTTCGCCGGTAGTCAGCCGCAGAAACTGCGTAGCCTGTTTAATATCCAGCAGGCTTACTGCGCCATTAAGACTAATGGCGTTACCGGATTCAGCAACCGTGATTCCGCCTGGCGCGGACGTGGCGGCGGAATTTCCAGCACCAACGCCTTAATGCTGATGGAAAACGGCGAAAATGAAATCAGCCTGGAGATTGGCGCGCTGGGCTGGTTTTCTGATAAGCCCCTCTCCCCGGAAGAAAGGGGGCACTTTGCTCCACAATCCGCTTGCAGTCTGGAGCTGGTGCGGTTTAACGGAGAGGAAAAACAGACGCTTTCATCAATAAAAGTGTCCATCAGTCCACAGGGTTTACCTGAAGCACAGCCTGACAGTTCACATCCCGTCACCCGAACCAGAATTCTGGCGGAGCAGGTCACCTCCGGGCATATCGATCCCGATTATTTTGATAGCACCTATTTTCCACAGGGGATGGAACTCTACCGGTTTACACAGAAAGTAACGGTAAGCGGTATTCCGGACTGGGCATGGGTAAAAGCTGAACCTTTTACTGGCAGCAGCGAGCAGATGCAAAAATTGCGGGCAGCCTACAGCAAGATGGCGGAAATTATCAACAGCCGGGATCGAAACCGCCTGAAGGCCTATGACAAGACAGCGCTGAAAGCCTGGTCTGCGACAACCGGCGACAGCGAAGATGAAATACTATTATCACAATATACTAAAGATAAGCTCGAAGGTGGAAAAGCCTGGATACTCCCCATTCGATGGGAAGATTATGATGTGCGAATCATGAACAAAGGACGTATGGTGCAGTTCTATAATAAATCAGAGCCCACCTACTCCCCATTAACTTATAAATATACTGATAAAGATGGCGAGGAGTTTATGGGATTTTATGCTCCCGTTTTCTCGCTTATTAATGGGAGGTTTGTTCCGGTTACTTAACATCACTCATACAGATTAATTTTTATATCAACAACTTGATAAAAAACCTATAAACAGGCTTCATATCAGTATTAAACCTATATTCCTTTCGACTGAAATGAAAACTAATTATCACCAGTTAATAAAATCACCGGAAAACATTATGCCGCCAGCCGCTAAACTATCAGATAAGGGAACTCAGCATGATGGTTATCACGAAACCGTTATTACAGCAGGTTCCCCCACGGTATTTATCGACGGACTCCCCGCTGCCCGTATGGGTGATCCGCTGACGCCTCACGACAAACCCAAACATCCTCCTCATCCACGAAAAATAGCCAGTGGTTCAGGCACCGTATTTATTGACGGCCTGCCTGCCGCCAGAACCGGTGATGCCATTGACTGCGGTGGCCTGATTATTGGTACTGGCACAGTTAATATTGGCTGAGATATCAGGGAGGTTATATGTCATCAAAAGGACTGCGCTTTACGCTGGAAGTGGACGGGCTGATGGCGACAGCCACAGCAGTGGTGGGCTTCAGCCTTTACCAGTGCCATTCCACTCCCTTTGTTCTGGAAGTGGATATCGCCAGCGGTCTTCCTGACCTCGTGGCAACCGATTTTCTGGAAAAAAACGCCGTACTGACCATCTGGCAGGGCATGCTGGCCCAGCGTTATGTCAGCGGCATCATCAATGAGGTCACCCTGGGGGAAAACAACCATTGGCAGATGCGTTATCACCTGGTCATCGTCCCTCCCCTCTGGCGCTGTGGCCTGCGGCAGAACTTCCGTATCTTCCAGCAACAGGATATCCAGGCCATCTCCTCCACCTTATTGAATGAAAATGGTGTGACGGAGTGGACCCCGGTGTTTTATGAATCACATCCGGCGCGTGAGTTCTGCGTTCAGTACGGCGAAACCGACCTCGCCTTTCTGACCCGCCTGTGGTCGGAAGAGGGTATCTTTTACTTTGACTGGAACGCCCCGGAAGGGCCGGAGCAGAAGCTGGTACTGTGTGATGATGTGGCCGGGGTATCCTCTCTGGGGGAAATACCTTTCAACCCGAACACCAGTACGGAAGTCGCCACGGAATGCATCAGCAGCTTTCGTTACCGGGCGCGCACCGGTCCTTCCTCCGTCGAAACCCAGGACTACACCTTCAAAACACCCGGCTGGCCGGGCTACTACAACCGTGCGGCCGAGAACCTGAACGGCCAGCTCACGCAGTATGAAATCTTCGATTATCCGGGCCGCTTCAAGGACGAATCGCACGGACAGAACTTTGCCCGCTACCAGATTGAGGGCTGGCGGCACGATACGGAGACTGCGACTTGTATCAGCAACTCGCCGAAACTGTGGCCGGGGAAACGCTTCACGCTGACGGAACATCCTTCAGAGACGCTGAACCGGGAGTGGCAGGTGGTGAGCTGTATGCTGACCGGCAATCAGCCTCAGGCGCTGCACGGCAGCCAAGGCGAAGGCACCACGCTGGATAACCACTTTGAGGCTATCCCTGCCGACAGAACATGGCGTGTCCCTCCCCTGCCGAAGCCCTCCGTGGACGGCCCCCAGAGCGCCATCGTCACCGGCCCGGCCGGGGAGGAAATCTTCTGCGATGAACATGGCCGGGTGCGGGTACGCTTTCACTGGGACCGTTACTGTCCGGGAAACGAGGACAGCTCGTGCTGGGTGCGGGTGTCGCAGGCATGGGCGGGAACAGGGTTCGGCAACCTCGCCATTCCGCGCGTGGGCCAAGAGGTTATTGTGGACTTCCTGAACGGTGACCCGGACCAGCCCATCATCATGGGAAGAACCTACCACCAGGACAACCGCTCGCCGGGCAGTCTGCCGGGCACGAAGAC